>NZ_VTQX01000077.1 GCF_008764295.1 Bacillus methanolicus | reverse complement strand
AGTAAACGAACAAGTCTGGAAAGGCTGGTCAGAGAAGGTAACAACCCTGTAGTTGAAACTTCGTTCCCTCTTGAGTGGATCCTGAGTACGGCGGGACACGTGAAATCCCGTCGGAAGCTGGGAGGACCATCTCCCAAGGCTAAATACTCCCTAGTGACCGATAGTGAACCAGTACCGTGAGGGAAAGGTGAAAAGCACCCCGGAAGGGGAGTGAAAGAGAACCTGAAACCGTGTGCCTACAAGTAGTTAGAGCCCTATGCATATTTTCCTTTGGAAAAATGCTGGGTGATAGCGTGCCTTTTGTAGAATGAACCGGCGAGTTACGATTGCATGCAAGGTTAAGT
>NZ_VTQX01000076.1 GCF_008764295.1 Bacillus methanolicus | reverse complement strand
ATAGGAACTCAGAGAAGTTAACGGAAGACGATCGATGGTACTTAGAGCGTTACTTAGGTTTTTCGAATGAATTACGGAAGGCTTATCATCTTAAGGAATGGTTTTCTCAATGGTTTAAAAAGGCGAAAGAAAATGGAGTAAGTCTTATCTCCGAGACAAAGGAATCCCTAAAGGAGTTTTATCGGCGTGTAGAAAAGGCGAATATTCCAGAGTTTAAAAAGGCGATTCGAACCCTCCAAAATTGGCAAATAGAAATCCTGAATAGTTTTGCTTATGATTATTCGAATGGGTTTTTAGAAGGGATCAATAATCTAACAAAAGTACTGAAAAGGAATGCGTTTGGCTT
>NZ_VTQX01000075.1 GCF_008764295.1 Bacillus methanolicus | reverse complement strand
ATGTTGCGACAGTGGCTCCGATTATTTTCGGTAAATTCATCGATACTGCCAGCGAATTTCTTAATAACGTAAAGAGCGTATTTAGCGGCGACCCGAAAGCGTTGGTGCCGGTCATTGAGACGTTGGGGCCGACCATTGTCGGATTACTAATCGGAGGGCTTCCTGGAATCCTAATTTCGCTGTCACGTTTCATGCCGGCAATCGCAGACGCTTTGCAGGCGGGAACTCCGCAAATTATCGAAGGCATTAACGCAGTGGTAGACGGCATCGTCAATTTCTTCGAAACTAGCTTTCCGGTAATCGTACAAGTTGGACTCGACTTAATCCTCAATTTGATTAACGGAATACT
>NZ_VTQX01000074.1 GCF_008764295.1 Bacillus methanolicus | reverse complement strand
ATAAAAAATTCCCCAATCTTGACCATCGTTTCGCCACTCCATCATTATGTAGTTTTGAAACCATTGTCCGTTATTTTGAGGGAATTTTAAACCGTTATTATTAGGGATTTTAACACCGTTGCTTACACCCTCCTTCTACAATTTTTTACATCTATAATTTCCACTATATATTAATTTAAATTTTATTTAATAATATCATCTGGACAAAAAATTCATTTACACAAAGAGTAGAAAAATAAACAAAAGAAACTTAAGCAAGCTTAAGTTTCTTTTGTTTATAGTTTTTTACAATTTTCTTAGAGATTATTGTTATATTCTCAACTTTCGCAGACCAAATCAGGCAGGTAAGCCCTAATATAACCGGGTAAACCTGTAACCC
>NZ_VTQX01000073.1 GCF_008764295.1 Bacillus methanolicus | reverse complement strand
ACGCTCCGGTGCTCGTTCGGTCGCTTCCTTGATCTGCTTGCTTCTCGAAACCCTCTTGTTCGGTTTTCAATACACCAACACAACTTTGTTTGATTTCTTGAAACCCTCACGGTTTACTTTACTCTATGAATAAATCGATAGAGAGAAAAACTAAAATGGCGATTACTCGGTAATTTCTTGGTTCTTCTTCATTATCTAGTTTTCAAGGTACAAACGGTAACCAAAAGGTTACGGTTTTGAGAGATTGCACTCTCAAAACTAAACAAATCATACGGCTATTTTGACTTGGCAAAATAGCTTCATCAACTTTTCGATTTATGAGACATCTAAGTCTCCATATTCCTTAGAAAGGAGGTGATCCAGCCGCACCTTCCGATACGGCTACCTTGTTACGACTT
>NZ_VTQX01000072.1 GCF_008764295.1 Bacillus methanolicus | reverse complement strand
TTAATATGGTACCTGTAGTTAAGACACTCAAAAAAAGAGTGTTTTATCTACAGGTATTTTTTAATATACTTGAATTTCAAGATATGGGGATTAGGTGAGACAACATGAGTAAGATTACATTTTCAGCTAAAGAGATTAAAGCACTACAACAGAATCCAAATGTTCAACGTGTTAGTGAAAAAGCTATTACATATACTGACACCTTTAAAAATAGATTTATGGATGAGTATCTGTCCGGCAAACTTCCGCGTCAAATTTTTATGGAGAACGGCTTCGATATTGAGATTATAGGGCAAAGTAGAATAGAACAAGCTGCTTGTAGGTGGAAGAGGGCATATGAAAAGAATGGATTAATCGGTCTTACAGATTCAAGGAAAGTAAGTTCGGGCAGACCATTAAAACGAGAGCT
>NZ_VTQX01000071.1 GCF_008764295.1 Bacillus methanolicus | reverse complement strand
GTTATCCTTTTGTTTTCGTCGATTGCCTATACACCACCATTCGAAATGACTATGAGACTAAAAAATACGCAGTTTATACGATACTAGGCTATACCATAGAGGGAAAGAAAGAGCTTCTTGGTTTGTGGTTAAATGAAACGGAAAGTAAGCATAAATGGATGCAAATCTTTGATGAACTCAAATTACGTGGAGTGGAAGACATCTTCTTTGTCTCTATGGATGGGGTTAGTGGACTGGAAGAAGGAGCACGTACGATTTTCCCGGATGTGATCGTTCAACGATGTATCGTACACCTGATTCGAAATTCGATTAAGTATGTTCCAAGTAAAGACTACAAACCTTTTACTGCTGCCTTAAAGAAAGTGTATGGGGCTCCAAGTCTTAAGGCTTGTCATAGTGCGTTTGAATCCTTTGA
>NZ_VTQX01000070.1 GCF_008764295.1 Bacillus methanolicus | reverse complement strand
ATTGTTATCCTCATCTAACTGATTTTGGTTATCGTTACATCCTGTTCCAAACCCGATCACGGCTAAAATGGAAAGAAAAATTTTTATTTTGGTTATTTTGTCTTTCATGAAACCATCTCCGTTTTTCCCATTATTTAAAGGAATTAAAAAAGGTTGGCCTCCCAACCAACCTTTTTTATCTTACTCATTATTGTTGTTTGTATTGAGGTTCTTCTTGTTCAATTTGTTGAACGCGTGGTTCAATGCTGTTAATAACAGATTGGGTTTGTTTAGCAGCATCTTGGTAAAGTTGCTTTGCCTGTTGATTATCTGTACCAAGAGCAAATGTTTCGAAACTTGCTTGTGCACTTTTTAAGCCTGCTAGAGCTGTCTTAACATCATTTATTACTGTCATGATGAATCCTCCTTGAATTTTTTTT
>NZ_VTQX01000069.1 GCF_008764295.1 Bacillus methanolicus | reverse complement strand
AGTAAGGGAGATAAGTTTCCTCCTTGCGGAGTGCCTATCACTGTTTCCTTATATTCTTCATCAATTTGTACGCCACTCACCAAGAATTTACGGATGAGTGAGATTACGTCCCCATCATCAATGGTTCTCGATATGAGATTCATTAACCTATCATGGTGTACAGTATCAAAGAAACGTTCTAAATCAATATCTACAATCCAATCGTAACCATCATTCATGAACTCTAACGCTTTTAGGATGGCCATTTCGGCATAACGTCTCGGTCTGAAACCATAGCTGTATTCGCTGAACTGTTTATCGAAAATCGGTGTCAGTACTTGTGCAATCGCCTGTTGAATAACTCTGTCTAGGACAGTTGGAATTCCTAATAAGCGTTTTCCACCATTTGATTTTGGAATTTCAACCCTTAGGACTGGCTGTGGTTGGTATT
>NZ_VTQX01000014.1 GCF_008764295.1 Bacillus methanolicus | reverse complement strand
GGTTACAGGTTTACCCGGTTATATTAGGGCTTACCTGCCTGATTTGGTCTGCGAAAGTTGAGTTATTCATAATAACCCGCCTTTTGCTGCGGAAGTTAAATTAACTTCATTTAAGACGCCTATTGCTGGACATTATCGCTGGAATTATTAATGCGTTCCTAAATCAAACCTAGTCTAAACTGTAGCTTTAGACTAGGTTTGTTGTTTAATCAAGCTTGTGTAGTAATGGACAGCTTCAGGGAATTTTGTTAACTCTTTTTTTCCTAGTTCACTAAGATCATAGACCCCTCTTGCAATTCTTCTAAACCAGCCGTAATGGTTTTGAGATAAAATCGATAACGTCTTGTCTCCAGTTCCCAATTGTCGAAGCTTTTTTGGTGATAATGGTCCGTAGTGAAGGAAACAAATAGCAATCTGAATACAATTTTCCTTATACACAGTCATAATTTTTGTTTGATTGCTACCGCCAATATTATTGTTTATATTTCGACCTTTAATTTCATCAAATAATTTTTGACGTTTTCTTTTATAACTTTGAACACTATATTTTCGATCATATGGTCCAGGTTCTAAAATTACTTCTAGTTTAGTAGTAGATTTTAAAAATGTAACCATAATTAAGCCAAGCTCTAATCTCTTTAGTAAATGGCACATATCATGCCATTTTTTTGAATTTCGTTTGAAACGTGGTTTTGGAATGGCAACGTACACTTGATCCGTAAGACGTTGTCGATTTGTTGCTTGAATTAGCAAATCACTGTTGAAGTGTAATTTTAATTCGATAATAATCAATTCATCCGCTTTAACGGCAACAACATCACAGTCGTTCACCTCTCCATATACTTCATAGTTCAGTTTAGAAAAATACTTTTTTACCGGTGGAAATAAATCTTTTTCATATTTCTTCTCTTTGTTCATCGATAAACCCCTCATACTTTCTGAAGGTAAGTATAACATGAATGAGTAAAAAGAATGGTCATGCTATCCAGCAGTTCAATTTCAATGACACGCTCCCCTTTGTTCACTTAACAAAAAACAATCCGATTCAACTACTCCTTTTTTCAATAAAGAAATACGGTGTTAATTGATTTTTCATCTGAAATTTTTTATTGCTGTGGTTTAGTCGATTGTCCAATCCGTGCCAACGAACCTGTTGTTCCTCCATTAAAGGAAAACAGCCAAACGCTTCGACTTTGGCTGTTTATTATTTTGGCTTTGTAAAGCAATATTGTTGATAAAATAATCGTTGGTTCATTTGTTTGAAACCGAGGTTTCGCACGTCTTTCAGCCACGCTGATCTGAACTCATGAAAAGACAGGAGAACATGAGTCAAAAATCAACAGTGATATATAACCAAGCCATTATGTTATAGAGATGAAAATTCTTCAACTAGTTGCTTAAACTTGGCCAAAGAATTTTTGATCGGCGCTGGTGAAGTTAAATCGACTCCCGTTTTCTTTAACAGCTCAAGCGGATAATCAGAGCTGCCACTCTTTAAGAACTCTAAATAAGCGTGTAAAGTTTCTTTATTCCCCTTAAGAAGATTCGTCGCAATTTGAATTGCAGATGCAAATCCTGTTGCGTACTTATATACATAGAATGGTCGATAAAAATGAGGGATTCTTGCCCATCCGTACTTCATTTCTTCATCTGCGACGATAGTATCACCATAATATTCTCTTAATAAAGTTTCATAAATGGTATTAAAGACTTCGACATTTAATGGCTCACCTTGTTCGGCTCTTTCATGTGTTAATTTTTCAAACTCAGCAAACATGACCTGTGTGAAGAATGTCCCTCTAAATTTATCAATGAAATGATTAAGCAAATGTCGTTTCACTTTTTCATCTTTTTCTTTATCTAACAAATAATTAATAAGTAACACTTCATTTACCGTTGAAGCCACTTCTGCTACGAAAATACTGTAACGAGCTGTAATTTGTGGTTGGTATTGAGAACTTAGTTGACTATGTACGCCATGACCGCATTCATGGACTAACGTAAATAGACTATCGAGATCATCTTGATGATTTAAAAGAATAAATGGATGTACGCCATAGACACCAAGATTATAGGCACCTGAACGCTTCCCTGGAGTTTCTCTGACATCAAAATAACGTGACTTCTTGAAGTGCTTTAATGTATTTATATAATCCTCACCTAGTGGAGCCAATGCTTTTATCATAATCTCATATGCTTCATCATAAGGGATATCTTGCTTTACACCACTGACAAGAGGAACATTCATATCATACTGTCTTAATTCATCGAGCCTAAGCTTTTCTTTGCGAAGTTCTGAGTATTGATGTAACGGTGCAATATGCTCCTTTGTGGCCTTGATTAAGTTCTCGTACACCTCTTTCGGAACATTATCTGCAAATAAGCCTTTTTCGAGTGCAGATGGATAGTTGCGAATTTTTGAAGTGGTTACATTATTTTTAATTGCCGCTGCTAAGGTCGAAGCGATTGAATTTTTCATCTGGAGATATGGTTGGTAATAAGCTTTGTATGCTTCCTTTCTCTTCTCCCGATCTTCATCCTCGATTAACTTCGAGTACATTCCTCTTGTAAGTTCAACCTTTTCACCTCTTTCATTTGTCACTTCTCCAAACTTAATATCGGCATTATTGATCATCCCATAAGTATTGGCTGGTGCAGATAAGGCTTCCCCAAACTGAGACATGAGCGCTTCTTGTTCCTTGCTTAATACATGCTTTTTGTATCGAAATGATTCAAAAAGATCTTTCTCAAAATAAGTTAATCATTGCTCCTCAGCTATATATTTTTTTAAGGTATGTTCTTCTAAGCTTAGTAAAAATGGGAGAAAGAAAGAAGTAGCAGAACTAACCTTCACACTTAACGCTCTTGCACGTTCCAATAAGGATTGAGAAGTTGTATCACGAGTATTTTCATCAACTTTTAGCATCGCATAGGCATAGAGGTGATTAAATTTATAGGACAATTTCTCTTGCGTTGTTAAAAATTGCAATAATTGATTTCCATTATTGATAGCTCCATCAAAAGTTTTTAATTCGTTTGCTAGCACTTCTATCAGTTGTAAATCATCTTCCCACTTTTGAAGATTTACGTAAAGGTCTTCTAAATTCCATTTTTCACTTAAAGGAACTTCATCGCGCGATTTATAAGTTATTGTCATGGTTGCACTCCTTCGTATTTAACTGATCCTGGCCCATTCGGATAAAAGTATTTCCGTTTAGTAGAAAGTAACAGACGTTTTTTTATTATTGCAAATTAACCGAGTGTTGTCCAAGAATTAAGACAATAATGATAATTCTTTTTTAAAGAATATAGCTTCCAATGATTCTGTCTAGCTTACGAACATCCACTTTTTTATTTAAATTTAATTTGAACTTTCCTGCTTTTGTCCATAATTCAAGTTCTGAGTTAAAATCAAGTCTGCCCCCGTTTTCGGAGGAGTACATGATAATCGATTTAAAAGGAATCGTATATACCTCTACTTTCTTTCCTGTCAACCCTTGACGATCTGAGATGATCAACCTTTTATTTGTAATGACAGCAATATCTCGTATCGTTTTATAAGCAACCTCTGCTCTTTCACCTGCTACTAAAATTTCCTCTACTTCTGGTGGCACACTTGTTTCCTCGTGAAAAGTCCATGACATAATTTCATTAACATTGGCCATCTAATTCCCTCCAAATATGCACTTTATTTTTATTCTGAAGTTACGGTCTCAATTGGGATGAGAATATCAAAATGTGGATCTGACAAGTCTCTATCGCGTGGATATCTTTCATGCTTAATTGGTAATGGATCGTAATACGCTTTGCTTGGATCAACATACGGGATATAGTTCATCTCATTAATCCATATCCCGATATCTGTATAGCTTTTCCCTATATTCTCTCCTTTTTGATGATGGGTGATGACGTATGTTAGTTCAGGAACATAAAATTCTATCATTCCAGGTGGGATATCCTCAAACTCGTTTACTTCAAAAAGAGAGTAATGGACAAAACCGTCAGGTCTTAAATGATAAGATAAACCAAGCTGCGTGTTTCGATCAAGCGGATTTTTTAACTCGTCTATTCGTTGACTCATTTCATTGATCACTTCTTTTAATTGTGCCACTTCACTGTAAGCACCTTCCCATTTCAAGCCAATAGCCCGATACGCAGGTAACTTCTTGACCGTATAGCGGGATGATTTCATTTAGCATACACCTCTTTATAATTAATTAACATTTAATTCGTTTACGATTACGAAAATTCCTTCTATTTTTGAAGGAAATCAGTAGCCCGATCACGTAATATATTCGTTGAAAGTGAATTTAGGGGGAATGAAAGGTGAAAAAAAGGCACGAAGTATTATTTAATCAGTTAGAAGCATATCGTACTTTAACATTAAAAACGGTTGAAGACATTAGCGAAGAGCAAGCAGAGCTTATTCCGAACGGATTTAACAACAATATTCGTTGGAATTTAGGCCATATCTATTTAGATCAATATCTTTGGATTCAGGACGTAACAAAGGAAAATGCAAATCTACCGGCAGTTTTCCAGAATTCGTTCGGTTTTTGTACATCGCCTAGCGATTTCACATGGGAAACTCCTAGTACACAAGACTTAAAAATACTTTTAAAAAACCAACCAAGCGAAATTAAAAAACTCTATGGCGAAAGATTAGAAGAGGAATTTGAACCTACAGATATGGGAATGTATACGATTGAACAGGTTCTCATCCGCACAATTTTCCACGAAGGAATACATTATCAAGCTATTTTAGATATGAAGAAATTTCTATAATTGTTTAAAAGCCGTCAACTGATGTTGATCGGCTTTTTTAGATTTCTTAAAATGTTCGTCACTTTTTAAAAGAGTGCATCGATATCTTCTTCAGCTTCATTCATTTTTTACTGCCCCGTAGTTTTCCTTACGCCAGAATCGGGATAATTCGAATTATCATTGTTGTGAAGGCACCGCACGCTTTTGTTTCTTAGCTTAATGATTTTTGCTGAGTTTCTGTCTGTTTTTGGATTAACACTTGATGTGGGAATGGAATTTCGATTCCATGGGTATCAAAAGCTTCTTTAATCGCTTTTCTTAATTGTCTCTCGATTGCCCATTGTTCACCGTTTACTGTTTTTGCGATCACACGAATGACTATTTCTGAGGTTCCGAATGCTTGGACACCAAGAACATTTGGCCCTTCGATGATTGTTGAGGTTTCTTGAGCAACTTGCTCACACGCATGCTGCATGACATCAATGGCCTTATCGATATCGTCCTCATAGGAAATGCCAATATCGACTAACGCGCGCATGTTTCCTCTTGAATGATTGCTTAAACTTGTTATTTCTCGATTCGGAATATAGTGCAGAGTCCCATCGAAACCGCGAATTTGCGTTGTTCTAAGTCCTACTGCTTCGACAACCCCGTCAAAGTTTCCGACCGTGACATAATCATTCACATCAATCTGTTTTTCAAGTAAAAGAAAAAATCCAGTTACAACATCACTTACCAATCCTTGTGCGCCGAAACCGACTGCTAGTCCGACAATCCCTGCTCCAGCGATTAAACTGGCAACTGGGATTCCGAGAACACTAAAAAGAGTGGCAGCAAGGATAAAAACTAAAGCATATGAGAAAATATTCTCCGCCAAACGATGTAATGTTAAGGCTCTTCCTTCGGTTATATCTTGGCGATGCAATACATTATTAAATGTCCGATCAAGAATTTTGCGGCCAATCCGTCTAATAATCCAGTAAGCGAGGAGTACCCCGATAATTTGAAGTAAAATAACTCCTCCTTTTATCAGCAGACTTTCCCAATCGAAATTAGTAATGAATTTTTCTAATTTAAACATAATGACATCCTTTCTTTTCTTACACAATCGCACCGTTACTTGTTGCAGTTGGCTTTTTAGATTGGTTGTTAATAAACATGATTTCTGTTTGACGTAATGCTAGATAAAGTCAGTCGCCCCTTCTCTCAGCATAGATTTGTCAGAGACTAACATAAAAGTTACGCTAAAATTGAAGTTAAAAAACAAACGGTTTAGACTAGTTTGAAATTCTTTTAAATTTGTTTTGTTATTGGTTGGTTTTGATTTTTGCTACCGTTTTATTGAACTGAAATACTTGTAAATTCTTAGTTTCATAAAGGATTTGCGTATAAGTTTTAGAACAATATTATTGAACACATCCAAATAATAAAAGATGAAACCTACTGATTTCATCTCCGTTTATTTTCTTCATTTTCAGGAAAGAGAAAATAGGAAATAATTCCTGAAAAAACAACGGCACCGAATGTAATGAACAACCGAATGGTAAGATCAATTTCGGAATAGCCTGTTTGTAGCATCCAAATCGATGCTATGCCAACAACCATCATAATTGGAATGATAAAAGTAACTCTTTTTGATTTCAAAATCTTGTTTCCCCTTTTTTCAGCATTTATCTTTTTCTATTATAGCGATCTTGCTTCAGTTGGTAAAATGGAAGGTTTAATAAAAATGCTTCAAAATATGGATTCTTGCAGAGTAAATAAAGAGATCATCTAAATTATTTTCTATATATTCAGCAATATTTTCAATTGCTTTGCAAGCTCTGGCGATTAATGCTTCGGACTGTTCCTTTTGCCAACTAAATCGATTAAGTCGGACAATTTCTTCCCCTAATAATTGTATACGATATTCTTCTACGATGTTTTTGAGTCGAAATAGTTTATGGCGATCAGATAGGTAATTTACATCTTCACTATTAAGCACATATTGCGCAAAATGAATTAAATTTTCTCCAAATAGAGTTGCACGCTCTTGTTCAAATTTCAATTATTGTCCCTCCTCACACTGCTGTTATTATCATAAATGTATGTGAATTTGTCGATTTTTAGAAGATGCCTTGAACGATGAATATCCGATTTAATAATTGGAAACCTAGTGATGAGGAGGTGTACATAATTGAAGAAACAGAAAAAACGAGGCCAAAAAAGGGATTCTATGAATGCGATGGATCAAGGATTCAACCTCGTTTTTCAAAGTTTTAATCGTGCAACAGGAGTTGATAAAGGGAATGATGGAAAAGAGGGAAATGAGTCTTAAGTTACAACATGGCCCTTTATTAACATAAATTTTTTTGTAAAGGAGAAGACTATGCAATTTTCACAACAAACACCAATGCCATCACCACCACCCGCTATTACGACAAAGGACTTGTCCTATTTAAAGGATGCAATGTCGTGGGAATTACTTGCATTTAAGAAATTTCACTTCTATGCACAGCAAGTAAATGATCCGGAAATTAAACAAGCATTTGAACAGGCTGGAAAAATGCATCAAAACCATTACCAACGTTTACTTTCTCATTTACAAGTCAATAACGATACCATTATGGCGAATGTACCGAATCCTAATCAAGGTCAACAGCATTAAGAAAGCAGGTGATGTATTTTGCAAAATCAACAACAAAATAAGCAGATTGCGAATCCTTCAACAGGACAGCTACCTAAAGTAAAAACACCAGAAATGAATGAAAGAGATTTTATGAACGATGGTCTTTCTACTTGTAAATATTTAACAGATAGTTTAAATGTTGCCGTTCGTGAAGCAAGTCATGACCAGTTATATCAAGAATTTTTGCAAATATTAGAAGAGACACATCAAAGTTCAAGAGACCTATTTAATTTAATGTTTAAAAAAGGTTGGTATAAGTTGGAGGCCGCTGAACAACAAAAGGTTGATCAAGCACACCAACAATTTAGTAATTACTCTACACAGTTTCCTTATCAATAATATTGCCTTTTTACCGGGATGATTTTGCAATGTGAACGGCGCTTAAGTTTGGGTTTATTTAACCAAATGAGTGTTGTGTTACAAGGCCTGCTCTGACTCGCTAAAATGTTAAGAGAGAGTTGTTGACTTTATCCTTTTCGTTTGCTCGAATCTCGAATCAGAGTTATTGTCCCGTTATTAAAAACAAACATATGTTTTCATGGTAGCTTTGTTAACCAAAGAGTTGTAAAAATGATTTTTGGCTCATTTCGTGTAAATGCCTTTTAATTATACGGAAAGGAGAGAAAATGAGCCAAAAATCAACTTCATATAACCTTTTAATACTCCCCCTCTTCTCTCTTCTAATGGTTTTACAATCTTATATAAGTAACAACAATGCTGAATCAACGGACCATCACTCCATTTTCTAATCCGTCTAAATGGTTCTTTTTTGATGCTATCTCCTCCTTCTATTTATTGATTTAATCAACTCTTTTAGTTAAAATTCCTGCGAATTCATAAAGACATGGTGTAAGAATGAATATTGGTTGATTTGTGGTGAGAGTTACTGGTCTATGACAAGCATAGCTAGAATAATATTTATAATTAATGATGCTCTTGAGAAAGGAGAGAATAGATTGCCTTATTATTGGGGAGTAGATTCTGCCACAACGGTAACGAATGATTTATATGATTGTGTCTTAAAGAACTTTGGGAAGCCATCTTATTGGGGAAGATATTTAGCATCTGTCCCGGGGAGAGTGGATATGTTAAAAAAAGAGGAAGTGAATTTGCTCCATCGAAGTGGAACTAAAATTCTTCCAATTTTCAGTAACTTCGAGCGCGCGATTGGTTATAGAGAAGGTGCGGTTATTGCTCAAAATACGATCTATCGGGCTCGAAGAATCGGCGTCCCTACAGGTAAAGTAGTATTTGCCAATCTTGAAAAGCATTTTGATATAGATGAAGCATGGATAAGAGGCTTTGTCGATGGAATATTTACAAGTGGATATAAGGCGGGGCTGTATCACGACCCTATTAATGGTTCGTTTAGTACTGCGTATTGCGAAGCGTTGTCCCATGATAAAAAGGTAGGCAATCAATTGATATTATGGAGTGCTGAACCACAGCATGGTGTAACAATATTGCGAAGAGCACCAAATTTCAAACCGCGAAAGCCCCCATGTAAAGGCAATGTGTGGGGTTGGCAGTATGGAAGAGAATCTGATGTCTGCCCGATTGATACGAATCTTGTGAATGGACAAATGTTTGAGTTGCTTTGGTAAACAAAAGGAAAACATGCTTAAGTTAGTATGTTTTCCTTTTGTTTATTTTTGTCGTAATGATTTGAATAGTTTTTGCGTTCCAGTCAAAAGCTTATAGTATCGCCTAAAAACATCGAAATAAGCTAAGGTGAATTTGACTTCCATTTTACCACTATTAATGAAGGAGGAATTGAGCATGGCACATTATTATCGAACGCTGCTCCTTGTTTGTTTTCTATTTTTGTCTGCTTGTAACGGTGATCAAAAACAGCCCCTTGAAGGTCAACCGATTAGCGAGAACCCCCTTCTCCCTCTTTCAACAACAAACGACCATGCTGATCCGACAGAAGAAATTTTCACTGAAGAGGATCGTAATAATCAGTTAAAGGATCCGGAGCCTGTGAACCCAGAAGAAAATAATATGTCAGATAATGCTGAGAGTGACATGGTAAAGGAAGGAATAGATGACGTTCCCCCATCACCTGGATACGGAATTCCACAAGCAAAACCGAGTCAGCAAGAAACCATTGACACAGGAGAAAGCAATGATTTTCAACTGCCGCTTGCAGATTTTCGGGAGCGTTGGAATGCCATTTCAAACGAGCAAGGAATGGATCTTAAAATACCGGCTTTGGAAAAAGTTGAACAAGGGAACTTTAAAGCTACTCTTAAAAACAAAATTAATCTTTATCTTAGAGCTCCAAGTGATCGCATTGAAACAATTGAAGTTGTGACAAGCGATATAGAGCGGGAACAGCTATTAAATATGCTTGCTGCATGGAGCCAAGTTATTTATATGCTTGAACAAAATGCGGATCCCCATCAAATTGATCAAGTTTTTTCTGAATTTAACATTGGTCCTAACGCTGATTTAAGTGGAGTGCAGGAGAAAACGATTGTTCGTGGAAATCTTCGGTATACCGTAAAACCATTAGGGACAGGCTATTTTTTCGAAGCTGCATATACCAATTCCTAAATAGAAAGGAATAGTCGAATGAAAGCCAAAATAATTTTTTTTATTGTAATTCTTGGAGTCACTTCGTACTCTTTAGTAAAGGCTCGAACGGAACTATTTAATATGTCCTATATTTTTTTTGGAAGTCCCAACACTTATATTAATCAAGTCAACGCAACAAAAAATAGTTTACATGTCGTTTCCCCCAATTACTTTGATATTACTAAGGATGGTACCCTGAGCATTACTTGGACATTGCAAACATCCTTTATTGATGAAATGCATAAAAGAGGGAAAAAAGTTGTTCCGTTTTTATCGAATCACTGGGATTCTACAGCAGGAATAAACGGTTTAAATAAAAGAAAGCAATTGGCCGCTGACATTGCAGCCGCTATTGAAAAATATAATTTAGATGGTGTTAACGTTGATATTGAAGGAGTTGGGGCAGCTTATAAAGATGCCCATACCGATTTCATTAAAATACTAAGACAAGCGATCCCCAGCCATAAAGAAGTATCAGTTGCAGTTGCTGCAAATCCAAATGGGTGGACCGCTGGATGGCACGGATTTTATGATTATAAGAAAATATCTGATTATGCGGACTATCTTATGATAATGGCTTACGACGAAAGCTGGGAATCTCCCGATAGTCCAATTGGACCTGTTGCTAGCATATCTTTTTCAGAAAGATCTATCCAGTATGCCATCAACCAAGGAGTGCCGAAGGATAAGATTGTTTATGGTCTTCCCTTTTACGGTCGTCTATGGAAGTTAGATGGTCCAACATTGGAGAATAAAGCCATTACTGGTCTTGGTGTGTCAAGCACTCGCGTTGAGCCTGTAGTCAAGCAGTTTAGAGGAAGTATTTTATTTGATGATAAAACACAATCATCCTATGCTAATTTCACCATCCCACATGGCCAATCTTACTATATTGGAAGCACGAAACTAACGGAAGGTAAATATGTCGTCTGGTTTGAAAATGAGCGCTCTTTAAAAGCAAAACTGCGGCTTCCAGCGAAATATGGCATTAAAGGAACTGGGTCCTGGGCACTTTATCATGAAACACCGGATACATGGAACTATTACACTGCTTGGTTAAACGGTAAATATTTTTCAGATGTTAAACCTGGCTACTGGGCAGAGAACAATATTCAGTATGTTTCTCAACAAGGATGGATGCTAGGGACGACAAGTACCACTTTTTCTCCTACAACGAATTTAACTAGAGCTCAAGGTGCTGTTATATTAGTGAGAGCTTTAGGAAAGGATAACCTGACGCCAAAGTCTTATGCTTTTACTGATGTTAAAGGTCATTGGGCGCAAAAAGAAATTGAAGTGGCGAGAGAATTGGGTTACTTACACGGGGTTACCCCGACTCGTTTTGCTCCTAATTCGCTATTAAATCGAGAACAATTAGCGACAATATTAAATAACATTTTTAAGTATAATGTGAGTGACCAACCTTCAGAATCAGTCTTTCTTGATATGACAACAACTGACTGGTCCTATCCTGCGGTATTTGCAATATATCAACAAGGACATATTCAAGGGATTGGTGATGGGAAATTTGGACCGAAAAAAAGTTCTACAAGAGCTGAAATGGCCGCACTTATGGAACGGATGTCAGCCGATATTTTAGCAAAACGCGCTCAATAAGAATCATTCTAACTGGTATTCATATAAATAACCAATTTGTAAAAGCGGATGAAGTTTCATTCGCTTTCTTTTATTTGCTTGAAAAAGTTTAAAAAAAGTAGAACCCTTGACAAAATATTCTAATTTTAAAAAAATTCTGATACAATATAAATAAGAATAAACTCGGCAGCTATTTCTATTGCACATGACACCAATTATTTAATTGAGGAGGTTTGTCCATGTACAAGATTAAAGAAAAGGAAATGCTATTTATTTATACTGGCCCTGATGGTTCTGGTCGAAAAACAGTAGCAAAAATGGTGGCGACTGCTTTTGATATGCAGACAGTACTCTCTTACACGACACGTCCGCCCCGCCACTACGAAACAAACGGAGAGGATTATCACTTTGTCGATGAAGAGACATTTAAAAAAATGAACTTAGCTGGAGAATTTTTAGAAGCTGTTGAGATTGATGGAAATCACTATGGTATTCGAGAAAAAGATATAATTAAAGCTTTTGAAAATCATAATCTTGTCTACTTAACTTTAAATCCTGAAGGAACGGAAAAGCTGAAGAGGATGTATGATGAACGGGTCATGAGATTTTTTATTTATGCCAATCGTGATACAGTCATAAATAGACAAAAAGAACGAGGTGACAACGAGAAAGATATTGAGCGTCATCTCACCCATTACGATGAAATTATGGCTTACAAAAACGAATGTGAATATGTATTTGAAAATTATGATTCACCGCAAATATCGTATCAGGTCAGCGAAGAAATTGAAAAATTTTTAGACCGAGATTTGATTGTCACCGATTATTAATCACTGATCCTATTTATGAAAAGCCCATGCTAAACTATTTTGTTGATAAAGTGAATTTTGACTCATTTCGTGTGAAACCAATGTTTCACAATGAAATGAGTCAAAATTCAACTCGAATTATACCAAAGCCTATAGAGGTCCTACCAATAAAAAGCGAAAAACATATGCTAAGATTTCGACACGAAGAAAGCCGATTTCCTATGCTAATTAATCGGCTTTTTGATTTGATGTTGATTAAAAATAAATTTCCTACTTCATAATATCCATATTCTTTTCTTGTTATAGGGATATGAATTAAACACTCAAAGCAAAGATATATACAGTTTAACTTGTTGGAACTAACCATTTAGAGAGAATATAGTAATAATAGATCAATTAGAGGGCAACGTAAATTGCTAGAAAAGAAAAAACACTGTAGAGATTTCTTTCCAAAGAGCCCTTCTTAAAGGACATTGAATCTGTCCCTTTGTCCCCGGGCAGTCAATCGAAGAAAGCTTGAAGAAATAAAAAATAAGGATCATCAATTTTTTGTCCATTTACTTTTATTACAGATTACTTTGCGGTCTACAGTATGAACCCTGTCTATCATTAAACCTAATTAACAAAATTGTAAAAATTTTACTTTTACAAACGGTTTTTTAATATTCGTTAAAATTTCATTAAATGAGTGTAAGTTTTTTTATTGAGTTCAAAGATATCCGCCTCAATTAATAAAAGAGAACTCCATATTTCTACCACAAAATTAGCGCTAGAATAATATTCTTTTGTCCATTCGTAAGATGAATTCATAGAAATCTCTCCTATACCATTTTCAAAATAGTCAATAGATGTGAGTTCTAAATAATCCCCATCTTCTAATTCATCAAAAGAAAATCTATTTTCTCCTTTGTTCTTTAAAAAAGAATAAGAGGAGACATTTTTAAAAGCTATTTCAAAATATTCAACATTTCCATTTTCCGTTAACTTCAAATTCATACGAATTGAGTTTTCCATTAAGTTAAAGTCAATTTCTTCAATTACACTTGCCCACAAACTACCTAACTTTTCATTTAAATTCTCCATTTACATCATTTCCTTTTAGTTGCATTTACCATCTTGGTTATTTGACTTAAGAATTTATCACCTAAATCAATATGAGTTTATCCTTTGTCCCAAGAAAGTTGACCTTTAATTGTATAAGACCCCTTTTCCATCAAAACTTACTCTCAAATATGGTTTAGCCCTACCACCTGAATCAGTATTCATTATTTGAACAGTAATCGGTTTCTTTCCATTAGGTATTTCAACTTTATAACCATTTTTTAATTTGGAGGATTTTCCGCCAATTTTCTTTGCTGCAAGTTTTGCAACAGTTTGTTTGTGTAAATGGTATTGGCATTTTTTTTATATTTTTTGGCAGCATACTTCATCTCTTTTTTTGCAACATACCGCCACCAGTGAATGCTCACCATCCGGATCATCTAGCATAACTGGATTATTTTGAGCATACGCATATGGATGCTGGCTAATAGGATCTTTTTGCTTCACCTGGCTTAGATCAACAGCTAAGAAAACTCCTTCTTTTGGTTCATAATATCGTGCCAACAAATAGTATAAACCTGTTTCATTGCAAGTCAAAGGTCAAGTTGCCCATCTTCTACAGATTTAACAACCTTCGCCGCTCCATATCAGTTACGTTCATTTTAATATTAGGATATTCCTTGTGAAAATTGGCCATGATACTTGAAAAAAAAGACTACCGATGAACGGAGATAAACCGATTTGAATTTCCCCCTTTTTAAATTGGTTAAATCATTCAGTGTTGTCGTCATATTGTCTATTTCAGAAAATATTTTTTGTGCATATTCCATAACAATTAAGCCCACATCGGTTAATTGGAACGCAAAAGCAAGGTCATATCAAGTTCTTCTTCTAATTCTTTCATCATTTTACTTAATGCAGGCTGTGAACTATGCAATACTTGAACAGCAATCGTAAAATTTTTACATTTTGCTATTGTAAGAAAATATTTTAATTGCCGCAATTCCGATTTTATAAACCTCCAAACCTTTATCTATAACTTATTATTAGCACGTTTTTACTAGTTAAACAATCTGCATTCATTATTAATATTTCAACTTCTCCCATTTACAAAATTAAGATTTGCTCCTATAATACTTTCATACAAATGAATAAGTGCATTCACTCATATAATCGCGGGGATATGGCCTGCAAGTTTCTACCAGTGTACCGTAAATATACTGACTATGGGTGAGCAATGGGGATAACACCTAATGAAAGGTGTTTATTCCATTTCCTTCTATGATAGCACCTGAAGGTCATTGGCTCACTCATGTTTGAGGAGTGTCATGACGTTCAGTTTTTTTTATGTAATGGCTTTTTATACTGTCGAATTTTTGGTTCATGTCCTCTTTAAATTATTAAAGTGTTACTTAAAAAGAGTGTGAAGCTTTGATTTCATACGCAATGATCCAAAATCACTTTATCAACCATTCTGTTTTAAAAAGCCAATGCCATAAGGAGGAAAATGATGAAAACATTAAAAGACAAGATTAGGTTTGAAGGAAGAGTACTTTCTTCACAAGTTTTAAAAGTTGATTCTTTTTTAAACCATCAAATTGACCCTCGATTGATGGCGGAAGTTGGAAAGGAATTTGCCAACCGTTTTAAGGAAGAAAATATTACTAAAGTGTTGACGATCGAGTCTTCCGGAATTGCACCAGGCTTAATGGCCGCTTTAGAATTAGAGGTTCCTGTCGTTTTTGCTCGCAAAAGAAAGTCACTGACACTAGTTAATGATTTACTCACTGCGAGCGTGCACTCGTTTACAAAAAATGAAACAAACGAGATTTCTGTTTCTAATCAATTTTTAACGCAAGATGACCGTGTCTTAATTATTGATGATTTTCTCGCTAACGGTCAGGCAGCATTAGGTTTAGTCAATATTGTCAAAGCTTCGGGTGCAGAAGTCGCAGGTATTGGGATTGTGATTGAAAAATCATTCCAAAATGGTGGCAGCCTACTTAGAGAAAAAGGCTTTCGAGTCGAATCTCTTGCTAGAATAAGTTCTCTTGAAGACGGCGTGCAATTTTTGGACGAAGTGGAGGCAGCGCTATAATGGATAAGAATTTGTTTAAAACAACATCATTAGGGATTCAGCATGTTTTGGCGATGTATGCTGGAGCAGTGATTGTACCGATTATTGTCGGAGGTGCACTAGGATTAACAGGTGAGCAGCTTACTTATTTAGTATCAATTGATATTTTAATGTGTGGGGTTGCAACCCTTTTGCAGGTTTGGAAAAATCGTTTTTTCGGAATTGGCTTGCCGGTTGTACTCGGATGTACATTTACCGCAGTCGCTCCTATGATTGCTATTGGTGGAGAACATGGAATTTCCGCAATTTATGGAGCTATTTTAGTATCAGGTTTAATTGTCATTTTAATATCAACTATTTTTAGTAAATTGGTTAAATTTTTTCCACCGGTAGTAACTGGCTCTGTTGTAACAATTATCGGTATCACTCTTATCCCAGTAGCGATGAATAATATTGCTGGTGGTGAAGGAAGTGCTGATTATGGCTCACTGACAAATATTTCCCTTGCCTTTTCTACTTTATTATTCATTTTACTGTTGTATCGCTTTACGAGAGGATTTGTCCGCTCCATCTCAATCTTAATCGGGCTGTTAGCAGGTACAGTTGTTGCTTACGTAACCGGCATGGTTGATTTTAGTGAAGTTGCCGAAGCTTCATGGGTGCATTTGCCAACACCGTTTTATTTTGGAATGCCGACTTTTGAATGGTCTGCTATTTTGACGATGACGATTGTCGCTATTATCAGTCTTGTAGAATCCTCAGGCGTCTATTTTGTGTTAGGTGAAATTACTGAGAAAAAAATTACTGAAAAGGATTTATCGAAAGGATATCGTGCAGAAGGCTTAGCGATTGTTTTAGGAGGCTTATTTAATGCATTCCCGTATACAACCTATTCACAAAATGTTGGCTTGCTCCAGCTCTCTGGAGTTAAAAGAATTAATGTTATATACACAGCAGGTCTCATTCTGATCTTGCTTGGTCTTATTCCCAAAATAGGTGCATTCACAACGGTTATTCCAACCTCTGTGCTCGGTGGAGCAATGGTTGCTATGTTCGGTATGGTGATTGCAGCAGGAATCAAAATGCTTAGTAGGATTGATTTTAATTCTCAAGAGAATCTATTAATTGTTGCGTGTTCCATTGGAATGGGGCTCGGTGTCACAACGGTTCCCGCTATTTTTAGCAATCTTCCAGAAGGAATTCATATTTTAACAAGCAATGGCATTGTTATTGGAAGTTTAACAGCAATCGTGTTGAATATCATTTTCCATATTGCCCCTCGAAAAAAAGCAAGTCATCCGGTTCAAGAACAGCAAGCATCATAAATGATAAAAGCACTCATTCTTTTAAGAAGAGTGCTTTTTTACGGTATAAAAGATTACTTATCTGGTAGGAGAAAAGTATGAATACAATTGATTACCGATTTTCCCGTTAACATTGAAACGATGAGTACTGGTGTTTTTCAAATGAGATTGTCTACTACCCGAAAAAACAATTTGGTTATTAAAGTTGTCTAAAGTTTTATTGATAGGCAAGTTGGCACATTCTGTCAACGGTTGTTGCGATACTTGATCCTTACTTATGAAACGAAAAAAGTACCACTGGAAGAAAACACTAAGTTTTCTTAATTGAATCATTCATATCAAGACGCTCTTTCTTATAGAATGACTTAAATTAAATCACTTGATATATGACGATCCAACAAAAAGAAAAGCTATGTATGTTAGAAAATTGGTGGATTTACTACGTTAAATGCTCATACTAATAGAGTAATTTTGAACGATGAGGCGTTATTGTAGCTTCGTTAAAGCAATCAATTGGCGTATTATGGCTTTTACAATGTAGTAATAATTGGTCCTTCCTTGGTTAGAATAACGGTATGTTCGTATTGAGCGACAAAGCTTTTATCTGTTAAAAGAGTCCATCCATCTTCTGATTGAAAAACTTCCTCTTCAAAAGTAGAGATCATAGGTTCAAAGGCAATTACTATACCATCTTTTAAAATCTCGTCATTCCATCGGGTAAAGTAATTAAAAATATGTTTTGGCTCTTCATGAATCGAACGCCCGACACCATGTCCAGTAAGATTTTTAATGACTGTTAAGCCATGCTGTTTTGCTACATTGTGTGCAGCTTTTCCCAGTGTGCTTTTTTTTGAACCTGGCTTTGCTTTCTTTAAACCAGCATAGAATGCTTCTTTAGCAACGTCACATATTTTGTGTAGAATTGGCTCTCCTTCCCCCACTACAAAGGAAATTCCCGTATCTGCGAAATATCCATTTTTTGAACCTGAAACATCAATATTTACGATGTCACCTTCTTGAATGGTCCGTTTCCTCTTCGGAATTCCGTGGGCTACTTCTTTATTTATGCTGATGCACGTATATCCAGGAAAATCGTATTCACTTTTTGGGGCAGATTGGGCTCCTGCTTTTTCAAACATCTTTCTCGCAATTTCATCTAGCTCTTTGGTAGTAATTCCGGGTTTCGTCCAATGGACTAATTCATCTCGAATGGCTCCACAGATTTCACCAATTATTTTTAATCCGTTAAAATCCTCTTTATTTTTTGCAACCATTGATATCCCTACTTTTTAAAGTTTTATGATTATTATTCACTTTAGATATTAACATAGATGGGATGTTTGCAACAATCTCGTTCTCTAAGGCCATAAAAAACGTTTCTTTATTTCCTCTTTCTTATAACTAAACAGCTGCTATGTTAATAATTACTATATATACATACTGTTTAGATGAAAATTTCTTATGCCATGAATCACTTGTCTTCCGATGGAGTGATATTCAATTGCATACTGGGAAATCTTGTTAAGCGGATAACAATTACGTCCATCAAAGATAACGGGCCTTTTCATTAATTTTTCATATAAGGCTAAAGGGAAATCCTTAATAACATCCCAATCGGTAATGATAAAGGCGAGATCCGCATCTTGGAGGGCGTGGCGGATATCGGCGGTAACCTCCACTTCTTCTGGAAGCAGCTTTTTCCCCTTTTCAAACGCGACAGGGTCGAATGCTGTTACCTTTGCCCCTTCTTGAACAAGTTTGTTTGCCAATGGTAGCGCTGGTGATTCCCTCATATCATCTGTGTTTGGTTTAAAAGAAAGGCCAAGAAGTGCTATTTTTAAATGATTAAGTTCTGTAAATCTCGTTTTCGCTTTTTCAAAAAGTAGTGATTGTTGCCGATTATTTACATGTATAACAGCTTCAAGAAGTTCGAATTGATGACTTAAATTCCCAGCGATTTGCATTAATGCATTCGTATCTTTCGGAAAGCATGAGCCGCCATAGCCGATTCCAGCTTTTAAAAATTGCGTTCCGATTCTTGAGTCACTGCCCATTCCTCGAGCAACATCATCAATATTGGCGTTTAATTTTTCGCAAATGTTGGCAATTTCATTAATAAAGCTAATCTTCGTCGCTAAAAATGCATTGGAGGCATATTTAATTAGTTCTGCGCTTCTTAAGTCAGTGCGAATAATGTTCAGATGCATCGGTTCATATAATTCCATTAAGATTTTAGCACCAACGTCATCATCAGCACCGATGACGATCCGGTCTGCGTGAAATGTATCTTGAAGTGCTTGCCCTTCTCGAAGAAATTCTGGATTGGAGACAACGTGGACATTAATTGGCTGTACCGCATGCTTTTCGATATATTTCTTTACCATTTCACTCGTACCGACGGGAACAGTACTTTTCGTGACAACAACGATATCATCATGGGCTGAGAGACTGATTTCTTTGGCGGCTTCCATCAGATAGGAAAGGTCGACGGAACCATCCTGCAATGATGGGGTCCCCACTGCGAGATAAATAATATCTGCATTTTGAATGGCTTGGCGATGATTCCACGTAAAAGAGAGTCGTCCGCTTTTTAAATTTTGCATTAATAATGGCTCTAATCCAGGCTCATATATAGGGGATTTCCCAGCCATTAAAAGGTTGATCTTCTCTTTATCAATATCAACACAGATGACGTTATGTCCGAGTTCTGCTAGAGATACAGCAGTAACTAAACCAACATAGCCAGTTCCGATTATCGCAATTGCCCTCTTCTCCAAAATGACCCCTCCAATTATAAATTTGCAATCATGCGCTTAGTTTCTGTCTCTGTAATAACGCCTTCGTACTGTATTAAAAGATCCGAAAATATTCTTTCCCATGATTGCCCTAATGCATAATTTCTTGCTTCCAGGCCCATTAATTTTAGAGTAGATTGCTTATTTACTAGTTCAGTGATGCTTTCAACAAACTCGGTTATATTTCCTGGTTGGCATAGTTTTCCTGTGCGTCCATCTTCAATGATTTCTTGAACTCCGCCAGCTTTAGCTCCAACGACTGGAGTTCCACAAGCAAAAGATTCTAGCACAACATTTCCGAAAGTCTCAGTACTTGAAGGAAAAACAAACAGATCAGAAGCTGCATAAAGCTCTGCTAAGCTCTCTCCCTTGATATAGCCTGTAAATGTCATATTTGCTAGCTTCTGTTCTTGTAGTTCCTCATACAGCGGCCCGTTCCCAGCTATTATCCAATGTACTTTATTTTGGATATGAGAAGGCAAGCGCTTTGCGATTTCCATTAAGACATCAAGATCTTTCTCAGGTGCTAGTCGTCCTACATAACTTAAAATATATGGCTCTGTTATTTTGTATTGCTCTCTTAAGCGAGTAGAAGAAAAATGGGGATGAAATACAGAACAATTCACACCTCTACTCCAGATATCTACATTTGTAAACCCTCTGTTAATCAATTCCGTTTTGGTTTCATAAGAAGGAACAAAAGTTTTTTTAAACGAACGATGAAACCAACGTAGGTATTTCCATATGAATTTAGATAAAAATTGTAAGTCGTAATATTGCAGATATCGATCAAAATGGGTATGGTATGACCCCACAAGGGGAATCTGAAGTTTTTTCGCATAATAAATACCGGCTAATCCAATATTAAAGGGAGTCGCCACATGAATGATATCCGGTTGAAATTGTTCAAGTTCTTTTTTTATATGAATGATGTTTGGTAAGGCGAGGCGACATTCAGGATATAGAAAAAACTGATAACTTGTAAATCTGAAAATTTGGTTGGAAAATAAATCTGTTTCATGGCCGTCTGGAACAAATAACCGATATTCGATCCCTACTTCATCCAAATAATCGACAAAGCGTTGAAACGTTAAGGCGACCCCATTAACTTGTGGTGTAAATGTATCGGTAAAGATGGCGATTTTCATGCGCGTTTCCCCTCCTTAAAAAATCGATTCGGCTAAAATGGCAAAGATCGAACCTAATAATGCACCTGCTAACACATCTGAAGGATAATGCAGGCCTAAAACGACGCGCGATGCCCCTACACAAAAGCCAATTGGATATAGGAGGAGACTAGTGATTGGCAAATGTATAATGAATGGAGTAATGACGGAAAAAATCGCTGTTGTATGTCCGGAAGGAAAAGAGTGATCCTTTAATGGATTGATATCAACGAATGCTTCTTTAATCGAGAGATAAGGACGTTCTCGCGGATAAATTTTTTTAATTAGCATGACGACAAGATGGCTAAACAGCAGAGCAAGCCCACTTTCAATTCCCCACATTTTTACTGGGGATTCTGCGAATAGAATGATAAAAAGGCAGAAAGCGATTGTAAAAGTGGCTCCGCCAAAATAGGTAATACGGCTAAAGAAGATATTTAATGCCCTGCGCTCAAATAGACAATTTAGCGAATGAAATAATCCGCAATCATAACGATACAGATGATGGGCCCACTTTGTAATCATGAGTAATCCCCCTTTATGTCGTTTTACTCTATTTTAAGCTGTTCGTATATGGGGAATATTAACGGGGTGTAAAACTTCATTAAATCTTTTTTGATGAACGGAAGTGAATTTCTCAATCCCTATTGTTGAAAAGCGGCATCCATTATTTTTAGAAATTCCCCGTCTCTATTTTAGGGAGCGTCCTCTTCTAAACATAGGCTTTATTATATGTTTTCTTTTTCAATAATACTGCCATTACATTAAAGGAAAAAACCCTATTTGCCGCTCTAACTAAATTTTGAAAAAGGAGCAAAATCGCTGTTTAGTAGAAGCAACTGAAGCAATTGTTTAGAAAGTTTGTTTACAGGTGAAACGTTTATTATCCGGATTATAACTAGGAATACATTCTAATGAAAGCAACTCTTGAACTGAAAATGATATTTACTGAAATATCAGTTTTGCTAAGATTAAAAAGAAAAACGGGTTCGGCTGAAGGAGAGATAATGGTAAAGAACATACCAATTTTCTCAAGAATTATGACCACAATTAGCAGAGATTTAACACTATAACTAAAAAAATGCACCCGTAACTTACTGATGCTATTTCAATGGCAATATTATTTCGAGATTTGTCGTTATTCTGGTTTAGGTTGAAAAAAAACTTAATAATTCACAAAATTTGTGGTGAGTATGAAGCTGTTGGATTAGATAATTCTTGTAAACTAAGAAGAGTAATTAGGGAATTAGCTAACAAATCCTGCGAAAGGAACGATGAAGCATTAAGAAAAACGGATACTACAACATGGAAAAATAAAGTTAAAAATTTTGGCATTGGATTAAGGCTCTAATGCCGTTTTTATAAATACATTTAATTATTCAATAAGAACAAGATTCCCAACATATTGAGCATTGCCTCTATCAGTTTGAAGATTTACTTCAATCACATACTCGCCTTTTTCTTTTGGTAAATAGAAGGAAATATCATCCGCTTGCAAATTTAACGTATTATCATTTTGCCAAACCGAAACATTAACCCCTTCAGTCTTGAAATCTGCGTGTTCAGAAAGTATATCCACTTTTTCCCCTGTTTTAAAGTATATTGGTTGTTGTTTTTTTGCTAACGCTAAAATGTCATTTGTTACTTTTTCGATTAGGTTATTATCTTCTCCACGCCAATCAATATTTGCTTCTGCTAATTCCTCGGATTTAATGTTGCTGTTACTAGAAAGATTAATTGCGGGAGGAGAGAAATCATAATTCTCACCAATACACCCTGTTATGATAAAAACAAAAATAAACCCGATAGATAATTTAAAAAATATTTTCATTTCACACCTCATAGTTCTTGCTTCACTAATCTGCTTCTTAGTAGTTTAGAAGTATATATTATATTAGCATAAATTTCCACAAAACCTTAAAACTTCATCCCATTTCTTAAATAGGATGATTTACCTTACATAAATTATATCGGTCAATGTGTGTCTGTTACTCCTAATTGTTGAGCAGGTGTAGCAATGAGCTTCTCCTCTCCATCAGATCTCTTTCTTAATCGGTAACTGGCTGGCATAGTTTAATTACATGAAATTTAAAGCGCTCGCTAAAAAAGAAAAAGCCTCCCCATTGTTATTGGAAAGCTTTAAGTAAAAACTATTTTTACACTAAGCATGGAGTGCCGTTACTTTTTCCGTTTCAAGTACGGAACGAATGACAATATTTTTGATTGCATCATGGCGACTTAGTGGTTCAACTTGAACAATTTTAGGTGTGAATTTTTGACACCAATGGGTTATTTCTGATAAAAGAAGACCGGAGAATAGGAGATATGGAATGACAATCACCCTTTTTTTATTTTTACCAAGCATGCCATCTAATCCTTCTTGAAAAGTTGGTTTTGCTGCCGCAAGATAACAAGTCGAAATTTCCGCGATTTTTAGCCTTTTCGAAATTCCTTCTTCAATTTTAAAAAAGGCTTGATGAATATCGCGATCACTGCTACCCCTTCCAACAATTAAAAGAGCGTCCTCTTCAGATAAATCTGGTACTGCCGAGTAAATTAATTGTGCTAGTGCATCTAATATTTCCGTTTGCACCCCAAACGCATTTCCAATTGTGACTTGTACGGTTGGATATTTCTTTTTCAGTCTACATATCACATCAGGTATATCTTTTTTCATATGTCCAGCAGAGAGAAGAAAGATTGGAACGATCATAATTTCCGTTGCTCCCCTCGCGATACACTGATGGAATCCTTTGTCTATGGATGGAGAAGTGAGTTCAAGAAAGCTCATTTCTTGTATTTGTATCGGAATTTTTTTCATGATGCTTTCGATAAACATCTTTGCTTCTAATGCTCCTCTTTTTGATCGGGTTCCATGCCCTACATAAAGAATGGCTTTCATGATAATCACCCCCTAAGTTGATTTAGCCCTCAGCTACTGAAACGAATGAGTTCATCTCAGCATTAAACCAATTTAATTGTTGATTAAGTCGCACTACTTCACCAATGACAATCATGCTTGGATTGATAATATTTTCTTTATTTACAATTTCTCTAATTGTTTCCAGAGTTCCAATTACTGTTTTTTGTTTCAATAAGGTGCCCCATTGAATAACGGCGATCGGAGTATTTTTATTCTTTCCATTTTTAATTAAATTTTCAACAATGAATGAAAGTTGGCTGATCCCCATATAAATACAAAGTGTATCTACCCCTTTTGCCAAATGATTCCATTGTAATTCTGCTGCTTTATCTCCAGCTTGATGACCTGTTATGAAAGCAAAGCTTTTGCTTAATGTTCGATGAGTTACGGGGATCCCAGCGTAGGCAGCAGCGCCGATCCCTGCTGTTATTCCTGGAACGATTTCAAAAGGAATTTGATTATGGATACATGTTTGTGCTTCTTCGCCTCCACGACCAAAGACAAAAGGGTCTCCCCCTTTTAAGCGAACTACTTGCAGACCCTTTTTGGCATATTTAACAAGAAAGTGATTTATCGTCTCTTGTTTCATTATATGTGCGTGCGGCTGTTTTCCACAAAAAATTAATTGTGCATCCTTGCGTGCATATTGTAAAAGCTCTTGATTAACTAAGCGGTCATATAGAATGACATCTGCTTCTTTTATATAGCGAAGACCTTTTACGGTTATTAAATCAGGGTCACCTGGACCAGCTCCAACTAAATATACTTTGCCAACCATAGACCCCTCATCCTTCCTTAGACTATAAAAGATTTTTTTTCTGTAAAAAGCGAATAATTGCCTCAACCGATTCCTGAATCGATAATTGATTTGTATGAATGACTAGATCAGGGTTTTCAGGTGCCTCGTACGGAGAGTTAATTCCTGTGAAATCTTTAATTTCTCCCCTTCTCGCCTTTGCATAGAGCTGTTTTGGATCTCGCTTCTCACATTCTTCAAGGGGACAGTCAATATGAATTTCAAAAAATTCATCATCGTCGAAAAGCTTGCGCACTTGATCACGATCCGCTTGAAAGGGTGAAATAAAAGCAGTAGTAACAATTTTCCCGCTATCGACAAATAATTTGGCAACCTCACCAATTCTTCTAATATTTTCGGTGCGATCTTCTTCACTGAATCCTAGATCTTTATTGAGTCCATGGCGAATATTATCACCATCAAGAACATATTCGTTGATGCCATGGCGAAATAACTCACCTGAGACCGCATTAGCAATCGTTGATTTTCCAGAGCCAGAAAGTCCGGTAAACCATAAGACGCAACTCCCATGTCCATTCTGGCTTCTTCGTTCCTGCTTCGTTATGGTTGTTTGATGCCATGTGAGATTACTAGCTTTCAAGTTTATCGTCCTCCTGCCACTGTTGTAGCTTCTTTAAGACCATCGATTAGGACTTGAATCACTTCTTTTCTACTAAAAGTAGATGGTGGTAAAACACCATTGCGCAGCATTTCTCTAACTTTTGTTCCGGAAAGAATAACCCGGTCTTCTTTTCCATGCGGACAGGTTTTGTCTGATGCCATTCCTTCACATTTTTGACAATAGAAGCTATGTTCAAAGAAAAGTGGTTTTATTCCTAATTCTTCTTCTGTGAACTGATTAAAAATTAGCTGTGCATCATAGGTACCGTAATAATTACCAACTCCAGCATGATCCCTTCCAACAATAAAATGTGTACAACCAAAGTTCTTGCGAGCGATGGCATGGAAAATCGCTTCACGCGGGCCTGCATATCTCATTGCAGCGGGATAGACACCGAGATGGACCCTTTCCTTTGGATAATAGTTATCGAGCAATACACGATAGCTCTTCAAGCGAATATCCGCGGGGATATCATCTGCTTTTGTTTCTCCTACAAGTGGATTGACAAAGAGTCCGTCTACCGTTTCCAAGGCGACTTTTTGGATGTACTCATGCGCTCGATGAATAGGGTTTCGTGTTTGAAAACCAACAACTGTTTTCCAACCATTTTTTTCAAAAAGTGCACGGGTTTCCTTCGGTTCATACCAAACATCTGTAAAGATGCCCTTATCAGGCTTTTTGACGAGAATTACATCTCCTGCAACATAAATATTTCCTCTTTGATAGAGATTTTTAACTCCAGGGTGAGCAGTTTCATCTGTTCGATAGACTTGAACTGCTTCCTTTTGCAAATTTGGCTCAAACCACTCAGATACAGTAATAACACCGAATGTCTCTCCTTCAAAGTTCAGCTTATACATTTCCCCTTTTATCAAAGTTTGAGCGATCTCAGCTGTAATCGGTAAAGTAATCGGAATGGACCATATGGTACCATTTGCTAACCGCATGTTTTCTACAACTGATTCGTAGTCTTCTTTGCCAAGAAAACCAGTCAGTGGACTAAAGAGTCCGTTTCCTATTAGTTCTAAGTCACTTAATGAAATGGCATCAATAGGAATTTCTCTCTCAATCGATTTTAGATCGAATGTTGGATGATATAATTGAATTAATGTTCCACCATGTGGATTTGGTAAAAATGACAATCTTCTCAATCCTTTCCAAAAAATTAACTTTTTTCCGTTAAAGATGTTTCCTTACTCGTTTGAGTTGGCAGGGAAACAAACTTTCTTTTCATAACAAGCACACCGCCTACGATCAGTATAAGGGCCATCGCCAGCAAGAATATTGGATAGAAATTCTTTTCAATGATTATTTGAATAAGGCTGTAAGAAAGCGCCATCGAAATAATGGGGGACACGACCCAAACGGTTAATAGTTGAATGACGATCTTCTTTTTCAGGACATTAATACCATCTTTTACAAAGCCAATGCCGATAATTGAGCTTGTTGTAATTTGTGTTAACGGAACGGGGATGCCAAAAAGGGAAGCTGCCATAACAATGCTTGCTCCAGTTCCAGAAATAATGCATCCATCTTCTAAACGTATGCTGGTAATTTTTTTTCCGTTCGTTTCCAGTACCCGTTTCCCGAGAATCAGCGCCCCTAAGGCAACAAAAAGCCCGCCCCAAAAGATTCCTGATTGAATAGAAAGTATTTCTGCTCCCACTAACGGCCCAACGGCATTGGCAACATTGTTCATGCCTGCAGAAAAAGCTTCAAACATTCCCATTGCTATTACAATGAATGGTAAGATCCGGCTGATTGAAGGTTTCTCTAACCATTTTTTTATTTTCTTTATTTTAAGAATCATGGCAGCAACAACTGCCATGATAAAGGCAACAAAAGGAGTCAACACCCAGAATAGTAAGATCCATGCCAATTTATCGAAAAATAAAGATTGATAGACAATCCCAACTCCGACAATTGCGCCTACAACAACTTCACTTGTCGAAAGTGGAATTCCTAAAATATTCGCTAAAAATAATGACAAGGCGGCTGAAAGAAGAACTAGGATTGTAACAGAAACCGTAAACGTATGTCCTGGAACGATACCGCTACCCAATGTTTTTACGACTTCTCCCCCGCCTAAATAGGCACCAAGAAACACTGCAATGGCACATAGAAACAATGCCATCCCCTTTTTTACAACACCCGTTCCATAGGCAATTCCCATCGATGCCGCTGCACCTGAAGCTCCTATGTTTAGGGCAAAAAATAATGCAATGAGAATGGCTAAGATCACCATCGTGCCAACCTCCTCTAGCTTGTGTGAAGTCCACACTCTGTCTTGCTACTACCAGACCAACGGCCTGCTCTAGAATCACCCTCATTTGCTACTGGTTGTGTACATGGAAAACAGCCAATACTTGGGTAATGATGATCGTGCAATTCATTGTATGGAAGTTCATGTGCTTTAATATATGCCCAAATTTCGTCCCACGTCCAATGGATTAACGGACATATTTTTATATTTTTAAATTTTTCATCTTTATTAAGAAATTCAGTCTTAGCTCTTGATGGGGATTGATCTCGTCTTAGCCCTGATATCCATGCTTCTTTTTCTCCAATTGCTTCTCGTAACGGTACAACTTTGCGGACATGGCAGCACTGGTTCGGCTCTCGTTTCCACAATGCTGTCCCATATTTTTCAGCTTGTTGTTCTAAAGTGAGCGCAGGTTTCTTTTTTTCAATTCGTAATGCAGGAAAACGTTTTTCAATTTTTTCGATCACATCGTATGTTTCAGGAAAATGTAAATCCGTATCTAAAAAAACGATATGCGCATCAGGCTTTATTTGATGAATGAGGTCAATTAAGACAATTCCCTCAGCTCCAAAGCTAGAAGCGTAAATGATTTTCTCTTCAGGATATATGTCGTAAGCCCACTCAAGTACAGAGTACGCTCCTTTAAATGGTTCATCAATTTCGAACTGGGCGGAAATTGGCTGCCAATTCTCATAAGTTATTGCGGTTTTCATAGAATAACCCTCCTTTTTCCATTCAAAAAGGCAGACTCCCTTTATAATTTATTAAAGGAGAGCCTGCCTCTAGTTTGTCTAGTCAGCAAGTGTTCATATGAAATGTTTAAGGAAGACGAATCTTTTCGTTTTTTTCAATCTGTACGATCTTTCCATCCTGTACGACTAAAGTAATTGAGCCGAACTTCATAGTCGCAAGCATTTCTTCTAAATGCTTGAACGTATTTTGCCATTCTGCTTGTTTCAGAGCGATTCGCCCTCCTTTCATGAAAGAAGTTCGTAAAATGGACGATAGAAGTTATATTAATCCTACCATCTCGATGTGATTTGTCAACATTTATAGACGAAATATTCTCACTAAATTTTCTTACTTAAGCTCATGAAAATTGGTTCCATCAGTCGTCTCTCCAACAATCCCAGCTCGTATTACAAAATCTCCGAAATGTTCCCCTTCTTTTCTTTCCCTTGCGTATCTCGGCAGGAGTATTTTTAGCTCTGATAGAATTTCCTCTTCGCCAATGTTTTCGCGATACAATTTACTGAGGCGGCTTCCATCAAATGCCGCACCTAAATACATATTGTATTTGCCAAGTGACTTCCCGATAAATCCGATTTCTCCTAATGCGTGTCTGGCACAGCCGTTCGGACAGCCAGTCATTCGAATTGTTATCTCTTCATCGCGCAGGCCATTTTCATCAATAATGGTTTCGATCTTGTCAATAAGAGTAGGTAAATAACGTTCGGCTTCTGCCATGGACAATCCGCATGTTGGTAAGGCCACACAAGCCATCGAGTTTCTGCGTAAAGCGCTGAAGTGACGTCCATCTGTTAATCCGTATTTTTCCAATAATTCATCTATTTGTTTTTTATTGCGGCTTGATACATTTGCAATAATTAAGTTTTGATTTGGAGTAAGTCTGAAATCTCCTTTATGAATTTTAGCAATCTCACGAATACCAGTCTTAATTTTAGCATTCTTAAAATCTTTCACCCTTCCACCTTCAATAAAAAGGGTGAAATTCCATTTTCCTTTAACTCCTTTAACCCAACCGAAACGGTCACCGTTATGAACAAATTGGAAAGGTTTTGCTTGCGCTAATGGCCAACCAAGCCTTTTGTTTAACTCTTCTTTAACAGTTGAAAGACCGAGCCGATCAACCGTATATTTAAAGCGGGCATTTTTTCGATTGGAGCGATTTCCATAATCTCTTTGAATCGTGATGATTTTTTCTGATACTTCGTACATTTGTTCTGGCTTACAAAAGCCAATCACTTTTGCTATTTGCGGATAGGTTTCCGGATCACCATGGGTCATACCCATTCCACCACCGATCAAGACATTAAAACCTATTAGTCTATCTTCCTCAACAATAGCAATAAAGCCTAAATCCTGTGAAAAAACATCGACATCATTTGATGGGGGTATCGCTATGCCGATTTTAAATTTTCTTGGCAAATAAACTGGTCCATACATGGGCTCGACTTCTTCCATTTCTGGACTGCTAAAAATTTTTTCTTCATCTAACCAGATTTCATGATAAGCTCTTGTTTTAGGTAGCAAATCATCGCTGAGTTTTTTCGACCATTCATATACTTCAGCGTGGAGTTCAGATTGAAACGGGTTCGCATTGCTCATGACGTTACGATTCACGTCTCCGCAGGCAGCAATTGTATCGAGCAGCACTTGATTGATTTCCTGCATCGTGTTTTTCATATTCCACTTCAAAATACCATGCATTTGAAATGTTTGTCTCGTTGTTAGTTTAAGTGTTTGATTGCCGTATTTTTCAGCAATTTCATCCATGATAAGCCACTGTTCAGTTGTAGCAACTCCGCCAGGCAACCGAACGCGAATCATAAATTGATAGGCGGGCTCAAGCTTTTGTCTTTGCCGTTCATTGCGAAGATCACGATCATCCTGCTGGTAGCTCCCGTGAAATTTTAAGAGTTGGTTTGAATTTTCAGATATCCTTGCGTAAAGCGGGTCTGCCATCTCTTCTTTTAATGTACCTCTTAAAAAATTGCTCTCCCTTTTTAACTTTTCATTTTTACTTGGAGGGCCATCAGGGGCTTTGATCATTTTGTCAGCCATCATCCATTCTCCTCTCGCTTAAATCTTTAATATACGTCTCTTTGATAGCGCCTTAGCTGCTGAAGATTACTCAAATATTCTTCTGCAATTGCCCGACTCACATTCCCTTCTTTTGCAATAATTTCAATTAATGTCTCATGTACATCCTTTGCCATATTCTTCTCATCACCGCAAATGTAAAGGACAGCTCCTTCCTCAAGCCAAGAGTACAGTTCTTTACTATGCTCTTTCATCCGATGCTGTACATATATTTTGTCAGCACCATCACGGGAAAAGGCAACGCTCATTTTTGTTAGTACTTCATTGTTTAACCATTGATTCCATTCTGTTTGGTAGAGAAAATCAGTCATAAAATGCTGATCTCCGAAAAACATCCATGATTTCCCTGTCGCTCCTGTTTCTTCGCGTTCTTGCATAAAAGCGCGAAATGGAGCAACCCCTGTACCCGGTCCGACCATAATAATCGGCGTACTTGGATCATCTGGAAGGCGAAAGTTATCATTAGATTGGATAAAAACAGGGATCTTGTCACCAATAGAGATTCTTTCTGCACAGAAAGTAGAGCAAACCCCTTTTCGATTTTTGCCATGGGCGGAATACCGAACTGTACCAATCGTTAGGTGAACCTCGTCTGGATTTGCCTCATAGCTGCTTGCAATCGAATATAAACGCGGTGGTATTTTGCGTAATACCGATACAAATTCTTGTGCTGAATCCCCCCATATACCAAAATCTTCAATGAGATCAAGAAGATCTCGCCCTTCAATGTAGTCTCTAAACGTTGTCTCGTTGCTAGTCTCCAGAAGTTTGTCTAAATTTGGGTGCTGAAGCAGTTCTTGAACTTTTTGTAAAAGCGGCTTTGTAATGACCGTAATTTCATAGTGTCTCGTTAATGCTTCTTTTAATGATAAAATATCGCCTTGTTTATTAATTATTACAGATTCATCTGCGCCCCATTTTAATACGTTTAATAAAGAATCAACGAGCGCTGGATCATTTTCAGGAATAATTCCTAAACTATCCCCTGGTTTGTAGGTTAGCCCCGATCCTTCTAGTGATAATTCTAAGTGGCGTGTTTCTTTATTTGAGCCTTTCCCGTTTAAATTAAGATTTTCCAGTACTTCAGCTTTAAAAGGATTGCTCCTCGAATACGCAGAAACGGTTTGCGAAGTTGATAGATGCTTAAGTGCTTGAGGTTCGCCGTCTGGATTAGCTTCTTTTAAGCTTTTGATCACACCTTCTAGCCATTCCTGAGCTGGTTCGTCAAAATCAAGATCGCAATCAAAGCGAGGATAAATCCGTGTAGCGCCTAATTCTTCTAGTTTACGGTCAAATTCTTTTCCTACCTGGCAAAAAAACTCATACGAGCTATCTCCAAGTGCCAAAACGGAATAGTGCAAGTGCTCAAGTTTTGGTGCTCTTTTACCGTATAAAAATTCATGAAAGATAATGGCATTATCAGGAGGATCCCCTTCACCATGGGTACTGACAATAATGAGTAATTGGTTTATCTTTTTTAGTTGATTTGGCTTAAAATCGTTCATGGCAGCGACAGTCACTTTGAAGCCGTTTTTTTCAAGCTCCTCTTGCGCTTTTTTTGAAAGACCTTGAGCATTTCCTGTCTGTGAACCGTATAGGATCGTAATTTCATCTTTTACCGTCATGGTAGGTTGCTCTTTATTACTGAGTGCCGTTGTTTCACTATCTCTAGATAGGGAGCCTGAAAAAAAACCACTTAACCAGATTTTTTGTGAATCTGTTAAAGTTGCTAGTAACTGATTTATAAGTTCAACCTGCTCCTGATTAAATGGACTGTTTCCTACTTGAATTTGCAATACTATCCACCTCACAAAAAATTTGGTAATATATCATTATATTTACTTTTCCTATCAAATAAGTTGGTTTTATAATCAAAAAAAATCTCGTGTTCTTAATTTCAGAAAAGCTTTAACTATGTAAAAACTTTAACGAAGAAAAGCTGAAATGTAAAATAATTTTAAATAATCGGAATCATCATGATTCCTAATCATAAGGTGGGAGATGAATGCAGTTAGAAGAACTTAAAACATTTGTGACATTAGCGGAAGTGAAAAATTTTACGAAAACAGCAGATAAACTTCTAATGTCTCAACCAACCGTCAGCCTTCATATTAAAAATTTGGAAAAAGAATTTAATACGGAACTATTTCAACGCTCACCAAAGTTTTTAAAAATAACACCAAGTGGACAGCTGCTATTAAAGCGAGCAAAAGAAATGATTAAAATTTACGAATTGGCGAAACAAGAGATTTTAGAATATCATCATAAAATAGCAGGAAAATTGACAATTGGTGCGAGCTATACGATCGGCGAATACATCCTCCCCTCCCTCCTGTGTGAGTTACAGAGAAAATATCCTGCTCTTGAAATTGAAATGATGATCGGGAATAGAGAAGAAATATTGCAATCTGTTCGTGAGTTTCGCATTGATATTGGCTTCATTGAAGGCGAGGCTAAGGAGAATGTTTTTCATGTTATTCCCTTCATGGAGGAAGAGTTTTATATTGTTTCTTCTTCTGATCACCCACTCGTGCATAAAGAAAAAATCCACTTTTCTGAACTGATAAATGAAACTTGGCTATCACGAGAAGAAGGTTCCGGTAATCGCGATTTTTTAATGGAGGTCTTGGCTAATAATGGTCTGAAAATAAAATCACTTTTGACGATGAATAGCATTCAGGCAATTAAAGAATCAGTCATCAGCGGATTAGGACTTTCCTTGTTAGCGAAAAATTCTATTAAAAGAGAAATAGCTCATCGCTATTTAGCTGTTCTTCCTATTAATCAGCAGCCATTTAAAAGAACTTTTTCTTATGTATATTCTCCAATTATGAAAAATAATAAAAATGTTGAAGCTTTTATTATAGTATTGGAAGAGAAATGGGAGCAATCATAATGATTGGTAAGGATTTGGATAATTTACAACGTCAGTAGCCATATTAAATACATCGAATTTTCTAAAGGAGTGATCGTATTGGAGTACTTATCTAGAGCACAAATCATAAATGATTTACAAAAGCCTTTCCAAACATATCTTGAACAATATGAAATTGATGAAATTGGAATTTACGAGGAAGATGGACAGGATGGTATTTACCATATCGGTTATACTGTTACAAAAGAAAACCTATCATATCCACTCTTCTTTCCGAAAGAATGAGAATGAATTTTTAGCCCCTTTAAATAATTTATGGACACTTGAAACTGACGAGCCTAGTGGGGATGACCGCACTGGTTATCGAGATGTAGAGAGTGTATTTCAGAAGATTTAAAATTACAATACAGAGTCGTTGCTGTACCTTGTGCAGTTGGAATAAAATCTTGAAAATATGAGATCGCTATTCCTGCGGTAATCGATACTTGAGCCGCACTTAATATTTGCAGTGGATAGATTTGCCAGGTTTCTGTTACAAAACTAAACAATAAGAAATAAGTAAAAGCGATAAAAAATCCTGCTTTAACAAGGAGTCCGTTATCCATTTTAGTTGCTAGGATGCCAAGAGCAATCATAAAAGGCACCTCAAAAATGGGTGGAACGCTGAAGATTACTCCGACATCGACCTCTGTTCCATCAAGGACTTTCATGACAAACTGAGGAACATTTAACATATGGATCGATGTGGCAGCTGCTAATAGCAGAGCGGCACCTAGATTAGCAAGAATATGTGGCTTTGACAAATAGTTCCTTATGGCTATTGATTCTTTTCGTGCTTCACTTTGTGTCTCTAACTTTTTCAAAAAAAAGAAAATCGTTAAAAATGCTAGTAAATAGCCTGCTGCGACAAATAAAAACAACCCTTTGAACCCAATCATAATAAGTAGCCAGGAACCTAATGCCGGTCCGATCGTCCATGACAGTGCGAAAAACATACGAAAAACATTCATAACAAAAGGGGTTTCTTCACTGGCAATACAGGCAGCTTTTAAGGCATCTCTAGCATATGCCCATAGCTGCGGTACTGCTGCAGCTGTTGTTCCAAGTAATACAAAAGCTGTTATGAGCAAAGCTAGATAATCACGTAAAAATGCAAACATGGAGTAGCCAAGAATTCCTGTAAAAGATGTGAGCAGCAGTAATGTTCTCCGGTTTGTTTTTAAGTCGGAACGTTTGGCGATATAACTGCTAATCACCACTCCACCAACTGCCATAACGGTCATAAAGATCCCGAAGCTTGCGTTCGTCATCCCTACTTCATCAATACCGAAGAGAGATGAAAAAGGGACAAAGAAAGACATCGACAATCCAAAAATTGTATTAATAAGAAATAAAACTGGAAAAGATGGGATTGCCCATACAAATCGTATTTTTTCTATAATTTTTTTCATTAACAGCATCTATCCTAACCATAAAAATATGAAGTGATCACTAGTTATAAAACCGTGCCGTTGGAAGCAATCACTTTCTTATACCAATCAAAGCTTTTCTTCTTCACGCGGCGAAGATCATGTTCTCCTTCCTCATGCTGATTGACATAAACAAATCCATAACGTTTTTGGAAACCGTTCAGCCAACTAAGCAGGTCGGTAAAAGACCAGACGCAATAGCCAAGTACGTCTACTCCATCGGAAATGGCCTCTTGCATCGCTTCGATATGGGTACGAATATAGTCAATACGATAATTATCATTGACAACATCGTCTTTTTCCAGCTTGTCAAAAGCCCCTAAACCATTTTCACTAATTAAAATTGGTAAGTTGTAGCGATTGGTTATGCGGCGCAGAGCAATTCTAAGGCCAAGAGGATCGATATTCCAATCCCAATCAGTTCTTTCTAGATGAGGATTCTCTACGGTTTTAAAGACCCCTGGAATCCCTGTATCCTCCGAGGTGCCTTTTTCCCCAGTCGTATTAATTTTGGCTATTCCTGCTCCGTTGTTTAAAGGGTTTTCTTCATAGGTTGTCGTTTGATAATAGTTGACCCCCATGAAATCAGGAGTACCTTGACGCAACAGTTCAAAATCGCCTTCTTCAATTCGTGGAGCAAGACCGCTGCTTTCTAAATAATTCCAGACGGCTTTCGGATATCTCCCCCATGCATATATGTCCATCCACCAATGGCTATTTAGCTCTTCTGCATTTTCAGCTGCAATAATATCTTTTGGGTTGGATGTTCGCGCATAGGCAGGGGAATAGGCAAAACTTGGGCCGATTTTTCCATCAGGCACATATTTTCTAAATTCTTTAATGACGCTTGCGTTAGCTAGATTTGCATGATGATTGACTTGATAGAATAATTTATCATCCATGACACCAGGAGGATGAGCGGCCAGACGATAACCTAGCATCGTAAAGATATTTTGCTCATTAAGGCTGACCCAATATTTCACACGATCCCCAAAACGCTTAAATAATTCAACGCTGTATCGGGTAAAATCTGAAATGATTTCTCTAGATTCCCAACCTCCATATTCATCCTGTAGAGCTTGTGGAAGATCCCAATGATAGAGCGTTAAAATCGGCTCAATTCCGTTTGTTTTTAACTCGTTAATTAAATGATCATAAAATTCGATCCCTTTTTCATTTAATTCACCGCGACCACTTGGAAAGATTCGAGTCCAAGCGACAGAAAAACGATATGCTTTCATCCCCATCTCGTTCATTAATTGGATATCCTCTTTATAGCGGTGATAATGATCAACAGCTACATCACCTGTTGTGCCTTTAAATGTTTTACCAGGAATTCGAACAAATTTATCCCAATTCGAAATCCCCTTTCCATCAACATTCCAAGCTCCTTCTACTTGATAGGCTGCCGAAGCTGCACCCCAGAGAAAATGTGGGGGAAATGATTTAAGTTCTTTATGAATCATGCCCTTCACTCCTTTACTTGAAAATATTTCCCTCATTAAAAAGGGAAGATGCTCTTTCATCGCCTACATGCAGACTAATCTTCATGATCATTATTTACGTAAGTTACGACCAAGATTCTTTGCTTATGAACTTTTGTGCCCTTTTTGTTAGTGTTTACGAGGGAAACGATTAGAGCCACAAAGGTACGAAACCAGACGATTTTGTCTATTATTTTTTAAGGATGAGAAACGATCAATTCACAGTTTCCCGATATTGCAAATTCACCCATGCCTACAGGGACGACAAAGTGAACTCCTTTCTTTATTGGGTACGCATGACCATCATACTGGAATGTACCTTCGCCTTTTAAAACACTCATAAGCAAATATCTCACCCCTTCAGAGAATTTGGCAATTCCGCTTATTTCCCATTTGGATACAGAGAAAAACTCTGATTGAATAAAAGTGGTAATCGTTACATTTTCCTTTGTTTCTATAATTGGTGTTGTTTTTACGGCTTTATGTGGAACTTGTGTTACTTCAAGCGCCTTATTTAAGTGGAGTTCACGAAGGTTTCCTTTTTCATCATGACGCCCATAATCGTATACTCGATATGTCGTATCAGAGCTTTGTTGCGTTTCTAATACAAGGGTCCCTTCACATAACGCGTGTATCGTTCCACTAGGGACATAGAAGAAATCACCGGGCTTTATTTTGACACGGCGAAGCAAATCGTTCCATTTGCCTTGAGCGATCATTTCTTCAAGCTCTTCTTTCGTTTGCGCGTTATGGCCGAAAATCATTTCAGCATCTTCTTTACAATCAATAATGTACCAACATTCCGTTTTCCCTAATTCTCCGTTCTCGTTCTTCTTAGCATATGTATCATCAGGATGGACTTGAACAGATAAATCCATATTAGCATCCAAGATCTTAGTTAAAAGGGGAAACGCCTTATCAAGCGGATGACCAAATAGCTCAGGATATTCCATCCATAACTCTGCTAACGTTTTCCCAGCAAAATGGCCATTTTCAATGATCGATGGACCGTTGGGATGGGCAGAAATTGCCCAACATTCACCCGTTTTTTCTGAAGGAATATTATAGCCATAGTGTTTCTTTAATAATGTACCACCCCAGATTCTTTCCTGAAAAATTGGTTTTAAAAATAATGGTTGCAGTTGCAATTAAAGTTCCTCCCTTTTTAGTTTTGTTGTAATGCCTCATAAGCCAGTAATAAAGCTCCTGTTATCCCAGCGTCATCCCCCAATTGAGGAGAAACAATATAATTGGTTAGCTCAGGTAATTCTACATAACCATTCAAAAGCTCTGTTAAATGGTGATAAATAAAAGGAAATACATGCTTTTGCTTCATCACTCCACCGCCAAGAATGATCTTTTTCGGTGAAAGAATCAGAATATATTGCACAAGTGCCTGAGCGATATAATAACCTTCTAACTCCCACACTTCAGAGCGTTCCGAAAGAGTTACTCCAGTCTGTCCCCAACGTCTTTCAATACTTGGACCTGAAGCTAAGCCTTCCAAACAGTCCTTATGATAAGGACAACTTCCTGCAAATAAATCTTGTGGGTGACGTCGAACATAGGTATGTCCCATTTCAGGATGCGATAAGCCCTGTAATAATCGTCCCTGTACTAGCGCTCCTGCTCCGATTCCAGTCCCGACAGTAATATAAAGACAGCTGTCTAACCCGATTGCAGCTCCGAGTTTTGCTTCCCCTAAAGCGGCGGCGTTGACGTCTGTATTAAAACCGATTGGAACTGAAAATGCTTCCTTTATCGTTTTCACGAAGGGGAAATTTCGCCAAGCTGTTTTGGGTGTGGAAGTAATATATCCATAGGTAGGGCTTTTTTCATTTACATCAATGGGTCCAAAAGAACCGATTCCGATTGCGTCAACTTTAAATTTTCGAAAAAAGGTGCTCACTTCATGGAGCGTTTCAATTGGTCTAGTTGTGGGAATTTGTATACGCTCGGCAATCATTCCTTTTTCATTGCCAACGGCGCAAACAAATTTTGTGCCACCTGCTTCAATGGCTCCTAGCATAGCTTATCCCTCCAATACGTGGTGTTAGTTGATAGTCGTCACTTCAAATTTGTCATAGCGATGCCGTGAAAAAGAGTATTCAAATGGTACTCCATTATTTAAAAAACCGACATGTTCCACTTCTAAAATGGGGTCATCAGGTAAGCATGCCAAATATTGATGATCAAGCTCTTCTGATTTACATGCCCGTATTTTTCGATGGGATCCTGCAATTGTAAGTCCTAACGTCTCCCGAATATATGAATAGATCGAGCCATGTAAAATATCATCTGTGATTCCTGGAATCAAGATCGTGGGCATATATGTCCTTTCCATAACATATGGTTCATCATCGACCAATCGCAGACGGATTAAAAAATAAACAGGAGTTTTTACGTCTATTGCTAAATGCTCTGCGACTTCTTGCGTAGGAAATTGGACATCAAATTTAATCACTTCGCTCGTCACTTTCTTCCCCTTTAAAAGGCGCGACAAGCCTAAAATCTCGTTTGTACCAACGTTTACAACATTCTGAGATATAGCAGATTGAATAATAAAAGTTCCGTGCCCTCTTTTCCGGTACAGCAAACCTTCTTTCACTAAAATATCCAGCGCCCGTTTCATAGTCATTCGGCTGCACTGAAACTCTTTTGCTAATGTAATTTCATCTGGTATTGGTTGATCGATGGGATAAAACTGATTTTTTATTCTTTCTCTCATTACGGATGAAATAGTCTCGTATTTTGGCATCACCGGTCTCCACCTTATTCATAATTTCTTTTTCTAGTAGCTGTGCCATATGGGATCGTTTTGAGTATGCTTCATTTCATTTATTAGGATAGCTTCCCACTACTTCTTAACCAAGAACATTTCCTCAGCGAAAACGAGCAACGATGGTCTTTAGCACACACAGCTTTTCTATAAGGTTTAATTTCAAAAAATAACGTCTTACGCCTAAAAATGCGCTTTCTACTCTATCATACATCAAGTTATCAAAAATGGTTGATTGTTTTCCAATTTTCCTTTTCGTTGAAAAAAGATGGTCAAAACGACCATCTTTAAAAACCATTATGTTCTGAAATGCTTCTAAACCATTGACCGCTCTTTTTAATTGTTCTTTCACCATCTTTGTGTAAATTCACTGACACTAGGCCGTATCGATTTTTATAAGCGTTTGTCCATGACCAATTATCCATAAAAGTCCACAAATGATAGCCTCTCACGTTCGCTCCCTCTTCTAACGCTTTATGAACCCATTTGAGATGTTCTTGAATAAATTTAATGCGATAATCATCTTGAATTATTCCATTTTGGTCACGGAATTTTTCTTCACCTTCAACACCCATTCCATTTTCTGATATAAAGCACTCGATATTGCCGTAGTTCTCTCTTAAATTTGTTAAAATATCATAAATCCCTTTTTCATAGATTTCCCAGCCCCGATGAGGATTCATTTTGCGACCGGGCATCACGTAATGATCAAAGAATCGCTCAGGCATAAAAGGAGCACTAGGATTCGGCAAGTTTTCCTTCGCTTTTACCCTTCTTGGCTGATAATAATTGACACCAAGCAGATCGACAGTGTTTTCTTTAATAACTTCTAAATCACCGCTCTTAATATGCGGTAAAAAACCTTCTTCTTTGAGAATTTGTATCAATTCCGGTGGGAATTCTCCCTTTACAGATGGATCCAAAAATGAGCGATTAAAGAAGGCGTCAGCAATTTTCGCTGCTTGCAAATCTGCAGGGTTTTGGCTTCTTGGATATGAAGGAGTCAAATTAAGAATGATCCCAATTTTTCCATCATGTTTCACACTTCTATAAGCTTGAATCGCTTTAGCACTTGCAAGTATCGAATGGAAGGCAACTTGAACGGCTTTGCCGAAATCAACTTCATTAGGGTAATGGAAATCGTATAAATACCCACCTTCAACTGGTACAATCGGTTCATTATGGGTGAACCAAAATTTCACTCGATCACCGAAGAGCTCAAAGCATGTTTGTGCATATTTCACATAGGCATCAACAGTCTCGCGATTTATCCAGCCTCCAATTTCTTGCAACTTCAATGGCATATCGAAGTGAAAGAGATTAACGAATGGTTCGATTCCGTGAGCAATCATTTCATTTATGACATTATTGTAAAATTCAACTGCTTTTTGATTGACCTTGCCTCTTCCTTCAGGAATAAGACGTGACCACTGGATCGACATTCGAAAAGAATTATGGCCGCTTTCTTTCATCAGGAGGATATCATCTTTATACTTGTAGTAAAATTGCGATGTTTTGTCGGGTCCTACCCCATCAAAAAAACGATTTGGCTCAATTTCATACCAGTGATCCCAAATATTCTTTCCTTTGCCATCCACCGCAGCGGCCCCTTCCGTTTGTGGTCCAGATGCGGCAGATCCCCACCAAAACCCGTCTGGGAAACGATATTTTATCTCATTCATGTTAGTCATCACTGCAGTCTCCTTTTTTATCGATATTTTGAACAGGGTATTTATTTGTTCAAAGTTTCTACTCGCTTTAAAATTTTCAAGCAGCTTTTTCTGCTTCTTTTTCTTTTATTAAATTGGTTTTATCTAAAGTTTTTAAAAATGGGAACCAAATTAGCCCAACAATCACCATGTTTACGAGCTGCAAAATTCCTCCCGCTAAAGAGTTAGTTGCCATGATCCCGTTGATGAAGAATGGTACTGTCCAAGGTATGGCAACCCCTGTTGGTGGTGGTACTAAACCAATTGACATAGCAAAGTAAGAAACGAGTGTAACAACCATTGGTGCTATAATCCAAGGAACAATGACAATTGGGTTCATGACAATTGGTAATCCAAAGATAACAGGTTCATTAACATTGAAGAGACCTGGACCAACCGCAAGCTTACCCACTTGTTTTAATTGTCTGCTCTTCATGAAAGCAAGCATTGCAAAAACAACCACAAGCGTCATACCAGTACCGCCCATTCCAACTGTATAAATTTCCATAAAAGGTTTGGAAATAATATGCGGTAACGCTGCACCTGCTTGATAAGCTTCATAGTTTTCTATCATTAAAGTGTTCCAAATTGGATCCATCACAGAGTTAATAATGATTTGTCCATGTAAACCAAAAAACCAGAAGATTTGAATAAAGAATACAGCTACTAGTGTTGGAACTATTCCACTTCCTAATCCTACCAACGGTGCTTGAATAGCGTTATAGATAATATCATGCAAATTTGTGTTAAACAATTGTGTTACCAATACGTTAATCATCAAAAAAACAGTTAATGTTATGATTGCAGGAATTAACGCTGCAAATGATTTAGCTACTGCTGGTGGAACCCCAGGAGGCATTTTTATCGTTATATTTTTTTGAACGATACGTCGATAGATTTCCGTGGCAAGAAATGCTGTAATCATGCCGAGGAACATGCCTTTTGCACCTAAGCGATCGAGCGGAATCACACCTGACACAACCTCCCCACCCTCAAGTGTTACAATAAATGGAGTTAATAATAGAAAGGAAACAAGTGAAATCGCTCCTCCGAAAATTGCTTCAACCTCATAGCTTTTCGACAAGTAATATCCGATGCCGAATACAACAAAGACGGACATAATCCCCATCGTTGCTGAGGAAGCGATTCCAAACATGTCCTTAAAATTTGCTAGAGCTCCAGCACTCATAATTTTTTCTAAGAATGGTAGATTTGTTAATACGACAAAAATGGAACCGAAAATCGTTAATGGGAACGCTAACATAAATGCGTCGCGCAACACTGATAAAAAGCGATTATTATTTAATTTTCCAGCGATTGGAATAAGATATTTACTTAGTTTCTCAAACATCGCCGCTTCCTCCCTTTATAATTTTTTTTGTTTAAAGAGGTCTAGCATTTCCTTTACTAGCTCTTTCATTGATAATGTTGACATTAAATGATCTTCTGCGTGCATAAGTAATAATGCAAACTCGACTTTTGTCCCTGAAGCTTCTTGCTGAACCATCTTAAAGTGAATTTGATGGGCGACTTTTAAATCTTCTTCAGCTTCAATCAGCAAATGATCAGCTTCTGTTACTCTTCCTTCTTTATATTCGCGCAATGCTTGAATTACTTTGCTCCTTGCATTTCCGCTATGAAGAATAAGCATAAAATTGACTTGTTCTGCTGATAGCTCTTCTAAATTGAGGTTATCCACGACCATTCCTCCATTACATTAGTGAAAGTGCTTGTTCATACGCTTTTTTACCATCGGCCATTCCGTAGGCCATCATGTCGATAACTTCCACTTTAATTCCGTATTGTTCTGCGTCTTTCTGGAATTCTCCCTTTAAAAAACTCATTTGTGGTCCGATTAAAACAACATCAGCATTGGCGAATTCTTTTTTTGCTTGATCCTGGCCTACTGCCCAAATTTTTACTTCATCACCGATCGATGCCGCGTACTCTTCCATTTTCGTCACTAAAAGGCTTGTTGACATTCCAGAACTACAGGCTAATAAGATTTTTTTCATCTCAATCAAACTCCTTTATTATGAAATATTGGATAAATAATCAAAAAAAGCGCTTTCTTGAATCGTTTACAAAATTAATTATATACTTATTTTATTAAATGTCTATACTTTTATTTTTAAAAATATTATCTTTTGGGATTTCTTTTGAAAATACAGAGAAAATCTATAAAACTATTAAATACTAACTCCATGTTTTCGGCATAAATGCTCTAAAGTAAAGACTTTATTTTATGTCAATGTTGTTTTCCCCTCATTTTTCTCTAATCTTTCATTATAATTGAAAGGAGTGTGAAACTTTTGTTTTCGCACGACATAAGCCAAAAATTTAGTTTAAGAAAACCAAATAAAAAGAGCTTGATGTGCTCCATAATGATTGATATTGAGCTTGATTTTTCACAAATGTAGCAAACCTTACTTGCACGATTAATTTCCCCTATTTTTATTCGCAAAAATTTCTGCAATTTACATATACAAGTCCCTAAAACGTAAGCTATGATTATACATATTTCAGTTTATAAGGAGAACGGATACGATGGATCTTTACAGTAAAAATGATAATCCGTTTAAAGGGAATTTTAAGACATTAGAAAGCTTGGTTGATCGCATAAGTGAAGTTTTTCATTGTCCTGTTACAATCGAGGATGCCAATCATCGTCTTCTTGCTTATAGTCAGCATAATGAAGAAACCGATCAAGCGAGAATTCAGACGATTATAGGACGGCGTGTTCCTGAAAAAGTGATTAACAGCTTGTGGAAGAATCATATATTACCGAAAATTAATCGTACTGATGAACCTGTGCGAATTGCTCAAATTAAAGAAGTTGGTCTCGGAGATCGAATCGCGATTGCAATTCGAAAAAATAACGAGGTACTTGGTTATATTTGGGCGTTGGAGGTTGAAAGAAAGTTGTCTGATCAATCTTTTCCCCTTTTTAAACAAGCAGCTCAAGCAGTGAAGAATCATTTACTCCAACTTCAAGGTTTGCAAAAAGAATCAGATGAAGGAATTAATGAGTTTTTTTGGAAGCTATTAACAGGGAATATACGCTCCAAAAAAGAAATTCGTGAAAAATTTGCGGAATTTCAACTTTTGCCTCCTGCAATCTTTTCTGTTGTTGTCTTTCAATTTCAAGAAGAAATTTCTAAAGAAAATCAGCAACAAATTTTCTATCTTCTTTCAACGACACAACAATTGAAAATCATTTTTCGTGTTTTTGATGAAAAAGAAGTTATTTTACTCACAGCCCCAAACGAGGATAAATATACTGAGAGGGATTTGAAAGCATTTATCACGGAGTTTATCGCCCATATGTGTAAGCGGTTTAGTATAAACTCAATCAATGGTGGGTGTGGAACAATTTCTCAAGATTATACTGATATTGAAAGGAGTTATCAAGAAGCTCTTTTCGTTCTTCAATGCCAAAAGAAGTTTCCCGATCTAGCTGCACAATTGATCAATTATCAAGAACTGGGGATTTATCGATATTTAGATTTAATCTTTGAAAAAAATAGATTGGAGCATTACGAAAATCTTTCATTAAAAAGGCTTAAACAATATGATTTAAAGCATCATACCCAACTTCTCCATACGTTGGAGACGTATTTGATTTTTGATAGTAACATGAACGAAGCTGCTAAAGCATTACATATCCATTTAAATACATTAAGTTACCGATTAAAGCGAATCGCAGAAATAGGAGCAATAAATTTGCGTGATCCCCATCAAAAAGTAGCGTTATTTATTGATTTAAAACTTGAGCGTCTTCAAGAAAAGGAGCATTTGTGAAATTTCACAAATGCTCCTTTTCTTTTTTTAATCTTTCGACAATGTTCAAAATATTTTCAAAAAATTATAATTAAAATAGAATTTTAGGTCAACATTTATAAGGGGGATTTTAAATGTTAATTGGTGTGCCAAAAGAAATTAAAAATAACGAAAATCGAGTGGCGATGACGCCTGCTGGTGTTATTGCTCTAGTGAAAGCAGGTCATCGTGTTTTAATTGAAACAGAAGCTGGAGCCGGAAGTGGTTTTACAGATAAAGCTTATATCGAAGCAGGTGCTGAAATCGTATCAACACCTGATAAAGCATGGGCGGCCGAAATGGTTATGAAGGTAAAAGAACCTCTCCCATCGGAATATGGCTATTTTCGTCAAGGTTTAATTCTCTTTACTTATTTACATTTAGCTGCTGAACCAGAACTGGCAAAAGCGTTGGTTGATAATGGTGTTACAGCTATTGCTTACGAAACAGTGGAAGTTAATCGCACCTTGCCCCTATTGACACCAATGAGTGAAGTAGCTGGCCGTATGTCAGCGCAAATTGGAGCGCAATTTTTACAAAAATCTAATGGCGGTCAAGGGATTTTGCTTTCTGGTATTCCTGGTGTCAAGCGTGGCAAGGTCACGATCATCGGTGGTGGTGTAGTAGGTACGAATGCAGCCAAGCTTGCTATTGGTTTAGGTGCCGAAGTGACAATTATTGACTTAAGTCCCCACCGTCTCCGACAATTAGATGATTTATTTGGAAACGATATTCAAACATTGATGTCCAATCCACTTAGTATTGCCCAATCAGTGCGCGAGTCTGATTTAGTAATTGGTGCCGTATTAATTCCAGGTGCAAAAGCACCAAAATTAGTTACAGAAGAAATGATTGAATCAATGAAACCTGGCTCAGTTGTAGTTGATGTCGCAATCGATCAAGGTGGTATTTTTGAAACCGTGGATCGCATTACTACACATGATGCTCCAACTTACTTGAAACATGGTGTTGTCCATTATGCTGTTGCTAATATGCCTGGTGCTGTTCCAAGAACGTCTACAATTGGTCTAACGAATGTTACTGTCCCGTATGCTTTGCAAATTGCCAATAAAGGGATACACAAAGCAATTTCAGAAAATCATGCTTTAAAATGTGGCGTTAATGTTGCTGCTGGTGCCATTACTTATGAAGCAGTTGCAAAAGATCTCGGTTATGATTATGTAGACGCTGATCATGCTTTAAAAAAAATTCTTGAGACGATTTAATTATCAGAACAAAAGCACATGCGCTTTGTTCAGGTCCGTATAAATTGGACCATTCAGGTAAGAGAAATAGGAAACTTACGGGGCTAGCAACGTAGGTTGACTGATCGTACAGATGGAATGGGAAATTTAATAGGTCTAAGCACCGGAGCTAGATGTAGATTCACTCATTAAAAGAGTTATACACAACTACGATGTCGATCAATTTCAACAAGAACAATAGCGCCAAAGCCTTAAACAAGAGGATTTGGCGCCTTTTCGTTCATTCATTGCTTCTACCGTAAATAGCGATTTTAACTAAAGTTATGGCATCGTTGCAACTAATTCAACTTTAATTCTATCAGGATCCTCAAAATAAACGGCGTAATGATCTTCCCCACCAGCAAATGGATGTTGACCTGGATAAAGTATACTTACACCTCTTTCTCGTAATCGCTTTGTTAAATGGTCTACATGCTGACGAGAATCTGCGTGGAAAGCTAAATGGTTTAAACCAACTCGGCAGCGATGATATGGGGGCTCCAAAAACCTTTCCTCTGCTTGCACAAAAACGAGATATGTATCCCCTAACTTCCAACTTTCACCTTTGTCCCATTTTTGAAATGAACGATATCCTAATTCTTCAAGAAGCCAACTCCAAAATTCCTTTGATTTTGCTAGATTGGAAACATAAATTTCAAGATGATGCAGCAATCCTGTTGTCATTAATTTGTCCACTCCTCTTCGTTTATTTATGTGCACTACTTGAACAGGGTATGAAACCGTGTTAATATGATTATAAACTTTTATATGAACACTAGGGGAGTCTTTTTATGGACTGAGATTGAACAAGATGTTCTAAACCCTTTGAACCTGATCCGGTTAAAACTGGCGTAGGGAAGTGGTAATGTTGTTTCATTTAGAGATGCAACCTCCACTTTTGTGGAGGTTTTTTGTATATAAATATATGAATCTTTTTCTTAATAGAACAAAATTCAACTGAATAATTTCATTTTCTGCTAGGGGCGCCTTATGGCTGAGACGTACCCTTTGAACCTGATCTAGTTCGTACTAGCGTAGGGAAGTAGGTAATGGCGTATGATGCCCTCATGCCTTACCGCTTTCCGAAAAATTCGGAAAGTGGTTTTTTTATTTATATACAAGCATCCTCAAAAGCTTACTTATCAAAGGAGGAAAATAAGGTGGAGATAAGGAAATCAAGTAAATTCACGGGTCGACTTTTTAAAAACGTGCAACCAATATGGGAAAAGAGTCATCGTCATCCGTTTGTACAGCAATTAGGAGAAGGTACACTCCCTCGTGAAAAATTCGCACATTATATGAAACAGGACTATGTGTATTTAATCGACTATGCGAAGCTTTTTGCTGCTGCCGTAACTAAAGCACGTGATCTGGAAACGATGGAACATTTTTCCAAAATATTACATGAAACCCTTCATTTTGAGATGGAACTTCATCGTCAATACGCTGCTGAGTTTGGCATCTCTCGCAAAGAGTTGGAGGCTACCAAGCCAACGCCAATCAATCTCGCCTATACACGCTACATGCTAAATGTGGCACAAAACGGAACGTTGGCTGAAGTCGTTTCATGCTTACTACCTTGCGCTTGGGATTATTGGGAAATTGGGAAACTTTTGCGTAAACAATATGGAGAGCGAATTTCCTCAAATCCATATGCAAAATGGATTGATACATATGATTCTGAAACCTTTGGAGAAGGTGCGAAATCGTTGATTAAACTTATGGATGAACTAGCTGAAGGACTGCCGGAGCGTGAACTTGCGTTATTGGAGGAACATTTCCAAATTACATCCAAATACGAATACTTATTTTGGGATATGAACTATTATGAGCATGATTGGCCAATTTAAACGAGGATAAGACAATGACACTTATACTTAAAAATGTTACTTACACATTTCCAAAGAAAGAAATTCCAGTGATTGCAAAACTAAATTTAACCGTTCAACAAGGTGAATTTGTTTCGTTAATTGGAAAAAGTGGTACAGGAAAAAGTACCATTCTCAAGTTAATTACAGGATTGTTACAAGCTGATGAAGGCGAAATTTCCATCAATAAAAAGCCTGTCACTCTCGGTGATGTTGGTTTTATGCCGCAAAAGGATCTGCTCTTTCCGTGGAGAACGATTCTTGACAATATTATGATTGGTGCTGAAATTAAGAAAGAAATAAAGATATCAAAAGAAAATGCCCGCAGTTGGTTGAAAAAAGTAGGTTTATCAGATTATGAGCAAGCGTATCCTAATCAGCTTTCTGGTGGAATGAGACAGCGTGTAGCTTTCCTGCGTACGTTGCTAACGGAAAAAGAAGTGCTCCTACTTGATGAACCCTTCGGTGCATTGGATTCAATTACAAAAAAAGAAATGCAAGCTTGGCTTTTATCAATTTGGCAGGAGCTTGATAAAACGATTGTCTTTATTACACATGATCTAGAAGAAGCCTGTTATCTCTCAGATCGAATTATTTTATTGAAAGAAGACAGAAAGATCGAAGAAACGATTGTTCCTTTGCCGCGGCCGCGCTATCAAGAAATGCTTCATTCGCAAATTTTGGTTGAATTGCGAAAAGAACTGGAGAAGAAGATCTAATATGAAAAACTTCTTAAAACAATACAGCTTCTTTGTCGTCTTTGTCATTTTAATAATGGTTTTGGTTGAATATTTGGTGCGCAGTAAAATTGTCCCTGCCTTTATTATTCCTGCGCCTACGAGCGTTGCAAGCCATATTGTTGAACAGTGGAGACCACTTATATTGGAACATTTAAAGGCTACGATGGTCGAGTTCTCCATTGGTTTTATCATTGCAGTCACGGCAGGAGTTGCTCTTGCAGTGAGCATGTTTTTCTCGAAAACAATTGAAAAAATGCTCTACCCGGCAGTCGTGATTTCGCAGATGATACCGATCATCGCCCTCTCTCCCATATTTGTTTTATGGTTTGGTTACTCGATTTGGAGCAAAGTAGCGGTGACGGTATTAATGTCTTTCTTCCCTATTGTTGTTGCAACATACGATGGCTTAAAGTCGTGTGATAAAGACTATATTGAATTGTTACGATCAATGGGAGCAAACAAACGGCAAATTTTTTCGAAATTAAATATTCCAATGGCACTTCCCTCCTTTTTTTCTGGTTTGAAAATTGCGATTGTCTACTCTCTTGTTGGAGCAACCATTGGTGAGTGGCTTGGAGCAAGTGAAGGACTTGGCTACTATAGTCGAAGAATGTCAGGAGATTTAAATGCAAGTGGCGTATTTGCATCGATCGTCATTTTAACTGTTGTTGGGATTATTCTGTTTGCCATTGCATCATTACTAGAAAAAAGAACATTACGTTGGAAAAACAGATTATAAATTTTGGAGTTGAAATTAAATGAAAAAAAGTATGATGTTCAGTTTTATATTTATCTTAACGATTCTCATTGGCTGTTCAAACACTCAATCTACTAAAAATGAGCTAGAAGAAATTAGCATTATGCTCGACTGGTATCCAAACGCTGTTCATTCTGCAATCTATATGGCGGAAGAAAAAGGATATTTTGAAGATGAAGGCTTAAAGGTAAAGGTGGAAATGCCTGCTGATACAAATGACCCACTTAAGCTTGCAGCAACAGGTAAAGTTGATTTAGCCATTAGTTATCAAACCCAGTTATTAATGTCTAGAGCTGAAGATATTCCTGTTATTTCAATTGCTGCACTTGTTCGCCACTCATTAGATGGAATTATGTATTTAAAAGATAATGGCATTGGATCACCAAAAGACTTAGTTGGGAAAAATGTTGGCTACCCTTCTTCTTCCGTAAGTGAAGCGATTTTAAAGACTATGGTGGAGTATGATGGCGGTAATGCTAACGATGTAAAACTAACGGATGTCGGTTGGGATCTTATGCCTTCATTAGCAACCAAAAATGTTGATGCATTAGTTGGAGCTTATGTAAATCACGAGCTTGTGCTCCTTAAAAAAGAAGGTTATGACGTTGACATGTTTCCTTTAACGGATTATGGGGTTCCTGATAATTATGAACTTATTCTTGTTACTGGTGAAGATACTTTAGAAAAAAAAGAAGAGGTATTCTCGAAGTTTTGGAAAGCTCTTACAAAGGGACAAGAAGACGTCAAAAATAATCCAAAAGAAGGATTGGAAGTGCTATTTAACAACGAGAATGACAGCTTTCCACTTGATCGAGATGTTGAGACAGAAAGCTTAAACGTCCTTCTTCCATTAATGGATGACCCCTCTCACCCATTCGGTTATCAAGAGGAAAAAGTTTGGAAAGAGGTTGCAGCATGGCTTTACCAGACAGGTGTTTTAAAAGAAGAAGTTGACGCAAATAGTGCTTTTAAAAACATCATATCCAAATAGAGAGGATAGAAGATTATGAAAAAAACTAATAAGATGACATTGACAGCGTTAATTGCTGCAATTACAACGATTTCAAGCAGCATGATTTACATCCCAGTTGGATTTGCAAAAATTTTTCCTGTGCAGCATTTTGCCAATGTCTTATCGGCGGTTCTTCTCGGACCATGGTATGCCGTGTTACAAGCTTTTATCTCTTCTTCCTTGCGCAATATGCTCGGAACAGGAAGTGTCTTTGCATTCCCTGGAAGTATGATCGGAGCATTGCTGGCTGCTTTTCTGTATCAAAAAACAAAAAAGCTCTCATTTGCGGCATTCGGAGAAGTAGTTGGGACAGGAATGATCGGTGCGATAGCAACATACCCAATCGCCGTGCTGTTTCTAGGGCAAGAGGCGACTCTTTTTGGACTAGTTCCTGCCTTTGCGATTAGCTCAATAACTGGAGCTCTGATGGGTTATGGATTATTAAAAGTATTAATAAGAAATCATGCAATTGGAGGAATGATTCATGAAAACAGCGCTAACAATCGCAGGTTCTGATTCAGGTGGCGGTGCAGGAATTCAAGCTGATTTAAAAGCTTTTTCTGCTAACGGAGTATTCGGAATGTCTGTGATAACTGCTGTAACCGCTCAAAATACACAAGAAGTACGATCCGTACAGAACATAGACAACAAAATTATTCGCGAGCAGATAGAAGCTGTCTTTGACGATATTCCTGTCAATGCAGTCAAAATCGGTATGCTTTCATCTCCGGCTACTGTTGAAACAGTCGCTCAAGCTTTGAAAAAATATCAACCAAATCAAATTGTTTTAGACCCTGTGATGGTGTCAAAAGGCGGACATCATCTTCTACAGGAAGAAGCAATCCAATCATTAACCGAGCATATGATTCCCTTGGCAACGATAATTACACCCAATATTCCAGAGGCAGAAGTGCTTGTTAATCGGAAAATAGAGACAGAAGAAGATATGCTCTCCGCCAGTAAAACATTATTGGAGTTAGGTGCGAAAATGATTTTATTAAAAGGTGGCCATTTGCAGGGGAATCCAAACGATCTCTTTTATGATGGACAATATTTTCACTGGCTTCATGGAGAAAGAATCGAAACAAAAAATACTCATGGAACTGGCTGTACCCTTTCTTCGGCAATTGCTGCCAATTTAGCCAAAGGCTATTCCATGTTTGAAGCAGTTAAATTAGCGAAACAGTACATTTCAATAGCGATTAAGCATAGTCTTGAGCTAGGCCGCGGGCATGGGCCGACACATCACTTTTATGAACTTTATAAAAAGGCAAATCTTAATTAAAACGGACGGTGAAATACGTGAAACAAACAATTAAAGACTTATTTACACAAGTAAAAGAAGTTCAACCTCTCATTCATCATTTAACGAATACAGTCACAATTAACGACTGTGCTAATGTGACCTTAGCTATTGGCGGTTCTCCAGTAATGGCAACAAGCGTTGAAGAAGTGGTTGATATGGCTCAACTTGCCGAAGCGATTGTGATCAATTTTGGAACGATCGATGATGCAATGTATGAAGCGATGAAGCTCGCTGGTCAAGCAGCCAACAAAAAAGGCATTCCCATTGTGTTCGATCCCGTTGGCGTTGGGGCAACACCTTTTCGCACCGAGCGTGCAAAAGATTATTTAAACACAGTCAAGGTCTCGATTGTTCGGGGAAATGCATCAGAAGTATTTGCTCTCATTGGAGGCAATGCACAAACACGTGGTGTCGATGCTGGTGATATCTCGATTTCAAGTAGAGAACTTGTGCTAGATGCGGCTCGGAAACTAAATGCGATTGCTGTTATCAGTGGTAAAGTCGATTATATTTCAAACGGGACTGATGTCATTGGCATTGATAATGGTGATCTGTTATTAACGAAAATTACAGGGACAGGTTGTACGACAGCTTCTTTAATTGCAGCTTTTGCTGGTGTAAGCACTGATTGGTTTGCCGCTGCAGTTGCAGGTATGTCTACGATGAGCATTGCAGGTGAACTTGCTAAAAAGCAATTAAAAAAAGATGAAGGGATCGGTACATACCGTATCAAATTATTGGATCAAATTTTCTTAATGGATGGGATTACTTGGGAAGAAGGTGTCCGTTTCGTATGAAAGAACAGTTAAAATTATATCTTGTCACAGAAGAATCCATTCCACTTCCTGAGCTTTTAGCCATTGTCGAAGAAGCGATAAAAGGTGGAGTGACAGCTGTCCAACTTCGAGAGAAAACGAACTCTGGAAAGCTATTTTTTGAAAAAGCGCTTAAGCTGAAGGAACTGACCTCTCGCTATGAAGTTCCTCTTTATATTAATGATCGGGTCGATATTGCCTTAGCGGTCGAAGCTGATGGTATTCATGTTGGACAAGAGGATCTCCCTCTTACTTCCATTAAACAAATCATTCCTCCTACTGTGAACGTAGGTGTATCAGCAGGCTCTGTTGAAGAAGCGATTGCCGCTGAGAAAGATGGAGCAGATTATATTGGCGTTGGCGCCGTATTTCCAACTGCTTCAAAGGATGATGCCAAGGTTTTAGCGGAGGGAGAACTCGAAAAAATCATAGAAGCTGTTTCCATTCCGGTTGTTGCCATTGGAGGAATTAAATTAAATAATATAGAGAGATTAAAAGACTTACCAATCGCTGGTATTGCTATTGTATCAGAAATTATGAAAGCCGATTCTCCTCGAAAAGCAGCCTCCTTATTAAGGGGAAAATTGAATTAAGTTAAAGACGGAATTTCCTCTTGAAAAGGCAATTCCGTCTTTTTTTATATTTTCTCCTTTACATTTTTAAAAATAGGATTAAAATGAATGAGTATTTGAGATTTGGAATTTAAAAGGAGAAAATAACGTCGTGGAAGAAACCAATAAATATAAAGAACAAACGCTTTTTCAGATTACATGGCCCCTTTTTATTGAAATCGCGTTGCATATGAGTATGGGAATAATCGCTACCTTTATGCTTGGTCACTACTCTGATGACGCGGCGGCAGGTGTCGGAGTCGCCAATCAACTTCTTAACATCTTTATTTTAGTATTTAATGTTACCTCAATAGGTGCGACGATCTTAATTGGACAAAAGCTTGGGGCAGGTAAACTGGCCGATGCGAAACAAATGGCTCGTTCTGCCTTTGGAATGAACTTTTGGTTCGGCTTAATGATGGCGCTTATTGTCTTTCTATTTGGAGAACATTTTTTAAAACTCTTTGATGTACAAGGAAAAATTTATGATTATGGGCTCATTTTTATGCAAATTTGTGGCCTCTCTTTATTCTTCGAATCCCTTGCTCTTGCACTCAGTGCCGTGCTACGTAGCTATGGATATACAAAAGAATCGATGGTTGTTACCATCCTTATGAATATCATTAGTATTGGCGGGAACATTTTTGCTCTCTCTGGATTATTCGGCCTTCCAATCACAGGTGTAGTTGGTGTTTCCTGGGCGATCGTTATCGCTCGAGTAGTTGCCGTGGTCATTTTAGTTTTTCTAGTATATAAAAGGCTTGCTATTTCAATCAAAATCCGTGATATCGTAAAAATTGATCATGTCGATTTTTTTGGTCTTCTCCGAATCGGTCTACCGTCTGCTGGAGAGAATTTGTCCTATCAATTTTCACAGCTCATTATTACCGGGATCGTTGCCTCACTTGGAGCGGCTGCTTTAACAGCTAGAGTCTATATCGTTAATATTTCAATGGTTTGCTTCTTATTTACGATGGCAATTGGAATGGGAACACAGATTTTGGTGTCTAGATATATTGGAGCAAAAGAATATGACAAAGCCCTTCACCGTGGATTAAAGACATTAAAAATTGCCACTGCTGCATCTTTCATCGTTTCATTGGTGATTGCCTTGGTTGGCTCTCCGATTTTAGGAATGTTTACAGACGATCCAATGATTCTAGCGGTCGGAATCCCTGTTTTGTGGGCAATTGTCTTCATTGAACCAGGAAGAGCAATGAATATTGTCCTTATGAACTCATTGAAATCTGCTGGTGATGTCCGTTTCCCCATGATTACTGGAATTATTTTTATGTGGGGTGTCGCTGTCGTTTTTAGTTATGTTTTTGGAATTCATCTAGGATTAGGCTTACTAGGAGTTTGGATCGCTCAAGGAATGGACGAATGGATTCGTGGAATTCTCGCCCTTAGGCGCTGGAAAAGTCGCCCTTGGGAAAGGGAGGCATGTATAAAAAAAGGTGTGCAGGTGAATAAGGGATAAATGAAATAAAGATTTAAATCATACTGCAAAGGATAGATAAGCATCTATCCTTTTTTCTACTATTTTCAACATCTTTGAACCTGAGAATTATACTGAATGGTTATTTTTAAAAGAAACATGCTCTGCAGAAATAATAAAGTCAGCTAAGTCTCCCTTTCCATTTTCAATTTATTGTTTCGATAAATGCTAGGCAACTTATGAAGAAAGGGCTCCATTCCCTTTATTTCCTTTTCGTTGTAATAATACCGCCCCAATTACGATGAAGCCTTTAAAAGCTTCTCTTAAAAATGGTGGGACACCGAAAAGATTTAGTAAATTGTTCATGACGGCGATAATGAGCATTCCGTACACCGTACCTAGTATGAAGCCCCTTCCACCGCTCATGCTTGTTCCACCGACAACAGCTGCAGCAATAGCATCCATCTCCATTCCTCTACCGGCATTTGAAAAATCCATTGAACCGACGCGAGAAACTTGGATAATGGCAGCGATCGAGACAAGCAACCCCATTAAAGCATAGACGCGTAATTTTATTTTATCAACATTTACACCGGATAACTTTGCCGCTTTTTCATTCGAGCCGACGGCAATGATTTGTCTTCCGAAAGTGGTCCGCTTTGACATATAATAAAGAACATATGCTATGACAGCCCAATAGATGATTGGCATAATCATGTAGTTTCCTATATTTAAGCTGGCAATCTGTAAAAATTCAGAAGGAAGAGTTGTGTTATAGCCTTGCATAAAATGTTGGGTAACACTCCTGAAAATAAGCATCGCTCCGAGCGTCACGATAAATGGTGGAACATTCCCTTTTGTGATCGTCACCCCAATTAGTGCCCCAAGAAGATAACCAAATAAGAGTACGAGTACAATCGTCACAATGTATGCAGGCATACCGCTCATTCCGAGCATTCCCAAGAACCCCTTTGTTCCCGTATCAAGGAGAATCATGGCAAATGCACCTGTTGCTACTAGTGTAGAACCAACTGCTAGATCGATCCCACCTGTCATAATGACGAAGGTCATACCTAATGCGATAATACCAATACTTGCATTGTTTCTTAAAATATTAATCCAGTTATTAATCCATGACTGAAACCAGCTCCCGAACGAATCATAGTCAAATCCTAAAACTAATGTTTGCAGTATAATCATAATAATAAGTGCAATCGCTGTACTAAATAACGGTTCATTTGACCATTTATGTTTAAACCAACGAACGAAATTTGGTTTTTCAACATTCGATGTGCTCATTGAAATGGCCCTCCTCTTCTTCTAGTAATTTCCCACCGGTAGCTAGAGTCATAATTTGATGTTCAGTCATGTTCTGACCTGATAATTCGCCTTGAATCACCCCGTGATACATGACAAAGACTCGATCACAGACCCGGATAATTTCATGGGCTTCACTTGACAATACGACGATGGCAATCTTTTCGTCGGCGAGCTTCAAGATGATATCATAAATATCCTCTTTTGCACCTACATCGACCCCTTGTGTAGGGTTATCCAAAATGAGGAGCTGTGGATTTGCAGCCAACCATTTCGCTAATATAACTTTTTGCTGATTTCCTCCTGAAAGGCTGTTAATACTATCTGTCAGTTCGCCCATTTTAATCCGAAGTGCCTTCCGGTGTCCCTCGAAAACTTCTCTATGTTTTTCTGCATAAATAATCCCTCGTTTTGCAAATTTTGGCCATGTAGCAATTGAGGCGTTTTCAATGATATTCATATCCTTAATAATCGCATTTTCTTTTCGATTCCGAGGAAGATAAGCGATTCCTTTTTCAATAGCCTGTGTCGTGCTTCTAATCGTTACTTTATCACTATTTAAAAATACTTTTCCTTCTGAAATTCCTTCAGCTCCGAAAATCGTTTGAAAGAGTTCGCTTCGCCCATCCCCAAGTAAACCTGTAAATCCTATAATTTCTCCGGCGCGAATTGAAAAGTCGATATCTTTAAAAAATGGTGCAGAGGTCAGTCCTTCTACCCGCAACACTTCTTCCCCTAGCTTTTTCTCTCGTCTTAATGACTCGGTTCTGACATCTTACCCGACCATATGTCGTGCAAGATCATGGGTCGATACATCAGAAATATTGCCGTCTGTTATCAAATTGCCATCACGTAGTACGACAAAACGATCGCAAATCTCCATCACTTCATTCAGTTTATGAGAAATAAAAATGATCCCAACTTCATGCTCTTTCATCGTTCTCATCATGGTAAAGACTCGTTCAATTTCTTGTTCAGTTAAAGAAGTAGTTGGTTCATCCATAATAATAATCGAGGCATTCGCCATCATCGCTTTGCATATTTCCACGATCTGTTTGTAAGAAGCATCTAAGTCATAGACCATCGTCGTTGGGTTTAATTCAAGTTTCATTTTCTGAAACATTCTTGCTGTTTCCTTTTTCATCTCTTCTAGATCGAGAGCGCCACTTTTTGTCTTAAGCTCCCTCCCTAGAAACATATTTTCGTAGATTGGCAAGTCATTAATTAGGTTAAGTTCTTGGTGGATAAAAGCGATCCCCTGTTTTTGCGAATCTGCTGGAGTTTGAAAATTTACTTCGTAATTATTGATAACAATTGATCCAGAATCTTGTTTGAGAACACCGCCGAGAATATTCATTAGTGTTGATTTACCTGCTCCATTTTCCCCTAGTAAAGCACAGATTTCCCCTCCTTTTATGGAAAAAGAAACGTCTTTGAGGACTTCGTTGCGACCAAAAGCTTTATAGACATGATTCATCTCAATGCGCATAGTATCACTTCCATACATGGTTTATGTATTAAAAGAGAGGGTTCAGGTGCTGCTTTCCCTCTCTCATCTAACTTAAAAAGGTCTTAATAAGGTGAACCCTCATCTAAAAATTGTTCATAATTATCTCGATCGACAATCGTTGTCGGGATGATCGTCTCTTCTTCTACCGACTCTCCATTTAATACTTTCACCGCAATATCGACAGCATCCTTTACCATCGCAGGACTATAAAGGGCAGACTGAATCCAAATATCTTCATTTTCAGGCATCAGCTTGAAGTATTCCTGCATACCGCCGCCACCAGTAACCACTTGAATATCTGTACGACCTGCTTCTTTAATAGCTTGCAAAACACCAATCGACGTCTCATCATCCATCGAATAAACAGCATCAATTTGGCTATTACTTGTTAAAATATCGGCGAAATCCTTCAATCCATCCTCCCTTGTAAATTGGGTAGCATAGGTTAATAAATTCATATCCGGAGCAAGGCTTTCGATCGTTTCAACAAAGCCTTTCTTTCTCAATTCTGAGACGGAGCCAGAAGATGGAACTTCTAAAATAACCACATTTCCTTCAGTTCCAATTTTGTCGACAATATAGTTTGCTCCTTGAATTCCCATATCTTCATTGTCACCAGCAACACGATATACCCCATCTACATTTATCGCAATATCAAAGTTAACTACTTTAATTCCAGCATCAACTGCCCTTTGAATCGGAACTTCCATCCCTTCCCATTGCGGAAAAGCAACAATCGCTTCTGCTCCCCATGTCATGAGATCATCAAGCTGTGACGTCATTTCTTCAGCGTTCGAACTCGTTTGAATTTGATACTCGATATCATCAGACAATTCCTTTGCTCTTGCTTCAGCATGATAAGCTACGGCAGCAACCCAGCCATGGGTAACGGCAGGCGCAAGAATACCGATTTTGTACTTGTTTTTACTGCTATCATCCCCTCCTTCATCTTCAGGATTACTACTGGTTGTCGTATTATTGCATGCGGCTAAAACGGGCACCAATATTAGCACAAATAATGAAAATACCTTTAACGCCTTCTTCATAAAAATTAACCCCCTAAATTTATTAGTAATCTACCTGAGTCGATTTCATAACAATTTAACTATCGTTATGAAAAAGATTCCACTTTGTTAAAGCGCTTTCATTCAACTGAGGATAATTGCACTATTTGTTCACTTTCCAGAGATGTTTGAATGGCCTCCATCATTTTCATTGTTGCAAGTACATCGTTTAATGGGATAATATTATTCTCTTCATTGTTTTCAACACAGTTGATAAAGTAAGAAAGTTCATTTTGAAATGCATTCTCTTGAGGAATATCTATAGAAGATTTTTCATTACTCTTGTAGTAGTGGACAGAACTTTGGGTGATTCTCTCGATATTGTTACCAGCCGATAAGCGAAAATCAATCGCAGCATCTCCTCCTTGAATTCGAAAAAACATTGAAAACGGATAAGCTGTCGGCATACGATGCGATGCTTCAACTAATGCCTTCGCTCCATTTTTCAAAGTGAGAGTGGTCATAATATGATCCCATGCCCCATTTTCATTTTTTGAGCCGACGGCATATACAGTTTTGATATCACCAAGAAGATAGCAAATAAAATCAATATCATGAATATGCAAATCATAGAGAGCTCCACCACTTTTTTCCGGATATTTAAACCAATGGTTCCATTTTGGTACTTGCCCTAATCTTCCCGCATGGATGAATTCAATATGGTTCAGTTTGCCCGTATCATAATACGATTTAATTGCTTTGTATTCGGGCCAAAATCGAAGCACATGGGCAATGAACAATCTCACCTTATTTCGTTGCACTGCCCCTATGATCCTCTCAACAGATTCAACTGTTAATGACAAAGGTTTTTCACAAATAATATCTTTTTTTGCTTCTGCTGCTTTAATGATAAATTCTTCATGTAAAAATGTCGGTAAACAAATATCAATAATGTTAATTTGCGGATCGTTCAAAAGAGCTTCGTACGTTTTCACCAATCGAACCTTTTTCCAGTTAGGTCCATCAATTTTTTGTTCATCGTTCTTGCTAAAGACGGCAGCAACGTTAGCGCTTTCAATTTGTTGATAAGCGTCAAAATGAGTTTTACCAATAAAGCCCCAGCCTACTAATCCGATGTTCTTCATCTTACTCCTCCCAGTTTACTTAGAATGGTAGAAAGATAGTGGAAGGAACGTTGAACGCTATCGTTCACCACATCAAGGCCACTCGGCCCCTCAGGAGTAAATTCGATTTCCACACTGATCGGTCCCTTATAATTTGCGCGTTCAAGTATCTGGAAAATTCTTAGGAAATTAATATTTCCATCTCCAATAGCAGGGAAATTCCATTCTTGATTAGCGCCGAGTTTATCCTTCAGATGAATAAATTCAACCTCCGCTACTGATGCCTGTAAATCATCGTACGGCTCAATATTTCCATAAAAGAGCACATTTGCTGTGTCATAGTTGATTTTTATTCGCCTAGAAAGCAATTGAACAAGCCTATTTAAAGCAGTTCCAGTGGCGTAATTATTTCCATGTGTTTCGATCACGAGAACCTTGTTCAATCTTTCGCACATCTCAATAACTGGCAGTAGATTACGAATTAATATTTGTTCATCTTCTATGACATCTGAATCGTGATGGGGGTCTCCGGTGGCAGTAATGATATATTTGCACTCAAAAAAATTTGCTAATTCGACATTTTTGAGCACATTAATGATGCCATCTTCCGTCATCACATTGCTATGAGCTCCTATCCCAACACAGCGCATTTCATATTGATGTAGCAGTTTCTTTATTGAAAGTAATTCTTTTTCCGACATTTCTGGTAAAACATGAGCCGTATGATCTTTTACTGCTGCAAGCTCAATTTGCTTAAATCCAGCTTTAGCTGCCCCTTTAACCGCGTCCTCCAATGAAAAGCCGTGGTACGTATTTGAATTAATAGCCAATTGATCTATCATGCGTACCTCCTTTAATTGATGTAATTGATTTCATTATTCGACATTTCCGATATTTCAGTTCTTTTACTAATTTTATAGAGAAGTAAAATCGCTGATTATGTAATCCGTTACATCTATAGTAAAAGAAAATTCTGACTTCGTCAATTCCATTTAAAAAAGACTGATCTTTTTACTTTATGTTAGTATTTTTTCAATGACCCTTAAAGTAGCTATTGCGTCTTCTCCTGTAACTTCTGGTTCTTTATCATGAACAATTGCATCAACAAAGGCATTAATAACCCCACTGTTAGTTTGATTGTCATTCGTCTGAATGGAATCAAATTGATATTTGCACACTTCTCCATCTTTTGTTTCAATAATTAACGGTGCTTTCGGATCATGATAGATTTTTATGATCCCTTTTTGACAATAAATCGCTGTAGAATTATCTTCGGCACCATAATATGTCCAAGAGAAGGAAGCGGTTCCCAGACGTCCTTTTTTTGTTTTTAGCGCACAGACAACGTTGTCGCATACTTCTATTGGCTCTCCATTTTCGTCTACTTTATCTAATGCGCTATGGAAAGCATGGACTTCAGCGATCTCATCGTTCAATAGATAATGAATTAAATCGATTTTATGGATCCCTAAATCGCCTGCAACGCCCGAATAAGAACGAGCTTTCTTAAAGAACCAGGTAGAATTACTTTTATTAACACCCCATGATTCAGGACCTTGGTGACCAAAAGTAGTTGTAAAAGTTAAGACTTCACCCAGTTGCTTGCTATCAATTAATTCTTTTGCCTTTTTATGAGCCTCGGTAAAGCGTTGGTTATGAGCAACCATTAATTTTTTTCCTGACTTCTTTTGTGCTTCGAGTATTTCTTCAGCATGTTTTATGCTGATTGCTAGTGGTTTTTCACATAAGACATGCTTATCGTGTAATAATGCTTGAATCGAATGAATATGGTGTACATCATTGGTTGAGCAAACACTGATTGCCGCAATCGTCCGATCTTGATAAAGCTCCTCTACAGACTGAACCGCATGGCCAGCAAATTTTTCGGCTAACGCCATTGCACGTTCCTGATTATGATCAAAGAAAACTAAACGATCAACATAAGGATTTGCTTTATACTCTGGTGCATGGCGATGCTTCGTGATGGAGCCGCAGCCAATAATCCCTACTGAAATCCCCATTCTTTGTAACCTCCTTAACCCATTGTCGATTCACGAATAATCAATTCATGATCTAACAAAATGCTTTCCGCTTTATTTTCATGAATACTATTAATTAACATGGTCGCAGCAGTACAACCCATTTTGTACATTGGTTGAGCAACCGTAGTCAAAGTTGGATTTGTCATATTGGAGAAACTAATATTATCAAAGCCGACGACAGCAATATCATCAGGAGCTTTTAACCCTGATGCGTTCATTTCCTTTAAAGCCCCAATTGCCAAAGTATCTGATACTGCAAAGATTGCAGATGGCTTTTCTTTTAATTTCAGAAGCATTCTCATCGCTTGCACTCCGTCTTGGAAATCAAGCTGGGTTGTATTATAGATCCATTCCTTGCGCAGCGGTAGATTGAATTCAGCCAAAGCTCTTTCGTAGCCACTTCTTCTCTGTCTTGCATAAAGAAACTTTTCGTCTGAATTGATAAGTGCGATTTTTTCATTGCCTATTTTAATCAAATGCTTAACTGCGTGATAAGCGGCCATTTCATTGTCAATACTTACATACGGAATTACATTGCTTTCATCATACTCACTACATAAAATAATAGAATGGTTTTCAGCAAGCTCAATCAATTTTTGCATATTGACTGTAGGATCCATAGAAATGACACCATCTGCCAATTTGTTTTTTACCATATTAAAATAGATATTTTCACGTTCTGGATTCGAATTAGTCTCACACAGAAGAATATTGTATTGATGAGCAATCGCGGTATTTTGAATGCCATTTATAATTTCCGTATAAAAGGGGTTTGAAATGCTTGGAATCAGCACTAATAAAAGACGGCTCTCCGAATTTCGCAAATTTCTTCCGAGCATACTCGGTTCATAATTTAATTCTTTTATTGCATTTTCAACTTTTAATCTAGTGCTTGGACTTACAGTTGAATTGTTATTTAACACTCTTGAAACGGTAGCAACTGAAACTCCAGCTTTTTGCGCTACTTCCTGTATATTTGCCATCAAACATCCTGCTTTCAAACTTATAGTCATGTAATCGATTACAAAACAAATTGTAAAATTAATTCTCTACTTTGTCAATCATCAAAAAAAAGTTATTATATTGAGAGTTTTAATTATTATTTCAAATTTTTTTTGTTATAATCAAATGTAACGGATTACATAAGTTATAAGGAGGGTTAAATTTTATGAAATTAGGTGTTTTTACTGTATTGTATTCGGATAAAGGCTTGGAGGAAATGTTAGATCATGTAGCGGCAATGGGAATTGAAGCTATTGAAATTGGAACAGGTGGCTATCCTGGGAATGCACATTGTAACGTCGATGAGTTGCTAGGTAATAAGGAAAAGCAAAAGGATTTTATCGATAAAGTGTTAAGTCGCGGCCTGATTGTAAGCGCTTTAAGTTGTCATTCCAATCCACTTCACCCACAAAAAAAGATACGTGAAGAAGCAGATGAGTTAATAACAAAAACAATCCAGTTAGCAAGTAGCTTAAATATTCCTGTTGTCAATACTTTTTCCGGTTGTCCTGGTGATCACGAAAACGCAAAATTTCCCAATTGGCCAGTTGCTCCTTGGCCAAATGATTTTCAAGAGATTTTAAAATGGCAATGGGAAGAAAAAATAATTCCTTACTGGAAAGAAAAAGCCCGTTTTGCTGAGCAGCATCAAGTAAAAATTGGACTTGAGTTACATGGCGGGTTTTCTGTCCATACACCCGCCACTCTTCTTCGATTAAGAAAAGAATGTGGGGAAGCAATCGGAGCAAATCTTGATCCTAGCCATATGTGGTGGCAGGGAATTGATCCGGTTGAGGCAATTAAAATATTAGGTCGCGAACAAGCAATTTATCATTTTCATGCTAAAGATACAACCATCGATCAGCCTGTTTTAAATCGGAATGGAATTACGGATATGACCTCCTATGTCGATATGAAAAATCGTTCTTGGTATTTTCGTACGGTTGGTTACGGGCACGATGCTAAAGTTTGGGCTGACATGCTGAGCGTCCTCCGTCTATACGATTATGACTATGTCGTCAGTATTGAACATGAAGATGGTCTTATGTCGATTGATGAAGGATTATCAAAAGCAGTGAATACATTAAAGCCATTAATATTTAAAGAAGCTATCTCTGATATGTGGTGGACATAAACTGCTAAGGCCTTTTGCTTTGTTTCGAAGCGAAAGGCCTGCACTTTGCAATTCATATGTTATTATTCTTCTTATTTTTCTGTGTTGAACGTTTCTTTTCTAGTTAATTTTTTATATGAACTAATTTTGCTAAGATAGAACTTCTTTTAATAGAACAGAATGATTACGCATTAATTTTTAAAAAGACAATTAACTCCTCGAACGATTTTCATATGTTGAGACAGAATTCGCGCATGTCTCCCTTCCTCTGTGAAACGGTTTTGCAATGGTTTGAGTCGTTCAATAAACTCACGGTCACAACGGCAGCGATCCCTTGTCCATTGATAGCAAAAATCATGTTGTTGGCAAGCCTGATCGACAGCGTTGATAGGGGTTCCTGGACCACTGCATCCCGGACCGCACCAATTATAACGAGGGAACAAACAAAAGCGCGGAGATCTTACCACCCTCTTCACCTCCTTGTATACGATTAAGACTGTCATAATACAATATGTATGAAGGGTAACGAGGTATAGCCGTTTATCAAGTAAAAGAAATAATCGTATTTTCTGTGGTTCAGCTTTCTTTTCTTTTAAAAAGTATAATAAGTAAAGCAAAACTGATAATGAGGTATAGGAGGATGATGATAGAATCGGTGAACAAAGATTCTAAAAATAAAATTTCATCTCCCTCCTCCATATGCCTGATCACGGTAAAAATGGGTGGAAATATCCATAAGAACCACTTTGCAATTGATGCTAACTCCACCAATGATTTTGCAGAAATAGAGAGAACGATTACGAGTACAGCAGATAACCACGAATACTTTTTCGCCCCCCATTTTGTTGCTGAAAATAGGGTTCCTATTAAAATACCAAAAAACGAAAAAATTACATGGCTGCAAACTGAGATTAGAATTAATGGGAGCGAGAGACTTCCCTTAAAGCTGCCTGTCATGATTGGGTAGAAAATTGCCAACGCATGAAGTGGAAGACTAATTATTATAATGGAAAGCCATTTACCGAATAAATACTTAACCTTACTCCCAAGTTGAAAAAACAAAATATATTTCTCTTGTTCTTCTTCCAAAGTAAAAACTGTCATTGAAATCCATGTTGTTGTTAAATATATTGCAATCGATGAAGCCCCATAGCTGCTAAGAATGGGGGCATGGTCATATGTGTAGAGAATAAATATCCATAACAAAAATAGAAAGGTAGGAGGAACAAACTTTAATGATTGAAGGTAATTTTTTATTTGATAATGGACGAATGAACTCACTACCCTACCTCATTTCTTTCAATTCTATAATTGAACAGCCTCGTTCAAGAAGAATTTTTAGCACCTTATCAGATTCTGTTATTGGAACTTTAAACTCAATGGTATTTTCCCCCAAAAGCTTTTGCTCAACAAATGTCAACTCTTGTAATAGATTATTCTGTGGAACTTTTGCTTTAATAATGTTTAACTTCTCCTTTATTTCCACGAAAGAATCGGAAATGATTTTTCCTTTGTCAACCTCAATTATTCGTGGGGCAAGTTCGTTTATAAGAACTTGCTCATGTGTCGTTAAAACAATGGTTGTTATATTTGCAAAAGCCCGGAGTTGCTTGATGACTTTAGACTGAGTTGTTTGATCCAAACCCGTTAATGGCTCGTCTAATAATATCAAATCAGGTTCCATTAGCAAAGCCTGAATAATTCCAACTTTCTGTTTTGTTCCTTTTGAACACTTTCTTAATGGTGTATGGAGAAATTCCTTGATAGCAAAAATGTCTGCGTAGGACACTATCTTCGTGTTAACCTTTTGATCGAGTTTCCCATTTATTTTTGCGATCAAATGTAAATAATCTTTTATGCTAAACCGAATATTCTCAGGGAAGTGCTCCGGTACATAACCGATATTCATCTTCACCCGTTCGACAATTCCGTAGGAAGGCTCGTAGATTCCGCCTATTAGCTTAATCAAACTGCTCTTGCCAGAACCGTTGCTACCTTTAATTGCGATGGTCTCACCTTGACTGATGCAGAAGGAAATATCTTGCAAAACTTTAACCCCAGCAATTTCTTTGCACACCTTTTGCGCTTTAAAAATATCCATATAAAACCTCTGTTTTTCCTTTATTTTACCACTTTGAATCGGGTTGCTATCAAGTAATGTATCATTTCCTCGGATTTGTTCATCTTCAATTTTCAGTAATACAACATTAATACGAGTGGAGGAAACTTTGTGTAGAGCTAGATTTCTAAATTTACTTTGAAAAAAGCCCATTGTTTATCTTATACGAAAAACAATAGGCGCTGAGTTTTGGTTATTTTTCTAATCATAAGGTGATCGTATCTAGTTTAAATCCTTCGAGGTGAATATCTTCTTCGATCTCGAGCAATAAGCACTTTTTTCCTTCAAACATAATGTACTTTACTTTCTTCATTTCTTTTGGATTAATGGCTAAATCGGCAACATTCGTACTAATCTTGATTTTCTTGGGAACGAGATTTGTCGCCTTAAATTCGTGTTTTTCGTCCTCTATTACGTCCTTAAAGGCAAATTCTACTTTTTCTGCATCTACATCTTCCACACCACTAACAGTCAAAATGCGTTCAATGTCTTTATAGTCAAGTTTTGGCTCTTCGTTTTCTTCGCTGTCCTCGTTTTCTTGCACCACTCGGGTAATTTCTTCGTATACATTGGAAATTGTTTCTGTATCCACTTCATCACCAATGACTTTTTGAATAATGATTTCAAAGCTAGCTTTATCTTCTTCAGCCGTGATGATATCTTCGCAATTCAGCACTTCAGCAATGAACCGATAATCTGGTTCATTTGCTTTTCCTGCACTATAAAGAATTCGATTCACATCTGCAGCATTTTCGTGAAAAACAGGGAACATAAATCCAGCCAAAGGTGTCGTTAAATTAATGATTGGGTCAAGATTTGTATTGGGTCTAAATTCCCTTTCAATATAGTCAAAAGTTAACGTCTTTTTCGGTTGATCAGCCTTGTTAAAACTGCAGAAAATAAAGGAGCTGGAGTACACTTCGTCATCCCCACCTGTTTCTGCGTCTTGATCACGTTTTTTGGTTGGTTTTTGATACTCGCCACGAATAAAGGTAACTACCGTATCATATTCATATACTTTCACAGCAAACATTTTTTCAACGATTCGAAGCATTTGTTGTTGCCAATCTTCCGATAAACTTGACTGTAATCCTTCATGGAGTATTTCTTGTGTACCGCCGATCGAATCATGTTGAAATTTTAATTCAAACAGCTTAGAATCAAGCTGGCCAGTTAGAACTTTTTTGAAGTTTGCCAAAAATAACTCCTGGGCTTCTTTTTCAAGCATCTCAAAGGGTTGGCTAATATGTGTATATATTTCTCCTGTCTCCTTCTTCACATAAACGTTAAAAATTTCTTGTATATGCATATACTTATTATTTAGTTTAAATTGCTTTCGGATATTAGCGATGTCATTTTTATTCATTTGTCTCAACTCCCATATCCGATTATACTTTGTTAAAAAAATTTTTGTAATACTTGATTTTCATGGATATAAGTTATCTGTCTATTGAATTACTGAAATGATTTCCATTTCTCTTTTGAAATCACTTGCCATCCATTCGCTATAAGCCTCTCAATGTACATTTCCCATTCTATCTCCTCCAATTCTATAGCGAGTGGATGTAGCGATACATAACATTCATTTGTGTGATAATTAATAGTGACTTTAACGATTTCGTATCCATTATGGTATTGCGGATGAAAGCCTGGATCATCAACGATATCCCCGATCATCGGACGAAAGTCTGATTGGTAGCTTTTTTGCAATACTTCATTTTTGTGATTATTTTTTAAAGATGAAACGAAAATATATAAGTTTATTTTCATGCTTACTCCTCCTTTTTTGCTTCAATCCATTTCTCTTATTAATTTTTCTTGCCGAGCTTTTTGCAACAAACGGCAAGGTTGTCCCACACTGTATATAATCAATTTATGCATAGCTCTTGTGCAAGCCGTGTAAAAAGTGCGGCTCAGACTCTCGTCGCCGTAAACATCCTCTGAGGCATCATAAATAATAACGGCATCAAATTCAATCCCTTTTGACAAATACGTTGGGATGACAACAATACCTCCTTCATATTCGAGAGAATTGCTTTTCAAAAGTTTCATTTCTTCGATTATGGAAAGCCCTTCATAGGCACGTCTACTTTCCTCAGCAGATTTACATATGATGGCAATACTATTAACATTATGATTGCGCAAATCGCTCATGATATCAGCGATGGAACGATGAAGTTGATCATGGTTGGCTACTTGTTTTAATATAGGTGCCTCACCTTCTCGATCAAAGGGAATAATTTGGTCACCATTAGGAAGAAATGATCGTGTAAATTCAATAATCGGTTTTGTAGAACGGTAACTCCTACTTATATTGAATACTTTTGTTTCATCTTGTCCGTAAAGATTTGTCAGTTGCGTAAAGTCGCTCATCTCTCGCGCGTGAGCAAAGATTGCTTGGTTAAAATCACCGAGGACGGTCATTTGAGCATTCGGGAATAGATGTTTTAAAAATTCAAATTGAAATGGGGAATAATCTTGTGCCTCATCAACAACGACATGTTTAATCGTGTTGTTACTCTGAAAACCTTGAATTAGCTCCTTCAATAATAAATATGGGGTTGCGTCTTCGTAATAGAGCTTATCTTCCTCCAGCATGTTTACTGTCAATTGGCAAATAGCAGCCCAATTTGTCGGCACTTCTTCGCCAATCCACTTTTTGGCCCTTTCCGAATCAGTAAAAAATTGTTTATATAACTCTTTGAAATGAATAAAGCGCAATGTCTTTACTTGCTTACGTAATGGTTTTAATTTCTGATGAACGATTAAACGGGCAAGTGCTTTCGGTTCCATTTCGTACTCAGCTAATCTTTCCCGTGTAAAGCCTCGTTTTTCTGCTAGAATTCGATGTGCCCGATGGTATGCTTCATTACTTAGTAATTCTATTTCCTCCTCTACCCACGATTTATCCCGTTCTTTTTTTTCAATTTCTTTTAGTTTCATCATGAGCCAATCCTTGACCTTTTCAAGTCGTTGATGAAATCGCAGTGTGCCAATATCGTTATAAAATTGTTCGGCGATTTGGGAAGAAGTGATGATTGGCTGTCCTCTAAAGATCAGATCGTTGAATTGCATACCAGAAAATGCTAGTGACTGATGGTATGCATATAATGCTTTAAAAAAAGTAGTAGTAGCTTTGAATTGAATATTTTCGATTCTTAAATTGTAGAATGAAGAACTCCTTTGCGTCAAAACAAATTCCAATTGATCAAAAGGAGTTTCGAGTTGTGATTCTCTCTTTAAGCGGTGCTGTAAATATTCCTGAAACGTTACTTGCTGCATATTTTCTTCGCCAAGTTCAGGAAGCACATTGGAAACGTAACTATTAAACATCTTATTGGGAGAAAAAAGAATAATTTGATCGGCAAGAAGATGACCGCGATATTTATAAAGCAAATAGGCAATTCTTTGCATAGCTGCCGATGTCTTCCCGCTTCCTGCAGCTCCATGTACAATAAGAAGTCTTCCCTTATCGTAACGGATAATTTTGTTTTGTTCCTGTTGAATTGTTGCAACGATATTGTGCATTTTCTTATTGCTTTCTTTACCAAGTACCTCCTGTAATATCTCGTCTCCAATCGTAATGCTTGTGTCAAACATTGAATGAAGAAGACCACTGCGAATAAGATATTGCCACTTTTTTTCTAGTTTTCCTTGAACTATCCCACCAGGGGTCGTATACTTCGCTGGCCCAGGTTGATAATCATAATAAACACTCGACACCGGAGCTCTCCAATCATAGATGAGAAAATTTTCTCCACTAGCATCCCGAAGAGTAGAAATTCCGATATAAATTTGTTCAGGTACTGAAGTATCTTCTTCTAAAAATCGATCCGTCCAAAATAAGGTACTTCCTGCATACGTCGCAATGTCGAGAGACGCTTTGATGCATGTCTATGAGTTCCCTGACTAACGGATAATGCTTGCACCTCTTGTCTCAAGCCAATGATCGTTTCGAGATAGTCATCGAAGGTATCCGTATTTACTTTCACTTCATCCCAGAAGTGTTTACGAATTTGTATGACTTCATTTTTCCGGCGTGATGTTTCATCTTCCAATCTGTTTATCTCCTCTGAGATGCTTTCCATTACGCCGGTTAATCGTCGTTGCTCTGCCTCGAAATTAGAATTCATAAAAAACACTCCTAAAAAAGTTTTTAAAAGGGTTGACGAATAAATTACCCACATTGTATAATTAAAATAGGGTAGTTTTGTTAATTTTAAAATACACAATGAATATCTATATAAATTTACCATAATCACGTATTTTTTTCAATGATTTATGATGCAAAAAGAGTAGTATTTGATCACGTCAAATACTACTCTTTTCTATTATATAGTGCTAATCCTAATCATTCGTTTTATTGGCTTCATTAAAGAAGTTCTCACAAAGCCACTGACCTTCTTCTCTAAATAATTTTATGCAGATGTTTCGATCTATCGAAGCCCCCCCAGCCCAATTTAGAATCGTTCTCACATTTGCTTCTTTCATAGGAAAATGGTGGATAAACACTTCTGATTGCTCATTTAGTCTTGTTGACCATATTTGCGAACGTGCCATGACCATTGAATAATACGTACGGATGAGTTTGCGGGCAAATCCTTGTATGATGCTTTTAAATTCTTCATCTGAAGCTATACTTATTCTTCTCATTGTCCGTTGTAAAACATCGCAAATATCTCCATTAAAACTTATCGCTATCTCCGGTGTTAGTTTATAAGGACCAAATCGCGGTCTTAAATCTTCTCCGTATAGACAAACACATAATTCTTTAAGAAATGCCTGCTCATAATAATTTGCCGGATCCATTATATAATCGTAATATCCGACAGCAATGCCGACTTCACGAAACAGTAAATTAGCTTTGTATGACAATTGTTCAGCAAGAAGTTTTAAATGGCTCGACTGATCAGAACTCAGTTGCTCCTGATAAACCGTAAGAAGATCCAAGTCTGACTTACATTGGATAGCATCTCCTCCTGCAACACTGCCATAAACATAAACACTGTGCAAATTTCTTGAAAAACTGTTTTTAAGTTTTTCTACCGACTCTCTAATAAAAGGCATATAGACGTCATCAATTAATTTCAAGTTAACGTCACTAACGATAAACCCTTCATCATCAAGGCCGTCACCTGTTTTTAACCTCCTCCTTTTCAATTGCTCACCTCCTCATTATATAGCTGCCAAAATCGTTACCATTCGTTCCTTTACATCTCTTCTAATCAAATTGTTCACTACCGTCATTATGGCAGCAATTGAAAAATCGATTTTACTTTTTTACCAACGTAACTGCTGCCTCCTCGTTGTTTCACATCTTCAATCATCATCGCAATCAAAAGATCTTGTTTGTCATGATCATAGGCAACAAACCAGCCGTTTTCAGTACCTTGTGTGTCGCTCTTGCTGGCTTTGATTTCGGCTGTACCAGACTTTCCGGCAATTGCTCTTGTAGGAATATAGACACCATGACCAGTGCCATTAGGGTCTTTCACAACATCAAGGAGATATGAATCTATTCGTTCAACTGTTTCATGATCAAGAAGGTTGTTTTTCCATATCTTTCGTTCTTCCTCTTTTAATAAGAGGGGATAAAGCATATCTCCATCATTGAGGACGGGAGTGTATGTCATCGCTAAATGAATAGGGCTCATTAAAATTTCCCCTTGACCGTAGGCGGAATCGGCTAATTGAACTTCTGTATTGATCCCAGCATTGGATAGTTGAGAAGGAGCCATAGTAAATGGCAAATTCAGCTCCTCATTAAAGCCGAATTCTGTTATCGCATTAACAAATCTTTCAATTCCCATTTCAATTGCTTCTTGAGCAAAATAAATATTGTCTGAATAGACGAAAGCATCTCTTAAATTAACTGTAGACTTATTTTTCACTCGGGTCACGTAATATCCTCCCCAAGACTCATCCTTCGACCAACGAAGACCGTTAATTTGCTTTCCTTCATTTGGCTCTATCGTTCCTAACTTTAAGCCAGCAGCTGCAGTAATTGTTTTGAAAACAGAACCGGGGGCGCTTCGGTTAAGAAAACGATTAAAGAATGGGTTTTTCGGATTTTGACTCCATTCTTCCCACTGTTTTGTTGATAAGCCACGTACAAATGCGTTTGGATCAAATGCTGGAGTGCTCACTAACGCAAGAAGAGCACCCGTTTTTGGAGCAACCGCGACAGATGTTCCTGCATCTCCCTCGAGTTGTTGATAAATTTCGTACTGTAAGTTCGCGTCAAGTGCCAGCTGAAGCGTTTCTCCATCAACAGCATCTGTTTGCGCCAATGTTTCTTTTAGGTTGCCATCCTTATCACGGATATAGATATGGGCTCCATTCTTTCCTCTTAATTTATTTTCATAAATGCTCTCTAATCCTGTGTTACCAATAATATCACCAGCGGAATAGCCTTGCTTCTCTAAGTCTTGTAGTTGTTCCGCGCTGATTTCTCGAACATAGCCAATTAAATGAGCGGTGGCACGACCAAAAGGATATGTTCGTACCATTTCCTCTTGGATCATCACACCTGGTATTGTTAAAAAAGGCTCGATATCCTTTTGACCATAAGGAAGTGTTACTATCGGAACAAACAATTCTGGCTTAACCCAGTCAGCGCTTAGTTTTTGCTTTATCTCGTCAGGTGTTATTGCTAACAGGTCTGCTAATGCTTCAATCGAAGTCTCTTTTCGATCTGTAAGCTTTTCTGGCACTATTCCCACTACATAAGCTGGTGCATTGATCGCAAGACCACTGCCGTGTCGATCATAAATCTCTCCTCTTGTCGCCTTAAGCGTCCTCACTCCTACTGTATCGCCCTCCTCCATCATTGGAAAAATAAGAGAGGGCTCCCAATCAACAAACCACTGTTGTTTTTCATTACTTTTTTCTTTTACCAACTGGGCTTGGTGATCAAATTCAATCGGCCCAGCACTTGTAGTCATACGGACCATATATTTCAATGTTATTGCCCCTCCTTTCGTTTCTTCCGTGTCCGTATAACGCCCAGTAATCTTTAATTGTTTCACTTCTATTCCGTTATAGATCTTCTCATACCTTTCCACAAATTGTTGTTCGGACATTCTTTCTTTCGCGTTTAGGGATAAATGCTGATACATTTTAGCAAAATTCAGTTCTTCCCAGCTTTCTAGATACATGGAAAAGCTGTCCTCAGGACTTAACTTTTTTGAGCAGCCACCGGCCATGAACATGAGGAAGAAAGTGAGCATCCATAAAGTAATTCGTTTCATCTTTTTCAACTCCTGCTTATAACTACGCTTATATTATTCATTAAAGAACACCCGGAAGATTCTTTGACTAATCGAGTTAGCCGTACTGTGCGGGGCAGCATAACCATCCTTGTATGCGTGCGGAACAATGACGGCGAGCGCAATTTCTGGCTGATCGAATGGGGCATATCCAACAAAAGATTGATTCCATGTTTTCACACCATTTTTGAACGATTCCGCTGTTCCTGTTTTTCCTGCAGCATCATAAGGTTCGTTGAGGAAAAATTTTCTAGCGGTTCCTTGTGCTCCATGAGTTACCTGCCAAAGTCCTTGCTGCACCCGCTCGATGTATTTATCCTCCATTTCAATCCGGTTTAAGACAACAGGATGAATTCTGTCAACAATATTTCCTAAAGTATCGTTTTCTACTTGTTCTCTTATTTCTTGAACAAGTAACGGTTTCATTCGATAACCACCATTTGCAATAGTTGAAATGTATTGGGCTATTTGCATTGGTGTATAAGTGTCTAACTGTCCAATCGCAATTTGAAAAAAAGTACTTTGATTCGTGCCTTTAATTCCAGTAGTTTCATTTGAAAAGCCGATTCCAGTAGGAACACCTAAGCCAAATTGATTAAAGTAAAAGCGGATCATCTCAATTTTTTCAGGATCAAACGTTAACGGTCCATTTTTAACATACTTGCCATTCATCATTTCGATTGCTGTTAACCACATATACACATTCGAGGAACGTTCGAGCGCTTTTAAATCATTAACTCGATTCATTACCGTATAAGACGAGAAAGTACCAGAGCCTTTAATATGCAAGACTTCATCCAAGATCGTTTCTCCTATTTTTCGTACACCTGTTTGATAACCTGCAAGCAATGTTGCTGGTTTGACCACAGAACCTTGTTCAAAGGCATAAGTAAATGTGCCAGGCGTATAATCATAAAACTTCTTTGACTCTCGGTCATACACTTTTCCAGACATAGCAAGAATATAGCCAGTTTTTGGTTCCATTGCCACAACAAATGCTGTATCAAGAGTTTCTGTATGAGGCTGTCGTATCGCCTTTAAGAGCTCCTCCTCCATAATGCTCTCGACTTGTTTTTGAAATTCCATATCTATGGTAAGGACGATGTCCTTACCTAGTGCTCCCTCGGCGACGATCTCCTTATCTATCACTTTTCCGCTTTGAGCAGATGTAATCTTCATTTGACGTTTATTGCCCTGTAATACTTGATCATATAACTCTTCTAAATAGCTTTTTCCAACTCGATCATTGAGGTTAAACCCCATTGATTTATATTGTTCTGCCTTTTCTGCTGGAAGACCCTCATCTGTCGTCGTCACTTCACCAATCATATTCCAAAATGTATCTCCATAGGTGCTTTCTCTTTTCCAATCTGTTGTTACATCTACACCAGGTAAACGAGCTAAATTTTCACTTACTCTAGCAAACTCTTCATCAGATACATTTTCGTTTTTTATGATTGCAGGTGTTAAAGCGATGGCACTTGAAAGCTTTCGATAAATAGCTGCCGTATTGCCTTCAACGCTTTTTAAATCATTTGCAGTAATTCTCTCAAGCTTTTTGTTGTATATTTCCTTATCCGTAAGGTCACCATTTTTCCAAGCTTGCCATTCTTTTGCTGTTACAAGCTGTTCCCCATTTTCATTTTCTAGCAACCAAATATCTTTCAATTCCCGAGTACGGACTTTTTCAATATCCTTTTGGTTCATCTTGATCATTGCCGATAGTTCCTTGGCCAAATCCAATAGTTCAGCTGGTTGCGGATGTTTTGGAGGCGTAAAGGTGATCGCTTGTTCAGGTGTATTATAAACAATTAAACGCTGATTCCGATCGTATATTTTTCCTCGTGGAACCTCATATTGAACGATAGTTGATTCTTGTTTATCTAATTCATGAAGATACGCTTCCCCGTTCACAATTTGTACAACGCCAAGACGAATAATTAATATGGAGAAGAGAACAAAAACAACAAAAAACAAAATATTCATCCTCTTCATAGGTTTATTTCTCTTTTTATTCAAGTGACAAACCTCTTTCTATTTAAGTGTTTCGACGATCACTTTCGCTGTATTAGCAATTAACTCATCATTGTAAGTGGCTTCCACTTCATCTTTGCTCGACATAATCACCATAATGATTGGCTTTCGCTCAGGCGGCCAGACAATCGCGATGTCATTTCGAGTTCCATAACCTCCCGCACCGCTTTTGTCACCGACGACCCAATCCTTGGGAACTCCAGCCCGAATAAGGGAATCCCCTGTCGTATTTCCCTTCAACCAATCTTGAAAAATATCTTTCTTAGATTCGGAGAGAAATTCATCTAATCCAACATATTGAAGGTTTTTAGCAAGGGCTCTTGGTGTACTCGTATCCCTAGAATCACCAGGTGTTGCTTCATTTAATTCCGTTTCATAACGATCGACACTTGTTGTTTGATCACCAATTTTTCTCAAAGCCTGCTGTAACTCCTTTGGTCCCTCGAGCTCCTCAAGCAAAAGGTTTCCTGCTGTATTGTCACTGTATTGAATCGCTGCTTCTGAAATCTCTAATAAATTCATACCCGTTTGAACATGCTTTTCTGTAATCGGTGAGTATGTAACAAGATCATTTGTCGTAAAGGTCTTCAATTTGTTTAGTTCACTAATAGTAGACTTTTGCAGAATAAATGCCGCTGCAAATGGTTTAAAAGTTGAAGTATACGCAAATCTTTCATCGGCCCGATAGGTAATCGTCCTATTCGTTTCCGTATCAATTACGTAAACACCTAACCGGGCCGCAAATTCTTCTTCAAGCTGTTTAAATTGCTCTGTTGTGGAATCCACTCCCACTTCTGTTTTTGTTTCTTCCTCACTGCATCCAGCGATAACAGTGAAAAAGAATAATAATGTCATTGCTTTATATAGTCGTTTTTTAAGCTTCATGTTCATTTCCTCCCTATTCGATTACATTAGTAATCTGACTACATTTGTAGTATAATACTACATACGTAATCAAATAATGTCAATTTTTTATATATCGAATTGCTAATTGATTAGGAGAATGGTAGAATTCGAGTATTATCAAATGTTGAATAAACATGTAAGGAGGGATATTAGGATGTTTTTAAATCATTTAATGATCGGTTTTATCGCTTCATCTTTTTCGATCATCGTCATTTTAGTTATGAAAAAATTATTTGAAAACCATCTTTCTGCTAAATGGCATTATCATCTATGGTACATCCTTTTTATCGTTTTAATGATTCCATTTATACCTCTTCACATCTTTAACATTAACGAACATTTTCAATTTCGAACGATCGAAAATGAAATTCAGACACGTTCTTTAACTGCTCAGGAAGGTCATAAAACGGGAGAAACATTCAATTGGATTGAAGATTTTTCAGTTACGGTCAATCAGCCTGATTTATCCCTTCTGAATGTCGTACTTGCGACAATCTGGCTTGGCGGAATGCTATTTTTTGTCTGCGTCACATTAAAAGCATGGTTTTCCATTAGAAACATCAAAAAATATTCGATCCAGTTAACCGATCGGGAGACTTTAAAAGTCTTTGCAGTTTGTAAAAAAAGACTGGGAATATCAAGAAATATTAAAGTGGTAGTGTCGCCTCATATTACTTCACCCATGATGTATGGGCTTTTTCAAACATATGTTGTCTTACCTTCCTCTTTTCAGCTATCGAAGAAGGAAATGGAACATATTTTTTTACATGAGCTAAATCATTTTAAAAACAATGATATTTTAATAAATTATTTTTCCATTGCTTTTCAAATTGTTTATTGGTTCAATCCACTCGTCTGGTTGGCATTCAAAAAGATGCGTCTTGATCGTGAAATTGCTTGCGATATGGCTGTTCTACAATCATTGGAATCAGATGATCACCGTGATTATGGATACACGCTTATCAATTTTATCGATAAAGGTATGTTCAAAAGAAAATTTACTTTGGCAACCCTTTTAAACGGCTCCAAGGAGCAGATGAAAAAGAGAATAGAACAAATAGCCTCCTATTCACCGCAATCTAAATGCTCAAAGTGGAAAAGCTTTTTCATCTTTAGCTTCATAAGTATAGTGCTCGCAACTCAATTACCGTTCATTTCTGTTTTTGCTGAGGAAAACAATCGCTACTATAACATCGAGGATAAAACGGTATATGAAGATTTAAGTAAATATTTTTCAGGCTTTGAAGGAAGCTTTGTTTTATACGATCAAAATAAAGATCAGTACCGCATATACAACGAGGATAAAAGTTCATTAAGAGTATCGCCAGACTCCACTTATAAAATTTATAGTGGTTTAATTGCCTTAGAATCTAATATCATTACACGGCACTCTTCCACCCTTAGATGGGACGGAAAGGAAAACCCCTATCCAGCATGGAATATGAATCAAGATTTAGAGTCTGCCTTAAAAAATTCTGTCAATTGGTATTTTCAACAGTTAGATAAAGAAAATAGTCTTGAAACGATCGAAACCTTTTTAAAAAAGCTGGGTTATGGAAATGAAAATATATCTGGAGGAATTGATTCATTTTGGCTTGAATCTTCTCTAAAGATTTCTCCTCTTGAACAAGTCAACGTTCTTCACGATTTCTATACAAATCATTTTTCCTTTAATGAAGATAACGTCAATACAGTTAAGGACGCTCTCCGTTTGGAGGAAAAACCTGGGCGGGTTCTCTCAGGCAAAACAGGAACAGGAAATGTAAACGGGGTAAACATTAGAGGATGGTTCATTGGATATGTTGAAACGGAGGACAATACTTTCTTCTTCGCAAGTTATATTGAAAATCAAGGAAACGCTGCTGGGAGCAAAGCTGCAGAAATTGCCTTATCGATCTTAGCAGATAAAGGCATATATTAAAGATTTATTGATGAGGAGGAGGATTGTTGGTGAAGAATATTCCCAACATTTCAGAATCAGAATGGGAGGTAATGAATATTCTTTGGCATAAATCACCACTAACTGCCAACGAAGTCATTGCTTCTCTTCAAGAAACAACTGATTGGAAGCCTAAGACGATTCGCACCCTTTTAGATCGTCTCGTTCATAAAAACGTCGTAGGAGTCAATCGAAATCAAAAAGTATACACTTTTTATCCTTTATATTCTCAAGATGAATGCCAACGTGCTGAAACGGAATCATTTGTAAAAAGGATATACGGTGGAGCTGTTAAATCGATGCTTGTTCAATTTATTGAGGAAGAATCTCTTACAGATGATGATATTAAGGAATTGCGAAAGATTCTCGATGAAAAGCCTAAAGAAAAATAAAAAACAGAACACGTTCAGATGATAGAATCTGTTCGTGTTCTGTTTTTTTGTCATCCTTAATCATTAAAAGCAAATGAACAATACATGTTACGAAGGATTTTTCCAATTATTAGCGAATATTTACTTTAATATAATGATTGGTGGTGTAGTGATGATCAATAAATTTGTCATGCCTGAAGTAATATTCGGTCACAATTCCCTCTACCAGGTAGGAGAAAGTTGTATCCGACTCGGAGCAAAAAACGTACTAATTGTAACGGATCGAGGGGTTATGGAGGCCGGTTGGACAGATGTGGTTGAAAAAAGCTGTAAAAACGCAGGATTAAGCTACACAAGTTTCAATGAAATTACAACTAACCCGAAAGATTATGAAGCAGAGCTTGGTGCTAATGTTTATGTTGAGAATGAATGCGATGCAATTATCGGAATTGGTGGCGGTAGTGCCATTGATGTAGCAAAGGCAGTAGCTATTTTAGTCACAAATGGCGGAACAATCTCAGAGTACGAAGGAGTTGATCAAATAAAAAAACCTCTCCCTCCCCTTATTATGGCGGCGACAACAGCCGGATCCGGGTCCGAAGTTTCGCAATTTTCTGTAATTGTTGACAGCAAAAAGAAAAAGAAAATGACGATTATTTCAAAATCGCTCGTTCCCGATATTGCGATTATTGACCCGCTCACCCTTTCGACAAAACACGACCATCTTACCGCTTCAACTGGTTTGGATGTTTTAACACATGCTATTGAATCATATGTAAGCGTCGCCGCAACTGCTTTAACGGAGGTATATTCAAGAAATGCTATTCGTCTTGTCTCCAAATATTTACGACCATCAGTAGCCTCAAGATTAAATAAAGAAGCAAAGGAGCATATGGCCATGGCAAGCCTTCAAGCCGGGCTCGCATTTTCCAATGCAATATTGGGCGCTGTACATGCTATGTCGCATTCAGTTGGTGGTCGATATCCGCTGTTGCACGGCGATGTAAATGCAGTCCTTCTACCTCATGTGATGGACTTTAATTTGTTAGCAGCTCCTCAAAAATTTTGCGATATTGCTGAATTGCTTGGTGAACATACTGAAGGCTTAAGTGTATACGAAGCTGGAAAAAAAGCGATCGAACATGTAAAACAATTATCACTTGATATTGGTGCCCCTCAATCTTTATCGGAAATGGGACTTGAAGAAACGATACTTAGAGAATTAAGCTGTCTTGCTTTGAACGATGCTTGCATGATTACGAATCCCCGCGATATTAAGGAAAAAGATGTAGAAAGGCTTTTTCATCAAGCATTATAAGGGGGATATTCCGTGAATAAACAAGAAAGAATGATTGAATTATTAACAGGAATTCAATCGTCAAAAAGGAATTATTATACAGAATTGAAAGAAACCGTCCACGAACTCGAAAAGAAAAATATCCAATTAGAAATTATTAACGAGATCATGCGAAGCTTTAATGTCGACATGTCCATAAATGATATGCTAGAAAAAGTGCTTGGAAAATTAAAGACAATCTTTCCGATTGATCGAATATCACTTTTCTTAAAAGTCGAAAATATCCTTACTCTTTCACACTGCTATCCATTAGATTTACACTATTTTGAGCAAGGAACGCTCATTCCAAAACAGCAGAGCCTGTACTGGACTGTTTTAAAAACAGGTCAAGCTCACCTTTACTACATTAGAGAAAACGAGGAAATATTCGAAGATCATGCTTTGCTCAATATGGAGCTTAAAAGCTTCCTTTTATTGCCTCTTGAGTATAAAGATAAAACGATTGGTATTCTTTCATTAGGAAGCAAGGAAAAACTGGAGTTATTGGAGACTGATCGCACGTTTTTCCAACAGCTCTCCAATCAAATTGCTGTTTGTTTAGAAAACGCACGTCTTTTCAATGAAGTGTTGCAGAGAAAGAAACAGTGGGAAGAAACTTTTCAAGCCGTATTTGATGCCATTTTCATCATTGATTTAAATGGGATCATCCTTCAAGCAAATAAAGCAGCACAACAAATATTTTCCCATTCCGAGAAACTAGAAGGACATTCAATTCATGACTTTCCATTCAAACAGGGCGACTACCCATTTCAATTTTCGCCTATTTTAAATTTCCCTTCTTCTGGGGAGATCCTTATCGCTAAAAGGATTTGTGAATATTATTGCTATCCTGTTCTGGATGAACATAACGAACAGTATGCTTCGATCATCTATATTAAGGATATTACTGCAAAAAAACAGATTGAAGCACAGTTGCTCCAATCTGGAAAGCTCGCGGCGATTGGTGAAATGGCTGCTGGTGTAGCGCACGAACTAAATAATCCCTTAACTGCGATTATGGGGAATGCACAACTTTTAAAAAGAAAATTAAAGCTAAAAGATGTTCAATTAAAGCAACTACTTGAAGACATTCATGAATGTGGAAAACGAAGTAAAAATATCATTCGCAATCTACTAACCTTCTCTCGACAGGAGCAGTATCACTTTGAAAAGTGCTCCGTAAATGATGCTGTAGCTCAAGTATTGAGCATCATTGGCAATCAATTGCATAAACAAATGATTGAAGTAGAAACGAAGCTCGATCATAAACTTCCATTTATTGATGGCAACTTGCAACAAATTGGGCAAATTATTTTAAATTTATTATTAAATGCCAAGGATGCTTTTGAAGGCAGTGACCATCCGAAAAAAATTTTACTTGAAACTTTTCAAGAACATGGCAAAGTTATCCTTGCTGTAACTGATAATGGCTCCGGCATAGAGGAGCAATCTATCCTTGAGATTTTTAATCCCTTTTTTACGACAAAAACAGGAGCACAAGGAACAGGTCTCGGCTTATCAGTTAGCCTTGGTATTGCTGAAGCCCATGGTGGAACGATCAAAGTAACAAGTAAGCAGAATCAAGGTAGTACATTTAAGCTAATTCTTCCGATCAAGGAGTGAAACAATGGCAGAGATTTTAATCGTTGATGACGAGAAAGAAGTTAGCACATTTCTTTCGCATTTATTAAATGATAAAGGGCACTCGATGACCATTTGTTCTAGTGGTGTGGAATTCGATTCAAAAATTCAAAATAAAGAGTTTCAATTGGCATTTCTTGATGTGAAACTCCCTGACCGAAATGGCCTTGCTATTTTGAAAACATTAAAGACGGTGCAGCCAGCTTGTAAAGTAGTCGTCATGACTGGGTATGCCACTATTCAAACGGCTGTGGATGCGATAAAATTTGGCGCAAATGACTTTATTGAAAAACCATTTGATGATATTAAAGATATTGAACATTTAACGGAGCGGATTTTACAAAATGAAAATGGTTCTAATCACGCTGAAATTGATAAATTAGCGCTGCAATTGAATTGTTTTATTGGCAACAACAAAGAAATGATACAGGTATTCAAATTAGCTCACAAATTAGCTCAGAAAAATATCCCGATCCTGATAGAGGGAGAAACGGGAACCGGCAAGGAGATCCTTGCCCGCTTCATTCATCATGCAAGCTTGCGTAAAAATTATCCTTTTGTCGGAATAAATTGTGGTGCCATTTCAGAAAATTTGCTTGAAAGTGAATTGTTTGGCCATGAAAAAGGAGCTTTTACCGGTGCTACGAAAGACCGAAAGGGGTTCTTTCAACTTGCAGGCAAAGGCACTTTATTTCTTGATGAAATTGGAGAAGCATCATTGACTGCACAAGTGAAGCTTTTACGAGTATTGGAAACAGGCGAATTTATAAAAGTTGGCGGTGAAATGACTGAGTTTAATCTTGCCAGAATTATCGCTGCTACCCATGTTAAACTTGAGAATGCTGTCAAAAATGGTTCATTTCGTGAAGATCTTCTTTATCGTCTTGATGTAGTGAAGCTAACGATCCCACCGCTGCGCCTTCGCTCTGAAGACATTCCTCTATTTATTGAATTTTATCTACAAAAGGAGCAACTGAACTTTACCTTTACAAAAGAAGCGCTTGATTGTCTTCGTTCTTATACATGGCCAGGAAATATTCGTGAACTAGTGAATGTCATTAAAAGAGCAGTCACCTTTGCTGAAGAAGAAACAGCAGTGATTACAGCGGACTATCTTCCGGAAAGATTTCGAAATGTAAGCGATCATGTTCACAATATGAATGACCCATCCACTCAGGTTTATCACCATGCCAACTTTGAACCATTTTTAAGAAACTGGTCAGAAGAAATATTAAAAATGTTATATGCGAAAAAAAACTCAGACTTAAATAATGTGTTTGAAATGATGAATATGCTTGAAGCAAAAACAACACAAGCCTTTATTGAAAAAGCGTTAAAAAATACGATTGGAAATCGAAAAAAGGCAGCAGAAGAACTTGGGATTACATTGCGAAAATTACGCTATTATTTAAATGAAAAAAAATGAGGAGTGCAAGAATAAAACCTTGCACTCCACTTGTTAATCCATCTTTAAAACAACTCGGCCGTTTATCTTACCATTAATCATTCGCTCAAAAACTTCATTTACTTCGTCTAAGGAAGCGGTTTCAATTTGACAGCGAATTTTCCCTTTAGCTGCAAAATCAAGCGCCTCCTGCATGTCCTTTCTAGTTCCTACAATTGATCCTCTAACTGTGACTCCATTTAAGACGGTATTAAAAATCGGAATAGGTAGATCATCATGAGGAAGACCCACTACAACTAGCGTTCCACCTCTTTTAACAGAACGATATGCTTGCTCAAAAGCCTTTTGTGTGACAGCAACACTAACGGCCGCTTGCACGCCTCCTACCTTTGCCTGAATTGCTGTCGCCGGATCCTCCTTCAATCCGTTTACGGTAAGATCTGCACCTAATTCTTGCGCTAACTGCAATTTTTCATCCTGAATATCTACAGCAATAACATTAAATCCCATTACTTTTGCATATTGAAGTGCTATATGACCCAAACCACCAATCCCATAAATAGCTACCCAATCGCCTGGTTTTGCTTCAGATACCTTTAAAGCTTTATATGTCGTCACACCAGCGCAGAGGATTGGGGCTACTTCAACAGGATCAAGCCCTTCTGGAATTCTTGCAACATAATCTGCTGGAGCCTTACAATATTCAGCATAGCCACCATCAACAGAGTATCCCCCGTTCTCTTGTTTCAGACAAAGCGTTTCACGTCCGCTCAAACAGTATTCACATTCTCCACAAGCAGAGTAAAGCCATGGAATTCCAACTCGATCACCTATCTTCAATGATTTTACTCCATCACCGACTGCCTCAACGATTCCAACCCCTTCATGACCAGGAATTAAAGGCAACTTAGGTTTAATCGGCCAATCACCATGGGCGGCGTGAAGATCTGTATGGCATACCCCACATGCCTCAAGCTTCACTAGTACTTCTCCGTAATTTAAAGTCGGTTTTTCCACTTCCTTGATCTCCAATTGTTTCTTAAATTCATTGACAATTGCCGCTTTCATCGTTTCCATTCCCCCTGTTTAAAAAGTTCACTATATTTTTATGCAATTACTGTGCCAACTCATTAGTTCAAGTATTTATTGTTGTTTCAATAATAATGGGAGACGGTTCTCTTTCTTTTTTAAAAAATGAGACGATAAATCGGCTGAGTTTGCCGAACTTTCGTAAAATTATGATTTAACATATATATTTAGCCTTTAAAAGTAAGCATGAATAAAAAATATTTATTAAATTGAGTAAATCTAGTATGATAGTAATTAAAAAAATAGGAAGAGGTACGTCGATGAATTCAACTTTGGCACCAAAACAAGCAGTGAAAACCAAAATATTAGTAATCAATGCTCTTTTTATCGCATTAGTCTTTGTATCGACAATGTTCATTAATATTCGCTTGCCAATCATGGGAAATGGCGGACTGATTCATTTAGGAAATGTTCCCCTTTTGATCGCTGCATTTCTTTATGGAAGAAAATCAGGAGCGATTGCAGGTGCTGTAGGAATGGGATTATTTGACCTCATTTCAGGCTGGACAGCATGGGCGCCTTTTACTTTCGTTATCGTTGGGACAATGGGATATCTTGCTGGGTTGATCGCCGAAAAGCTTCCAGGGAAAAAATTATACGTCTATTCAATGGCTGTAGCCGTTGCTTTAATTATTAAAGTAGTAGGCTACTATTTTGCAGAAGTACTCTTATACAGCAATTGGGTCTTACCATTTGGTTCAGTTCCAGGGAACATCATGCAAGTCGTCATCGCTGGCATCATCGTAATTCCACTTGCAGCACGATTAAAAAGACATTTATAAAATGAGTAAACTGGATGATGCTATCACGAACTTGCTGCGTCATCCAGTTTTGTAATCAATGTCTTTTTTCAACCTCTCACAATGACCATCTTCACAATTTAATATAATGCTGTACATGGCTAGTTTTTCTTATTAGGCAAACTAAAAGCCCTAGTGGAAACACTAGGACTTAAAAGTACGTGATTGATAAAATTATCGCCTACTCACCAGAAACCCAAACTAATTTAATGCTATATTTTGTCGTTCCTTTTGTAAAAACACGATTAAACTTGCCATCCATAATTAATTGCCTTAAAGAACGTTTTGTTTCGTCTGCCCACTCATTGATCTTCCCACGCCCATCATAAGGAAAAACGGAAGACTGTTTCGCATTAATTTTTTCAAGATCATCTCCGTCAAAGTGATGTCGATAATTATAGTTGTAGCTTTCTGATTTGTCCTTTAGTCTAAGTGGTGCACGATCAATTAGTTTGTTTTTGCGATAAAAAGAAATAATATTAGCCTTTCCTGACTTTATTTTATCAATTTCAATGATAATTTCCTTCTCATTCATATGCATAATCTCCATTTCCAAACTATATTTTCGAAGCTTATTAATAGTCAGTATCCCCCTAAACAAAGAAAACCATAATTCTGTTTCTTTCATCGTGCTCTTGCCTGTATAGATTACTGTTGTCCCTTCCTTTGAATTTACCTTGTTCCATTAACAAAAAAGCTTGCAGACCTGTTTTTCATTAAACTCGCCTGCAAGCATTAAGTTAGAATCTCGTTACTTTCATGATACACTTATTTTTGCTAAATTGCGAATTTATTTGGTGTATGCTTACTTAATCATCTGTAGCAAACATTCAAGATGGAGAGCAGCTTATAAGATATACTATGATCTGAGGTGATTCAGAGGAAACTCTTTCACCGCTCTTCCTTTCCTTCCATACGTCGTTTTTGCACTCGTTAATGAATTTAAAATTGCCTCTTCAGTTGCTTCAGCAGCTGCGCAAAAAAGCATGTTCATCATATGCCTGTCTTCTCTAAAAAGGAATTGATGCTCTTTCTTATCGCTTGAAAAATGAGGTAATGTCTGTGAGGTTGAAAAGGCAATTACAATATCTCCACTTCCGTGACTCATATGGCTTCCTGTTCTTCCGAGACCGATTCCACATCTTTTCGCAATTCTCTGAAGCTGACGTTCATTAACAGGGGCATCAGTAGCCAACACGATCATGATCGATCCGTCTGTTTGTGCATCTTCGTTATTCTTTACAACTTCGGATTTTCCTTCTGTATCAATAAAACGATTATACATGTATAAATCATCTTGAGTACCAAAATTACTCAATACTAGACATCCAACCGTGTAAGCTCCTTGCTCTCCATCATCGACAACCAAACGTGATGAGCAGCCTATTCCACCTTTATAACCGAAACAAACCATTCCTGTCCCTGCTCCTACTGCTCCTTCCGTTACCTTTTCTGTTGAAGCTATCCTGATGGCTTCTTTTGCATGCTTCGGTTTTACTGACATCATTCGAATAGAATTCAAGTAACTATCATTACATTCCCCAACGACGATATTGACAGTACCAGTAGTCTCTCCAATCTCTGGATTTTGCTCTAATAAATATTCTAAAGTTCCTTGTGTTACGGCAGGTATCGCAAATGTATTAGTTAGCATGATCGGAGATTCTAATCTTCCTAATTCGTTCATTTGCACTAAGCCCGTTGATTTGCCAAAACCGTTAAAAACATAGCTTGCTGCTACAACTTTGTTTTGAAAGATATTTTGTTCGTGCGGAAGAATGGCCGTCACACCTGTACATGCCCATTCATTATCGGCATTTGTAAGTGGATGATATAAGGTTACATGACCAACATGAACCCCCTTTACATCAGTAAGACAATTTTTCGGTCCCGATGGCAATTGTCCAACAACAACACCCAATTCTCTTATTTTTTTTCTTTCCATAGACATCCCCTCTTACGTTATGAGAACCACTCCGTTAGGCTACTCTATTGCCTTTTACATACATGCTATAGTAAATAATTTCTGTAAACAAGCATAAAAATCAGAAATCATGATAATCCCTTTATAAGAGTCAACTCTATATAAATATTTGCCTTGCATAGCCCAATGTGGTGATAACTAAACGCTCTCTTTCAATGATATTGTTTCATATCTCCCTTTTCCATCATCAGGTGGATTAGAAACGAAAAAAACTGTAGACAACTCTATTTCAAAAGATTGTCTACAGTTTGAACGAAGGATAAAGTTGACAGTTTTGCTTTCTTCAAACGTTAAGCTATATTCTAAACGCCACGTTTATTGCCCCAAATAAGTGTATGGAGTTGTGGAAGTACTTTCACATTATTTAATGTATGATCCGCTATCGTTTTATTGATCAGCCATTCATACTTGTTTAATAACTGACGAATAAGTGTCTCATTATCTTCTGTTTTGCTGTCATCATTGCCTACTTGTAAATAAAATGGTAAATTCGGATAACGCAGATGGAGCTTTTTTGCATACAAAAAGTCCTCATCATCAAAAATTACAACTTTCAAGCTAATCTGACCTGAACTTGACTCGATATAATTATTAATAATTGTATCAAGTACCGCAAAGTCTGTGTTCATCCCTGAACTTGGAGGTTTTGGAGAAATAGTCAACTGATCGATCTGAAGGAACCAATCTTGCCATTTAGACCCTTGCGTTTCTAAACCAATATTGATACGCTTTGCTTTTAACAAAGCGATTAAATACGAAAGATTCTTTAACAGGGCTGGGTTTCCTCCTGATAAAGTGACGAAGGAAAACCCATCGCCACCAATTCTTTTTAATTCATGCCAAATCTCTTCCGCTTCCATTTGTTTAATTAAGCTTTTACCTGATCCATCCCAAGTGAAAGCAGAGTCACACCAAGAACAAGAGTAGTCACATCCAGCAGTGCGGACAAACATTGTTTTTTGACCAATAACCATTCCTTCCCCTTGAATAGTGGGTCCAAAAATTTCCATTACTGGAATTTTACTCATTCTCCATCCACTCCCGTCTTGCCTCGGCATAGCTTGTAGGTGTTTCAAATAAACGGATAAATTCAACTCTAGTATTTGGATATGAGTCGGCTAATGCGACCTGTAATTTTTCATAGATCCACACAACCATATTTTCTGCAGTTGTGTTCATTTTTGGCAACGTTTCATTTAAATAGCGATGATCTAAGAAAATTTCGATTTCCTCTTTCCAAATCTTTTTCAGATCAGCAAAATCTATGACAAGACCAAGCTCGTCCGTAAAGCCGCTCACACCTAAAATGACTTTATACGTATGTCCGTGAAGGTTTTTACATTTTCCTTCATAACAATGGAGATGATGAGCTGCATCAAAGGTAAATTCCTTGCTTACTAAAACACGTCTCTGATGATATTTTAATTCATTTTTTTGAATGTCTTTATCTATTTTTTGCAATTGATCAACGATGCGAAAACCGAACATAGACTGATCCATCATCCCCTCACTCCTTCACGTGTGGAAAGATAGCTTTCTAAACCGTTTTTTCTTAGCTTACAAGCAGGACACTCCCCGCAGCCATCACCAATAATCCCATTGTAGCAAGTAAGTGTTTTTTCACGGACAAATTCCAATCTATTAAGCTCATCAGCCATTTTCCACGTTTCTTCCTTGTTTAGCCACATCAATGGTGTATGAATGACAAATTCCTTATCCATGGATAAATTGATGGTAACATTTAATGATTTAATAAAGGCATCACGACAATCAGGATAACCGCTGAAATCAGTCTCACAGACACCTGTTATAATATGTTTTGCATTGACTTGACTAGCAAGGATTGCGGCGAATGAGAGAAAAATAAGGTTTCTTCCAGGTACAAAAGTAGACGGAAGCTCACCATCATCCCCTTCTTCAATTTTAATATCAGCTCTTGTCAACGCATTGGGCGTTAATTGATTCAGTAAATTCATATCTAAAATATGGTGATTTACATTCACCTCTTTTGCAATCTTTTTGGCACACTCAATTTCCTCAATATGTCGTTGATTATAATTAAATGTAACCACCTCAACTTCCTTAAACGTTTCGAGTGCCCAAAACAAACAAGTCGTGCTATCTTGTCCGCCACTAAAGACAACAATCGCTTTTTCATCTTTTAACATACAAATGACTCCTTTTCAAAAGAAAAAACAGTACCCCAAGATCGAAGTACTGCTTCATCTTAGTTTTTTTAGAGAGGGGTGCTAGAACCTCTTTTATTCGGCTATTATAATACTAGCATAATTTTTCTAAAAGGGGTACTCGTATGAACATAATGACATGAGATTATGTGCTATTACCCATTCCATCTAGAATTATGTAATACCTAGTATCAGAAAATTCTGAAATCAATTCATGATATCTGGTTTTATTATGTAACCGACTTATTTTTTACTCTTTTTTCTGATAATATGAAACAATAGAGAGAACTTGTTTCTCGCATCGCTTCACGGTTTTAGAGGTCATTTTCAGCCTGGCTAATAGGTATGAAACCAAGGCTTCACACTTGATTAGCCAAAAATCGTAACTTAACAGAAAAAGCCTCCTAAAAAATCATTAGTGAGGCGGTTTAAATTACAATATTTTCTTTTGCTCTAACTTATCTTCACTTACCATTTGTTCCAATTCAAGTCTCATTTTCTCAGTTTCTATTAAAAAATTTTGATGTTTCAGTTTCTCCAATTCCAATTGATCTTTAATCATCTTATGCTTCATCTTCGTTTGCTTTTGAAAATGGTCAGTAATAATAGCAACGAGTGGGATCGAAAATATCATGATGACAGTCACTGTTCCAGTCATAAAAATCCTCCTGACGAAATATTATTATGCTTACATTTTACACCAGAAATTATTCACAAGGAATGATTTTATGAAAATTACAGTTATTGATTTTTTTCGATGACAAAACTAGAAATGCGATTTTTGATGCTCATAACAATATACATTTCCTTTAAAGCGTTTTGAATGAGCATGGCAGTATCGCTTCACTTTACGAGAAACTACTTTACCACAAGTTTTACAAGTGGAATTTTTTCTTTCTCCGTCATTTTACTGGAACATACCCAGTCTGTTCCACGATATATTGTCCTTGCTCAGAAAGCATCCAATTGATGAACCCCTCGACATGAGGATTTGTATTTCCACTTGTAGTTACCGCGTAAAGTGGAGCAACGATTGGATAAGAATCGTTTTGAATATTTTCTTTGCTAGGTGTCATTCCGTTAATCGCGATATATTTAATTTTACCATTCTCCACCATGTTTTGTGAAAAATGCCTAAAAGAAAAGCCGATCGCATTGGTGCGATTTTGATAATTGGTGGTTTCGGTAATAATCCCTCCCATGGCCGAAACGATATCTTCTGATGGCGGTTCCATTAAAGGTACATCGCCCATCACGTTTATTAAAGCTGATTGACTCCCGCTGCCTTCAGGACGTTGAAAAGCACGGATTTCCTCATTCTTTCCACCAAGCTGCCTCCAATTGGTGATTTTTCCCGAGTAGATCGCTTGAATCTGTTCCATTGTTAGTTCATTAATCGGATTTTTAGAATGAACAAAAAAAACAAATGCTTCTCTCCCAATCGGTGTTAAATTCAATTCAATCCCAAGCTCTTCCGCATTGCGCATCTGTTTTTCCGATGGCTGCGCAATAAAAATAAGATCTACATCGCCTTTTAATAGACGGTCAAAAGCTCCGCTTGTCTGACTTGAAACAACTTCACTATCGTGAAGTGAATAATCCTTTTTTGGATATACCGCTTGGGCAAAAGCAGAGTATACAGGATATAGCGCTGTGGCACCATCTAACTTAGGAAGATCATCGGCGATTTTCAGTGTTGAAGGTTCTTCCAGCGAAACAAGTTTCGAGCCTTCAACAAACGGGGTGTACTCTGTTAAATCAACATCTTGGGTGCTCACCACTTCAAGTGATTTTTCATAAGCTTCATATCCTTCATATGAAACGATTGAAACAATAGCAGCTGTAATAAAAACCATTGTACATCTCTTAAACAGTTTACTCTGAGCTTTTCCATAAATCAGGAAAATAATCATTATAATGACGGCAATTGTAAAAATAGGAATAAAATATAAATAAAATGGTTTGTAACCAAGCAATGAAATAAAAATGGTCGTTGCAAATCCCAAAAATCCCAACAATAAAATCGTTAATATTGAGGCAAATAGCTTCATCCATTCTTCCTCCCTAAATAAATTAAAACACTATAGTGTAATTTTACACATTTAGTGCTATTTGTCAATAATATTTAGCAAGATCAACCATATTTGGAAAACGCCATTTTTAATAAACATATGTATTGCTAGTGTTTAAGTTTTTGCTTTTGTAACGCTCTGTCGAAGAGCAGAGATAGATCGATGAAGCTTTAATGATAAGAAACTTCACTTTACTCCTAATGGACTAGAACTTAAACTTGTATGGCATTGCCTTCTTGCACAATTCGCCCATTTATTTAAGTGCAAGGTACTAAAAGTAAGCATCGCCTGCATGGACTTGTTTTAATCCCTCTAAAAGTTGTCCATCGCATAACCATGCTTTTCTTTCGCATTACCGTAAAGAGTCGTTCAAACGACTCTTTACGCATGCATATATTTCTTTGACTTTATTTTGTGACGAAGGTGTTCAGCTTCTTCTACATCAGCTTCTGGTCATTTGTACCCTATGTACACTGTTCAAACAAAGGAGCACATACCAATTCACCGAATTCGATTTATACTTTCGATTTCCTTCTTTTTTAGTAGTTGTATAGGAGATATCTCCCCGTACCACCTCTCATATTTTAACAAAATCTAGCATCTGCTCCCTTATCGAAGTAATTCTATTCTAAACCTTCAATCAAAATTTCTTTTGCTGGTAGAAAAAACTCACCTGTATCTAAGTAACGAATATCCACCTTATCACCTTCCTGTAAATAAATAGCAAGGGGATTCGTTTCAGACGAAATGACATAGCTCTGTTTATTATTCAATAAGAAGGTTATTGTCGTAAAATCGCCGACCTTCTCCTTATAAACACGTATAACTGTTCCACTAATTTCCTTTTCCTCTGCTTTTGAGCTTCCATCAACCGTACTACCCCCTCGTTGCAATGCTGTTTTGTAGAGTCTTAAAGCTTCATTTGGTGTATTTGCATACACCGAAATTTCTGGGTTGGCAGCGGAAACGATAAAATAGTTTTGAAGGAAGCCATTTGAATCAAGAACTGGAGTAAGCCAGCTTGCTTCACCATAGAAATTATAGAGAACAGGCATCTGACCCTTCCACTTCTTTTCAATAAATTTCTTTTCAATAATTTGCAGAGCACCTTGTGAATCCATGTAAGACTGTTCAAGATTACCAGTGTAGTATGTTGCTTCACCTGTTCTAGCGTTCGTTAGAGAATAACCCAGCATCGAATCTACATTCTCTTTTGGACTAGTGAAATCAGTGAAATAAAACATATCCCCATTTTCATCAAATATAGGACTAACATTTGCCACTGTTCCTTCATCAGAAGGGAGCTTTACATCTTTCTTTCCAAACTTGCTATTCCAAAATCCGTGAATATAATTTCCAAAATAACTATTGTGTAAGCTGACAACTTCTGGAGAAACAGCACTATCAATAAATTCTGGAATTTCTGCTAAAGGAAAGTCATTTGTTTCTCCTGTCTTTGGGTCTACCATCACAATCCCTTTGACATCAAAGCCATTTCTAGCAGAAATGAATTGTCCATAGGAACGAATATAAAAAGGCTTACCATCATCATCAATTTCTAATTGCACATCCCCATAAAAAATATGATGCGGATATTTCATCCGTATATGGCGTTCAAGATTCTTATGAAGATAGGAAGATGGTGTGTATTCCATTTCAGCTTTCATAAATTTCGGATTGTCACTTGAATCGGTCGCACTGATCGTAAAATAACCTGGTGTATTATCGCCATTTAACCATTTAAAAAAACCTGAAAATTCTACAGGTGCTATATATACATATTCTCCATTGACCTTTTGAATTTGCAAATTCCCAAGTTCGTAATAGCTTGTGTTTGGAACTTGACCAAACGCTTTTTTCATCTTATTTCGAGCAAATTTTGGTGGTACACTTGCTGGCGTTTCACTTTCAGAAAATGTTTCGATTTCGACTTTTTCGGTCATTTTTGCTACTTCATATTTTTCATTCGCATTAAAGACAAATGCTGATAATAATACTGCTCCAAATACTAAACTTCCAAGGAACAATGCTCCTTTGAGCAGCCTTTCTTTTCCAGAAGCTAAAATTGTTCCTAATAGAGTTACAGGGATAGCCAATCCCCATAATGATGTAAAGTTTCGATCAAGATTTGTTACATAGTAGAATGTAAATATGAAAATAATGATAAGAGCAATCCCTATAAGCATTACTCCTATTTTTGATTTCTTTTCCTCATTCTTATTTGTTTTCCTACTAGTAAAGGGAATCAGCACTAGTGCAGAGGCTAATCCCGCGATAAGTGAAAATAAATAAATATTGCCCATCATAACCCTCCTGTAATAAAACCTATAAATAAGTGTACGGATGAGCAAAGCAGAAGTTTCAAAAGCAGAAGATAAGCGCTCCCCTTTAAAAACAGAGGGATGATCTCCCTGTCTGATTTGAGTTGTTTCTTACTATTTTCACCGTTTATTTAAAAAAGAAGCATGATCATAGATACACCTCACAAAAGCGTGCGTCTTTCAATTTTTGCACAAAAAAGGGATGAATACTATGCATATCATCCCCTACCTTACTACTTTTATATAAAAATAAAGATCCTGACCATCCTTTTCTGGTGCAATAACTAACTCATACCCGTGTTTAACAGCTTCTTCGGGTACGCTACGGAACGATTGTGGACAATCAGCAATCACTTCCAATACTTCTCCAATTCTCATCGTTTTCAGCGCATCCAGCGCATAAATAACTGGATATGGTCAAGGTTCACCACGAATATCCAAGGTGTAGTCAATTTCTAGCTCTTGTGACATGGATTAAACCTCCTTAACGGTAATATGTTTAATTTGTTCTTGTTTGATTCCTGTTCCATAGCGAAACCGTTTCTCCCACCAATTTGAAAATAAGAACCATAGCACTAACATAGCTAAAGTACCTAGAAGTGCGCCCGCTGGTCCCCACTCATTGATTAAATTAACCTGTGGCCACCCAGCAGCAAGTGTATTAAAGATGCCAAAGTGATCCCAGCCATAAGAAAGAAGAGTTGCCCCTACAATATTCCCAACACCTACAACCCAAAACAAAACTTGTCCTTCCATTGCACGATACATCATCCCAGTTTCGCACCCTCCAGCAAGAACAATTCCAAATCCAAATAGAAGGCCGCCGATTACTGTACTTGGTGCAGCCATTTTAATAACTTGAGCAGAGCCCGTCTGGATAAAAATAAAAGTAACAATCACACTAATGATCATCCCTACTGCAATCGCCTTTGACATGACCGCACGCCCGCTAATCCAAAGATCACGAAACGCAGATGTAAAGCAAATTTGTCCTCGTTCAATTAATATCCCAAATAATGCTCCCGCAAGTGCACCAACTGCAAGAAGACTGTTTCCAGTTGCAAGAAAATATACAATAATTCCTGCATATACAGAAGCAACGATCCAGCCTAAGACAGGTTGAATATTAGTTTTCTTTATATTTTTCTTTTTTATCTTTCTTTTTCCTTTACCACTTTGAAGGTTTGGTCTTCCAAGCCACCATTTTGTACTGACCACTTTTACTCCTAAAAAGGTTCCAAGCGCTGTCATAATCATAAAAATCCAAGCGTGGAAAGAAAACTGAGGAACCCCCGTGAAAAAGGCAGCTAAGTTGCACCCCATTGCCAGTCTCGCACCAAAGCCTGCAATAATCCCACCAATAAACCCTTGTACAAGACGGCGTTTTTGGCTAGGTATACGAATTTTGAAACTATTGCTTAATAAAATCATCATCATTGCTCCAACAAGCATACCGATCACAATCCAACCATCTGTACGAGTAAGTGGAGATCCGTTTATCCCAATTAACTCAAAATAATCCCAATTGGACACGTCCACACCAAACCATTGTAAAGCATGTCCTCCTAATCTTGTAAACTCACCTGTTACAGCCCACACTGTTCCCGTTATTCCAAAATATAACGCACTTAATAATCCAGCAATTCCCATTGCAACATAAGGGTTCCAATATTCTTTAAATATTTTATCGTATAAATTCATTTTATGATGAAGCTCCTTTAATAAAACTTTTCTACTTAAGATAATGTGATCACTTCATATTTAGAAGATAAGTCAATAAAGTGTTGCATACTGCTGATTTTTCCAACGACTAACTGGTCCTCAAGTTCATAGTAGTCGACACAAGTTTTACAGGCAAGAACGTCAACACCTTTCTTCTCCAGTTCGATTAAGTGAAGAGAAACAAGTGAGCCCTCTGTTAATGTAAGTACACCTCTGTTCATACAAAAAATGGCCTGAGGTAACTCTTCTTTTTGCTTAAGAATGGTAAAGAAAGTTTCCAAAATTCCCTCTCCTAATTCAGCTTCACCCTGCCCAAGCTGATCAGATGAAAGTAAAATAATTTTATTTTCCATAGTTTTCCCCTTCTTAAAGGTTTTTCTTCATTCGATGTTAACTAGCTATAAATCTTGATTCATTCTCACATTTTCAAATTTTAACATTCAATCAACTAGTTTTATTATTCATTATTTAGATAGAATCAATAAATACTAATCTATAATTTGAATACGAGAATCGATATAGTAGAAATTCTCCTTAAACAAATCAACTGTGTAAGTTCCTTTAACTTTGAAAGTATTAAGTAACGCTCCACAAATTTGGATGATTTTAAGGAAAATAGAACGCCCCTCCTTCTGTATTGTTTTACAGTTCAGAGGGTACGTTCACAATTTAACTTCGCAAATAATGTTTTTCTCCATCGAAAACAGGATCTTCATCGTTTGGTAAATACCATTGTGTATGAAGATGAATATGGTGTTTTTTTAAAAGCTTATATAACTCCTCCATATACACACCACGCGTTGGATCGCAGGAAGGACTACTTTGAATAGCAAGTGAGCCGATGATTTCATATCCCGCAAATTTATATTCTTCCAATTGTTCGATAATGGGCAGTAATATTTTTCGACAATGAGTGCGATATTCTTCATTATTATATTCTTCATAAGTCATCGGTGGTCTGTCTAATCCTAAAAAAGTGAACTCAGGGCATGGAAGCTGCAAAATGCCTACTCCCTCACTTTCAATCCACTCAAGCGCTGAAGGAATCGCACCTAGTGCTCTTGCTTCGCCATCAATGACTGTGTTTTGATTTAAAATACAGTGGGAAGATAGCAATATTTTCTTGCTACGCTGCATGTTTATTCACTCCAATATGATATACTTTTAACAGATAAGGGAGTTTAGAAACAATCAACATAACGAGTAAACATGTGACAATTTTATCAAGGAAGTTTCCGGTAATTCTTGATATGAATGTTGATGCAAATACACTTTCCCCCGAAGCTCTTAACCATAAAACGATTACATCCATTCCACTTCCGTTAAGACCACCGAAGACAGCGACTGAAATGGGAGTGCCAATCAACGGTGCAATGATTGCTAAAATAATTCCAGTTAGTAACGCAACATACCACTTCATGAAATTAAATTTTCTTGCCATAAAGCCAACGACAAGTGCGACGGTAATATTAACAATTCCGAAAAATATCGCCGACGGTGATGAAGTAACTCCTAAAACAAGATTGGTTAATAAACCAACAAGAGCTCCCCACCATGGACCAAATAAAACTGCCATCAATACGGTACCAATCGTGTCTAGAAACAATAATGGTATTTTTAATGCACTTACGACGGTTCCTAGCACAACGTTTAATGTGATACACATTGCTCCATAAGTTAAAATCAATGGTTTACTTTTGTTCATATCTTTTCTCCTCTACTAATACTATTACTATTCAAAATATACCATCAATTGGAGAACGTAAGGATAGATTATATCGATATGAACGATAAGTAATAATAGAACAAATCTATTCAAAGCATTTTTTGAAAATGGTTCAAGTAATAATTACAATCGATAAAGAAAACAAATGAACAATTTGCTTACATTTTTACATATAATTTGCCGTTGCAATACCATCAAGACATTTAGTCTTTAATCATTAATCCGAGTAAACTCGCAAATTGCAAAGCCTGATAAGTTGAGACATTACAACCTCTCAAATCTTTTATATTAATGATTAGCTGCTCAAATGTTGAGGTACTAATATCAACCCCTTTTAATGAAGTTTCACTAAAATTAGCTCCTTCTAATTGACACTCATAAAAATCCACATTTTTAAATTTGCAGTTAAAAAAGTCGCTCCCTTTAAGGGAACTATTTTGATAGATAATTTTTTCAAATTTCGAATCAGCAAATGAGGCAAAATTAAGAACAGAATCGATGAACTGAACATTCCCAAAACGGGAGTCAGAAAAATCTACTCCCACTAGCTTACAGTTCCGAAATTCCACTCGGTGAATGGAGGATTTATGTAATTTGACATTTGACAAATCGCAGTGTTCAAAGACAACATCCGTCATATCAATTTGACTTAAATCTGCATTGAGAAAGCTACAACTTTGCATCATAACATCATATAAACGAATGTTGTTGGCAACTTCACTTTCAAACACGGATCCAATTACTTTACCATTTTCCAATGCTAGATCTTCACCGTCAAAAATCTCCAGAAATTCTTTTCGCGATACTTGTCCACTAATTTTGGGAGCAGCTAATTTCATTAAGCCTACCTCTTTCTTTGTTTTAGCTTTGCTAAGCAATACTATTGAGCAAAACCATACTATCTTAATCTTGAATGGAAAAGGAAAGAAACCTCAAACCAATTTAAGATAATAAATGGAATTACACACATATAGATTTAATTAAGATTCCTTAGCAACACAAGTTTTACTAACAATCTATTTTAAAATGATGGCATTTTAAGCTGATTTAACTTTATAGCAAAAAATCTGTCCATGCTGAGAAGGACAGATTTTTATTTTTTAGATTGAACATTCTGGCGTACTCTGCTTCTAAGCACCATCACCACTCTTAATTGTTTACTTTTTTTCTACTTTTTCTCTCATGAGTTCTTAATCTCTTTCATCCAGTTCTTCCTGTGAATTTTTCCTATCTTTAATGAAAAAGGAAATAATCAGCCCACAGAGTGAGAGGAGCGCCACAACCACGAATGCTACATTGGCCCCATAAATGTCTGGATTCATAAGCTCTTTGCTAGTAGCTGATTTTTCTGATGTTGTCATAACAGTGACAAGTATTGCTGTTCCGACAGAAGCAGCAATTTGCCGCATCGTGTTATCCATTGCTGTTCCATGCGGGATTAATCGTTTAGGCAATTGATTTAACCCTGCTGTTGCTATAGGCATCAATACCATTGATAAACCAAGCATTCGAATGCTGTACATAATCGTCAAATATGTCGTTGTCGATGTATCTAAACGTATAAAAGCAAATGAAGAAAGCGTTAAAATAATTAAGCCTACCATCACTAGTTTCTTAGCTCCAAATTTATCAAAAATTCTTCCCGAAATCGGTGACATTAATCCAGTTATGACTGCTCCTGGTAGCAATGTAAGTCCCGCTTCAAAGGCGGTGAAGTCACGCATATTTTGCATATAAAGGGGGATGAGTGTTTCGACTCCTATCAACCCCATAAAAGCGATCATTCCGATTGCTACAGCAAATGGGAAAATTGAATATGTAAAAACGCGAAATTCGAGCATTGGATGCTTTAGCCTTAATTGCCTGTAAATAAAAATGACCAGTGACGTTACTCCTATAGTCAGAGATAATATCGTGATCAGTGCAGACCAGCCATGATTACCTGCTGATGTAAATCCATAAAGCAAACCACCAAAACCGAAAGATGAAAAAATAATTGATGGTATATCAAGCTTTGGCTTTTGTACTTCTGTAACATTTTTTAGAGCGAAAAACGCAATAGCTATATCAATTATTGCGATTGGCAAAATAATATAAAATAATACCCGCCATGAATAGTGTTCCGTTACATAACCTGATAATGCCGGCCCAATTGCCGGTGCAAATGAGATCACCAGTCCGATTAGTCCCATTGCTGCTCCGCGTTTATTCACAGGAAAAATCATTAAAAATACCGTTTGCATCAACGGCATCATTACCCCAGCTCCAGTGGATTGAATGACACGGCCAACTAACAACATTGGAAAATTCGGGGCAATAGCAGCGACAAATGTACCCGCTGCAAATACGCTCATCGCCGTTATAAATAGCTGTCTAGTAGAAAATCGCTCTAATAAAAACGCACTAATTGGAATCATGATGCCGTTCACTAGCATAAAAACAGTTGTTAACCATTGTGCGGTATTAGCTGTAATCCCCATCTCTTCCATAATCGGTGGAATCGCTGTTATCATTAATGTCTGATTTAAAATAGCAATAAACGACCCTGCAAGTAACAGGATCACAATTGTTCTTCTGTTGAAATTTAATTTTTGCATAACATTCCTTCTCTCTTGCTTTTGATTACTTTCTCAAGAATACATGATTCGAACTCAAGATTCTAATAGTTTGTTTCCATTTTAATGAAATTTAGGATCAGTATGGTTTATATAAATTATGTAAGACAAAAGGCAAAAATGGAATCCGAACAACAAAAAAAAGCAGGAAATTTTCCTGCTGTTGGATTGCCTATATTTAAAATCATGTTGGAATTATATGACTTTCTTTATTTCTACTTTTTCTCAATAATTTACGGAGATATGGCAATACGTAGCGATCTAATCCGTATTTACCAGCGTTATAGCCTGCTGCTGCAATAAACACTCCCATCAAAATATCTGTTGGGTTATGAGATACGGTACCGGAAAGCATGAATGAAAAATTCATGACTAGGGCAAAAAATGCTGCCGCTGTTGTCAAACAGCCAAGTATTAAGCCTAAACCTACTAATAATTCTCCCCAAGCAACGAGGGGGCTAAATAAACCTGCATTTGGAACGGCAAAGCTGTCTAAAAATGATACCCAACCACTATACACTGGTGAACCATCAGGTCCGGTTACAGGATTGGCTACTGCACCTTTTAAAAAACCACTTGCATCAAATCCTCCTGTAATTTTTCCCCACCCAGCTGTCATCCAAGCCCAACCAAGATAGATCCTCACGACCGTTAAAAGACCTGCAACAATATTGTTCTCCCTTAATAATTTCCCAATCATGATAATCCCCCTTATCCAACATGTTAATGTTATTATCTTTCTACTTAAAGATTATCATGAACAAAGAATAAATACATTGACTTGTGCACTTATTCACATATTTGATACAAAGTTATGGCAGACTTTTGAACATAATTCATCAATAATTAAATGTGTAGAAAAACTGATCTTTTTTCTTCTAACTTACAGAGATCGATAACATTTTTGTCGTTTTATCTCATACACTTTATTTAGAGGTGATGACAGTGGCAAGGGTAAAATATACAGACAGTGATGTAGCCTTAATGGCTAGAATGATGCGGGCTGAGGCTGAAGGTGAAGGCCGGCTAGGCATGCTTATGGTTGGCAATGTAATTGTTAACCGACTTAAAGCAAATTGTTTAGATTTTGAAGACTTGAGAACGATTTCACATGTTATTTTCCAAGTTCAAGGCGGAAATTATTCTTTTGAAGCTGTACAGAAAGGAAATGTTTTTTATAATCCTGCACGTGCTGTTGAAAAGAAATTAGCGAAACAAACTTTAGATTATTGGCGAGAACACCCTTCTAAATATGCACTATGGTACTTCAATCCATATGCTCCCTGTCCACCAACATGGTATGATCAGCCATTTTCTGGACAATTCAAACAACATTGCTATTATGAACCACAAGCAAATACATGTGAAAGTGTCTATATAGGTTAAAAAGCGCCAACGGCAACAAACTTTTTTCCCTACCATTAATTTCATTTATTCCAAAAGAACTGCCCGTTTTTTACGGGCAGCTTTGCTTAATACTTTTTCATCTGCTTATATACATAAATACTTGCTAAAATTACGAATCCAGTAAGCAAAGATGCCCACCATGAAAATTCAAATGAAGGTCCAATTTTTGGTAGAAACTTGACTATTAGTAAGATAGAAGCCATGCCAATGGCTCCGGTGAGGCCAACTTTAATCATTTCTTTCCATTTACTTTGCTTTTCTTTAAACAAAGTGCCTTCTATAGATTTAATAATATACATTATCGTCACAGTCACAAATGCAGCTATAACGAACGCAACCACAATAACCGTAACCGGATATACTGTTGAATTAACTTCTGTAAATGGTGACAATATTAAGAAAAGAAACCCTCTAATAATAAGAACCCAACCAATAATATTGGCAATAATCCCACCAATGAACGGGAACAGTTCTCGTTTCTTCGATTTTGGAAGCTGCTCGATAATTTCATCTGCATACCCCTTTAAGTCATCACCAAATATATCTTTTCCTGTTTTCCCTATCCGCTGTCCTTCAAGGAGATGATCGAGCAATTCCATTAACACTTCTTCTGTATGCTGTTCAGAAAGTCTGAACTTAAGTCGAATATAGATTAGTAAATCACTATAATATGCTTCATTTTCTGGAGTTAATAATTCTCTTTTGCGATTGTTCTCTTCAATTAATGCCTTAACATTCATAATTGACTTCCTCCCCCTAACAGCAATTCATTGACTGGTTTTGATAATTGACTCCATTCTTTGATTATTTGTTTTAATGCCTTTTGCCCTTCTTCCGTCAAAAAATAATATTTGCGGTTCGGTCCAGAATCAGAAGGACGCATTTCTCCTCTAATTAAGCCATTTTTTTGAAGCCTTAATAAGATCGGATAGATCGTCCCCTCGCTAACATCAGCTAAGCCAATATGAAATAATTTTTGCGAAAGCTCGTAACCGTACACAGGTTCCTTTTCTATGACAGCCAATACACACCCATCTAATATCCCTTTTAATAACTGGCTTCTGATTGACATTGGCATACTCCTTTCTTCACTAGTTTGCAATACAAGATAGTAAAATAAAAAATAAAACTATATGGTATAGCATAATAGCTGGTCAAAAAAAAGCTAACTTGCATTACATAATAGTTGTTTTTAGTGTAGCATCTTTTTAAATTTTTTGTCAAGGTATCTTTTTAACATCACTAATATAGCCTTATTTCATCTGAATTTTATCGTTTGCTTGATTCCAATATGAAAGAATTAATAACAGGATACTAACCGGGACATATGAGAAATGTGACAGATAAGCTTAATAAGAATCCTCACAAGGAATCCCAGTAGTTCTGCTCCATAATGTCTTTATTTCGAGAAAAGGCAGTGAAACCAAGTCTCACTGCCCTCTTCTCTGATTTAAGCAGACATCGTTTGCCCTGCTTCGTTTTTGCCTTTCCCTGTTAATTTACGAAGATACGGTAATACATAGCGATCTAAACCGTATTTACCAGCATTGTAGCCAGCAGCTGCAATAAATACGCCCATCATAATGTCTGTAGGATTATGAGATACTGTCCCAGATAACATAAATGAGAAGTTCATAACTAAGGCAAAAAATGCTGCTGCTGTTGTTAAGCAACCAAGAATAAGCCCTAATCCTACGAGAAATTCACCCATTGGAATTAAGAAATTAAATAGTCCTGCATTCGGAAGGGCGAAACTTTCAAGAAAAGCTACCCAACCGCTATATACTGCTGTTCCATCTGGACCCATTACTGGGTTTGCAACCGCACCATTTAAAAACCCGCTTGCATCAAAACCACCAGTTAATTTTCCCCACCCTGCTGACATCCAAGCCCAGCCTAAATATATGCGGACCACTGTTAATATTCCTGCAACGATGTTATTCTCTCTTAATAATTTGCCTAACATAATAATCTCCCCTTACTAAGGTATAAATGATGAATATATGATAATTTCTTCCTGTGATAAGATTATCACTTATACTTTTAAAAAAATATAAGTTTGTGCAATTATTCACAAATATGAAACAAAGTTTTGACGTTTTTGTGAACATCAGTATTTTAGCAGCTTATTGCAACTTATCTTTGATTTTGTTGAAACGGTATTGTTGATAAAATGGCTTTTACTTTTGGCTCATTACGCTTAACAAAATGATTGAAAAATTATTGCCGATAGTCTTATCTTTTAAAAAAATTTATACGACCGACAAATTTGATTTAGATTTAGAGAATGATATGGTAAATAGTTATGTTGTTTCCATTTATAACAATGGTAGCTGCCACAACAAAGAGAATCATGAAAGGAACTTTAGACTATTGAAAATAATAAGTTTGGAGGTTGCTATGAAAAATAATGAGTATATTCTTTCAAAGGAATGGCTTGAATTAGTCTTTACAGCAATGCAATCTGAGAGAACAAAAGAAGAATTTCAGGAGTTCTTAAAAAGTAAAAATGAGGAGATCAACAAGAAGAATCTTTAATTTTTACTACCCGCTACCTCCTGTAAGGAGCGGCTAAAGAAAAAGTTAAAAACAACTTTTCGTATTGGCTATTGGAGGGATCCATGTAGGCACTATCATGGGAAGCAGAGCACAGATTGTCATAAATAACGACATTTAAAAATGACAAGAAAGAAGGTACATTCTTGACAGAATAAAAAAAGAAAGCTCAAAACTTAATATGGTACCTGTAGTTAAGACACTCAAAAAAAGAGTGTTTTATCTACAGGTATTTTTTA
>NZ_VTQX01000068.1 GCF_008764295.1 Bacillus methanolicus | reverse complement strand
GAAATCCTAGCTTATCATGTTTCTGACCGTATTACTTTAGATATCGCTACGAAGACGATCCAGAAATTGATGAACAACAAGAAAGTTACATTGCATAAAGATGCCTTTATTCATTCGGACCAGGGAAGCCATTACACAAGCCCAAGATATCAAAAATTATTAAAAAAATATGGTCTAGGCCAATCTATGTCTAGAAGAGGAAACTGTTGGGACAACGCCCCTCAAGAGTCATTCTTTGGCCATCTAAAGGATGAGGTAGACTATCAGTCTTGTAAAACATTAAAAGAATTAAAGGCAAAAATAAATCATTATATGGTTTACTATAACAACTATCGATATCAGTGGGACTTAAAAAAGATGACCCCTATTCAATATAGGAATCATCTTCTAGTTGCTTAATCTCTTTTTTTATTGTGTCCTTGACATAGGTGCCAGTTTA
>NZ_VTQX01000067.1 GCF_008764295.1 Bacillus methanolicus | reverse complement strand
AAAAAGGCGGTGAGGTAATGGCAGAATTAAGTTCGTTTTTTAATAGTGTTAAAGTCGGCGGTATCGGCGACAGAAGATACAAAGCCGAAGATTTCGCCCGATATTTTAACAAGTTTATCAAAAACGGATACTTTCCGGAAACGGAGAATAGCTTGCGCGTTGTTGAGAACGAAGCTATGACGACTCGACTTCGAGCAGGCGCCGCATATATGAACGGCTATTTATACGAAAATACAGACGACTTAATCTTGACGCACGATGTAGCTGACGGGGTGTTAAATCGGATTGACCGAATTGTAATCCGACTTGATTATCAAGAACGTGAGATACGGGCGTTTGTGAAAAAGGGGACGCCAGCTAGTACGCCGTTAGCGCCCGAACTTCAGAGAGACGCTGATATTTACGAGTTGGGGATAGCTGATGTCTATATTGGCGCTGGGGTTACGTCAATATCGCAAGCTAATATCACAGACCAACGAGGAAACAGTA
>NZ_VTQX01000066.1 GCF_008764295.1 Bacillus methanolicus | reverse complement strand
TGAAAAAATACTTTTCCTGTTTTTCATCCGATGACTTTCCTCATCCTCTCCACCATGTATGACTTCCACACGATGAAGTAAACGATCTAAAATCGCTGTCGTAATGCCTTGATCTCCAATTAAATTTCCCCATTCATCTGGACTTTTATTAGAAGTCAGGATAATCGAACTTCGTTCGTAGAGATGATTGATTAAATGAAAAAATAAGTTTGCTTCTCTCTGATCCATCGCCATGTACATCAAATCATCGATAATCACAAGATCGGCATTTCTAATCCGTTTGAGTTGGACTTTCGATTTATTCAGGTACTCTTCTGTTTTTAAAAGCTGCACAAGCTCACCCATTGTAGCGAAGTAAACATGGAATCCTCTATAAACGGCTTCGAGTCCCAGCCCAATTGCGATATACGTTTTTCCGATGCCTGGAGGGCCTAGAAGAATTAAATTGTACTGTTGTTCTAACCAGCTCAATTCTCGAAGCTGAGAAAGCTGGCGAGCTGTTAGAACGTTTTG
>NZ_VTQX01000065.1 GCF_008764295.1 Bacillus methanolicus | reverse complement strand
CTCCAACGTTTAATGACTCGATTAAGAAGACCAGCCTTTTCTGCTTTTTTACACTCTGTAATAAAATCATCTGTCCTCATAAAAGCTGCGGAATATCCCTTAATTATAGCTTCCATTGTAAAAGCTATGGATAAGTGCGTTTTTCCGACCCCTGGCGGGCCAAGGAGTAAAACATTTTCTCCATTTTCAATAAAACGGCAAGTGAGAACTTCTTTGACTCTCTTTTCACTAATACTTGGCTGAAATGAAAAGTCAAAATCATGAATCGTCTTTTGGTAAGGAAGTCTAGCTTTTTGTATTCGCTTTTCCAAAGCTAGAGACTCTCTTTTTTCAATTTCGTTCAATAGAATCGTGTCAAGGAACTCAGAATATGGTACATTATCTTTAGATGCATCTTCGAGTAAACCATGAATTTGGTTAGCTGTATGGTGCCATCCCAATTTTTCTAGTCGTTCGATTAGAAGTTGAGTAGACATTATGTTTCACTCCTTTCTAATTGTTCATACACTTGAAG
>NZ_VTQX01000064.1 GCF_008764295.1 Bacillus methanolicus | reverse complement strand
GTCCTTCATCGGCTCCTAGTGCCAAGGCATCCACCGTGCGCCCTTTATAACTTAACCATTCGGTAAATGATCAGCTACACATCTCTTCGTCATCTTCACTCGTCAGCATCCTCACGTACAAACTACGTACGCTCCGGTACTTCCTCGCTTGATTCCTCGACCTGTTTGCTTCTCATTTCCCTCAACTTTCGGCTTTCAATAAGCGGCGCATCTCTGCGTCAACCTCTTGAAACCCTTGCGGTTTACTCTATGAATAAATCAATAGAGAGAAAAACTAAAATGGCGATTACTCGGTAATTTCTTGGTTCTTCTTCATTTTCATTATCTAGTTTTCAAGGTACAATGTTGCAATCTGAAGATTGCATATGACTTAATTTAAAAAATTCGCTTTTAAAAAGAGAATGGAGAACCCATTTTCACTTCTTTTGCGAAAAATTAAGGAAGAATATTTTTACTTCACTACGTTACGTAAAAAATTCTTGGTGGAGCCTAGCGGGATCGAACCGCTGACCTCCTGCGTGCAAGGCAGGCGCTCTCCCAGC
>NZ_VTQX01000063.1 GCF_008764295.1 Bacillus methanolicus | reverse complement strand
GGGAGTGTAATATTAACTGTGTAAGTGAGGAATGCGTACGATTCCTTACTCACACAGTTTTTTATTTGATAGAATCATAAGTATAAAGCTAAAGGAGTGATTTCGGTGGGGAAATTGAAAAGAGATCCAAACTCCGTAGAATTAGCGAACAAGATTATCGAACAGTATCAACCTAAGTCAGTAGAGGAGATGCAAGCCGCATTAAAAGACCTATTTGGTCCCATGTTTGAGTCTATGCTAAAAGGAGAAATGAATCACCATTTGGGCTATGAATCAAATGACAAGGGCCAAAAAGATACAGAGAATAGAAGAAATGGATATGGCAAAAAGGTGGTGAAAACAACGGCTGGAGAAGTTGAAATTGCCGTTCCTCGTGATCGGGAGGGTTCATTTGAACCCCAATTGATTCCAAAGCGTAAAAGAGACGTATCCTCTATCGAGGATAAGGTCATTGCGATGTACGCCAGAGGAATGTCTCAACGAGACATCTCTTCTACGATAGAGGAGATCTATGGTTTCTCTGTGTCTCATGAAATGGTATCCGATATTACAGATGCAGTACTTCCTGAATTAGAGGAGTGGCAAAACCGTCC
>NZ_VTQX01000062.1 GCF_008764295.1 Bacillus methanolicus | reverse complement strand
TATGCCCTTGGAACTCTCCCTTACAAAGCTCCTACATCCCCTCAATCCCTTCTCCCACTTGACCTCACGCCCTCTTTCACCCCTTAAACCTTGCCTCTACTATGGAACTAAGTTTTACAAAGAAAATCGCAATTTCTTACAGAAATTAGGTAAAATAATCGCTTCAAAATATCTGAAAATGAAACTAAGTTTTACAGAGTAGAGATAAGGAAGAAGGAGAAAGGACAGAGCCATTTCAAGCCTTTTTCACGCTTTTATTCACCCTTTTCCACGCCTATTTTATCGAGAAGACCGAAGGTCTTCAAAGCAGGAAGAAGAGCCAGAAAGGGAAAAGAAAAAGCCAGGGGAAATGCCAGAGGAGAAGCCCGAAATCTAAGCAGGATAATAGATGTAAGGATTTAGGTAAGGAAAGATAATAGATGTAAGGTTTGAGGAAAGACAGGATAAAAAGCGAGAAAAAAGCCAGGAGCGGATCGAATGTAGGCAAGAAAAAAGAACCGAGAAAGCGTACCAACGGTACGTTCCCGATTCTGGTTCGGTAGAGTAAAATTTACATACATATCGTTGTCGTCATCCATCCTGCTTTGTAAAACTGACTTACAGATTGTAAGACTTAGTTACAGATTGTAAGCGGGAGTTGCAGGGAGACA
>NZ_VTQX01000061.1 GCF_008764295.1 Bacillus methanolicus | reverse complement strand
TATTCATATAATATGTAGAATATTAAATTGCAAAAAGGAGAGAATTTTTTACTTTTATGACAAAAAAATACCCCATCTAAAAGAGGGGGGTGATGTTATGCCAAGGCTAGTTTTTTTCTATTTGCTTCGAAAGTAAATCGGTCCTTTAATATAGAATTGATTTGTCTAGTGCTATTAATAAAATTTAAATTACTACGCACATAATCAAAACTATAATCTTCAAGTAATTCAATAAAAGCTGAATTTACAAATGAAGAGTTTAAACTTGTAATTCCACTAAATGAAATGGTAACCTTTTGATTCTTACTAAATTTTTCTTTTATTAGAGCGTAGATTATTTTGCCATCATCATTGGAGTAACATTTTTCTACATGGTCTAATACATTTATTAAAACCATTCAAAATCCTCCTCCTCATTTTCTATATTGAATATATTTTGTGTATTAAGAACTATTTCGATAAATGTACCGGGGTAAAACCCTTTAGCAGCATAAGAATGAGTATTTATTTCATTATTACCATATGTACAGTCTATTATACCCTTATTTGAATGTATATGAATAGTACCTTTATTATCTGTTAAAACAGATGTCAAAATATTGTTTAAACCAGCACCGCGATTTCCTGGTGTTGATTCTGTAGAAAATCCATTTTCAA
>NZ_VTQX01000060.1 GCF_008764295.1 Bacillus methanolicus | reverse complement strand
AAATGGTGAGGTAATTGCCGAGCACCTTATTAGCTCAGAAAAAGGAAAACTCATTCAAAACCGTCATCATACTCGTGATCGCTCCAAAGGGGTTGAAGAGCTTAAGCAACGTCTAATCTCTTACTTTGAAAATCAGACACAAGTAGCTGCTTATTTGGATGAGATCAGCCAACGATACCCGAGGTATCGTCGAGACCAATTTTCCATCATCTACAAGGTGATTCAACAGTATCCAGCATTAATGGATATTGTGATGACTAAGTGCATGACGGAGAAACTATACAATGCGAATGATTTTCGGGATATCGCTCATCACCTTGATACATTGCGTGACGAACCAGTTATAGAGGTACAATCCATTTATGCCCATTCAGCAAAACATTCTGATATTAAGGCCTCTACCCGTTCTTTAAATGCGTATACAAGCATTTTAGGAGGTAGAGCATGATAAATAAGACTGTGCATGAATTACAAAACCAATTTCGTCAGTTACGTCTATCAGAGACTGCGGAGGAGCTGCCACAGCTTCTTCGCACAGCTGAAAAAACATCATGGACCTACTTGGAATTCTTAGAATCTATCACAAGATACGAATTAGCAAAACGTGAAGCGAAGAGCCTTGAAAAAAGAATGAAGTGGGCACGCTTCCCTTTCGTGAAGTCATTAGATGAATTTGAACTTAAAGGTCAAAACGTTCTAACAGCTCGCCAGCTTTCTCAGCTTCGAGAATTGAGCTGGTTAGAACAACAG
>NZ_VTQX01000013.1 GCF_008764295.1 Bacillus methanolicus | reverse complement strand
ACGATAAAAAGCCCTAGTCGTAAGACTAGAGCTAATGCGGAAAATTAATTTCCGAGAGACTATATATAGCAAATGGGGGTGTCTATTTTACACATTCCAATTATGAAGATTTTCCAATGAATCTATTAAACTTCCCAGAAAAAAAACATGCATCTATTAAAAATTCGAGAATGATCAATTGTGCAAACTTTGCGATGGAAGCAAAAAATTTACAAGATCCTCCTCTTAAATTATTATGGATTGCATCTCGAAGTCCACTTTCACAGGATATGAACATTAATGTCTGGCAAGAATTATTTAAAGAATTGGAATTGATCGTCACAGTTGACCTTTTTATGACGAATACTGCTAAACATTCAGACATTGTTCTTCCGGCAGCAAGTCATTTTGAGGAAGAGGATTTAAATGTGGGATACTGGCATCATTGGCTCTCTATAAATCAAAAAGCAATACCGTCATTTTACGAAACGAAAAGTGATTTAAAAATTGCCCGTGAGTTAACGGCAAAATTAAACATGCTCCGTCCTGGTTTTTCCACATTTCCTTATGAGCTAGAACCGAAAGATTGGATTGAGCTTGAACTTAATGAAAAGGTGCAAGCTTTGTATGGCCTCAAATCGTATACGAGTTTAGTTGATGGACCTAAGCCACGACTCGCTAATCAAACAGAGAATAAGCACTTTTCATTTATACAAGTAGATGACGTGAAAGCCATGTTGCATTCACTGCGGCTGGAAACAAAGGGGAAGCCCTCACGATATCCATTTCGACTGCTCTCCCCTCAAACATTATTAAAAATACATTCTCAGTTTGCTCTCATCTCCTGGCTAAATCCCAAGCCAGATGAGACCGTTATTGAAATAAACAGCAAGGTAGCAGAGTCATTGGGAATTAACGATGGAGAAAAAGTGAAAGTTTACAATGAAAACGGAACGATCATCATCAAAGCGTGCAAAAATCAACATCTGCCACATGATGTCGTTCTCGTCAGTCAAAGCGGTGAAAACTCTATCAATCAATTAATTGGCTCACAACTGCAAAAACAAGAAGAACTATCAAGCACTCATTTTTATGATTGCTTTGTAAGTATTAAGAGTCTAAAACACCCATAGAAGAAATGAGTTGATTATATGTCTAAACAAATGGGATTTGTTTTTAATGCAGACCATTGCATTGGCTGTACCTCCTGTGAAATTGCTTGTCGTAATGAAAATCACACAGACAGGAACGTTCGTTGGCGCAAAGTATCGAAGTCATCTCAAGGGTTTCTCTCCCTATCCTGCAATCACTGCAATAGCCCTGAATGCTTTCGAGTTTGTCCTGAAAATGCTTTTATGAAGCGGCATGATGGAATTGTTTTAATTGATTCGAATCTTTGTACAGGCTGTAGACTATGCATAGCAGCATGCCCTTACGAGGCCCCTCAATTCGATTATGAAACGAATAAAGTTAGCAAATGTCAGATGTGTTATCCTAGACAAGATCGGGGTTTACTGCCCGCTTGTGTGGAGGCCTGTTCAACAGAAGCACTACAGTTGGTGGACTTGGAAAATTTTTATGATCCTCAGGCGGTCCCATCCATTTTGGGGATCCCTGATATTCGAATAACACAACCGTCTGTCGTTTTTTATCCTATTACCGAAAAGAAAAGACACTTTCTTGTAGAATGATTATCCATTTAATACAGACCATTTCATATGCTATTTTTTGACAAGATCATTTAGAGTACGACAAAAAAATGTTTTTCCACACGAACATTGCTGTGAAACCATAAAAAAATTCGAGATATCTCGAATTTTTTTATTTCGATGTGGAAAATATCACTGCAATCTGTTAAAATCTGTATTAAAATGTAATAGACCCCTTTATTACCTGAAATCAAGGAAATAGGGGTTTTAATTATGCATGAGATCACAAACTTTGAGATGGCATCCTTATTCGTTTCACTATTTTTCACTTACTAAGGAGTTATTTACATGTCTAGGTCCTGTTTAGAAGAAAGCCTTTTCTACAAAATTGAAACACTAAGAAAAGAAATGATCCAAACTGGAATTAAGGAAGGTCTATCTAGTAAAAATACAATACAATTAAGTCAGATGCTCGATCAGTATGTTCTTCAATATCAAAAGCTAAATTTTAGCAATTTTAAGAAGAATTTTTAATAAATTGAATATCTGCCAAAAATTGATACAAAGCTTGCCATGACGCGCAATTGAAATCCTCTCCTGCGATTCGCTGAAGCCTCCTATTTCGTGTTCTAAATCATTGTGCGGCCTAGAAGTAAATAGACTCCTAGGTCGCCTTTTACCACTCTCTATTTAGGTGTGCTTATTCCAGAATTATTTACTAATAGATTGGCCCTTCTTTGATTCGTTGCAATAATATAAATCGCACCAATGGCAATTAAGAGCGCAATAACGGAACCGATATTAACTAAACCTTTTTCAGAGAACCAGACGATCGCATATCCGAGCGAACCAGCAAACAAGGAGTAGTATGCAAACGGAAGGAGTGTTTTCCGTATAACCGTCCCTTCCTTTCCAACAAGACCGACAACTGCCGAAGCAGCAACTACATTATGAACGCAGATCATATTTCCCGCAGCTCCACCTACTGCTTGTAGTGCAACGATCCACGTTGGATCAACACCAATTTGCGAACCAACATCATATTGGAACAAGGAGAACATCATATTGCTAACAGTATTGCTACCAGCAATAAATGCTCCTAAACCGCCAATAAATGTCGCAAAAATCGGCCAAAAATCACCAGTTAATGCTGCCACAGCGTTGGCTAATTCAATCGGCATCCGCTCATAACCTGCCGCTCCACCTCCTGTATTTAAAAAAACTTGAACCATTGGAACGGTAAAAATGAGTGCTGTTGAAGCTGACAGCATTGTTTTTCCTGAATGTGACCATGCTCTGCCATAGGCTTTTCCGTTCATCCCATGGAGGAAGTAAGTGATGACAGATACCAGAATAAAGATAAATCCTGGAGAGTAGAGAGGCTGAAAGCTAGTTGTGATTCCAGAATCGAAAATATTTTCCCATTTTAAAGTCCACGCTTGTGTCCATTCTAAGAATGGAAGCGATTGCAAACGTGTCAAGACAAGAAAAAGACCAATTAAAACATACGGAGTCCATGCTTTCGCCATACTCATATTTCCACTTTTATGAGCAATATCTTTCATTTCTAATTTGCCAATCCATTCTGGATCCCATTTGGATTTTTCTTCGAAATCCCAAATTTCATCTTCTTTAGGCATAAATAATCCTTTTTTGGCAGCGTAAATCACAATAGCTAAACCAACTAAACCTCCAACCATCGAAGGGAATTCTGGACCAAGTGTATTAGCAACGATTACATATGGAATCGTCATCGCAAAAGCTGAGAATAAAGCAAACTTCCAAATCTTCAACCCTTCAGTAAAAGATTTGTTTTTTCCGAAAAATTTTGTCATAAATGCAACAACGATAAGGGGCACGAGCGTCCCGGCAATCATGTGAAGAATAGATACCTTCCCCGCGATCTCAATCGTTAAAGCTAAAAAGTCATTGGAAAGACTTGCATCTGCCGATAAGCCGGACTGAACTCCGACCAACATTGGAGTACCTACAGCACCAAATGATACAGGTGTGCTCTGAATTAACATTCCAGCCACAACAGCTGCCATTGCTGGAAATCCTAATCCTACCATCAGCGGCACAGCTACGGCCGCGGGTGTACCAAATCCGGCAGATCCTTCTATAAAGGAGCCAAATAACCAAGCAACAATGATCACTTGAATACGTCGATCTGGAGAAATATCAGTGAAACCTTGGCGAATCGTTTTAATTCCGCCACTCTCCTGAAGCGTGTTTAACAGTAAGATTGCGCCAAAAATAATGTACAATAGTGTCCCGGCCGTAAATAACCCATGCAATGATGCAGCTGCAACATTGGCACCCGGAACCTTCCAAACAAATAACGCAAGTCCAATTGCAACTAAATAAGAAATTGGCATTGCTTTACTTGCTGGCCATCTTAATCCAACAAGAAAGATTGCTACTGCTATAATCGGCAATAGCGATAAAAAAGCAAGCATTCCTGTGCTCATAGCACTTCCCCTTCCGTTTGATGATAAAAAACAATGATTTCAATTGTTGCACAATAGACAACAAAGTCATATAACAATATTATATTTGTTATATAACAGGAGATACTTACTTAAATTATACACACTTATACTATAGTTTCAATAATTTTTAGAAAATTCACTTCATTTTATTACGACAAAAAATCCATATGATCGCTCTTTTATATAAAGTTCAACACACTCTCTAGTTATAGCAACTTAGGAGCGTCCACCTTTGAAGAGAAATAAAAAAATTTGCTTGCTATACTTTTTTATGAATCTCCACAGAAAAACAACAATCAAATTGCATTGTTTAAAACAATTAACAGTAGGAATCCAATTTCATAATGTACCATCGCTAATTAAAACGAACAATACCAAGTTTAATAATCCGCATTTACTCCTTAAAATGTAAAAATCAAATGAACGTTCGTTTTTGAACTTGAAGTGCTGAAACTCAGCATTAGTAAATTTTTAAAACCCGCAACATTTTCCAAGCCATACTGCCATCCTTTACCTGATGCTCAATCGCTTCATCATTGTGAAACAAAGCTTCGAGATTTTTTAATGGATAGTTAAACAAAGTTGTTGAGAAAATGATTTTGGCTCATCTCGTGTGAAACCTCACATGAGATGAGCCAAAATCAACACCAACGTTAATTTCATATGTTTCCTAAACAGTATTTACGTACCCTAATCTTCCTGATATTTTCGCTCCTGCTTCCTTCATTCTTATTTTCAATTGTTCCAATCTTGCTGCCGTCATCCTTATCGTTGGTCCGGAAATACTTACCGAGGCTATGACCTTCCCTAAATGGTCGAACAGTGGAACTGCAATGCAAGTGATTCCATATTCATTTTCTTCCAAATCCAAAGCGTATCCTTTTTGCTTAATTTTAACTAATTCTTTTAGAAACGCCTCTTTCTCAGTGATCGTTGCTTCTGTATGGATCGGGAGCCCTTTTCTTTCAATAATATCTTCTACGACATTTAACGGTAAGTAAGCAAGAATTGCTTTGCCAACAGAAGTACAATGCATGGGAGCTCGCTTTCCAACCTTTGAATGCATGCGTAATGTTTGATTTCCTTCCAGTTTTTCAATGTATACAACCTCGCCCTGGTCCCATACAGCTAAGTGAATGACTTCATTTGTTTCCCGTTCTAATTCCAATAAGAAAGGTCTTGCCTCTGCTCTAATATCAATTGATTCTAAAAGTTTTGAACTAATATCCAGAAATTTATAACCTAATTTATAACGTCCAGTATCGACATCCTGTTCAATATAACCATACTGAGCTAACGTTGAAAGAATCCGGTAAACAGAGCTCTTATTAATATCAACTTGCTTTGCGATTTCTGTTACACCTAACCCCCCTTTTTTCGAGCTTACTAAATTAATAATATCCAGTGCTCGTCCCACTGATTTAACCATATTGTCTCTTTCCATCCATTCACACCTCCGCTTCATACGAAGTAACGATGGCTCCTTTTCAAAATGGAAAAAGAGCCATTATTACATAACTTAATGCTCGACCGAGACCGCTTTTTTCACAAAAGAATTCCTCAATATACCAATCTCCTCTATTTCACATTCTATCACATCTCCAGCACGAACAAACTCTGCTCCTACAGGACTGCCAGTTAAAATCACATCCCCTGGCTGTAGCGTCATAACATGGGAAAGATAAGAAATCATTTTTGCGGTGGAAATAATCATTAGCTCTTGCCCGCTATTTTGTTTTTCTTCCCCGTTCAATCGCGCTTTCACTCTTAATGATACTGGATCGATTTTCGTTTCAATGAACGGTCCTAATGGTGTAAAGGTGTCAAATGACTTTCCAATTGTCCAATGACCCGCTTCGTGAAAGTAGGCAGGAGCGGTGACATCATTTCCAACTGTATAGCCAAACACATAATCAAAAACCTCTTCTTCTGAAATATCTTTTGCTTTTTTTCCAATCACCACCGCAAGTTCAGATTCAAATTTTACAGTATCACAGCCTGTTGGAATGATAATCTCGTCCTCTGGACCAATGACTGAGGAAATTGGCTTAAAAAAGAAAACCGGAATATCAGGCAGTTCATTCGGTAATTGATCAACACTTGCTACATAATTCGCACCAATTCCAATTATTTGAGTAGGCATCAGCGGGGCTAGAAGCTTTACTTCATCCTTTGAAAAAACCTTTCCTGTATAGTCCCAGTCTGCAAATATATCTCCTTTTATTTCTCTTATGCCGTCTTCGACCAACACTCCTTTATATTCAATAGCATCCACTGAAAAACGTGTAAATTTCATTTTTCCACTCCTCCGGATAAACTTTAAGATTAGGTTTTGTTAAACGAAATAGCACTTGGATTCACATTGCTTTCATTCATGGGTTGAGAAAATGAATCCAAATCAACATCAACATATTGCAAAGCTTAAGATTAAAAAATATGGCTGCCGAACTTTTTGCTCACATTTTGTGCAGGCGGATGATTCTCATTTGTCAAAAAAATGCTGTGTGCTTTAATTCTTCATCCTTTACATCCATTTTAAACAAAGGGCTTCTTTACCTAAGAAAAAGAGGCATTCCTTTCAATGATGAATGCCCCCTTTTATGTCAATTACTTAACTTCCAACTCTTATTTTCGCCTTAAATTCTGCACGACGGCGATGTAAAATAGGCTCCGTATAGCCACTTGGCTGTTCATACCCCTTAAAAACCAAATCGCATGCTGCTTGGAAGGCGACTGAATCATCATAGTTAGCGGACATTGGACGGTAGTTCGCATCTCCAGCGTTTTGTTCATCAACAACTTTGGCCATACGCTTCAGCGTCTCTAAAACCTGCTCTTCTGTTACGATCCCATGATGGAGCCAGTTCGCCATATGTTGACTCGAGATTCGCAGTGTAGCACGGTCTTCCATCAAGCCAATATTATTAATATCGGGAACCTTTGAACATCCAACTCCTTGCTCAACCCAACGGACGACATAACCTAAAATTCCTTGTGCATTATTATCAAGCTCTTGTTGAATTTCTTCTAGTGTCCATGTTGGATTTTCAACTACTGGAATTTGTAAAATATTATCGCGATAATCCACCGCTTTCTCTTTTAAAAGCTCATTTTGAACAGCTATAACATCAACTTCATGATAATGAAGGGCATGCAGAGTTGCCGCCGTTGGAGATGGAACCCACGCTGTATTTGCACCCGATTTAGGATGAGCAACTTTTTGCTTAATCATCTCTGCCATCAGATCAGGGATTGCCCACATTCCTTTCCCAATTTGGGCATGGCCTTGAAAACCTACTGATAATCCGACATTTACGTTAGAATTTTCATAGCCTTGAAGCCATGCCGTTGACTTCATATCATTTTTACGAATCATGGCACCCGCTTCCATAGAGGTATGCATTTCGTCTCCGGTTCGATCAAGAAATCCTGTATTGATGAAGACAATCCGTTCTTTAACTTTACTAATTGCATTCTTTAAATTAATAGAAGTCCTTCTTTCCTCATCCATAACCCCAATTTTTAACGTATTTCGCTTAAGTTCAAGCAAATCCTCAACTCGATCAAAAAGTTCATTGGCAAATGCCACTTCATCTGATCCATGCATTTTAGGCTTGACGATATAGATGGAACCTTTAGCACTATTCTGATATTTCCCATTGCCTAATAACGTATGCTTTCCTATTAAACTTGTAATAACCGTATCCATTATACCTTCTGGGATCTCTTCATCATTTGGCCCCAAAATGGCATTTGTCGTCATAAGATGGCCAACATTCCTTGTAAACATAATGGAGCGGCCATTTAAAGTAATTTCATCACCACTTGGAGAAGTATAGAAACGGTCTGGATTCAAAGAACGAGTGATCATTTTTTCACCTTTTTTGAACGTAGCGGTTAAATCGCCTCGCATTAAACCAAGCCAATTGCGATAAACATGCGTCTTATCTTCTGCATCGACCGCTGCCACTGAGTCCTCACAGTCCATTATCGTCGTTAAAGCTGCTTCCATAAGCACATCTTTAACCCCAGCTTTATCAGACTTGCCGATCGGAGAATGAGGATCGATCTGGATTTCAAAATGAAGCCGATTATTTTTTAAAAGAATAGCAGACGGTGCTTCAGCACTTCCTTGATAACCGATAAGCTTTGACTGGTCTACTAATCCAGTCACCCTTCCATCCTCTAACGCTACAGCCAGCTTACCATCAACTACAGCATATTTCACAGCCTCCTCATGCAAAGCATTAGAAAGAGGCGCTGCCTTATCGAGGAAATTTCTCGCAAAGCGAATCACCTTTTCTCCCCTAATCGGGTTGTAACCCCCACTGCGCTCAGCACCGCCTTCCTCACTAATAACATCGGTTCCATAAAGAGCGTCATATAAACTTCCCCACCGTGCATTTGCAGCATTTAAGGCATATCGGGCATTATCAACAGGAACAACTAATTGTGGGCCAGGCTGCAACGCAACCTCATCATCTACATGATTGGTTGTTACTTTGTAGTCTTCGACCTCTTTTTCTAAATAACCGATTTCCTCTAAAAAGCTTTTGTATTGTTCAAACTTAAACTCTTGATTTTCTTTATGCCAAGCATGGATTTTTTCTTGAATTTCCTCACGTTTAGCTAGTAATTCTTTATTCCTTGGCGCTAAATCAATAATCAGTTTTTCGAAGCCTTCCCAAAAAGCTCCCTCCTCAACCTGACTTTCTGGTAGCGCTTCCTTATTAATGAAATTAGCAAGAACCTGTGATACCTTTAAATTTCTAATTTTTACATAATCAGACATTTATTATCCTCCTATCTGTTTGTTATTACGAAACATCGTTTCATATTATCTCTAAAAAAATAATATCACGGGGAAAAACATCTTTCAATAATTTTCTAAATATTTTATCTCTTTACTCGAGATGTGGTTCATTTTTGCATTATAACGACCTTACTTTCAGTTTTAATGTCCATAAGTCTGCCCTTACAATTAGACAAAGGTTTCTCTAGCATTCTTCATTTCTTTTTTTACCTCTACACAGCGTCCGGGAGACGGAAACAATTTACCGGCATTCAACAAGTTTTTAGGATTGAAGACATCACGAATATCGGTCTGTGCTGCAATTTCTCGCTCCGTGAACACAAAGCGCATTTCTTCTCTTTTTTCGATTCCGACACCATGTTCTCCCGTAATTGTACCACCAACATCCGCACAAACTCGTAAGCACTCACTTCCTGCAGCTAATGCCTTCTCTATTTCTCCAGACTTTCTTGCATCAAAGAGGACGAGCGGGTGTAAATTCCCATCACCAGCATGAAAAATATTAGCAATTCTTAGTCCGCTTTCTTCACTTATTTTGTTAATTCTCGCAAGAACCTCTGGTAATCGACTCCGTGGGATAACCCCATCCTGAACAAGATAATCAGGAGAGATGGCTCCCATCGCACCAAATCCTGTTTTACGATTTGCCCACCATCTCCCCCGTTCTTCTTCACTTTGAGCCACCTTTACCTCCCGCACATTACGTTTCTTACAAACCTCAAGAATTTGCTTAATCTGCTCGGTAATTCCGACTGAAATCCCATCTACTTCAATTAATAATAAAGCTTCTATATCCTTCGGATGACCAACAGGAAACGCTGCTGCCTCCACTCCTTCAATTGCAGTCTTATCCATCATTTCAAGAGCAGCAGGGACAATCCCTGAAGAAATAATATCAGATACTGCTTGACTCCCGTCTTCCACCTTGTCAAAATAAGCAAGAACCGTTTGCTTTGCTTCTGGATTTTTCAAAATTCGAACCGTAATTTTTGTGACAATTCCTAACGTCCCTTCTGAACCGGTCAAAAGCCCCAATAGATCATAACCGGGAAGATCAAGAACACCATTTGTACTAATATCAATAATTTCTCCGCTCGGCAAGACAACCTCTAATCCCAAAATATGGTTCGTTGTCACGCCATACTTTAAACAATGAGCTCCGCCAGCATTTTCCGCAACATTACCACCAATCGTACAAGCATATTGGCTAGAGGGATCTGGTGCATAGTAATAGCCTTTATCAGCTATCGAATTCGTTAATTTAAGGTTAACAAAGCCAGGTTCGACCACGGCACGCCTATTTTCCAAGTCCACGCTTAACAGCCGCTTCATTTTAACTAAACTAATGATGACTTCTCCATTTAACGGTATTGCTCCTCCACTTAAACCTGTCCCTGCACCACGGGCTAGAAAAGGCAACTGATTCAAATCGCAATATTTGACCACTTCAGCCACTTCTTTTGTGCTATTTGGAAAAACAACTGCCTTTGGAAGATGCTTATGAATCGTGAATCCATCACAATCATAAGCAAGCAGATCGGCTTTTTTAAATAAAATCTCTTTTTCACCGACTATTTTTGCAAGATTTATAATATCCTTGTCAGTCGTTTGCAAACCCTTTTTCGCCATTATTTCCCCTCTCATTCTCTTCTTTTTGATAAGCCCAATCAAGTAGTTGAACTGTATGAACAATTTTTTGATTTCTTCCATACTTTTCAACACCAACAGCCATTTGTAGCATGCAACCAGGATTGCCCATCGATATCATTTCAACATCCTCAGGAACATTTTTCATTTTGCTTTCAAGTACAGCTCCTGCCATTTCAGGATTGGTAATATTATAGACTCCTGCACTTCCACAACAACGATCAGCATTCGGCATATGAACCATTTCTACCCCTGGAATATTGATTAACAAATCCCTCGGTTGTTCACGAACACCTTGACCATGGGCTAAATGACACGCATCATGATAGGTAATACGCGTATTCAATTCCACCTTCGGCTTTTCATACCCTGTATCGTATAAATATTTTGAAATATCCTCTACTTTTTGTGCAAATTCTTCTGCTTTTTCATGCCATTCTGGTTCTTCCCGAAACAGTTCAGGATATTCTTTCAGCATACATCCACAACCCGCCGCATTCGTAATCACCTTCTCCGCATCTTTAAAAGCTTCTATATTTTGCTTTGCTAACTTTCTCCCCATCTCACGGTCCCCTGCATGGACATGAAGAGCCCCACAGCAAGTTTGATTTTTAGGAATGCTCACATCGTTGCCATTTTTCGTAAGCACGTTAATCGTCGATTGATTAATATCACTAAACATGATATCCATTATACAGCCCGTCAGCATCGCCACTTCTCGTTTCGTCTCTCCTTTAGCCTTAATGACCTTTTGCTCCTTATATTTCTTTTGTACAGGTATACCAATCGCTGGCATAATTGCTTCCATTTCTACTAGATGCTTCGGCATCATATTAATTAAACCTGTTTTTCGAACAACCTTTTGCAACCCGCTCTTCTGATAAAATGCAAGTAAACTACCCAACGAGTGGAGACGACTTTGGTGAGGAAACAGTCCTTCTAATAAAAATTTGCTTGTCATTCCTTTCCATCCTTTTAAAGGCATTGCTTGACGCACCTGTCCCCTAGCTTCTTCAATTAAGCCCCCTACGTCCACATCAGCTGGGCAGGCTGTTGTACAAGCACGACAATCTAAACAAACGAATACAGGGTCCGCAAAGTCATCATCAACCACTAATTTTCCTTCTGCCACTGATTTAATTAAATGGACTCGGCCTCGTGGCGAATGCTGTTCCTGACCAGTTTGTTCATAGGTTGGGCATGCTTCTAAGCATAAGCCACAATGGACACAATCAGCCCATTTATGTTCATCTGGTGGATCACTCCATAAATAATTACTTAAAGAATTCGTATGACAAGGCGGCTCACCTTTCAGTTCATTTTCTCTTAAACTCAATTTATATCCCTCCTACAAACCGGCCCGGATTCAATATCTTTTTAGGATCTATTTTTTCTTTAATGCCTTTTAACAAAGAGAAATAGGAAGGTTCTTCTCCCCATACATTGATTTCCTGGCGTAGTTTTAACGGTAAATATTTCAAAACAGCATAACCATTTAATTCAGTAGCTAGCTTCCGTAATTGCGTAATCGCTGTTTTTACATCCTCTACCGCTCCAGATAAATGAACATGACACAAACCGTGACCAAATCCTCCATGCCCTTCGATTTTCAAGTTATGGATATCACTTAAATATTCACATTCCTTAATAACACGAATCACATCTAAATTGATGACAGCGATCTTTAGTGTTGCTTTCGTCTCATTTTTTTCGCTCTCTTTATGGTCAATATTGTAAAAATGCTCCCAAAACTGACAAGCTTTTTCCTTTTCCAATATACTGATATTGGCAAAAGACGAACTTAATTTTTTTACAAATTCCTCTTGATAATGAACGGATGCTTCTACATCCTCAAAACTAATAGCAACTGTATAATATCTACATCCTGTAAGGTTTTCAGACAAGGTTGGACTTAATAATTCAAGAGCAACCGGCTCCATCATTGAATCAAGAAGTTCAACTGCAAAACTTTTCATCCACTCATGATGACCATCTGGAAACGCAAGTAAGATAACGCTTTCATATTGCGGAAGTGGACGCAGTTTTAATGTTACCTCTGTTATCACACCGATCGTCCCCATAGAGCCAATAAAAAGTTTATTCATATCATAGCCTGCCACATTTTTGACTACCTTTCCCCCCGTGCGAATCACCGAGCCATTCGGATAAGCAATTCGTAATCCGATTACTGCATCCCTTGCTGAACCGTAACCTAAGCGTTTCGGACCACTGTCATTTGCAGCAATAATACCACCAATTGTTGCGCGCTCTGGGTAAAAAGGATCTAAAGAAATTTTTTGATTATACTGCGCTAAATAGGCTTGAAGCTCTTTAAAAGGAGTTCCAGATTTGACCGTTAACGTCATATCTCCAACTGTGTGCTCCATAATTCCTTTAAAATTTTCAAGTGAAAGTTCAATATCTTCTGCCTCTGTAATGCCTCCAAAACCACGCTTTGTTCCCCCGGCGGCGATCGAAATTTTCCGATTATGGGCATTCGCGTATTGTAAGATTTTTGTTATTTCTTCTTCTGACTCAGGCTTAACAACGATCCTTCCGCTATTTCCTAAAAAATCATCCCCATTTTGACCTTTCACAACCCTTTCATCACTTACAATGATTTGGAGGTCATTTAGTAGATCCGAAGTAATCAAATCATCCCTCTCCTTCTCCGAACTTATTCTTTCCATAAACTGTTTTTCATTATTTTTTCTACATATTCTAAATGTTCAGTCATTTTTTCTTTTGCTTCATGAGGGGCAGAATTGTTTACAGCTTTAAAAATCTCCTTATGCTGTCGGGTGATTCTTTCATTAATGAGGTCGTTTTGTTGTATAAAATGATGGAAGTCAATCATATGCCTTTTCGTAGTGGTAGATATAAATTGCATAAATTGATAGATAATTTGATTTGCAGATGCCTTTGCGATCGTCATATGGAATTGATAGTCCTCTTCCCAGCCTGATGAAGATGTTTGCTCAAAGAATTTCTCTAGTTCGGCGATTTGCTGTTTTGTTCGATACAGTGCCGCCATTTCTGCAATTCCTGGCTCCAGCAGCTTACGCACTTGAAACAGCTCCTGCACATCGTTTGATTCTGGAGCGATTAAAGACAAGTTAAACAATTTTTTAGAATCAAAATGGCAAATATACGTTCCTTCCCCTTGCTTTACATCAACAATCCCCTTTCCTTTCAATGTAATAATCGCGTCACGAATCGCCGATCTCCCTACCCCAAACATCTCACATAATTCCCTGACAGAAGGAAGCTTCTCTCCAGAACGAATGGAACCGTTTACAATCATTTCTTCAATTTGTTCTACAACAGATTCTGAAACCTTTTTAATGGAAATTTTCTCAACATTCATGTTAATATCCTCCTCTCCTCCTTTGCTCTTTTCAGACATCACATATCAGATATGTTCATCTGTTCCTATTAAATCACGGTACCATTCAATAATCAATACTTTTTAGAATTTATAAAAAAATCAAAAAATAGTGCCGATTACTCTTTTTTTTCATATAATAAATAAAAATACGACTTCTGTTATAGTACAATTGTATATAACATCATCATAACCTATTAATTAGTGGCTCAACAACCGCCCCGTTCTCTCTAACCGATTACAAAAAAATTAAAGATATTTTTTGTATAAAATTTACCAAAATAACAAAACATAAGCGATATTAAACAAACTTCTAGCTTATTTTATCAATATGGTGTTTGAAATTGCAAAATGAAGCGTTCCCACCGCTAATTCAAAAAATAATCCGCTTTACAAACTGAAAAAGTTTGTTTTCGATGACATTTACGCACAGATGTAAATCGCCTAAAGGTTGACTTCGAAATACGAGATTCTGAAGCTAGTTAACTTAGTGGCTTGCACGAAAAGAAAAGTTCTCAAAATAATAGCTTTTTATCCGTTCAGCACCTTCTTTATAGGAGAAAAATGAAAGAATTGAGGTGATAAACAATGGGGCTGCTTGAAGCATTTAATGAGTGGAAAAATTCTCGTTATGAAAAACACGTCGCAAAAATGAAGGATGAAAACAAATGCCCTGAATGTTATGGCAGAGGCTTCTTAATCTATCCTGCAAATGAGTTTGTTTATTTAAGCAATCCATACGATTGCCCTGGCTGCAACGGAAGCGGCTTATATTCTGAATGGTCTAATCTCGTTTAATACCATCTACGTTGCTCCCAACTACTAGCTTCAAAATATAAATTTAACCTACTGATTTTTTAGTCAGTAGGTTATTTTTATCAACGTCTATTACTTTTCGGATCAAAAGCATCGCGAAGTCCGTCTCCAATAAAATTTATGCAAAGTACGGTCGTAAGTATAGCAAGTCCCGGAGGAATCCATGCTTCTGGACTGTTTCTCAAAATCCTAATACTCTGCGCTTCCGATATCATATTCCCCCAACTAGGTGTCGGCTGCGGAATTCCAAACCCGATAAAGCTAAGTGCAGACTCAACAATAATATATGTTGCCATCATTAACGTTGCATTTACCACTATTGGACCAATTGCGTTTGGAATAAAATGCTTAAATATAATTCTAATATCACTAACACCAATTGCCTTGGCACCAAGTATAAATTCCTGTTCTCTTAGCGTTAAAAACGTTCCCCGTATAATCCTTGTTAAGTTTGGCCATGAGGTGAAGGCGATGATCATAACAAATATTCCAACCGTTACCTTTTCAAGAATAGCAACAACTGTAAGACATAAAACTAGGAAAGGTAGCATAAGCATTAAATCAGTAGCACGCATAATGATCGCATCTACTTTTCCGCCATAATATCCTGCAATAGAACCGAGCGTTACGCCAATGACTAATGTAAAAATCATGGCACTAAAGCCAACGATTAAAGAAATGCGACCTCCATATAATAAGCGAGCTAAATTATCTCGACCCGAGCTATCATTGCCTAATGGGTGTTCAGCACTTGGTGGACGTTCAATCATGGTCAAGTTCGATTTAGTTGGATTATGATCTGTGATAAGCGGTGCACAAAGTACAGCAATAACAATAATGAGCAGAATCACAACACTTGCCACAGCTATCTTATTTTTCATGAAACGTTTAAGGGCAATTTGATGAGGACTCATGCCTTTTTCCACTTTGTTCTTATTCAATTCCGGGCCTGTGCTTGTCGTTTCCTGTGGTTTAAGTTCCATTGATTTCACCTCAATCGTAGCGGATTCTTGGGTCAACAATACTATAGAAAATGTCGGCTAATAAATTGCCAAGTAAGACAAAGAAACCAAGCATTAAATTGATAGCCATGATCACAGGATAATCACGATTTCCTATAGAAGTAATAAATAAGGTCCCAAGTCCAGGAAATTGGAAAACACTTTCTGTAATGACTGCACCACCCAATAAAACTCCCACTTCAAAACCAAGCAATGTAATAATTGGTATCAGTGCATTGCGTAATGTATGCTTATAAAGAACCGTATTTTCCGTCATCCCTTTTGCTCGCGCTGTGCGGATATAGTCGCTACCTAAGACATCAAGAACCTCCGAGCGCATATAGCGCATATATGAAGCTGTACCAGCTAAGCCCAATGTAATACTCGGCAAAATGAGATGCTTTATTTTATCAAAAAACAACTCAAATCCCTCTATTCCTGGTTTTGAAACAGTTCCATGGGCCGGAAGCCATCCGAGCTTAATCGAAAAAATGTAAATAGCCACTAATCCAAAGAAGAAGTTCGGTGTAGCTAGTCCAAAAAAGCCAAAAGCTGTTGCTCCATAATCTAAAGGCGTATAAGGATGTCGTGCTGAATAAATGCCAATCGGGATCGACACTACAATGGTAATAATTAAGGTCATAACCCCTAAATTCACAGTATTACTAAATCGCTCTGCGATCAAATCTGATACCGCCCTGCCCTTATAAATCAGCGAATCACCAAAATCTCCACGCACAGCTCCCTTTACCCAATTCCAATATTGAATATGGATTGGATCATTCAAACCTAGTGCTTCTCTTCGCTTTTCATACACCTCTGGATCGACAGTTGGATCAATCTTTCCTGTAAAGGCATCACCAGGAGCTGCTTGCATGAGCGCAAATACAATGACTGTTAAAACAAAGAGCATTGGGATGAAAACAAGGATTCGTCTGATGATATACTGAAACAATGTACCCCCTCCATTCTAGAGCTGTTTTTACATCCTTTTTACAAGTGTCAACTGAATTTTTGTTGAACCATTCAGCCATTTCCACAAATAGAAAAGAGCGTGGCGTCATACCGAACGCTCTTTTCCATATTTCTGGTAAAACTTTTTTACTCCGTTACATACCATAGATGTGGATTATTGTGGAAACGATATGGTAAGACGTCAATTCCTTCCATGCGTGAGTTATGTGCCCAAAGGCTATTTTGAGCATATAAAATTAACGCAGGTAAATCTTCCCCAAATTCCACTTGCCATTTACTGTAAATCTCTTTACGATACTCTTGCTCAAACGCTTCAGGTGGTTTAACTGCCTCTGCTAACAATTTGTCTGCTTCTGGATTATTCCAACGGGAGTAGTTATAAAAGTCTTTTGAACCCCATAATCCTTCAGGGCTTGGATCGCCACTGCTTAGTGACCAACCAACTAAGTATAAATCCCAATCTTGTGAATTTTTCTCAAGATCTTCGAAATAAGCGGCCGCTTCCTTCGGCTGGCGAAGGTCAATGTTTATGCCAACTTCTTCAAGAAACTCTTCGATAATTGGAGCAGAGCGCTCACGAATTTGGTTTCCTAACGGGTAGTTGAGATTTAAGCCCCATTTTTCCCCATTCGGATCTTCACGGAAACCATCTCCATCTACGTCAACATATCCAGCCTCATCTAAAAGTTCATTTGCTTTATCTGGATCATATTCATATGCTGGTGGATTTTGATCGTCGTAAGCCCAGAATTGTGTTGCAATTGGAGAGTTTTGAACAATTCCTCTTCCATAAAGCAATCCATCAATAATCGCTTGACGATCAATAGCGTAAGCAATCGCTTGGCGCACTCTTTGATCCTTTAAGTTTTCATTTACAGTCCATTTGCTTGGATCTAATGTCATATCTCCAGCAGCACGATGATTATGCATTATTCCCATAAGTTGATAACCAAAGTCTGGTTGTTCAATAATTTCTACATTCGCCATAGCTTCAACTGCTTCATAATCTGCTGGTTGGAAGCCATTTGGTTCCGCAACGAAATCAATTTCCCCATTTTCCAATAAACCAAGAATAACCGCCTGGTCGACAACCTTCCAGACAACGCTGTCAAGATATGGTTCACCTTGCCAATAATCAGCATTTTTTTCTAATACGTATTGCTCTCCTTGTACCATTTCCGTGAATTTAAATGGACCAGTCCCAATTACTTTTCCTGGCTGACGAGATTCTGGTGCTGAAGGCATGTCTGCGACTGGGATATCCTTGAAAATATGTTCAGGAATAATTGGGAAGCTGGCATCTGAAAGAGCAATAACATTTGGCTCAGCAAATTTAAATGTTACTGTATGATCATCCTCTGCTACTACCCCTTGGAATTCATCTGTTTGACCTTCGCTATATTCTGTATACCCTACTAATCTTGAAGCATATTCAGATGCACGTACTCCACCTGCTTCAATATAAGCAGGATCAGACATCGCTTTATAAGTAAAGACGACATCATGTGCTGTAAACGGTTCACCATCATGCCACTTTACGTTTTCTTCTAATTTAAAAGTAATTTCAGAATGATCCTCATTATATTCCCACTCTTTTGCGAGATTTGGAATAAATTCTAACGAGTCATTTTGCGTAACTAACCCTTCAAATACAAAATCAAGAATGTTTGCCTCATAAGCTTCTTCATAAAAAATCGGATTGAAGCTTCCTGATGGCGCTGTATCCATCGCACCGTAAACTGTTCCACCCATTTGAGGACCTGCTTCTGTTTGTTCTTTGTCTCCTTCCTCACCCTCAGTAGAAGTATTATCACTGCCTCCTGAACAAGCAGCAAGAATACCTAGCATGAGAACAAAGCTAAGTAAAATTAACCAACTTCTTTTAAACTTCAAATTCATTCACCCCTTTTAAATTTTGGAAAATCAACAGACTTGCTTAATCCTAGGGCACACCACCTCCTTATATGGAAAAAGCTGTTAAAACTACTGCTCATACAAGTGACAAGCAACATAGTGTCCTTCGCTTACATTAATTAGCTCTGGCCGCTCAAGAGCACATCTTTCATGTGCCTTAGGACATCGCGTTCTAAATGCGCAACCAGATGGAGGATTAGAAGGACTTGGAAGATCACCTTTCAAAATAATTTTTTCACGCTTATTGAGCACGTCCGTCGAAGGAACCGCTGATAATAAAGCCTCTGTATATGGATGTAAGGGAGTATCATAGAGATTTTTCTTCGGTGCTATTTCTGCTATTCTCCCAAGATACATAACCGCTACCCGATCACTAATATGTTTAACTACACTTAAATCATGGGCAATAAATAAATAAGTTAAATTAAACTCATCTTGTAGATCAGCCATTAAGTTTAATACTTGAGCTTGAATCGACACGTCTAAAGCTGAAACTGGTTCATCACATATAATAAACTTTGGATTTAATGCCAGCGCTCTAGCAATACTAATTCTTTGCCTTTGACCTCCGGAAAACTCATGGGGATACTTTAAACGAGAGTCAGGTCTCAATCCTACTTTCTCTAAAAGACTAATCGCCTTTTCTCTTCTCTCGTGCTTATCTAAAGATGTTTGCACTAAAAGCGGTTCCTCAATTAGTTCTTGAACATTCATCTTTGGATTAAGAGACGCAAACGGATCCTGAAATACAATTTGCATATCCTTTCTAAACGGACGTAACTGCCGGTTCGACAATCGAGAAATGTCTTCATTTTCAAACAAAATTTGACCTTCGGTTGGTTCCATCAAACGAAGAATAACACGACCTAGTGTCGATTTTCCTGATCCCGATTCTCCGACAACCCCTAAGGTTTCGCCTCGTATAATACTTAAAGAAATATCATCGACTGCTTTGACATGTCCAACTGTCCTTTTTAGAACCCCACCCTTAATCGGAAAGTACTTTTTTAAATTTTTTGCTTCTACTATAAAATCATTTTCCGTCTCTATCTTTAGTTCCTTTTCTATTACTGACACTAGTTAGCCCCCTTATTCATACAGATAGCATCGGACATTATGACCCGGCTCAACAGTTACTAGTTCAGGATTTGCCGCTTTACACTTATCCATCACATGTGGGCAACGATCAGAAAATCTGCAGCCAGCCGGAAACTCATGTGCAGCAGGTACCATTCCTTTAATCGCACCTAATCTATCAACCTCTTTTTCTAGGCTTGGCAAACTTTCAAGCAAGCCATTTGTATATGGATGCTTTGGGTTTAAGAAAAGATTTTCCACCGTAGTTTGCTCAACGATTTGACCTCCGTACATGACCATGACCCTTTCCGCATACTCAGCAACAACCCCTAGATCATGAGTAATAAGCAATACGGCCATATTAAATTTCTTCTTCATCTCATCCATAATGTCGAGAATTTGCGCTTGTATCGTTACATCAAGAGCAGTTGTTGGCTCGTCAGCAATCAAAAGTTTAGGATCACATGAGATCGCAATTGCGATCATCGCCCGTTGCCTCATTCCTCCAGAAAGCTGATGTGGATATTCCTTCATTGTTTCTTCCGCTCGAGGAAATCCGACAAGCTTCAACAAGTCAATCGCCTTTTTTTCTGCCTCTGCTTTTGACACCTTCTTATGTCTTATAAGCGTTTCCGTTATTTGATTGCCAATTGTAAAGACGGGGTTTAACGCAGTCATTGGCTCTTGAAAGATCATCCCAATCTCCCTACCACGAACCTGCGTCATTTGTTTATCCGAAAACTTCACTAAATCTTTACCATTAAATAAAATTTGTCCCTCTTCTATTTTCCCTGGCTTTCCAATTAATTTCATAATGGAGAGAGAAGTTATACTCTTACCACTCCCCGATTCACCAACAAGGGCAACAGTCTCACCTGGTTTTACAGAAAAATGAACTCCATCTACTGCTTTTGCAACTTTTTTTCCTTCTAAATAAAAATAAGTCTTTAGCCCTTTAACATCCAATAACGTTTTTTCTGTCATCAACTGCACCTCAACTTAATATCTTCTCGGTTATTTAGCTTTGGATTTTTTGTATCGATTAAACCTTCCCTATGTCATTCAGAGAGAACAAAAGCAAGTACAATCATTCTTTATCTTTAGATTCCTCTCTCTAACTACAAGACTTTTGCACTAATTTCACCTCAAAAAGAGGGAAAAAGAATAACTAAATAGCAATGATTAGCAAAAGTATACTATCACGTTTAAATTTTTGCAATATAGGGAAAAATGAAAGTAATTGTAATTTTCGATTAAATTTCGGACAACGAAGGAATTTTTATTATTTCACTTTTCGGAATAATTAATCTTCACAACATTTTAAATGTTTTTTTACAATAACAAAAAATACGAAAAATGGTTAATTTACATATAATCTCCATTTTATTTGCTTGATTTCTAATAACTTTTGCTTTTACCTTTATTCCTCATTACAGATTGCACAATAATTAATTATTCAACATTTTTTATAAAAATTCATTTCTTTTTTCTGTAAACTTTTTTTCGAACCACTGTTTTTCCTTGTCAGATGATCTTACAAATTCCCTTTTTTATAAGATGGACACTGCTATCATTATTATTGTATTTTTATTCGCTTGCTTTATCTTTTGCATGAACATGAAGGAATTGAATCATACTAAGATGAAAATAGATCTGCTATTGAAAGGATTGCTAATAAATGCTATCAAACGAACAGCTTTTAACATTTAAATCACAGTTGGAAAGGCAAAAGAAGGATCTCGAGGATAGATACGAAACAAACGATCATCTTAATTTACGCGATGGACATTATCATGAATCGGTTGGTGAACTTTCTAGTTACGATAATCATCCTGCCGATGAAGGCACTGAACTATACGAACGAGAAAAAGATATCGCCCTTAGTGAGCATTACCGAAATGAATTAAGCAACATTTCGAAGGCACTTGAAGCGATCGAACATGGTACATATGGCAAGTGTGAAATTTGCGGAAAGGAAATTGCCCTCCAGCGCTTAGAAGCATTACCAACCACCACCTATTGCATCGAGCATACACCCGACCAAATTACTTCCCATGAGCGCCCCATTGAAGAAGGTGTTTTAATGCCGCCATTTGGAAAGTTTGACATGGATGAACAAGATGAAACCGTCGCTTTTGATGCTGAAGATGCGTGGCAAGAGGTGCAAAGCTGGGGAACTTCCGAAACACCATCCGATTTTGTCAAAGTGGAAGATCATTATAATGATGTTTATGTTGAATCTGAAGAAAACATCGGCTATGTTGAGGACTATGAAAACTTTGTTGGCAATGATATAGAAGGTAAAAATATCACTGTTTATCCAAACTCACAACATGAGCGTTACGAAGAAGTACTCGACGAAGAAGGAATCATGACAACATTCGGAGATTTGCCCGCATATGAACATGAACCCTATGTTGAGGATAGAGAAGAACGGGACAAATAACATTGTCCCGTTTTTAAGCTTAAATCTTTCCTTTGGAGCCACATGAAAAATTTCAAAAAAAGCAAGAAGCATAGACAACTTTACTTGCATTTTATCATTTATTTCTGTTTAAAAAATAGGTAAATCTACAGGGGAAGTTCAGCGGAAAATGCCTATAGCTATGACTATTCGGACCGTACATTGTTAGTGTATTCGAATAGAAGCTGTATTCGGACAATAAGCCGATGCTGCTCCTTTAGATGTCCGTATGTTTCCTCTATTCGGACATTAAACCATGATACTCTTGTTGAGTGGCCAAATCTAGCACCTATTTGCACAGATTAAGCAAAATATAACTGGCAAAAAGACCAAATAAAAATCTACACAACTCACCATTTTCATAAACCATACAATATTGAGCGAATCAACCAACACCAATTCGGTCGGTGTTTTAGCTTCAGGGAGTTTTTTCGTGGTCAAGGTAGATAGATCCATCTGCTAAAATGCCAAACGCCCCTAAAGGGGGCATCCTAATAAATACTCTTTATTACGCTCAATTCTCCAGCTCTCCATTAATAGAGCAGTTCAAATATTTCATTTAATTGCTCAACTCTTTCTGAATCGTCTACTTCTCTCGCGTGATTTATTTCATCTGGCAAAATTTTATTTAAATAGTCAATTTGCTCGCTTGTAAGTTCCCGCACAAAGGATTCTTCCGATGTAAAATCATATTGTCTTATTAGAACGTATATTTCTTTACAAAGATCAGAGCGATCTGTGTAATTTGATAGGATTTCCTTTAAATAGCCAAGCGGTTGGTTCATACACGCATCATTCCTTTCGTAATCTGTCTTCTCTAATTAGAATGCACCTTCTCTGATGAAATCATCGGTTTTTTTATTTCTTATTATTGACAATCATGTTGTTCACTTATATAATTTATCTTAAGTTAAAACATCTTGAATTTGAGATAAATTGATTTGAGATAATACAAAAAGGGAGAGATTTACCAATGACAAAAACAAAATGGGCATTAGACACAGCACATAGCAGTGTAGACTTTTCAGTAAAACATATGATGTTTGCAAACGTAAAAGGTTCTTTTAATGAATTCGATGCTTCAATCGAGGCTGATCCAACTGACTTAACAACTGCCTCTATCGAGTTTACAATCGATACCGCGAGTGTTGATACACGCAATAATGATCGTGATGCACATCTTCGCTCAGCAGATTTCTTCGACGTAGAAAACTTTCCAAAAATGGCTTTCAAGGCTACATCGATTACAAAGACAGGTGATGGTGAATATGATGTAACTGGCGACTTAACGATTAAAGAAACAACAAAGCCACAAACATTTACAGTCACTTACGGAGGAACTGGTAAAGATCCATGGGGAAATGAAAAGGTTGGTTTTGCTGTAGAAGGCAGTATTAATCGTAGTGAATTTGGGCTTACATGGAACGCTGCACTTGAAACCGGCGGTGTTCTTGTAGGAGATAAGATCAAAATTTCATTAGACCTGCAAGCGGCAAAAGGTGAATAAAAGCAATCAAAACTGTAGAGCGTTTCAGCGCTCTGCAGTTTTTTTCTGTTTGTTTATCGTTGAAAAGAAATGGTCAGACTATAAAAGAATAACAAAATCTTCGGGGTGATGAAATTAATGCCGCATCATTTTTTTTCGCAATTTATTAGAATGCCATTTTTTTTGCGCCTGCTTTTCATTGCCGTTGTAATGCTTTTCACATTCGGTCTACTCGCTTATTTAATCGAACCAGAAACGTTTACATCACTATTTAATGGTATTTGGTGGGCAATCATTACTGCCTCAACAGTAGGCTATGGAGATTTTGTTCCGAAAACAATTTTAGGAAAAACGATCGGAATATTACTAATATTATTGGGGGTTGGCTTTGTTTCTTCCTACTTTGTTTCTTTAGCATCTTCTACTGTTAAACGACAAAATGATTATATTGAGGGGAAATTAATGTTTAAAGGAAAAGATCATAAAATTATTATCGGTTGGAATGAGCGTTCAAGAGTAATCATTGAAAAACTTTTACATAGCGGAAATAGCGGTTTAATTGTTTTAATCGACCAAACACTTCAATCCAATCCATTTTCTGATTACCATGTTCATTTTATTAAAGGTAGGGCCACTAGTGATCAAATCCTCATAAAAGCAAATATATACGATACGAAAAAGGTTCTCATTACAGCAGACCAAAATAAAGATGAACTTCAAGCAGACATGGATACGATTTTAACCTTATTAGCCATAAAAGGTCTGAATCCAACGGTCTACACAGTAGCTGAAATATTAACCTCCGAACAAGCAGCAAACGCGCTTCGTGCGGGGGCTGATGAATTGATCAAAACCAATTTAATCACGAGCACTGTCATGACAAACTGCCTTCATTCCAGTGAGAAAGTCGATGCGCTCATGATGTTGCTTGAACAATTCAACGGCAGTCGTTTTGTTTTTCAATCGCCAACGGCTTTTATCGGAAAAAATTTCATTGAAACAAGCGAAGAGCTGCTCAAGGATGGATCTCTGTTGTTCGGGATTAAAAGAGGAGGAGACACATTTATTAATCCTCCCCATCCTTTTATCCTTAAAGAAAGTGATATTCTCTTAGTAATTTCAGCAACTTGACATGTTAAAGAATGCTCTCGAGCTCAGAAACGAGAATTTGACCCGTTTCAACGAACTGTCTCGGAAAAGGAGCATCCTTATTTTCTGGAGATTGAAACTGATTAATGGAGGCGGTTATATTTCCGACCTCAGCTTTTTCATCTATACCGCCTTCATATTGATGAGAAAGTAAAAAAGGCCTACCTAATTTAACTGTACAAACGGAAGAATCTAACTGTCCTTCAATAACTTGAAACGGTACTCGTAAAAACTGATAGCCTTCCTTATCATCCATCTTATAATCAAAAAAGCCATGATCGTAATCCCAGTTCCCTCCTATCGAATAACCGATTGGCTTAAGCAACCGTTCCAAATCGTCTAGATCGTATTCTTTTCCTTCTATACTCGAAGGCATCTCGATCATAAAAAAATCCCCCTTCGAAACTTTTTCTTAGTTTCTCCAAGGGGATTTCGTTTAAATCGTTAATTTTTTCCTTTTTATCATCTATAATCTTTTTTCAAGCTCTGCTTTCTTTTCTTCGAAGCCAGGTTTACCTAATAGAGCAAACATATTTACTTTATAGGCCTCAACACCAGGTTGATCAAAAGGGTTCACCCCTAATAAATAGCCGCTCATGGCACATGCTTTCTCAAAAAAGTAAGCTAGGTATCCGAATGTATACTCGTCAAGCTTTGGAATCGTTACCGTTAAATTTGGTACGCCACCGTCAGTATGGGCAAGCAATGTACCTTCGAATGCTTTATTATTTACAAAATCAACTGTTTTTCCGGCAAGATAGTTGAGTCCATCTAAATCGCTTTCCGCTTCCTCAATCGTAAGCTCATGACGAGGCTCTTCAACTTTGATAATCGTTTCAAACAGATCACGTCGACCTTCTTGAACGTATTGGCCTAGTGAATGTAAATCTGTTGAGAAATTAGCAGAGGATGGGAAAATACCTTTTTGATCTTTCCCTTCGCTCTCTCCGAACAATTGCTTCCACCATTCTGAAAAATATTGTAGTGAAGGCTCATAATTGATCAGCATCTCAATCGTTTTTCCTTTGTTATAAAGGAGATTACGCACTGCCGCATATTGATACGCTTGATTGCTTTCAAGCTCAGATGAACTATATTCTTCACGTGCATCTGCAGCACCTTTCATCATTGCATCAATATCGGCTCCACTTACTGCAATTGGAAGTAAGCCGACCGCAGTTAGAACTGAATAGCGTCCCCCCACATCATCTGGAATAACAAAGGATTCATAGCCTTCTTCCGTTGCGAGAGTCTTTAAGGCTCCACGCGCTTTATCAGTTGTTGCATAAATACGTTTTCTTGCTTCATCAATTCCATATTTTTCTTCAAGCAATTTACGGAAAATACGAAATGCAATCGCAGGCTCTGTCGTTGTTCCAGATTTTGAAATGACATTTATCGAAAAATCTTTTCCATCTAATAAATCCATAACATCTCTCATATAAGTAGAGCTGATGTTATTGCCGACAAAAATAATTTGCGGTGTTTGACGCTTTTCTTTTTCAAGGACATTATAAAAACTGTGCTTGAGCATATCGATTGCCGCTCTTGCCCCTAAATAAGAACCTCCAATCCCAATAACAAGTAAAACATCTGAATCTGCCTTAATTTTAGCAGCAGATTTTTTAATGCGGGCAAATTCTTCCTTATCATAATCAACAGGAAGATCAATCCAACCTAAGAAATCATGACCTGCTCCTGTTTTTTCATGCAAAGAATGGTGAGCCACCTTTACTAGATCTCTTAAGTATGTAATTTCATGTTCTCCAAAAAAACTTAATGCCTTGGAATAATCAAAACGAACTTGTGCCATAGTTGTCCTCCATCTTATACATATTCATATATACTTTAACGAAAGCGCGCGCCGTTATCAAGAAATGGTGAGAAAAACACTTCATTTTGAGCATTTTTTTCACTTTTCTTCCTTATTATATAGAAAGCTTTTATAATGAAGCGCGGTAAATGGCTAAAACATCATCGCGATTGAGCTTCTTAAAGCGACCAAATTCACCATTGATCATCGCCTTGTCCGCCATTAATTCTAGTTTGCTGTCATCAATATCATAATCAGCTAATCGAGAAGGAGCCCCAATGCTATTCCAGAACTGACGCAGCTTCTCAATACCTTCTAGACCAGCTTCTTCAGCACTCTTCCCTTCTGGATCTACTCCGAATACGCGAACAGCAAGCTGCTTAAAGCGTTCTGGCTTTACCTTTAAATTATGCTTCATCCAATTTGGGAAAAGGATCGCAAGTCCTCCCCCATGAGGAATATCATAAACAGCTGAAACTGCATGCTCAATATTATGCGTTGCCCAATCTCCTTGATAGCCCATTGACAGCATGCCATTCAAGGCCATTGTTCCATTATATAAAATCGTTGCGCGCAAATCATAATTTTCAAGATCAGCTAAAAGCTGTGGAGCCGTCTCCATTACAGTAATCAATAAAGATTCGCACATTCTATCCTGCAATAACGTGTTTTCTTGTAGATGGAAATAATGTTCAAATACATGAGACATCATGTCAACGATTCCATATATCGTTTGCTCCTTTGGAACGGTATACGTATGAACCGGATCTAAAATTGAAAATACCGGAAAAGTAACTGCGCTACCCCAGCCATATTTCTCCTTCGTCTCCCAATTTGTAATCACAGAACCTGAATTCATTTCTGAACCAGTTGCTGCAAGTGTTAAAACTGTTCCAAATGGTAGAGCTTCATGAGCAACAGCCTTCTTCGTCACCAGCTCCCACGGATCACCATTGTATTTCGCACCAGCAGCTATCGCCTTCGTACAATCAATTACACTTCCTCCACCAACAGCTAAAATAAAGTCAATTCCTTCTGATTTACAAACATCCACCCCTTTTCTAACTGTAGAGATGCGCGGATTCGGTTCAACTCCAGAAAGCTCAAAAATATCTGCTTTAATCTCTTGAAGTAAGTTGATAACTTGTGTGTAAAGTCCGCTTTTTTTAATGCTGCCACCTCCATAAACAAGCAACACTTTTCTACCGTATTTTGGAACTTCCTCTTTCAACTGTACAAGTTGACCTTGACCAAATATAAGCTTTGTTGGGTTCCAATATGTGAAATTTTGCATGTTCATGTCTCCTTTCGTTATCACTAATATTATCTTCCATCTTAGTAGGTAATGCAAAAATTTATGTTTAAAATTCAAGGAGAAATGTTCAAACATACAGACGTTTGATGAAGTATTTCAAACAAAAAGCGATATGCAAAAAATCCTTGCATTCCTTGCAAGGATTTTTCACAAATATTCCCGTTTTTATTCTACTTCCTTAACTTAACACTTTCGTAATACGTTCAATCGCCCAATCCAAGTCTTCCTCACTAATGACTAAAGGTGGAGCAAAACGGATGACAGTATCGTGTGTTTCTTTACATAATAAGCCTTCATCCTTTAATTTCTCACAATAAGGACGAGCCTCCTCATGAAGCTCCACTCCAATAAACAATCCTCTTCCACGCACTTCTTTAATGATTGGATTGTCAATTTCCTTTAGCTTACTTTTAAAATATTCACCCAGCTTTAACGATCTTTCGGCCAGGTTTTCTTTGACAAGAACATTTAAAGAAGCAATGGAGACAGCACAAGCCATCGGATTTCCACCAAATGTCGAACCGTGCGAGCCTGGATTGAAGACACCAAGAATATCTCTATCGGCTACGACACACGAGATTGGAAAAACGCCTCCTCCAAGCGCCTTTCCTAAAATATACATATCCGGCTCTACATCTTCCCATTCACAAGCAAACATTTTCCCTGAGCGGGCAAGTCCAGCTTGAATTTCATCAGCAATAAACAGAACATCATTTTCTTTACATAGTTCATATGCCTTTTTCAAAAAGCCTTCTGGCGGAATGACAATACCAGCTTCCCCTTGTATAGGCTCAATTAGAAAAGCAGCAGTATTGTTTGTAATGGCGTTTTTCAAAGCCTCTAAATCTCCGTAAGGGATGAGCTTAATTCCCGGAAGCATTGGACCGAAACCGCGCTTATATTCATCCTCTGAGGACAAGGAAACAGCAGTCATGGTTCTTCCGTGGAAATTGCCGATACAAGCAATGATCTCTGCTTCATTTTCGGCAACACCTTTCACATCATAAGCCCAACGTCGTGCTGCTTTCACCGCTGTTTCTACCGCTTCTGCCCCCGTGTTCATCGGTAAAGCCATTTCCTTCTTTGTTAACTGACACACCAATTCGTACCAAGGTCCAAGCTGATCATTATGAAAGGCACGAGAAGTGAGTGTGACCCTATCAGCTTGTTCTTTTAATGCTTGAATAATTTCTGGATGGCGATGTCCTTGATTAACAGCAGAATAGGCGCTGAGCATATCCATATACTTATTCCCCTCAGGATCTTCAACCCATACTCCTTCAGCCTTTGAAACAACGATTGGAAGGGGATGATAATTATTTGCACCGTATTTATCTGTTTTTTCGATTATCGCTTTGGACTTGTCTCCGACGATCATGAATGAACACTCCTTTTTATTATCATTTATAAATACTATCTTAATCTAATGCAAGTTTTATGCCATGATCTTATCCTTACGATAAAGGCCATTTGGTTCTTTTGCACGCAAATTTTTTTTGCTATTTTAATTCAATTTTGCAAAATTAATTTGCAGTAGATAAAATAAAGAAAAAGAATCGCTGGGAGGGAGGAAGAAAGATGGACCCGAACTATGAAATATATGAAACCGTTCTTGACTCAATCGATATAGGGGTACATGTGATTGATTCAAACGGTAAAACAATTATATACAATAAGAAAATGAGTGAAATTGAAGGGATGAATATTGAAGATGTAATCGAGAAACGGCTTCAAGAAGTCTTCTCTTTCCATCAAAACGGAGAAAGCACTTTGCTAAAAGTGTTACAACACAAGAAAAAAATTACCAATATTAGACAATCTTATTTTAATAATAAAGGACAGGAAATCACAACCATTAATAATTCATATCCGATTATGAAGGGCGAGACTTTAATTGGTGCCATGGAAATTGCAAAGGATGTAACGAAAATTGAAAAGTTACTGCAGGATCATATTTTCAATAAAGGAGAAGCAAAAATTACCTTTGAAAGCTTAATTGGTTCTGATAAAGCATTCAACGATGTAATTGAGTCCAGTAAAAGAGCAACAAGAACAAATTCTACTATCCTTATCATCGGCGAAACTGGAACCGGGAAGGAGCTTTTTGCTCAAAGTATCCATCAAGGCAGCATTCGGGCATCACGCCCACTGATTACACAAAATTGCGCTGCGATCCCAGAGACCTTAATGGAAGCTATATTATTCGGTACGAAAAAGGGCGCATTTACAGGTGCTGTTGAACGACCTGGACTGTTTGAACAAGCGGAAGGTGGCACCTTATTATTAGATGAAATTAATTCCCTTGATCTCTCTTTACAGGCAAAGCTATTAAGAGTGATTCAAGAGAAAAAAGTCAGAAGAATCGGTGATACAAAAGATCGACCGGTTGATGTTCGAATTATTGCCACCATTAACGAGGATCCGATTGATGCCATCACAAATGGCCGAATGAGAAAGGATTTATTTTATCGCCTTAGTGTTGTGTCCTTATTTATTCCCCCCCTGCGGGAAAGAAAAGGCGATATTCCAGAACTTGTACAATTCTTCATCCAAAAATATAATCATTTGTTTGGGATGAATATCACTGGGGTTGATAAAGCATTATTAGAACACTTTCTTGCATATGATTGGCCAGGAAATGTTCGTGAACTTGAGCATCTCATTGAAGGAGCCATGAATCTTGTGCATGAGGAGGAGATGCTCACAGTTTCCCATCTCCCAAATCATATTCGTTACAAACCTCCCTTTAGAAAGGACGCTGTCACCTATTCAGCAGACTTAAACACATTACAGGAAGGAATCACCCTCGAACAATTTTTACACGATGCCGAACGTTCTTTTTTACTAAGGGCATTAGCGCAACATAATGGGAATATTTCTCAAACGGCTAAAGCACTGGGAATGAGTAGACAAAATCTCCAATACAGATTGCGAAAAATAAAAAACGGGAGTTAACAAGCAGATTACTCCGATTAAAACATTAATAACAAAAAAGCAAATGATGATGAATGGTTATTCATCTTCATTTGCTTTTTTGAATCGAACTTAGACTTTTCAGTCAGTTCCATTATACAAATTAAATTTAGCGTTGAGATTGTTCGATCCACTCTTGAAGTTTATCTTTAAGAGTATTGAAGCCTTGCGGTGCTTCCTCTTGTTTGAATGCTGCAGCTGCTTGGCGACGACGAGGTGCTTTTTTCTCCTTCGGTGCTTCTGTTTGAGCTGGAGCCTCTTGAGTAGCACGGATGGATAACCCGATCTTGCCTGCTTCTTCATCAATAGAGAGCACTTTTACAGAAACTTCATCTCCTACTTTTAAATGCTCGTTAATATCTTTAACAAAACCGTGAGTAACTTCAGATATATGAACTAGTCCTTGTGTATTTTCATCAATTGCAACAAACGCTCCGTACGGTTGGATTCCCGTTACCTTTCCTGTAACAACACTTCCTACTTCAATCTTTTCAGTCATGTAAACACTCCTAAGTTATGATATATTTTTATACTTTACCACACTCTATAGGCGATAACCCTATAATTTTAGGGAAATTGCCTTAGAGTACAACCAACCTTAGTAATCATAAACGAGACAAACTTTCCGTCCACATATTCTGTTTGTCCTTCTTATATAAATGATGATTAACTTCCTAAGATTGGCATCACTTTATACGCAATATAAAATTATATCATAAGTGGTTCGATTTCACAATGTGTCTAAGTCGTTGAAAAACGAACACTTACAGAGTTTAATGAAAAAGCTATTGGAAATACGCTCATATTTTACCTATCTCTCTTTTTTCATATGCGTTTAAAAACGAGGCATGATGATGAGTTTTAAGGAGGATTTTTTAAGGGGTAATGAGAAATCATGTTTCAGCTCAAGATACTTCTGACTCGACGAACTTACTCTCATCGAGTCAGAAGTAAAAAACAGAACTTATTACTAAAAAGCTGCGCTCTCATGAATCACTCTAATTGATGACCATACTATTCAATAATGGTTTTACGCCAACCTCATTTTTCACCTTTTAAAGAGAGCCGTTATTTCTTAATAAACCTTTGGCGTTCTCTGTTGTGTTTTTCATTGCTAGAGCGACTTTCTCATTATCACTCGTCACATTTTCAACAGATACAGTCATTTCTTCCAAGCTTGCACTCGTTTCTTCTAGAATTGCAGCCAAGTCCGCTGTCGACCTTTCTACAATTTGGCTCTTCGTGACAATAGCATTAGTCATGTTTTTAGATGAATCTAGGTTAACCTTTAATTTCTCAAATACAGCCTTTAATTGTTTAAAATATTTTACAATCTCTTCAGAGGAACCAAGGATTTGATTGAACTTTTGTTCACTAAACTCCATTTTCTTAATAGAAGCTTGATTGTCGGTATTAACCTTTTGTAAATTGACAGTTATATTCTCTGCTGTTTGTTTGGTTGATTCAGCAAGCTTTCGAATTTCCTCTGCGACTACGGAGAATCCCTTTCCAGCTTCTCCAGCTCGTGCCGCCTCTATAGATGCGTTCAATGCAAGCAGATTTGTTTGTTCGGAGATTTGCTTAATTTCATCAGAATAAGAGTTAGTCTCAGTAATATTGACTGTAAGGTCTTTTAACGTCTTATTTAAATCATTAATGAATGAATGGACCTCTATTGCATCCTTGTTAAAAGATGTTACCTTCTCTTCACCTAAAGTCGTAATTTCTTCCGTTTTATTCGCCTCGGAAGATAACTCCTCCATGAGCTGTTGTAAATTAAGCACCACTTGATATGTTTCTCCCGCATTGCCGGAAATGCTGTTAATTTCTGCTGTCTGCTGCTGGCTGCCAATTGAAATCTCGTTCAAGCTTGCTTTCATTTCACTTTGCGCAATTAAATTGTTATTAATTCGCTCATTCGAGGTAGCAACTTCCTTTAATATTTTATTCATCGTATCTTGAATTTGCTGTTTTTGTCTTTTCTGCTCTTCCGCTTGTTCTTCAGATTCAAGAATAAGATTCCTAACTTTTTTCTCTTGCGTTCCATTTAAATGAATCAACACGCTCAGCATTAATCCAGATAATAAATAGACTAATAAAATAGTCGCTAGATTCGCTTTAATGACTTCGATATCATTTATCCCGACATAAGCAGTTAAAAGGAGTAAAATCAACCCAGAAACAAAACCTATTGAGAAGACCTTTTTATTAAAATGAATCGATGCAAAGATAGTTAAAAAGAAGGAGATGATAATGATATTTAAGCCACCGCCAGTAAAGTACAAACCTATCCCGTTAAATAAACTGACCATAATAACACTTATATAAGGGAAAAAAGATGTAATTTTACTTATCTTTCTGCAAATCAAATAAGCACCCACAAAAAGAAGTAGTTCAACTGCGAAAATAATACCCGTGTCAAATTGATTTGCAACAATTGACTTTAAAAGACCCATTGTAAGGGAAATTGAAAACGCGATAAACATAAGTAAATTTTTATTTCTATTTTCTCTAATTAACATTTGCTGCACTTTATCCATTTAATTCCCTCACTTCTTTCATGATGTATATAGTTATTTTCGGAAAATTATTGGATAAGTTTAACACATTTCATCTACTATTTTTCCATCCTATACGACATATTCGATATTCACCTCGTTATAATAGTAAAAATCTTAATAATCAAGAGTATCTTTTTTTGTCAGTGTTAACTTTCAAAAATGTAAGAGGATATTGAGAATTAACGTTAACCCTTTTTTCACTCTTTTATCCTTTGGCTCATTTCGTGTGAAACTAGAATTTTGCATGTAATAAAGCCAAAGCTCAGCCTAGACCGTAATAAGACCTATCATCACGGCGGCTTATTATTCTTTATATAATGTGAGCACATTTATTTCCGGTGGATTGTAAAATCGGAAATTTAAAAACGAAATGGCATCACTACTCCCCAATCCGGTGCTAACATATTGCTGAATTCCATTATAGTCCCACAAGCCCTTGACCCGATTCTGAGGAGGAAAAAAACCGTCCCACAAATAATAAGGCTCGGGGATAAACAAGGCACCGATTAACGGCAAGCGAATCTGCCCTCCATGATAATGACCAGCTATCAATAAATCATATGGCCACAAACGTCCCTCCTCATTTAAAAGATCGATCCTTTCATCAGGGACGGGGTAATGATTTAAGGCGATGAGCACTTCTGATTCGAAAGACTGCTCTAACATGAGCAACTTCTCAATAAAAGGCTCAAGCTTTTTATCCTGTTCACTCTGTTCTAATAATGCGATGGAATTTTCAAAATAGGTAAAGTATATGTTGGAAGAGCCGACTTTCACTTTTTCAACTGTGTCTAACAATTTTAGGCCGCGCGCTTCCATTCCCTTAATAAAACGATCTCTTTCATACACTTCCTTCTCTCCAATGATATAACTTTGTGGATCTGTATTTCCTGGTACGAAATAGGCAATATCCTTCTTTCTTATTCCTTCAATCAAAGTATAAAACGGAGCATAATTGTTGCTTTCTGGTGAAACAAGCATATCTCCAGTAAACACAATTGCATCATAGTTGATGGAATTGATCATATTTATTAGCTTACCCTGTTCTTTTCCAAAGACTTTTTCATGTAAATCAGTTATTTGCACAATCGTGAAGCCTTCCAAGTCTTCAGGAAGCTCTCGAATAGGAATGGACTTCTCTACAATAACAATCCGATTATTTTCCCAAATAATATATCCGCACATGATCATCAAGATGATCGTCATGATCCATAATTTTTTACTGAGCAAAATTCTCATAAAATACAGATGCTCCTTTGTTACATCTCGACAACCATTAAACTTTTTGTCGGTAACTGCAAAATCTGTTTTTCATCTAATATCAACAGCATTTTAAAACGAAGGCTATGCTATATGATTCTTTTGATTTTTGGCTCATTTCGTGAGAAATCTTGATTTCTCACGTCTTTCAGCATAGCTGAAAGATGACTCTGACTCGATGAAACACTAGGAGAAAGCTTGTTTTCTCCCTCGTTTCATCGAGTCAGAGCGAAAATGAGCAAAAAATAGCATGATCAACAATAACTTTATAACTAGTTTTGCACGACGGCAATTTCCATGCGCTTTGTTCTTTTTCTCAGTCTTCGATACAATGGTTTTTCTACAAAAGCATATACGAATAAACCACATATCATTGAAGCTGTAATAAGCAAAATAGCTAATATGATGTTAGGAATAGCCAGTGATGAAGTAGTGCGAAAGAAAATACTTATGGCAGACATGGAGGTGAAATGGGTTAAATAAATCGAAAATGAAGCATCACCCAATAACTTAGCTAGCCTTGGAATACGGATTTCTTTTTGTAAATCAAGCGAAGAGAACCCAAGAATAAGAAGAACAGATGCAATTGTCGTAGTATATTGCAAATCAATAGGAATAAAACGATTTTGTTCATTGATCCATGCTAAAGGAAAGCCAGCAAGTCCAATAATCACCATAACCGTTGAAATCTTCACACTAATTTTAACTCTTAAAATAACAAAGGCGCATAAGAGTCCAAGCAAAAAAATGAGATTATAAAAATTGAACAGATAATTTATAAAATAATTTGTACTGGACAATATATGTAAACTAAAAAACAAAGATAGCATTGCCCATAGGACGGGAAGAAACAAGGAAAGCCATTTGTTTTTAAAAAAGAGCAAACTAATGATTAAGTAAAAAAAGACCGTATGAACCAACGACCACGCCACACCTAATATCGGTTGTCCCCCATCAGGAAAGAGAAGCAAGGAAGAAAGTATATGCCCTATTTCTCGCTCATTTCCAGAGCCAAAATTAGGAAAGATGAAATAAATAGGTAAAATCATGAACGTGATCATCCAATACAGGGGATAGATGCGAATAAATCTGTGGTATAAATACTCCTTTAATTTTGAAGGATCACCAAAGCTTTGATGATACAAGTAATACACCATAAAGCCTGAGAGGGCGAAGAAATAGTACACTCCTCCTGAACGATCAACATTAGATAGATGCAAAAAATCGTAATGGAAGTAAGTAGTTAGAAAAGCTTTAGCATGCAATAGAATGACAAAAAATGGAACCAAGGCTCTTGAAAATTGAATTAAATTCAAATGTTTCCTCATTACAACGTCCTCTTTCCATCTGGAAATTTAATTTTTATCTTATATTGCGATTGCTCCATACCACTTTAGGAGATTTTTCAAAAACCGATAGCGGTATAAGAACGATCAAGATTACAAAACGAGATATTGGTCATATTTTATAAGTGTTTTTCCTTCTTGATAATTTCCTTCATCACGGACATTGGCGATATTTTGCAAGTTGGTGATTAAATTTTTGACAAAGTTTTGCCCCATTTCATGAGCATGGAGATAGCCTCCACCGAATCTTGGATTGATTTCAGAAATCACATATCCCTGCTCCGTATAAAAGCAATCAATATCAATTGGTCCGACTGGCTGCAAAACTTCCAATAATGCCGTCATTAGCTCCCTAAGCCTTGAATCTTTGACAGCAACTGATTTGTCTGTCTCACCAGCCCTCATTTTTATTTTTTTCTTCATAAAAATATTCGTTGCTTCTTTTGTAATCAAATCTATATAGCAATCGATCCCAAATTCTTCCCCTTTCATAAAAGGCTGGATCACAACATCGTGGTCATAAAAGGATTGAAGCTGCGCAATCGTGGAGACACACTGTATCCCCATACTTGCACTGCCATTCCTCGGTTTAATGATTAAAGGAAAATGCAGCATTCCATTCCCTAAAGCGCTTTTCACTTCCTCTATATTTGTATAGGTAGGAATATGGGGAAACCCATGCTCTTGCAAAAACTTCGATGTCAAATATTTATCAAAACAAATTTCTATTATTGGCTCGTCTGAAACAATCACCGCAACACCGTCTTCTTTAAAATTCTCCTTGTAACGAGCCAACAATGAAAGCTCTGGATCGATCAGCGATAGAACAGCCGAAATCTCATACTTCTTGCATAACGCCTTAATTTCTTGAACATAATCATGCTGATCAATTCGAGGAACAATTTCGAATTGATCAGCAAAGTACAACGCTGGTGCGTTTGGATCACAATCAACGGCAACAACCTTACCATTGATTTCATTTAACTCCCTTTTGAAATATTCAATCAATTTAACACGACGTCCGACACTGCATATTAATATATTCATATCTTTCTCCTTTTTAGTGACTCCACACTAATAATAATGGCAATACTCCCGACAGCAGTAAAATCGCTGGGAATATTGATAAATAGCGTCTTCTTATTTGGCTGAGCGCTGGGATTATGAACACCAGACATAATGCAAAAGCAGCAGCAAGAGCTCCTATATAATGGATAGTTAGCAGCACATAAACCAAATACATAATCGGTGTGATAAACAAGAATGAAAAAATAATGATCGTTAAAGGAACCACTTTCTCCATTATGCTATTCTTTATCCTTAAAAAAACATTGACTCCAATCAGAGCAAATAAATACGGCCAAACAAAGATATAGCTAGAATCTTGATAAAGGAAACTGCTTGCAACGATTAAAATTAACCATCCTAATAACGACCCCATGAAAAAATTAAGCCCTTTTACTGCTCCTAGTATGAAAGAATAAGCACCAGTTAGAAGGGCAGCAATCATGAATAGAATTGAGATAAATAAAGGATTGCTCAATTTGGGATAAGCCCCGATTGACCATAGATCGTAACCGGTCAACGCTGAAAAAAGCTTTAATAACCCTTCTGCTGCAAAATAAGATATAGCCACACTTACGACACAGAAAAGAAAACCAAACAGGATTCTTGCTGTGGCCATCTCTCGTTTTCTGATCCCATGGACACAAGTTAAAATAAAGAGAAAAATAGCTGCAATCATGAATGGAATGACGTACTGCTTCCCGTAAAAGACGACCTTTTTGGCAAACAGATTAAAAAATAGGCTTGATCCATCTTCTTTTGCCTCCAGTTCCATGTTTCCAAAATGATGAACTAAGTCGAGCATATTTTCACCATGATGTTGAAGACTTTTAATACTTAAATTTTCAATAGAATCCTCGGGAGAATGATAACCGTATATTCCTTCGAAAAAGGCAAAATTCAGCCCATACATTCCATGTGATTTATATAATGTCAAGTCTGTTTCATTCGGCAACATTCTATATAAATCGGCAATAAAAGAATGAGCGATCGGATGGGAGCTCCCTTTCGCAAACTCTTCTATTAATCTTTCATTATGATCATTCGTTTCAAATAAAACTGAAGGCCCTTCACTTCCTCTCGCCTCAAAGTTTAGGACAATTCCTATATCGTGCACCCACGGATGCTCGTTAACAAACGCTTGAGCACCCAGTAACCCCAATTCTTCCCCATCAGAAAGGAGAATAATAACATCATTTTTTAATGGTTCTCCTTCCTGCAATATCCGAACCGTTTCCAATATAGCCGCCACAGCTGCTCCATCATCAGCGGCACCAGGGCTATTATGTTCCGAATCATAATGGGCAGTTAGCATAATCGCTTGTGAGGAATTATGTCCCGGTATTCTTGCTAAAATATTCTCAACGATGCCATTAAAAGGTTCACCCCATGAAAAAAGCGAGTCTGCAGCTGTCTGAATTTCCGGAGAGAGCCCTAGCTCCTCCAAAGCGTTCACTAAATAATCTCTAACTCTTTCATGTTCAGGTGAGCCAACAGGATGTGGGCTGATTGCAAAGTTCTCCAAATATTGCAAGGCCCGCTCTGCCGAAAATTGCTCTGCGTTAGCTTGAAGCGGCTTCACCTCCGGTCCACGAAACTGGAGAAAACCGAGATAAATAGCAATGGAGCATGTCACTAAGATCGCAAAAATATAGAGAACATTTGCAAGAAGATATTTTCTTTCGCTAATAGGGACTGTTCTTCTTAATTCTTCTTTCATGCTTTCCCTCTTTCCTCAATTTAAAAACGATAAATATTTTCATTGAAGGCATCTGCAAGCGTCTCTTTTTTTCTTATAAGAAAAGCATGTCCCTTTTCCCTTGCTACTACAGCAGGACGCTCTTTAATAAACAATGGATTCAACACGAGCGTATACGCTCCTACCTGTTCAAAAATGAGATAGTCTCCTTGCTGTGGAAGAGTTCCTTGTACGTTATGCGCTAAATAGTCTCTTTCCATGCATGTGTAGCCAACGATATGATATAAATGCTCAAGCTTTGCGTTATGATTTTTTGCAACAATTTTAAAAGGAAGATTACTTTTATGCATAGTAGGTTTAATATTGTAGGCACTTCCATCAACAAGGATAAAACTAGTCCCCTGCACACGCTTATGTTCGATTACTTGGCAGGCGAAGCTCATCGTATTCGCAACCATCGAAACACCCGGCTCCAATATTAATGCGGGCTTATTGCTCTCCCCAGCAAATTCTTTTCTCATTACTGTCCCAATCGCCGCAGCATAATCATCGAAGGAAGGAACGGTCCTTTTAAAGCTCTTTGGCAGTTCCCCATAAATCCCTCCGCCAATATCAATAAACTGCAGTGTTTCATTAATGTATTTTTTTGCAAGCTGGCATAGTCTTTCTGTTTTGTAACGATAAGAAGACAGAGAGCGCGTTTTTGTAGAAAAATGCCCATGTAAGCCAATTACTTTTACCTGCGCTATTTTTTTCAATTCGTAAATCGCCCGTTCTAAATCTCCATTTTCTACTGAAAACCCAAATCTACTAACATCATAACCATCCTGTAAAATACTCTCGCCATCCTCGATTAAAGCAAAATTCACCCTTATACCAAGTGATATTGGACGCGACGGATTTTCAGAGGCATATTGTTTCACGTAGTCTATTTCATAAAATGAATCTAAATTAATAATGCTTTCTTGCTGCAGAGCAAAATAGATATCTTCTTTACTCTTTATCGGTCCGTTGAAAATAATATGCTTACCGTTCTCGCCTAATCGGAGAGCAAGGTCATATTCCAATCGTGAAACAACCTCGGAATAAGCACCTAATGAAATTAACTTTGTACATAAAGCAGGCAAATAATTGGTTTTATACGAATAAGCAACAATAAAATTGTCATAATGCTTTTTAAATGCTTGATTCATTTTATGATAGTTTTTCTCCAACTGGTCGAGATCAAGTAGAAAAAAAGCCCCTCCACAGCTCTTTGCTAACGACTGAACGATTTCATAATTCATATTCTTTTCCATCAAATTTATTTCTACATTGCGATCTTGTATTGAGTTTTTCAAAACAGGCCTCCTCAATATTTGTGTGCAGCCAATTCATTTGCCCGCTCTAGTTTCACTCGGGCTTTAAAATACTCCACAATCTCTTTGTCGATATCCTCATTAAACTTCCGCGCAAAAAACATATTAGAGCTTTCAATTAAAGCTTTGTCTTCAATATGCAAACATTGCGGTGAATTTCTTTCTTTCAGCGATTCCCCCCATTTTAAAAAATAGAAATTAGTATTAATGACCTTTTCTTTGTAAGAGGAATTTAAAAGAAGCGTATGAAAAAAACTCTCATCTGGTACTAATGAATGTTCAAAAAAAGGATAGTACCAGCGATTCTTATTCAGAAAATCAACAATAAAAACAGCTGCATCAAACGGGATTGTGAACCATTGCGACCCCTTATAGAGCGTGAAATGCTCAGGGAAATACCTTCTGTTTGGCACAATATGAATGCCTCGTTTGTAAAGCCAAAGCAATAATCGGCGCAATAGGCGTAAAGGATGATAATTAGCGTAACGATTTCGGACGATTTTTGGCCATTGGATTTTTACCATCCCGAAATCTTTCTCTTTTAGCGGCCGATACGCTAAAAAGAGTGCATTTCTATTTTCTGCTAAAAATTGTTTAAAACCATTTCTCACTAATAAGTCCTGCCCGCTTCTTAAGCAAACAAAATCATAGTGAGCATCCGAATTACAAACCGCTTCTAATAAAAGAAGCGTAGCGTCAACCTGACTAATGTCACCCCAGCTTACAGCCACTCTTTCTTTTAAAATCATAATCTGAGGATGCCGAATGATTCTTTCCCCTATGCTTGCATCACTTTTCGCATCAATATGAATAAATACATCCGCTGCCTCCTCTTCGACTAGCTGCACTAAAAATTTGTTCAACTGTTCAGGATGATTATGCACAAGCAACATAAAAGCGGTCTTTGCCGTTCCCTTCAATTTCAAGACTCCTTTTTAAGAAAATAGCTTTACGTTTCATTCACTGATGACTTTATCTATCTACACTCTCGTTATTTATACTGAACATTTCTCAGAAAAAACAAGGTTTATTCTTATTTGTATACATTATAGTTCTTTATAAAGAACATTTCAATCGTTTTACCCCATTCTATATGCTGGAAAGTACCTTTCTTCACTAGACTTGTTTGCTAGCTTTATTAACTCGCCATATTTCTGTTCATCAATAATATGTTTGCCAAGGTAATAATCAAAAGAGGCTTTGTTCGTAAATGAGGCTTTAAAACGATACAGTTCGTCCTCATCTAAATACCCACCTCCTAAATGGAGAAACCTAGAATGGCACCATTTCGCGTATTCAATCATCGCATCAAATAAGAGATGGTTTGGTCGTAAAGACAAGAATTCTGTTCTCGATGCACCGAGATGATAATGGGCAAATTGATTACCTATTAACAGCAGCACTCCAGCGATTATCTCTGAATGACTCCATGCTAACAAAAGCACTGACTTGCTCAAATCTGTGTCCATTAATTGCTTATGAAAGTAGGTGCGATCGAAGTAATAAAACTTTGATGCTTTATTGCGATCCATCGTTTCATAATACATATTTATAAATTGATCGATTTCCTCCTTGCTGTTCGCAATTGAAATCGTCACCTCGTTTTTAACAGCCTTCCGAATATTTCTTTTCGCATTCTTTGAATATTGACTTCTTATTTCCTCCAGCGAAAGGGACAAATCAACAGCCGTTGTTTTCCGCACATAATCCGTCCTCATAACCTCTTTTATATATTCATGATTTTTTAAGAGCGGATGGAGTGCGACTGTTTCAGAAACAATATTTTGTTTAAGACAATACTCGGTAAATAATGAATAAAACGCGCGAATAATCGTTGGATCCCCTTCAACTAACGGACCACCGTAACCGTATGGCGTAATCAGATCAAAATATAATTCTCCGGTACCATCAATGCCTCTTTTTATAAATGGATAAAAAACCTTTCCATCTTCATTTTCAAAATAAATCGCATTCGGTGTGCCATCTTGAATGACTGCGAATAACTCTATATACTCTTTTGTATAATAAACATCAAGGTTCGAGAACCGTGCTAAAAATGGACTCCAATCATCTGCTCCGCTAAGCAAATGAAGCTCTTCAAGAAGGGGAAAATTAGTGCTCATGTCCATGCTCCTTTCAACCCGTCCGCATATTTTTTTAAGTAGTAAGAAACAGTCTGTTCCATTCCCTCTTGCAAAGAATATTTGTGAACAAAGCCAAGTTCTGCGCAAAGTTTACGGTCATCAATCGCATAGCGAAAATCGTGACCTGGACGATCGTTCACATACTGGATTAACTCTTTATAACTCGCAAGATGGCAACTTTTGAGCAGATCGGGCATAACTTGATCAAGAACTTCACAAATCATCGTTGCAATCTCTATATTTTTCCTTTCATTATGACCACCAATTACATACGTTTCTCCAGCTTTGCCCTTTACAAAAACCTTTTCTATTGCCCGACAATGCTCAGTAACAAAAAGCCAATCCCGTACATTTTCTCCATTTCCGTAAATGGGAATCGGTTTTAGTGCAAGCGCTCTGCGGATAATCGTCGGAATAAGCTTCTCATCATGCTGTCTTGGCCCAAAATTGTTCGAGCAATTAGTCGTGACCACATTCAAGCCAAAGGTCTCAAAATAACTGCGGACGAGCATATCAGCAGAAGCCTTGCTAGCTGAATACGGGCTATTCGGTGCATACTTTGTTTCTTCTGTAAAATAGCCTGTTTTTCCAAGACTTCCATACACCTCATCTGTCGAAATATGATGGAATCTTGCATGTGCAAATTCTTTTTTATAGACACCGATTCCATCCATCCAATAATTTCGCGCCGCTTCTAATAGCGTAAAAGTACCCATAATATTACTTTGCAAAAAAGGCCTTGGATTTTCGATAGAATTATCCACATGAGATTCTGCGGCAAAGTGGATCACTCCGTCAATTTTATAATTCTCAAAAATCATTGCGACAAGATTTTCATCACAAATGTCTCCGTGAACAAAGGAGTAACGGGGGTCATTCTCCACCGTTTCCACATTACGAAGATTTCCGGCATACGTTAATTTATCCAAGTTTACAATATGAAGTTCTTCCTTAACGTTTGACAGCATATAGGAAATAAAATTAGAGCCGATAAAACCAGCTCCTCCCGTAACCAATAAATTCATCCGATCTTTCCACCTCTTTATTTATGAAGCTTACAAGCTTTGGACACATCTTTTTTTACTATCAGTCAAGCTTTCGGTAAAGAACCTCGACTTTAAAAAAGGATATGCAAAACAGCATTTGAAAATGTGAATCATGCCCCTTCACAAATCGCCACATTATAACTCCTTGTTAAAAACACTTTCTCAACCGGGCAACCCTTTTGAATTGCTTTTACTGCATCTATACGATGACTGCTTTTTGCCCTACTTTTACAATGGCAGCAATCCGTTCAACCTCCTCTAAAGCGAGCTCGCTATACAACGGTAAACAAAGAATTCTTCTGGAAATATCCTCAGAAACCGGACAATTGTGAGCACTCGTCACATAAGGCAACGTATTGAGTGATGGATAAAAATACCTCCTTGAGGCGATCTGATTTTCATATAAACTTTTTTGCACTTGCAATAACAGCCCCTCCGTTTCAAACAGAACTGGATAGTAGGCATAATTATATTTTGTCAAAGTCATTATTTTGGGCGTTTCTCGCATGGCTCCAAGAAGTTTGCGATAAGCTTCAGATAGCTCTTTTCTCTTTTCAATCAACGAATCAACATATTTCAAGTTACATAGACCCATGGCCGCGTGAAACTCTGAATTTTTCCCATTAATCCCGATCATTGCGTAATTCTCCTCAACAAAACCAAAGTTTCTCATTAATTGGATCGTCTGATCGAGCTCGCTATTTTCCGTATTGTTCATAATTGCTCCACCTTCAACCGTATGGAAGAGCTTTGTTGCATGAAAGCTAATCGTCGATAAATCACCATATGTGAGCAATGAGCGGCCTTTGTATTGCACGCCGAATGCATGTGCAGCATCGTAAATTACTAATAGATTATGCTTCCTTGCAATTTCTTCAATTCTTTCAACATCACAAGGTATACCGAAAACATGGGTTGCCAAAATAGCCTCTGTTCTATCCGTTATCGCCGCCTCGATTTTCTCTGCGTCGATGCAAAATGTCATTGGATCAATGTCAACAAAAATAGGGGTACAGTTCTCCCAAAGAAGCGATGTCGTCGTCGCCACAAATGAAAAGGGTGTAGTAATCACCTCATTCTTTATTCCCAACCCTTTAATGGCAAGCTGCAATGCTGATGTACCATTGCTTACATAAAAAAGGGAAGAGCACTGACAGTACTTCTTTAATTCACTTTCAAGCTGCTGGACATATCTCCCATGATTCGTAAGCCATTTCGTATCCCAAAGCTGTGAAATATACTGATCATATTCTTCTTTAGGAGGTAGAAATGGTTGTGAGACCGGTATCATTTGTATCCCTCCTAAATACTAAGTCATGAAGATAAGCTCCGTATTCGTTCTTATAATTTAAAGCACTTGTCAACACCTCTTCTTCTGAAATCCACTTATTGCGAAGACTAATTTCTTCTAAACAAGCAATTTTGTATCCTTGTCGTTTTTCTATCGTTTCTACGAAGTGACTGGCATCTAAGAAACTCTCAAACGTGCCTGTGTCAAGCCAGGCAAAACCGCGTCCTAATAATCCGACCTTCAATTGCTTTCTTCGTAAATATTCTTGATTAATATCCGTTATTTCTAGTTCCCCACGCGGAGAAGGCTTTACCTCCTTTGCGATCTTCACCACTTCATTATCATAAAAATAGAGCCCTGTTACGGCATAATTAGACTTTGGCTGCTTCGGTTTTTCCTCTATGGAAATTGCGTTATGATCAGCATCTACCTCAACTACGCCAAAGCGTTTCGGGTCCTTTACTTGATAGCCAAAAATGATCGCCCCTTCTTTTAAATTTGCTGCGATTGTTAAAATCGGGGTGAATCCTTGACCGTAGAAAATGTTATCTCCTAGAATCAGAGCGACGTTTTCATCTCCGATAAATTTTTCCCCAATAATAAAAGCATCCGCTAAACCGCGTGGATGCTTCTGTATTGCATATTCAAGCTCAATGCCCCATTGTGAACCGTCCCCGAGCAATTGCTGAAAGGATGGAAGATCCTTCGGCGTAGTAATAATTAAAATTTCTCGAATTCCCGCTAGCATAAGAACTGATAGAGGATAATAAATCATCGGTTTATCGTAAATCGGTAATAATTGTTTCGAAATGGCTTGTGTAATCGGGTACAATCGAGTTCCTCGCCCCCCTGCTAAGATGATGCCTCTCATTCCATCAGCCTCCATTTATCAATTTTTAAAGAAAACTACAAATCTTTAATAATTAAGTACGAATGATTGTCTGTCTCCTTTTCAATTTGAAATTGATAGCCCAATAAAAACTGGAGCCATCTTGAATTTTTTTTATTTATCTCTGCTCGATACTTTTCCATCCCAACCTCCTTCGCAAAAGCCAAACTAAATTCGACTAACTTGACAACAATCCGATTGCCCCGATAAGCAGGAACGATTCCAAAGCTGTTGCAGAATGCTATTTTTGTTCGATAATCATTCGCATAAATAGAGGTAATCGCGATATCCTCCTCCCCGGTTGATAAGATAAAATTATAACCGTTTTTTAGCAGCTTATTGGCGTACGTTATCAACGCTTCTTTATCTTCAACAGGAAAGAGAAACTCAGAATTTAAAGCCTCGAAAATGCGACTTATTCGTCCGATATTTTCCTCCGTTAACGGAAGTAGTTCAAAATGATAGCCTTGTGTTTGAAATTGCTGCTGGTATTTTTGCACTGTAACATAATTCATAGCTATGCTCCTTTTGCCTTCATTAATTTTTCCTTGCGACCATTAAAAATTCTCATCAGTTCCGAATATAAAATCTCAAATTCAAATAGCTTTAAGATCCTGCTCATAGTAAAGTAGAAAATAACTCCACTTAATCCTTGAACAAGGATGCGGATGAAATATAGCTCTGGCAGTAACATTCCAACCAATAATACGAAGCCTCCCATCAACAACGCTAGAAAAAACGAAGGTATTAAATCTTTCAGCTGTTCTTGAACAGAATAGGATATCTCCCTAGCGGAGTAGTAAGTATTTATAAACAAAGAAAGATAGGAGCATAAAACTGCCGCTGTTATCAAACCGTAAATCCCTAAAGAAAACAATAAAGACGCCCCAATAAGTAGCGTCAACAATGATTTCTTTATAATCTCAAGCTTTAAAAACAAATCTGCCCTTCCCTTCACCTGAAGAATATTCAAATTTAAAGCATGCAACGGGTAAATCATCGCCGCTAAGCATAATAGTTTAAAATAACCAATCGAATGAATCCATTGTTCCCCGAGCAGCAAGGGAATGAACGAATCAGCCACTGTCAGAAGTCCGATCATTAATGGAAACATGATATATGCTGCAAGCCTGATCAATCTTTCATACATATTCCGCAGTTGCAGCGTATCATCTTGAAAGCCGCTCAATACAGGATATGTAACTCTCTGAAGTGCAGCGGTTGTCGAATTAGCGATGACATCGGTCAATTTCGCTGCATTCGTATAATATCCGAGCATAGCTGCTGGATAAAGCCTTCCGATCAAAAGTGAATAAATATTTTGATAGAAAGTGTCAATTAGTCCTGAGAGCAAAAGCTTGGAACCAAAACGAAATAATCTTCGAAAAAAGGCCCTTTCAAATGCCCGTGCAGGCATCCATTTCGTAACAGTCCAAAGGATAATAGTTTGTAAAGCTTGGGTCATCAGTGCTTGCACAACTAAACTCCATACTCCATAACCCATTGCCGCTAAATAGACAGAAATGATTCCAGCTAAAGTCGAAGAAATCATTGTAATGAGCGATTGCGTTCGAAACTGTAGCTTTTTAATAAGCAGGACTCTCGGAATAATCGCAAAGGAATTGATTACGATTCCGAAAGACAAGAAACGAATCATGATCATTAACTGTGATTCATTAAAAAAAGCACTAATATAAGGGGCTGCTACATATAAAGCTGTATAGAGCAAACTCGACATCAAAATATTGAAATAAAAAATCGTAGAGTATTCTGCTCTTGCCACTTCTTTCTCACGAATAAGTGCTTGAGAGAAACCACTATCAATAATCGAATTAGAGACCGCGATCACGATCGCCACCATTCCAATTAAACCAAAATGCTCCGGTGCTAAAATTCTAGCAAGAATAAGCAGGACGATAAATTGAATCCCTTGACTTACTAATAAATCAATAAAGCTCCAAATTAATCCGCTTATCGTTCTTTCTTTTACTTGTTGATACTCTCTCATCTATTCACACCTAGACGTACGATCGCCAGTTTCTTCAAATGCTTTTTCATCTCTAATATCCACCGATAGACCTTTGGCAAGTGGTAGCGCACTCTCAATTTCATACGATGACGCACGGTTAACTCTTTGTAAAAAGTTCGGTATGGCTGTTTTTTCAGCTCCCCAATTCGATTTTGAAGCAGTAAAATAGCAAACTCGTTTTTCCTCTTTGTACTTTCAATCGCCATCAGATAGCGTCCATTTGTAAAGCGATGAAATTCCTCTAATAGACGATTATCAGCTTCCTTTAATTGGATTGCTTTCTCAAGCCGATCCTCCCCGGAATTTAATTGATAGTTCCAAGACATTTCAGCACCATAGCGGTATACCGCCATCATTTCGTCCATATAATAGGCATAGCCTTGACTTGCTAAATACATTTGGAGCGGGTAATCGCCTACATGAGCTTTTTGAAAAAACAGTGGCAGTTGCTCCACAGACTGTTTACGAAACAACAATGAAGCAGTCGGGCAGAATCCACCTCCTCCAAAAATAATATCTTCCACTGGACTAATCCTACTATTAGCGTACGGTTTAATGTCTGAAATCATTTTTTGCTTTCCTTCATCAAAAATTTTAGCCCCATGAAAACAGAGGGTGCAGTCCGAATGATTTTCCATATAGTCGACTTGTTTCTGTAATTTATACGGATCTGTCCAATAATCATCCCCCTCGCAAAGAGCGATATACTTTCCTTGCGAAGCCTCAAGCAATCTCAAGCTATTTTCACTTGGACCAACATTATTTTGAGATGTAATGATCCGAATCTTGTCAGGAAACTGTTTTCTATACCCTTCAACAATCTCACGCGTTCTGTCGGTGCTACAGTCTTCTCCAATCAAAATTTCATATGCGAATTCCGTCCTTTGCATCAGAAAGCCTTCTATTGCATGGCGAATATATGCTTCATGGTTATAGGTAATGCAATTAATACTTACGAGCACACTCATTTTCAATCTCCTTCTAGTAATAATTTTCCTTTAATACCTTTTTAAATTGGCTCCAGCGGGTATTCGCAGTGCGCAAAAAACAACGATTAGCGGGAGCATCATAATATGTGGAGAAAGGAATTGTAATGCTTGAATGTAAACAAACAAAGTAATAATCGGCAATAAATAAATCCTCTGATTTCCATCCTTAAAACGGGCCTTATTACAACGATAAAGTCCGAATAAAAAGATCATAAATAAGAGGAATCCGACAATTCCTCCCGCAACAAATATTTGTTGAAATCCGTTATGTGGCACATGAAAGAATCCAGCCTTTACATGCATCTCCTGAATGCCGATACCAAAAATAAGGCGATCTAATTTTGCCAGCATAAATTCTTGATATTGATTCCAAATCTCTGCCCGACCATTTGTAAGATCTGCCTCCTGAAAACGTTTCATAATAAACTGAAACGTTGTCGGAAAAAACATTTGAATAACGATGAAAATGGACATGATTGAAGCAGCAAGAGAAGTTGAGGCTAAAATAGAATTTTTGCTAATCCGCAAATTCATTAAAAAATAATAGGCAATCACACCGATGCTAATGACAATAAACGTTCTGGAAAGAGTTAAGCTCCCATAAATAAAGGTAATGACAATACATACAACTGCCCAAGGGGGCGATAATTTTTTTGAGAACAATAAGACGAGAAAAAGGGAAAGAGCAATTGCACAGAAATAGCCGAGTGTATTTTGATCTAACGTTAACGTAATATCCGTAACATCGAACTGTGCATTCACTGTTGCAATATTCCCCAATCTGATGCCATTTTTAATCAGCAAGCTTAATGGCATATATTTCAATGTATTTAAAAGAATGATCGTAAAGGCTGCGATAACGCCAATTCCAAAAGATAATAATACGAGCGCTGGGCGCTCATTTTTTTCTTTTTTCAATAAAACGAGTACTATTAAAATAATGTAAAGACTGAATTTGACAAAGCCGCCAATAGAAGATTGAAACAAAAAAAGATGAATAAGTTGCAAAAGAAGAAAGGCATAGGCAGCGAACATATACCCATTAAGCACCATTTTTCCTTGCTTCAAAATAAGAAAGAAAATAGCAGCCGCTACAATATAATTTCCTGGCAAGCCTGGCAAGAACGGAATAAGAAAAGCAAAGTAGGCAATAAGAAAGCTCTCGCTCAAATAAATGAAAGCAACTACCACAATCAGTAAAAGCACATATTTATGAATGGGTACATCAAAATAATCGCGGAGAAGCACTGCCAAAAAAATCAAGCTAGCAAAGAAAACAAAAAATTTGTTTTCTTTCCCGATGATATTCGCCCAATGCCTCTGCTCGAAGGTATCCTCTCTATTAACAGCCATGACATTATCCATATTTCTTGTATAACTCCCCGTACTTCTGTGCCACAATCGCCACATCATAAGCTTTGACGTTTTCCTTTGCACATTTCGACATTTGCACCCTTTTCTCCTTATCTCTCGCCAGTTCTAACATCCCATCACTTAAGGCTAGCAAATCCCCGCTTTCTACTAATAAACCATTGCCCTTTATCACGTCTGCAATCCCGCCAACATTCGTTGCGATAATCGGAAGACCACTTGCCATCGCTTCTAAAATTGCTAAAGGCAAACCTTCATAAATAGAAGTAAGCACAAAAATATCTGAACGGGCCAAATAATCCTCCACATTAGAAACATTTCCAGTAAATACGACCTTATTTCTAATTCCTAATTCATCAGCATACGCTTCTAACGTCTTTTTCTCCTTCCCATCTCCAACCAAAATCAAAGACGCTTGCGGCAACTCTTTATTTATGACGGAAAAGGCCTGAAGCAGAAGCTTATGATTTTTAATAGGTTCTAATCTTGCTACATTAATATAGGTAATTGCTTCGTTGCTAAAGCTCGTTTCTCGATGTTTTACAAGTTGAACAGGATTATAAACTAGTTCGACCTCATCTAAAGGAAGCTTGTATAGCTCAGATGCCTCCTTCCTAATTGTGCTCGAAATGGCGACCGGAATGGCTTTTTTCAACTTATAAAGACGCTCCATCAAAAAAATGAGCCTGGAGGAGAACTCAACTTTCGGTGTACTGTGAATCGTATGGAGCATGGACGTTGCATGGGTACAAACCCAGGGAAATACATAAAGGAAAGCATGTAAATGGGTATGAACAATATCCGCCTTAAACTTACTCAGCTCCCTCCAAACTAAAGCAACCGTCTTTAAACTCAATTTGCCACAATTATTTAAAAATGTGATATCAAGCCCTTGTTTCTGCAGTTCTTCTTCAAAAGACGTGCACTGTGGTGGACTTAATGAAATTAGCTTAAGCACAAACTCTTTTCGATCTAATGCCGCCGCAAGCTGATATACCATCTTCTCCGCACCACCAACAACGAATGATGGCACTACTATAGCTACTTTTCTTTTTTTCATCTATAATCTCCCCCCTCTTCATACCTATTGTCAGAACTTTTATAAGAAATAGATTATAAATGACCTAGTTAGAGGGCTTTGTAAGCAAAAAAAGGCCACCCTGAATTTTATGGTTTGATGAGGTTACCACACGACATCAAAATTCCTAAAATAGGAAGTAACAAGTTGTTGTCCCCTCAACTTATAACCTATATTTATTAACTTTTATAAACTATCAAGAACAATTCAATCGCTTCTTGTGGGGAAGAGTATGTTCGATAAACCCGTAGAAACGCCCGTAAATAAACCTTTTCGAAAGCTTCAGGTGGACGAGCTTCCCGTCATTGTCGTCCCTTAAAAGCTTGATTATCAACTACTTCTCACAGAGGGAACCATTGAAACCAGTTCGAAGACATAGGAACGCAAAAATAAGAGTATCAAAATATGAGAACAAGCTTGCTCTATTCTCACAATTCCTTGTCCTCATGAACCCTCTATGAGGACACACTTTGCTTTTTTTCAGCGCTCTTTGTCCTCATGAACCTTAAAGTACCTGTTGTTCATCCAGAGTTATCAGGCTTGCCAAGGATGCCAGCCCGATGGACTAAACTCATTGGGTTCGCTCAACAATGGATTACCCAACAGAGGCTGCCTCACTAGCAGAGCCCTTGAGTTTTGAGCTGGTCAGCAATCGGAGTCAGCGAACTCTTGACAAACCGAACTTGCCAATGGTTTAAAATTGAAAGAACCAAGAGCCAAGAGCTATTTGGTATGTCTTCTTTTTCCTTCACCCTTGTTACCTCAAACACAAACCATTGGCGTGTTTTTCAAGAGCGATTGCGTCGCCTTTCCACCTAATAAATGGGAAAGAACCTAAACATCTAAGTAGTTGCCATAGAATTTTTGACACTATCTCTTCATATGAACTCTTTTTTCGCTTCGCAATGCAGGCAGACACTTGAAAGGAACAATCATTCAAGATGATGAACAATACGTAATATATAATTGCTCATACTTATGGGAGATCGTTTCGATATCATATTGAGAAGACATCAAAAATCCTTGTTCGCCCATCCTTTCTCTTAAATTTTTATGCTTTGCTAGCTTCAACATAGCTTCAGCAAATTTATGAGGTTGATCTGGTTCGATTAGTACACCATTTTCTTTCACAATATCTGGAACACCACCAACGCGCGTTGCGATAACAGGAAGGCGCGCTCCCATTGCTTCTAGAATTGTCAGCGGCAGTCCTTCATACGATGAAGCCAATACAAAAATATCCGATGCTTTTAAAAGCTCTGGAATATTTTCAACATTGCCTAAAAAATCGACTCGTTCACTAATTTTTAATTGTTCAGAAAGCAACTTTAGCTGATTCATTAACGTTCCTTCACCAGCCAATACTAATCTTGTATTTTCCATTTCACTTTGAACAGCTGCAAAAGCTTTTAACAGCATTTTATGGTTTTTTTGCGGCGCTAACCTTGCTACACATACAAACTTAATGGTTTCAGCTTCTTGCCTCTTCTCTTCTTCCTTATAGTGATAGTGGCGAAGATCAACTGGATTATAAACAAGCGGAACCGCTGTTTCATGGAGGCTATAAAAACGACTTATTTCCTGTCTAATCGTGTCCGAAATAGAAACAGGAATGGCTTTTTTCAATTTAAACATCCCCCTTAAGACCATTCGATGGAGGGATGGCAATTCCTTAACTGGAAGGTTGTGAACAGTATGGAGTAATTTCTTACCGCGCATTAACGTCCAAGGTGCGGCGTACAAACAAGCACCAAGATGGCTGTGAACAATTTCAGTCTGATGCTCTTCTAACGCCCTCCACATTTTTCTAAACGTAAGTAAATTGAGCCCAATTCCTTTTTCAAGAAAAACAATCTTCACTCCAATCCGCTCAAGTTCCTGCTCAAACGTCGTTCCACTGCTTGAATAGAGACAGATAAATTGTAAATTGAAGCGGGATTTATTAATCGCTTTTGCCAACTGAAAGGCCATGCTTTCCGCACCGCCAGTTTGTAAAGATGGAATCACAATGGAGAGATTGATTTTAGTCAAGTGGTCTCACCATACTTTTTCTCTCTCTCAGGACTAAAAAGGCTTGAGACTGATACACTTTACGAAGTTTTTTCTTATAATTAACCAAATTATTAATAGCGCGGGATTTTTCCAGTACATTTTGCGAAAGACGATGGCGCAAACGATCATTTACAATAAGTTGACAAGCATACTCGACCAGTTCAGCATCCTCATCTGTATAAAAGCCATCTACTCCGTTTTGTATCAATTCCTTTATGCCATCTACTCCAGTAGAAACAACCGGGATCCCCAATGTCATCGCCTCTAAAATACACATCGGTGTTCCTTCTAGACGGGAGGTCATCAGCATAAATCGTGATGCTCGCAAATACGGAAAGGGATTTGATAAATATCCGGTAAAAGTAATATTATCCTGAAGATTTAATTTCTTGGTCAGTTCTTTCGCTTCCCCTAGTAAACTCCCCTTTCCAATAAGGACAAATCGAGCATCAGGAAGCTTTTTTACAATTTCACCGATTATTTTAATCAGCCTTTGCGGATTCTTCTGCCATGAGAATCTTCCTAAAAAAACACCATCATAACGCACAATTTCCTCATGTTCAGCCATTTTTTTGATCACTTTTTCATCAATCGCATTGTATAAAACAGATGATTTTTGCATTAAAGCTTTTGAAAAGACATATTCTGATCGAATGCTATTGGAAACGGTAAAAACATGACTAAATTTCGCTAAACAAAGCTGATACAAGAGCGACTTCACTGTAATTTTGGACATTTCGACAAATCTACAGTGGAGATGGGATATAATCATCACCTTTTTCGAATACTGAGAAGCAATCACACTCGCTCTAACGTCATGGGCGTGAATAATATCTGGCTTGTATTCATGAATGACCTTATTTAATTGTCCGGTAGTTAGACGCTCGAGTGGTATGTATTTAATCTTCTTCTGTTGAAGTGTCACCTTAATCGGACCATCGGGAGAACAATAGACCATATCAATCTCTCCCCTAAACAATCTCATAATCTGGCACACTACATTTTCTGCGCCAGAAAAACTATTACTTGAAAGTAAATGCAGCACTCGCATCATTCATTAATCACCTCTCCGAAGGTTGATGGAGTCTGTTCCCTATCCATTTGCAACAAGTCGAAATAGAGCGCAGCCATTTCCTTCTCAATTACTTGCAAAGAATACTTCTTCATGTATTGCATCCCTTTGTCGCCCATTTCTTTTCGAAGAAGGGGAGAATGATAGAGCACTTCAACATAGGAAGAACATTTCTCTACATCATCAATAGCTATTAAAAAACCAGTCTCTCCATCCTTCACTAAATCTCGGTTGCCTCGGCAATCCGTTGCTACAACCGGTAGCCCTACTGCCATGGCTTCCATGATATTAACAGGTAGTCCTTCTCTTTTGGAAGATGAAAGGGCAACATCTGAAAGCGAGAGAAGCTCGGCAATATCACTTCGATAGCCAAGAAAAAAAACATGCTGCCTAAGCCCATGTTTTTCTACAAGCATTCGATATTTTTCGCGCAGTAACCCATCACCTACAAGCAGAAGCTTGATTGTCGGAATTTTAGCTTTTAATTTATCGATCATCCGTATTAATAGATCTTGCTGTTTATTCTCATTAAGCTCCGCCACGAATATTAAGATAAAATCGTTTTCCGAGTAATGATATTGCGCTCTCAATTGACTTTTTTGCGTCTTTGTCGGCGGAGTAAATCTCTTTAAATCAAGGCCTACACCATTCACCAATCTCACCTGATTTGCCAAAAGCCTTTGCCCTAGTACATAGTCCTCGTTATTAATCGTGACCAAACAATCGGTATATCGGGAAAGCCATTTTTCAACTGGATAATAGATCGCCCAGTTCATCCACGGCGCTCCTCTGTATAAATGGAACCCGTGCGCTGTATAGACAACTGCTGTCCCTTCCTTTCTTTTTTCTTTCGCCGCCCACCTTGTTAACGCGCCCCCCATTGGTGTATGGCAATGGATAAGCGAATAATGCTGAGAGTGTATAAGCCTTTTTAATTGTTTATATGCCTGCCAATTTGACCAATTAAAAGGGGAGCGCTGAAAAGGGATATGAAACTTTTGATCACAAAATGGAATGGTCGTTTTGCCGCTACTAGCAATATGAACTTCAAATCCATTTTCTTTAAACCATTTAAGATACGGGAGATGAAAAGACCATATATGCTCATCTATCGTAGCCGTGAATAAAATTTTCCTCATATCATTTACTTCTCCTTGATTGATTAACGTAGTGATTTTCCCTCAATTTCCCGCTAAATAAAGCCAAAGATTTTCCTTCGCATCGGTTTCGCTTCTTCGGCTACGATATTTTGTCCACGTAAAAGCAGTTCTGCATTTTCCTTGTAATAAAAGATCGCATCCATGCCAAATTTTTTAGTCAGCGCTTCATACGCTTGCTGGAGAAAAAAGCCTCGAGAGCGCGTATTATGGGCATCCGATGCTATAAAATGAGTCCATTGATGCTCGATTAATTTTTCCGAGAAGCTCTTTATTTTTTTCCCAAACTGTCCAAGAATGCTTCCAGCGGTTAATTGCGTTAATGCTCCTTCTGCGAGCAAATCATATAGTAAATCCGGTTCTTCTACAATTTTTACATTTCGTTCAGGGTGCGGGATAATGGGCGTCATCCCCCGTAATCTTAATTCATAAACCACTTCATGAAGATAATTGGGGACATTCGTGCTAGGTAGCTCCAGTAATACATATTTTCCTTGATTATCAAGTGTTAACATTTCATCTTTTTCAATGGTTTCAAAAATCTCACGGTGAACTCTCAATTCTTGCCCTGGATGTAGCACCAATGGAATCTTCTCTTCGACCAGATAATTGGAATATTGACGTGTCATTTGCAAAATTTTATTTTTAGGATTTTCATAGCTTCCATTTAAATGATGGGGAGTAGCAAATAGATGAGTCACTCCCTGCTCCACAGCCATGTGAGCCATTTCTAAAAACTGTGAGATATGTGATGGACCATCATCAACATCCGGAATAATATGACAATGTAAATCTATCACTAATGAATGCCTCCCCGTTTTTTAGACTATCGACCATAATACTCATCCTTCATCGATTCCACGCCATTAACGACGACTCCTAAAATTTTTGATTTTGCTTTCACTAATAGCTCCTTCGCTTTCAAAGCACGGTCTTTTTGCGTTTTTCCACTTGCAATCACCAAAACGGTTCCGTCACACTTATTGGCAATAATTTGCGGATCTGCGACTACCAGCAACGGAGGCGTATCATAGATTACATAATCATAAAGGGTGTTTAATTCCTTCATTAAGTTCTCCATTGCTTTTGAATTTAATAGTTCTGACGGATTAGGTGGGATAGGACCACTATTTAAAATTTGAAGATTTCCGATATAGGAATTTGAAACTGCGCCATCAATGTCAATATCCTTCGTTAATATGCTTGTTAAACCGAACATATTGCTCAATTGGAAAGAATAGTGGATGCTAGGCTTCCTTAAATCTGCATCTACAAGTAATACTTTTTTTCCTTGCTGCGCAAGGACGATAGCTAAATTTGCCGCAGTTGTTGATTTCCCATCCCCTGGTTCAGAAGAGGTAATCATAATCGATTTTACTTCTTCATCTACTGATGCAAACAAAATATTCGTCCTAATTAATCGATATTGCTCAGAAATAACTTCTCTTGGGTAATTATAGGCAACTAACGGAATCCCGCTCTTTTTTTCCCTAACCCTTGACTTGCGACTCAATAATATCAACTCCCGTTCTCTTGGATTTAGCTCTTGGCCGCCCCTTTTTCTTCGGTATTTTCTGAATCGAGCCAAGCACAGGTAGCCCCAAATAGGCCTCAATTTCATCAACGCTTTCCAAAGAATTGTCCAAATATTCAATAAGGAGAGCTAAACCTACTCCCACCATCATGCCAAAAATGATTCCGATCGCGATATTAATAAGTGGTTTAGGACTAACTGGAATCGGATCTTCCTTTAATTCTGCCTTCGCCAATATATTTACATTATCCACATTCATAATGCTCTTTATATCTTGTTGAAATGTGTCTGAAATCGTATTCGCTATTCTCACTGCTCGTTCTGGTTTACTATCAGAAACTGTGATGGAAAATACTTGTGACTCCGCTTCACTGTTCACAACAATATTTCGATTTAACTCTTCTACATTTTGACTAAGTTTTAGCTTTTCAATCACTTTCTCCAAAATAACCGGGCTTTTAATAATTACGCTGTACGTATTAATTAATTCCACATTCCCTCGCATTTGCGAAGGATCAAATTGGGTAATTGTATCCTTCTGATTAACTAAAATTTGTGTAGATGCTTCATATTTAGGAGTGAGCAAAAAATAAGTTACAGTTCCGCTCACTACTCCCATTAAAAAAGTCAGAATGATAATCAATTTCCAGCGCTTTATCAATATTCCAAGAAGCTCCTTCATACTAATTGATTTCTCCATTGTAACCTCCAATTTAGTAGACAAACAGTCTAGTCTTACCTCCTTGATTAATTTAGAGGAACCTCATCTGCTATTTTGCCATTTAATAAATTCAACTAGGGTTTGATATTCACGAATATCATTCTTTTCAATCCCCAATTCCTTAAGCTCTTTCAGGAGAGCACTCCATTCTTGTTCTCTATATAAATGCGATTCTATATTTAAATCTGGTTCTATTAACATCATAAAATCCACATTTAAGACTTTGGCAATTCTCTGCAGCACTTCTACATAGGGGTTGTTATTAATATTGCGTTCAATATTGCTCAAGTATGACTTCGAAATATTCGACAACTCTGCTAACTCAGACAGGTTATAACCTCTTTTTTTCCGTATTTTTGCGATATTTTTCCCGATCATATTTTAACCTCTTTAAGATAAATTTAATTTAAAAAGTAGAACAGCACTTCATCAAACTAAAAGCTAGAGCATTGATTTTTTATACAATTAATCACTCTCATCTGTTCCTCTAAAGTCATACTCGTTCCCGAAGGCAAACAAAGTCCGTTTAAAAATAATTGCTCTGAAATGATATGATCTTGAACATGAGGATAAAATCTATTTCTATTAAAAAGGGGTTGCATATGGAGCGGCTTCCACACCGGCCTTGCTTCTATATTTTCATTCGTTAACACTTTAAGGAGGTGATCCCTGTTTTTTTCAACTGCATTTTGATCAATTAGGCAGACTGTTAGCCAGCGATTTGAACATGTGTTTTCTAACTCTGGCATAAATCGGATTCCTGGAAGTTGGCCAAGCTCTTGTTTGTACTTTGCAAAAATTTCTCGCTTCTTTTGTATACGCTTCTCCAATACCTCCATCTGTCCCCTGCCGATTCCTGCTAATACATTACTCAACCGATAATTGTAGCCCATTTCCTTATGCTGATAGTGACTGGCAGGCTCTCTTGCTTGAGTTGCCAAAAACCGCGCCTTTTCTAATGCCTCAACATTGTTGGATACAAGCATACCTCCTCCTGAAGTTGTAATAATTTTGTTGCCATTAAAGGAAAAAATGGCAAACTCACCAAAGCTCCCACTCATTTTTCCTTTATAAGATGAACCTAATGATTCTGCAGCATCTTCGATAATCGGAACTCCGTATTTGTAGCAAATCGCTGTCAATTCCTCCATCTTTGCTGATTGCCCATAAATATGAACAATGATGACAGCCTTTGGCAGCCTGCCTTCACGAAAAGCCTCAAATAAAGCTTGTTCTAAAGCTTGAGGCGACATATTCCACGTTTCTGGCTCAGAATCGATAAAAATAGGCGTAGCTCCTTGATATAAAATTGGATTTGCTGAAGCAACAAAGGTTAAGCTCGAACAAAACACCGTATCTCCGGCTTTTACATGTAATAAAGAAAGAGCCAAATGAAGCGCCGCAGTCCCTGAGCTTACAGCAACCGCTCCCTTTACTCCAACATACGCCGCTATCTCGTTTTCAAATTCATCTACGTTTTTCCCTAATGGCGCAACCCAATTGCTTTGGAACGCTTCAGTAATATATTTCCATTCTTCTCCACTCATATGGGGCGGAGATAAATGAATTCTCTTTTCTACCTTTGCGTTGAGCAAAGTGACTCCTCCCTTTCCTAATGATTTCATTTCTTACATTGACTTCGTTGATATTTTCTTATCAGCACTACCTTCAAAATCGATTTCATCAAGGCTTACATTTTCTGAGGAAATAACTTTTAAAAATGTCAGCAATAAAATGCGCAGATCCAGTAGAAGGCTACGGTTTTCCACATACCAGACATCAAGTTCAAACTTTTCTTCCCAAGTGATCGCATTTCTGCCATTAACTTGAGCCCATCCTGTTATCCCCGGCTTAACCAAATGTCTTTTCGCTTGTCTCTCAGAGTACAAAGGGAGATACTCCATTAGCAACGGTCTTGGACCAACAAGACTTACATCACCTTTTATCACATTGAATAGCTGCGGCAGTTCGTCAAGACTATACCTCCTGAGAAACATGCCAAACGGTGTAATTCTTTGCTGATCGGGCAGTAACTGGCCAGTCTGGTCTTTTTCATTACTCATGGAACGAAATTTATAGAGTTGAAACGGCTTTCCATTTAAACCGGGTCTTTGCTGCTTAAAAAGAATGGGTGTCCCTAACTTCCATCTAATAAAAAACGAGATCACTAGCATCAACGGAGCAGCAACAATCACTAGCGGTAATGTAATCAACAAATCGACTATTCTTTTCATCATTTCACTTCCATTATTTCTTCTACATTTCTTTCTAGCTTTTAACAAAAGTGATATTCGCAAAATATCATGCCTTTGTTACCTATTTTTCATAAACATAAGGTAAGGAGTCCTCTTGCTCCAATTCATTGAAGATTGAATATCCCCCTGGATTATTCGACTGCCATCTCCAGGCATCTTCGCACATCTCTCTTATTCCCCTCTCAGCAGACCAATGCAAAATTTGTTTAGCCTTATTCGGATTTGCATAGCAGATCGCTATGTCCCCTGGCCTAGGTTCAACAATTTGATAAGGAATTTCCACTCCTGAAACCGCTTGAAAAGCGAATACCAACTCGAGCACACTAAATCCCTTACCCGTGCCTAAATTGTATGCTTCTATCCCATTCCCTTTAATCGTTTGCGCCAACGCCTTAAGATGCCCTTTAGCTAAATCGACGACATGTATGTAGTCACGTATACCAGTCCCATCCACCGTAGGATATTGATTCCCAAAAACCTTCAAATAGGGTAACTTCCCTACTGCCACTTGTGAAATAGCCGGCATGATATTATTGGGAATACCATTAGGGTCTTCTCCAATTAGGCCACTTTCATGAGCACCTATTGGATTAAAATAGCGTAAAATTGAAATGCTCCATTCTTCGTCTGAACTACATAAATCCTGTAAAATTCCCTCAATCACCATTTTCGTTCGCCCGTACGGATTAACTGGCTTCAGTTTGAAGTTTTCCTTAATAGGAACTGAATCTGGAACACCATATACGGTAGCTGATGAACTGAATACCATCTTTTTCACATGATATTTTTTCATCAAATTACAAAGGATGATCGTTCCCGTCACATTGTTCTCATAATAGCGCAGTGGCACCTTAACAGAATCTCCCACTGCTTTTAAACCGGCAAAATGGATAACTGCATCGATTTCATTCTCCATAAACACAGCTTCTACTTGATGTTGAACAGTTAAATCCACCGTATATAATTTAATGTTCTTGCCAGTAATCATATAAATCCTTTCAAGGGCTGCCAAATGACTATTAGCAAAGTTATCGATGACAATGACATCGTATCCTTCATTTAAAAGCTCAACACATGTATGGCTCCCTATATAGCCGGCTCCACCTGTTACAAGAATGGCCAATTACCTTTCACCTCCAAATTAAAGAATATAAAAAAATGCTTGCGGCACGATCGGGACAATCAAAGTTCAAATGGTGGATAAATGAAAGAAAATTCCCAACATGCATCTAGAAAATACCAATAGTAGAAACTCGATGCAGAAACGAAAGCATCCATCCTAAAAAATAAAAAGTACTTTACCTAGTCATATTCCGATTAAGAATCAACTCAGGTTCAGTACTTTTTGTTTTTCTACCATAGATTGTATATAAGCAAAAACAGCATTTTTTAATTCATCCCGTTCTAATGCAAAATCGATCGTTGCCTTAACAAAACCCAACTTATCACCTAGGTCATAGCGCTTTCCTTCAAATTCATACGCTAAAACTTCTTTCTTTTCATTCAATAGATTAATAGCATCTGTTAATTGAATCTCTCCTCCAGCACCGGGCGGAAGCTCTGACAAAATCGCAAAAATATCCGGCTGAAGAATATATCTTCCCAAAATCGCATAATTGGAAGGCGCCTTTTTTATAGAAGGCTTTTCAACTAAATGGCCTACAGAAATAATGCGTCCATCTACATTTTTAGGATTAATAATCCCGTACTTATTAACTTCCTCACGTGCTACCTCTTGAACACCAACTACGGAGGTACTATAGCGCTCAAACACTTCCATTAGCTGCCGCAAACAAGGCTTTGGCCCGCGAACAATATCATCTCCTAAAAGCACAGCAAATGGTTCATTTCCAATAAATCGGCTCGCACAATTAATGGCATCCCCCAAACCTTTTGCTTCCTTTTGCCTAATATAGTGGATATTCGCCAAATTGGAAATTTCTTGAACTTCGGCAAGCATTTCATATTTATGTTTTTTTAGCAGTACTTCTTCCAGTTCATACGATTTATCAAAATGATCCTCAATAGCTCGTTTTCCACGCCCGGTGACAATAATAATATCCTCTATGCCTGAACGAATTGCTTCCTCCACAATATACTGGATCGTTGGTTTATCAACAACTGGAAGCATTTCTTTCGGTTGGGCCTTAGTCGCTGGTAAAAATCTCGTACCAAGCCCTGCAGCTGGAATAATCGCTTTTCTAATTCTCATCTCCATCCCACCTATCTATAATACTGCTAATTTTTTGCTGCTCTTTGCCTGCTCATTACTTAGCTCCAGCAATCGTGCCTTTAATGTAGTTTCGTCTAATAGCGGATATTCATTAATGAGTTGCATAATTGCCTCAACATTGTAATTTGTTGTTTTTCCCGTATAGATCTTTGGAAATACTTGAATCTCGTTATATTCATTTGGATTAAGTAATTCTTCATATAATTTCTCACCAGTCCTCATCCCAGTGAATTCGATCCCTATTTCCTCCACCGAGTTTCCCGATAGCTTAATTAAGTTCATCGCTAACTCGACAATTTTTACTGGTTCACCCATATCTAGTACAAAGATTTCGCCTCCATTTGCCAATGCTCCAGCCTGAATAACCAACCTAGACGCTTCTGGAATTGTCATAAAATAACGAACCATATCTGGGTGCGTAACGGTCACAGGTCCCCCTTGCTGGATTTGCCTTTTAAATAGGGGAATGACACTTCCTCTACTTCCTAAGACATTTCCAAATCGAACAGCAACAAATTTCGTCTCGCTTTCCAAATTGATGTTTTGAATAAGGATCTCTGCGAGACGCTTACTAGCCCCCATTACGCTTGTTGGATTAACTGCCTTGTCCGTTGAGATCATGACAAATTCATCGACATGACTCCATTTTGCTGCATTTGCCACATTCAATGTTCCAATGATATTGTTCTTCACGGCTTCTTCAGGATTACTTTCCATTAATGGAACATGTTTATGTGCAGCAGCATGATAGACTACATTCGGATGATGCTTACTCATTATCGTCAGCATTTTATCCCCGTCTTGAATATCTGCAATTTCCGCCACAAACTCTATCTCTTTATGTCTATACATTTCCTTCAATTCCATCATAATTGTGTAGATGCTATTTTCACCATGACCAAGTAAAATAAGCTTTTTAGGAGTGAATTTGCAAATCTGTCGGCAAATTTCGGATCCAATCGATCCTCCGGCGCCAGTGATTAATACGATTTTACCCATAATAAATTCGGATATTTTTTCCGTATCTAACTGTACCGGTTCTCTTCCTAATAAATCTTCTACTTGAACATCTCTAAAATGATTGACTGATACTTTTCCAGTCATGATGTCTTCTAATTTTGGGATCGTTTGCGTCTTTTTCCCCGTATTCACACATTCCTGAACAATTTTATTAAGCTCCCTTTTTCCGAGTGATGGGATTGCGATCACAATCGTTTCTACCGCCAAATGTTCCACTACTTTTTCAATTTTTTCCCTACCACCCAATACTGGAATTCCTAGTATATCAAGCTGGTGCTTTTTTTCATCATCATCTATAAATGCGACTGGCTTCAACTCACAATAATGATTATTTAGCAATTGTCTGGCCACCATTGTTCCTGCCGAACCTGCCCCAACAATAAGAGTGCGTTTTTTATCATCCACTTCCTGTTTATAAGAATTGTTAATGACCCGCCAGCAAAATCGCGAACCACCAATCAACAACGTATGAAGCATCCAGGTAACGACCAGCAATCGATAATCGATCGCTTGAAACATCATAAACTGTAAACAGGAAACGAAAAGAAATGTATTTGTAATCGTTTTAAAGACGATTATTAATTCACCAATGCTCGCATACATCCATGCTTTTTTATAAAGTTTGTATAAATAGCTAAAGAAATGATGGCTAACAAGTAAAATCACGATACTTAGCAAAAATGTTGTCGATCTATCATTAAGATTCGAATCGACTAAATGACTGCCTATAAAAAATGCCGTGATAACAATAATAGAGTCAGTAAAGAAAAAAACCGACAATCTTTTTCGATATTCCACCCCTATACCCCTTTCTCAGAAATGGCTATGTTAAACAAAATCTAATGAATAAATTTAACCGATTGCTTACATAAAGGAGTTTGCAATCGGCCAAACATCAACCACTTCGATCACTCACAGCCCAAAAACACTAAAGCACGGGGCACCTTCTGAACAATCGGAAAGCAGATTGTTCCTACGATGAAACTTTCCTTAGTGCTCCTCACCGTACAACCTTAAAAGGGCCTGTTCTTTCGACAAAGGAGACCTATCGTGCTAAGCACCGTAGATTCTCCTTATCGTAGGTTGTAAAAATCAATATACCGCCTTTTACTTGTACCTGAAGTTTGTAAGCTTTGGCTGCTTACGCTTCACGTAGATACACTCATTAAAAAGCGATTCATAACAATGATATTTATAATTTCCTTAACAAAAATCAGATTGGGCATCTAACCCATCCTCACATCACACTATCGACGACTCGCGTCTAAGGTTCATCTAACCCACAGCATGATCGAGTGCCTTCATTGATATTGGCAAGAAGACATCACCAAAATAGTTCTTTATAAAGAGCGAAATAATAAAAAAAATATGAACGAACGGAAAAAATAATGATTATTCTTAAAAAATCCTTGTTAAATCCGCTTCTTTCAATTCTTTATAACGAATAAATTCTATATAAAGAACTATAACACCTTTATAAGGAACGACACAAGTGTTTTTTGTGATCTTTTCCCATTCTTTAATAAAACTTTAACTTTGGAGGGAGAGAGCAGGAAAATTCGGCAAAATGGCAAAAATCACATAATATACACGAAATGTATTTTTTAAAACTACCCTTTTTCGACAATTCATAGTAACATGGAAAAATATGAATTGATTGAAGGAGATTTGTTTAACATGAACAAACAGGAACAATAGACATCAAAGCTTGGATTTATTTTAGCTGCTGCTGGGTCTGCAATTGGACTAGGAGCAATTTGGAAATTCCCATATGTAGCGGGAACCAATGGAGGCGCCGTTTTTTTCCTAATTTTTATTGTTTTTACCGTATTGATTGGAACGCCCATTTTAATTGCGGAATTTGTCATCGGCCGAAGTACACAAAAAGATGCGGTTAGCTCCTATCGTCAACTTGCTCCTGGATCGGCCTGGCAATTACTCGGATACTTAGGAGTAGTCGCTTCCATTATTTTATTATCCTTTTATAGTGTTGTTGGAGGATGGATTTTATCTTACTTATGGAGAAGTATAACAGGAGCATTTTCTGGATTATCGCCAACCGGATATGTTGACCTTTTTAACCATACAATTGGAAATACAACCGAAGTCATCATTGCCCAATTGATCTTTCTTCTCATTACAATCTGGGTCGTTCAAGGTGGCATTCAAAAGGGAATTGAAAAAGCGAATAAGTATTTAATGCCAGCATTATTTATTCTTTTTATCATTCTTGCGATTCGCTCGATCACCTTGGACGGAGCATTAGAGGGAGTCTCTTTCTTATTAAAACCGGACTTTAGCAGTGTTACTGGGGAGACATTCCTCCTTGCTTTAGGACAATCCTTTTTTGCTTTAAGCGTAGGGATATCTGTTATGGTCACATATGCTTCCTACTTAGCCAAAACTGAAAATATGATGAAGTCAGCATTTTCCGTTGTCGGCTTAAATATTTTGATTTCATTATTAGCTGGACTTGTTATCTTCCCAGCAGTATTTGCTCTTGGATTTGAGCCTGGGGAAGGACCAGGGCTTGTTTTTGTCGTTCTCCCAGCTGTCTTTAACGAGATTGCCTATGGCGGATTATTCTTAACGATTTTCTTAATTTTATTGCTGTTTGCGACCTTAACATCTGCTTTTTCCATTCTTGAGATTGTCGTAGCAGCAAGTGTCAAAAATGAAGCTGGCAAAAGAAAAAAGGCAACCTGGCTTGCTGGCATTCTCATCTTTATTGTTGGTGTACCAAGTGCGCTTTCTTTCGGTAGCCTGGCTGACATAAGCATTTTTAATAAAAGTATTTTTGATTTTGCCGATTTTCTAGTCAGTAACATCAGCTTACCGCTCGGTGCCTTCTTTATCTCATTATTCATCGGTTATCGCATGCCGAGACAAATGGTTAAAGAAGAGCTCAATCTTGGCACACACGGATTAGGTACTCTCTTTGATATATGGTACTTTACCATTCGTTACATTGTCCCTGTCGGCATCATTTTTGTCTTCTTAAATTCAATTGGAATCTTTTAAAGAATAGATGGCTATCAACTAAACTGGTAGCCATTTAAATTGGTTGTGTTAAACCATATGGTTGATCAGTTTTGGTTCATTTTAGCTCGGATTCGATCAAACGTGGAAGAAAACTTTCTCCTAGCGTTTCATCGAGTCCGAGCCATCTTTCAGCATAGCTTAAAAGGCTTGAGAAACCTTGTTTTCTCACGAAATGAGCCAATAATCAACAGAATCATATAACATAACGAATATGTTAAGAATTATTCACGAAAGAAAACAGTCGACCAACCTTTGGCATGATACACTATAAATAGATAGAAGTGTCATGGAAAGGATGGTGAAATTATGGGTTCCATCGGTGATAACATTAAGCTATACCGGGAAAGGGCCAATATGTCCCAAGAGGAGCTCGCAGTAAAAATTCGTGTTGGTACATCCAGAATTGAAAAATATGAAACTGGGCAGCACATTCCTACAAAAGCGACACTTTTGAAAATCTCAACTGTGCTGGACGTACCAGCAGCAGAACTACTACAAAATAATGATGAAATGAATGGTACAATGTTCGAGCAAGTATAATACCATTTCTTTTTTGGCGAAGCTCTCTCACCTTCTATGAGCAGCTTGAAAATAAGCATGCTTCATAATGTGATTAATGGCTCATCCTTTTTTTGCAAACTTAGGGGATGAGCTGACAATTAATTTCAACAAAAAATCAAACAAAGAACAGACCGAAATTTGGTCTGTTCTCTCGTTTTTTAGACTTCATCAACACAGAGCAAATCTAAATGATAAACAAATAACTCATAGATCTGGTCTTTTCCCAACCTCTTTGGTTCCAGCAACGCATGCATAGCAGTACCGTCTACTAACGAATATAATCTTTCCATTTCCATTTCTTTATTAAGATTTTTCCGCAATATCCTCTCTTGGTCCAGATAGAGAATTAAGTTACGAATCCCATCATAAATTCGATCCTGCTGTGCATCAAAACCTTCTTTATGTCTTGCATAAGCAACAAAAGAAAACCATACTTCCATTTCCGCCATCGATTCAGTATCTGTTGGGACAATCTCAAGCAGGATTTGTAAGACTTTTTCTTTTGGAGGTAATTCTTTCAGGGCTATTTTTTTAATTCGTTTTGTAACTCTTTCAATGACAAGATTCATAGCAAATTCTAGCAACTCATCTTGAGTAGAAAAATAATGACGTAAAGCACCTAATGAGAGACCAGCCTCTTTTGCTATATTCCTAACTGTCGCCCCTTCCATTCCCTGTTCTTGAATGACTCTCCATGAGGCTTCTGCAATTTGCTTTTTTCTTAATTCATGATCAACTATTTTTGGCATAACTCTATTGTATCAAAAAAACATCACTTTTATAATACGATTGTATTATTTTAATGATGATGCTATACTTTGTTTTAAATGATACAATTGTATTATAAAGGAGTGGCATCTTTGAGTACTGTTGGTTGGATGATCGTTTTTTGTGAGATCGCATTTTGGATTGTCATTATTCTTGGATTAGTAGCACGTTATATTTTTAAGCTAAAACGATTAGGGATGTTTTTTTTGGCTCTTACCCCACTAATTGATTTAATATTGTTGATCACAGCAGGCATTGATTTATATCGGGGTGCAGTCGCGTCCACAGCACATGGTATTGCTGCTGTTTATATAGGGGTCTCCATTGCATTTGGTAAAAGTATGATTGAATGGGCAGATCAACGCTTTCAATATTACGTAACTAAACAAGGGGAAAAACCAAAGAAACGATACGGAATGGATTATGCTAAGCATTATTTCAGAGGCTGGGTCAAACATTTAATCGCCTATATCATTGGGGCCGGCTTATTAGTAGGATTGATCTTTTGGATAGATACTCCTTCAAAAACAGAAGCGTTCAATGGGATTATCCAAATCTGGTCGATCGTTTTAGTTGTAGATCTTCTCATTGCCATTTCAAATTTTATTTGGCCTACAAAAGAAAAAGCTCCATCAGCGTAACAAACAATCTAACGAAGCTGTCCCAAAAGTATTTTGATACACACTTGGGAGAGCTTCGCCTTTTTATTCCCCCATTTAGTTTTAAACCTGAGGCGCTAAATCCAATGCTTTTGGATATATCGGCGATTATTTAAATATATCGGCGAAAATCGGATTATATCGGCGTTTTTTCAAATATATCAGCGAAAAAATCAATATATCGGCGAAACGCCAAAAATCGACAAAAAAAGAGACGCTAACATGACAGCATCTCAAAAAAATTTAAAATTCTCTCTCTAAAAAACGCTTCATTCTTTTAATGGATTCCTGTAATTGTTCCATTGAAGATGCATAAGAACATCGTATATGCCCCTCACCACTTTGACCAAATACATTTCCAGGTACAACAGCAACTTTTTCCTCCACTAATAATCTTTCAGCAAATTGTTCTGACGTGAGCCCTGTACGCTCAATAGATGGAAATGCATAAAAAGCTCCTCCTGGCGTATGGCATTCAAGACCAATCTCATTTAAAGACTGTACAAAATAATTTCTTCTTCTTCGGTAGCTTTTTCTCATCTCGTTTACATCTTCATTGCCATGTCTTAATGCTTCAATTGCGGCGAATTGAGCCATTGTCGGTGCGCACATCATCGCATATTGGTGAATTTTGAGCATTGCCTCAGTCAACTCCTTTGGAGCACAGACGAAGCCTAAACGCCACCCTGTCATTGCAAAGCCTTTCGAGAAACCAGAAATCAAGATCGTCCTCTCTCTCATCTCTTCAATTGCGGCAAAGCTAACAAATTTTTCATCATATGAAAGCTCTGCGTAAATCTCGTCAGCAATGATCACTAAATCATGTTTCTTCGCTACGGAAGCAATGGACTTGAGATCTTGCTCATTCAGCATTGTACCAGTAGGATTATTAGGGGAACAAAGAATGATCGCCTTCGTCCGATGCGTGATTACCTCCTCTAATTCTGCTGGTGTGACCTTAAAATCATTTTCCTTTTTCGTTTGCACAGTGACACCCTTGCCACCGGCCAAATTGACAAGTGGGATGTAGGAAACAAAGCTCGGTTCAATGACGATGACCTCATCTCCAGGATCAATGACTGCTCTTAATGCTATATCTAACGCTTGGCTAGCTCCCACCGTAACGATCATTTCATTACTTGCAGAGTACTGCAGACCAAAGCTATTCTCCATATAGGCAGCGATTTCTTCTCTTAATTCAAGCAAGCCTGCATTCGCTGTATACGATGTATAACCTTGCTCGAGAGAAAGGATGGCCGCTTCTCTGACAGACCAGGATGTCACAAAATCAGGTTCTCCAACACCAAGGGAAATCACGCCTTCCATTCCAGCCGCAAGATCGAAAAAACGGCGGATTCCTGAAGGTTTTAATTCTTCCACAGTTTTTGATAAATATGTTTTCGTTTGCTTCATTAAGGTGACACCACAATTCGTTTATCTTTTTCACCTTGTTCAAAAATGGTGCCATCATGCTTATATTTTTTCAAAATAAAATGGGTAGTGGTAGAGAGTACTGAATCTAATGTGGATAATTTTTGGGAAACAAAGTTTGCCACTTCATTCATCGATTTTCCTTCAACTATAACTGATAAATCATATGCGCCAGACATCAAATACAATGCCTTCACTTCTTTAAAACGATAAATTCTTTCTGCGATTTCATCAAAACCAACCCCACGTTTCGGAGTAACCTTGACATCGATCATCGCTGTAACTCCTTCATGTCCAGATATTTTTGACCAATCAACTATAGAAGAATACTGGACGATCACATTGCTTTCCTCTAATTTCTTGATTAATGCCTCAGCTTCATTTACACTGATATTTACCATTTTTGCGATATCCACAATTTTTGTTCGAGCATCTTGTTCAAGAATTTCTACAATTTCTAATTCTTTTTCAGTTAACTGCATCCATGACCCACCTTTAATTTCAAAATAGCTAGCAATTTACATTCGTACTCAAAATAATAAAAATTAAATACAAACGTCATAAAATAACTAAATTATAGCAAAATATCCATAAGTTGATCAATTTCAGATTGAAAATAGGTCTGCTATTTAACATGCAATCCATCGAGGAAATTTTACGATCTGAGAACTGGCAGTATGAGCAAAGCCATGCAGCACTATTACAGTAGAATGGAAGCACTACCTTTAAATTGGAAGGAGGAAATTTCAGTTGGAGAGCCCTCATTATAAAGGTCATCAGCAAATTAATGGAAATGACCTCTACTATGAATACTATAAAAACGAAGCCTCAACAATTACGCTCGTTTTAATACATGGATTCTTATCTTCGACTTTTAGCTTTCGCCGATTAATTCCATTGCTAAAAGAAGAGTATAATGTCATTTCTGTCGATCTTCCTCCCTTTGGAAATAGCGGAAAATCAACGCAATTTATTTATTCATATGAGAATATGGCTAAATCGATCATTGAACTTACAAAAAAATTGGGAGTAAAAGAATTTGTCGTTATCGGTCATTCCATGGGCGGCCAAATTTCTTTAAATATTGCCTATTTGCAACCCAATCTCGTCAAAAGAGCGATACTGCTCTGCAGTTCAGGATATTTAGAACGTTCAAAGCAATCCTTAATTTTAGCAAGTTACTTGCCATTCTTTCATTTAATTGTCAAAAGACATTTAGCCCGCTCTGGTGTATTGAAAAATCTCCAAAACGTTGTCTACAATCAATCTTTAATTGATGAAGAAATGTTCCATGGTTATATGAGGCCTTTTTTAGAGGATGATATTTTTAAAGGGCTGACTCGGTTAATTCGTCATCGGGAAGGTGATCTCCCGAAGGAAAAACTTCACCAAATTAACACTCCCTGTCTATTAATTTGGGGAGAGCAGGACAAAGTCGTTCCCCTTCAGATCGGCAAACGACTTCATCGCGATTTAAAGCATTCAAATTTAATTGTATTCGAGGAAACCGGACACTTAGTTCCTGAAGAACGACCAGCAGAAGTTTATCTACATATTAGAGATTTTATTGTGAATGATAAAGGTTCCATGCTTAAGACAAGTGAACATCAATGACCTTCATTTTATTGAACTTTTCGCTCGGGAGCAGTTCCGCAAACGAGCACTATTTTAGAGGTGTCCAAAAGGCACCTCTAAATAGAACAAGCTCCTTCATTTTTAATTGTAAGCAATGCTCGAGCGATTTTCTGACATTGTTCGAGCGGAATCAGCTCCTCAAAGGAAAACTCATAAATCGCTTGAATTTTTTCGGCAAGCTCCCCTTCATCATTAAGAGTATGAACCGCTGCAATCGAATCAGCAATTTCCGGATCATATGACTCTTCCCCGTAACCAATTGGATCCCAATCCTTTAGGATTTTAACTAGCTTAATGTTTGTTTCTATCATTTCCAAATCAATCACCTAAATATTATGTATTTGTTTTAAAGAGACAATCTCAATTAGTTTCTATTTTACGGTTAATATTCTATCATAAGAGTAATGAACTTAATATTTATTGAAACGGGGTGCCGCAATGGGAATTTATGACTTTCATAAGAAAATTGATCGCCTTAACACAGCCTCTGTTAAATGGGGGATGAATCGCGTTGTTTTTGGAACAGAAGAAGTTCTACCAATGTGGGTAGCAGATATGGACTTTGAACCACCACTTGAGGTCACAGAGGCCTTAAAAAATAGATTAGACCATGGAATTTACGGCTATACCTATGTTCCTGACAGCGTCTCACAAACTATTCAAGCTTGGGTAAAAAAACGTCATGATTGGGAAATTGACCATTCAGCGATTCTTTATAGCCCAGGTGTTGTGCCATCGATTGGAATTGCTATTCAAGCACTTACGGACCGTGGCGATAAAGTGATGCTTCAATCTCCAGTTTATACGCCTTTTTTCAATATGATTGATAATAATGAACGAGTTGTCGTCAATTCTCCTTTAAAATGGAAGAATAATCGCTATGAAATTGATTTTGCCGACTTTGAAGAAAAGCTCAAAGAAGGAGTGAAACTGTTTCTACTCTGTAATCCCCATAATCCAAGTGGACGTGCTTGGAATAAGGATGAATTAACAAGAATAGCAGAGCTTTGTATTCAATATAACTGTTATATTTTATCCGATGAAATCCATTCTGATCTTATGTTTAAACCAAATAAGCATCTACCAATTGCCTCATTGGACGAGAGGTACAAAGAACAGATTATCACTTGTATCGCACCAAGCAAAACGTTTAATTTAGCTGGTTTGCAAGCATCAGCTGCGATTATTCCAAACAAAGAAATCCGCGATCGCTTTAAAAATGTACAAAATAAGCTTGGATTTTTCAGTTTAAATACTTTTGGAATTACCGCAATGGAAGCAGCTTATAAATATGGTGATGTTTGGTTAGAGGAGCTTTTAGCTTATTTGCAGAATAACGTCACAACAGCAACGAGCTTCATTGAAAAGGAATTACCAAATCTTACTGTCATGCAGCCTGACGGAACTTACCTACTATGGATCGATTGCCGCAAGCTTGGTCTGTCAGACGAAGAACTAAAAGAACGCCTCATCAAAAAAGGAAAACTCGGACTTGAGCCTGGACCAAAATATGGGCATGGCGGAGAAGGTTTCGTGCGAATGAACATAGCTTGTACACACGACACTCTAGTTGAAGGATTGACACGTTTGAAAACAGCTTTCACTTAAATTGAGATAAGAGGTCTCAATCAATTTAAAGCACCATAAAAGGAAGCTAACCTCAGCATTGAGGTTAGCTTCCTTTTATTCTTCATTCTTTCTTATCTTCTTGTGAATACTGAAGCATTTTTTCCTCAAGAGCTTTCGTTTTTTCCTCTTCTTGTTTCGACTTTTTCATGATAAACCGCATCGTCAATATAGCCGCAATAAGAAAAATGGCAGATGTGATCGCCGCCGGGATATACTCTGTTTTATCCTCAGGAAAATATAAAAAGAGCGATAAAATCGTCCAGTCAAACATGACATACTTCCTCTCTGATCCAGTTTTTCACCCATCCTCTTCCATTCAAATATTATAGCAGTTCAGTTCCTGTCACACCATCATTTCAGATTAATTCGCAACAAATTGTCCCAGTACTACTACTGTAAAACGGATACTTTCTTGATTAAGACATCCTCATTAGGTTTTCCTTGAGAGCCAGCAGGTACAGATGCTATTTTATCAACCACATCCATTCCTTCAATTACCTGTCCAAACACAGTATGTGCCTGATCTAACCAAGGTGTGCCCCCATTTGCCTTATACGCTTCTATTATTTTCTGTGGATAGTTTGCTTTTTCCAAATCTTTTACTTGATTCTCATCAACATGTTTGCGTTGAACAATGAAAAACTGACTTGAATTCGTATTTTTCACCCCCATATTGGCCATCGATAACGCACCGCGCAAGTTATAAAGCTGCGGTGATATTTCATCTTCAAAAAACTCACCATAAATGCTTTCACCACCTGCGCCTGTACCAAGCGGATCTCCACCTTGAATCATAAAATCATTCAAAATGCGTTGAAAAGTAAGGCCATCGTAATAGCCATTTTCGCTATGAGTGATAAAGTTCTCTACTGTTTTTGGCGCCTGTTCCGGGAACAACTTGATTTTAATTATCCCCATAGATGTTTCCAGCTCCACTAGACGCTCTCCAGGAAGAACCTCTGTTGTCAACTGTGGAAAAGTTTCATTTTCTTTCTCAACACCTTCATCTTGCCCACTTTTTAATAAATAAAAATAAGTTCCAAACAAGAGAACGGCTACTAGAACAATAACTAGATAATGCCCTTTCTTCATTGAATTCCCTCCATACAAAATATCTATCTATTGATGCTTTTAGCACAAATATTGTGATATTGACTTCATTCCGTCATAATTATGATAAATCATTGTTAAACCATTTGGAAAGGAGCAAGTATATGACTGAACTCAAAATTGGCGATTCCGTGACAGCCTTTTATAAAACAGGGAAGTATATTGGAGAAATCACCGATATTCGTGGGGATAAATATTTAGTGAGGGTATTAGCAGTAGCTAAGCACCCAATGCAGGGAGATATCCATTCAGGCAAGGAGATAGACGTGCCGTTATTCCATGAACGGCGTGCGCTTGCCTATAGGGAGCAAGCCAATATACCTATAAAAATGGTCAAACCTTATGCTGGAGAAATACCAGAATATGTTACGTCTTTAAAAGAAGCCGTTACGAAGATGAAGGAAGAATTACAAGCTGAAGATTCTTTATGGGCTCAAAAAAGTATAAAAAATCTTGAAGTTCTTGAAAAGGACTATTTCAAATGAAATTTTCCTCCTTTTAGGAAGCATATGTTTATAAGCCAAATCTTTTATGAGCGATTTGGCTTATTATGCGAGATTATTAAAAAGTTTTGAGAAATCAACTCTGTCACCAATTGTTGTTGGTTCATGTTTCTTTAAATACCTCTTGTCCTTCTCAACTAATTTAAAAATATGGTAGGTTGTAAGTGCGTCATCCAAAGCTCTATGATGCTTTCCAACCCCTTCCTTTCCGTATTCCTCAACCGCTTTCCACAAACCTGTTTGATTCTGATCACCGAAGAAGCGTTTATATTCCATCGATAAGTCAATTTCTTGTCCCTTCAATGGAAATGAATAGCTCCCTTTTTGACAACTATTGCGAAAAACTTTCATGTCCATATTTCCCCAAGTAACAATCGTATTTTTTTTAGAATCAGCAGTAATCTCTTCAAATTTCTTCACTAATTCTGCAAACGGAATTCCTGCGTCGACTTGTTCCTGCGAAATACCTAAAAAGGATTTGCACCGTTCAGATAAAATTGGGAATCGCTCTGGTAAAACATAGGAAGAATACTCTTCATATACTTGGTTTCCTCGAACAGCTACAATTCCCACCTCGATAATTTCCGGATAAAATCCCTTATATTTTACACTGCGCTCAGGCATTGTAAATTCAAAATCAATAAACAAATATTGATGATCGACCACATATTTCCCCTGCCTTTCGCATATGATTATCTTTTTATTATAGCATTTTTCGAATCTAGTTTTTTAACTTTTCTGTAAAAAGGAGACTCTTTTCGATAACATTTTTATTATCCCTATCCTCATACAATGATTTTATTCTGTACGATAACGAATTAGGCTAAAGTTTTAAAACATCTCTTTACATCTTTTCTACAGAAGCTTGTTCTTAGATTGTACATTCGATAAAGATGACATATAATGATGTAAGTCCTAGAATTTGGAACTTGAATATAAAAAATCCGACGTTTTTGAAAAGGAATGGATTAACATGGTGCGAATGTTCACCGGCTATTTTTTCATAATATTGCTCTTGCCTTTTTTTATTTTTCTTATCATGCTTGTTACCACTGAGGCAGGGCAGGTTCAAAGCTTCCATCACATATTAGATGAGCGCATTAATATTGCTGAAACCCAATTAACGCAAACTAGCTATATTAAAGATCGTAATAATGAAATCGTTTCGGAAATCTATAAGCCGATGAATCGAATCTACATAAGCTCTGAACGCATACCTGAGTTCACTAAAAATTTATTTATTCTATCAGAAGATCAGCATTTTTATGAACATCCTGGCTTTGATTTAACGGCTATGGGAAGGGCGTTAGCTGTCAATATTTCAGCCAATGAGATTGAAGAAGGCGCAAGCACAATTACGCAACAGCTTGCACGGAATTTATACTTAAATTATGAGCAATCCTACAATCGCAAGCTGAGTGAAGTTTTATATGCCTATCAACTTGAACGCACTTATTCGAAGGATGCCATTTTAGAGCTTTACTTAAATACTGTCTATTTTCAAAATGGTGCCTATGGCATTGAAGCTGCTGCCAATACCTATTTTCAAAAAAAGACGGAAGAGTTAACTGCCGCAGAGCAAGCCTTTTTAGCTTCCATCCCAAACAATCCATCACTCTACAATCCTATTAAACATTTTGATCGGACAAAAGCACGACAAGAACGATTAATAGATTTGATGGAACGAGAAGGGGTAATCAACAATGAAGAAGCGGTTGCAATGAAAGCAGAATCGATCGAGATTCAATTGCGCAGTAGAACAGATTTATACCCTGATTATATTACCTATGTAGAAGCTGAATTAAAAGAACTGATCTCAACTACAGAAGGCTTCCAAAGTAAGCTCGAACAAGCAGATCCTAGCCAGCAGGAGAAACTAAAGCGAGATTTAAAGTTAAGAGTGGAGGAAGTGCTTGCCTCAGGTGTCATCATCGAGACTGCATTAGATCCGACTGTCCAAAAAAAGGCTATCCAAGCTGTAAAAAGCAATCTCCCTTATAAAGATATTGAAGGCTCTGCCACTGTTATTGATCACCATGCACATGAAGTCATTGCCCTTGTTGGCGGAAAAAATTATCAAAAATACGATTTTAATCGGGCATTCCAAGCTTATCGACAACCGGGCTCAGCAATTAAGCCACTTCTTGTATACGCACCTTATATCAATCAAACGAACGCTTCACTTGATGAAATGATCAGTGCTGACGACTTTTGCGTGAAAGGCTATTGCCCGAAAAATTATGGCGGCGGAACATATGGAAAAGTTTCATTAGAACAGGCGCTTATGCGCTCTTACAATACACCAGCGGTGCGGATTTTAAATAAAACCGGCATTGAAAACGCCTTCCAGGACTTGAATAAATTCCAGTTTAAACGGATTACAGAAGAAGATTATCGCTTACCGTCAGCGATTGGCGGATTTACTTATGGAATGACTCCCTTAGAATTAACAAATGCCTATACTGTCTTTGCGACGGAGGGGTTTTTTCAACCAGCGAGAGCGATCAGACAGGTTACTGATTTAAATGGAAACGTCCTTTATCACTGGGAAGACACACCCGTTCAAGTATGGAATCTCACAACGATAACGAAAATGCGAACGGCCTTAAATAAGGTTGTCACATCCGGTACAGGCAAAAAAGCCAATTTTCAAAGTTCATATATTGGAGGAAAAACAGGTACAACCAATGATTATTATGACTTTTGGTTCATTGGATTAACCGATACAGCAACGGCTGGTGTCTGGATTGGGAAGGATACTCCCTCCGATATCAAATATGTAGAAGCGACAGCACCTCATCAACGTATTTGGAAAGAAATCGTTTCTGGAATAAAGTAAAAGGAAGAGGTTACACCAATATATTTTGGTAGAACCTCTTCCTTTTTATTAATCCACTTCTTATGCTTCCATTCTTTTCTTTTTGTCTCTCATCGCCATAGGGATATACACACAATATGGCTCACTCTCGAGATAATCGCCCGTCACTGCATAGGTTCTAGAACGCGATCCTCCGCAAACAAAGCGATACTCACACACTCCACACTTTCCTTTATACAAATCGGGATTGCGAAGCTCCTTAAGTACTGGAGATTCTCGATAAATTTCCTTTAACGGCTTCTCTCTCACATTCCCAACTTTTATTGGAAGAAGCCCACTTGGAAGGACATCTCCCACATGAGAGATAAAGATAAAGCCATTGCCATCATTTACTCCTTTTGGTGCTCTCTTTAAGCCATCAATTACAGAAGCATGGTCAGTTGTAATTGTATCTTCATAACGAATATCTGCCCCATCAATTTTATGCTCTCTTGCTTTTTGCTGTAGCACCACTCTCCGATAATGCTGCGCTGCCGTTGTTTTTATATCAAATGGTGCCGTTTTACTTAGCTCGTACAACCATTTAAACACTTTCTCATGCTCAGCAGGGGTAATACATGCATCCTCCTGGCCTCTTCCTGTAGGAACGAGGAGAAAAATATACCACATAATCGCTTTAAGTTCCTTCACTAACTCGACCATTTGTTCTAAGTGTTCATAATTGTAACGGGAAATAACTGTATTAATTTGCAGCGGCATATTCAACTCATTCAAGTACTTGATTTTTTCCAAAGTTAAGTCAAAAGAGCCTGGAGTTCCTCTAAAATGATCGTGGATTTCTGGAGTAGGACCATCTAAACTGAATCCCCATCTTGAAAGTCCGACGTTCTTCGCTCTTTCCATCTTTTCCTTCGTTACATTTGCTGTGGCACTTGGAGTCATGGAAACTCGCATTCCTTTTTTCACCGCATAGTCGGCTAATTCAAAAAGATCCTCTCTCATCATACAGTCTCCACCTGTAAATACGAGCATCGGATTATTCATTTCATAAATTTGATCAATAAGTTTGATTCCCTCTTCATGGGTAAGCTCATTTGGATGCGGTTTTGTTTGTGCATCCGCGCGGCAATGTACACATTTTAGCTGACAGGCTCTTGTAACCTCCCAGATTGCAATAAATGGATTTTCATTATAATCTATCGTTTTCCCCATTCCATGGGGATGTCCTTTCCCGTGCGGGTGTCCTGTTCCGTGCATATTCTTCACCTGATTTCCTATTGTATTTTATACTTTGTATTTAATTATAAAGATTATAAATAGGACCAAGCAGTTACTTTTGTCACACCTAAGAAATCGCAAAACGTGAAATAAATCGAACCGTAACTTTTTTGTCATAAGCTTTATTAAACAATATTGTTGATTAAACGATTTTTGGCACATTTCATATGAAACCTTAGGCTCACACGTCTTTCAATTATACTGAAAGGGCTTCTAAGTCCATGAAGCGATGTGAGAAAACGAGCCAAAAAGCAGAATCGACATTTAACAAAACCTTGTCATAAAAAAGATGCCCTTATTTACGGGCATCCACTTAAATTGGCAAGCTAGCTATAATACTGTTATAGACCTTCAAGGCGATATAACAAACACCGATCATCATGGAAGACCAGACGATTACTTGAAATAAAATAACTCCTATTGTACCCATAAAAGACATGGATGAACTAATTTTGAAGACAAAATAAATGAAGTAAATAATCGTTGCTCCCAGAAAAATTACGGCAATTCCGATGAAGCTATACAAGCTTAATAAAGATAGCGCCCCTCCTATAAAGTAGATGCTTGAGCCACTTCGAATCTGTTTTAAGCTGTCACCCTCTGATTCTTTAGAGAAAAAAAGCAAAGACAGCTCATTAATCGTATTAGCGATTAATTTAAGTGCTGCAAACACCATAAAAAACAGGACGAGCAATAGTACAAGCAAAGCCAATTGAATTCCGCCATCTGAAAAGAACTCCTTCATTCCTTCATATATGCCAGCATTTTTTAACAGTTCAATGACTGTCATCTCAACGCGGATGGATAGCGATAAACTAAATAAAAGAATCGCAAGTAACGGAAAATAACTAGTAAAATATGTATTTTTCATTATATTTCTCCAAAAGTTGCTTTTTATAACTGCCTCTCTAGTATAGTTCGAACCATATCCTCTCATCAACTAGAGAATAAACTTGTTAAAAGATTTTTAGCTCATTTCGTGTAAAACCTTGGATTTACCCCTTTTAGCAATCGCTAAAAGCCCTCTAATTCCATAAAAAGATGAATGAAATGGAGTCAGAGGGAAAGTGAACCAAAGTTCAATATAATATAGCTACTTTAAAATTAATGCTCAAACGCAACTAAAGCTCAGAGCAATAACTCTGAGCTTGCTGATGTTTATAATGAACTCACTTGCATAAACCGCTTGTCATGTTCACAGCTCTTCAATACGAACATATTCTCTCGCCTTAAATACCTCGTATTTTTTTGGCATGCTAAATGGGTTGGAAATAGTAATTTCAACCACTTCATCGTCCCCATCAGCCAATTCTGGGTCAAAAAATTCCCGCGCATTTTGATGATCCCATAACCAAGCTAAGGAAAACAAAAGGAGAAAGATTGAAATGGATGCGATAATTTTCCTTTTCATGACACACACCCCCGTCTATAAGTAGTGTGCGAAAAAAAATAAAGTTTTATACATCCAAAGTAAAGTACATAAACATGCTTGTATAGAAAACAATAGCAAAATTTGTCCAAAACAAAAAATTTTACTCGAAAATTTACGCATTTCTTCCTATTTATAATAATTAAGATGTTCCTTTTGCCACAGGCTTTTAAGACATGCACCCATATACTTTTTCATGTATAATTTTATTTGTGTGATGAAAAGCAACAAGAATTATTCGATTTTATGAGAAGTCACCGCTACTAATATTAAACAAGAAGCTTCTCTTAAATATGTTTTATCGTGAAGTAATGAGAGAATAGAATTTTGCAGGCATAAATGGGGAAACATGGATAGAGGATTACCTAATTTCATCGTGTTTTTAATTTATATTGAATAATTAGTGCAATGTACGTTAGGTTTCCTTACCTCATTTATCATTTTCAAACCGATTTATTTGCCACTTCTTGAAGTGGATATGATTTTTTAAGGGGGGTTCGTTTTGTCGTTATTGCATTTAGCCATTGTTGCACCATTAATTTTCGCCATTTTGGTTCCATTTTTCTATAAAGGCTTCCGTCGAATACATACCGGATGGTTTATTTTACCATTACCTATTCTCTTATTTGTTTACTTCTTTTCCTTTATTTCCACTACTAAGAGTAAAGAAGTGGTTATGAAAACCTTGGATTGGATTCCGTCACTCGGAATCAATTTCACAGCAAAAGTAGATGGTCTCGGGCTGTTATTTGCCTTATTAATTACTGGTATTGGCGCTCTTGTTATCCTCTACTCTATTTATTATTTATCAAAGGATAAAGAAAAGCTGCATAATTTCTATGTGTATTTGCTACTCTTTATGGGTGCTATGCTCGGAGTAGTTTTATCGGATAATTTGATTGTTATGTATGCTTTTTGGGAATTAACAAGCTTTTCATCCTTTTTATTAATTGGATATTGGTACCATCGCGAAAAGTCCCGTTATGGCGCTCAAAAATCGATGCTAATTACCGTTTTTGGCGGCCTATCCATGCTTGGAGGTATTATCCTGCTATACCTCATGACGGGAAGCTTTAGCATTACAGAAATCATTACACAAGCAGATGTCATTGTAACAAGTCCATTATTTATACCAGCCTTAATTTGTGTATTGCTTGGAGCATTTACGAAATCTGCCCAATTCCCATTCCATATTTGGCTACCAGACGCAATGGAAGCACCAACTCCAGTCAGTGCTTATTTGCACTCGGCAACGATGGTGAAAGCAGGGATCTATTTAGTAGCAAGACTAACTCCTGTATTTGCCGTTGACGGTTTATGGTTGTGGTTAGTTGCAAGCTTTGGGATTTTCACACTGTTCTGGGGTTCATTCTCAGCAGTAAAGCAAACGGACCTGAAAGGTATTCTTGCCTTTTCTACCGTGAGTCAGCTAGGTTTAATTATGTCTCTGCTTGGTGTTGGAGCAGCATCCCTTCATTACGATGGATTGGATGATAATATTTATGTTGTCGCAACGACGGCAGCTATCTTTCATTTGATTAACCATGCCACCTTCAAAGGAAGCTTGTTCATGGTTGTTGGAATCATTGACCATGAAACGGGCACAAGAGATATACGCAAACTTGGTGGATTGCTCAATTTTATGCCGATCACTTTTACCTTAGCGATGATCGGGGCATTTTCCATGGCTGGACTACCACCGTTTAACGGATTCCTAAGTAAAGAAATGTTCTTTACAGGCATGCTTCGTGTCCTTGAAATGGATTTCTTTAGTTTTGATTCCTTTGCGATTCTGTTCCCAATACTCGCTTGGGTAGCAAGCGTATTTACATTTATCTATAGTATGATTCTTGTTTTCAAAACCTTTACAGGAAAATATCAACCAGAAAAATTGGAAAAGAAACCACATGAAGCACCTTTAGGTATGCTGATTTCACCAATCATCCTTGCTTCTTTAGTGATCATTATTTTCTTCTTTCCAAATTCTCTGTTATCAGACAATCTTATTTCGCCGGCGCTTGCCTCCATACTTCCTAGCTTAGTAACAGAAGAAACAGGATTTATGGTTCATATTTATCAATGGCATGGATTTAACCCTGAATTATTTATGACATTGGGAGTCATTGCTGTTGGGATACTTCTTTATTTAACACTTCCAAAGTGGAGAAGAGTATATGATCTATTCCCTGAAAAACTTACGCTAAATCGTTTCTATGATGGAGCAGTCGAGAGAGCACAAACTGGTTCTTTCAAATTCACAAAATCATTTATGAATGGTTCCATCCGTTCTTACTTAGTCTATATTTTCACATTCTTTATCGTGATTTTAGCTACTTCACTTTTTTATAAGAACGCCTTAAAGGTAGATACAAGTGAGCTTGCCACAATTGGTATTTACGAGGTATTGCTAGCCCTGCTCATAGTGATTGCAGCAGTTAGCATCTTGTTTGCGAAAACAAGATTGTCACAAATCATTTTACTTGGTGCCGTAGGTTATACCGTTTCACTCTTCTACGTTTTATTTAGAGCACCAGACTTAGCTTTAACACAATTGGTCATCGAAACAGTTTCAGTTGCTCTGTTTTTAGTATGTTTCTATCACTTGCCAAAACTGCGCAAGGAAGAGAACCGTGTTCGCTTTAAGCTTACAAACGCTGTTGTTTCCGTTGGAGTCGGTATTGTCGTTACGTTAATTGCCCTATCAGCACATAGCAACAAATTTTTCTCATCAATTTCACAATACTATATTGAAAATACGTATGAAAAAGCCGCTGGTAAAAATATGGTAAACGTAATTCTCGTTGACTTCCGTGGCTTTGATACTTTATTTGAAATTGCTGTTCTGGCCATTGCAGCATTAGGAATTTTTGGAATGATTAAGCTTAGACTGGCAAGGAGGGAAGAGGAATGAGATCTCGTAATAATGTAATTCTCGAAACAACAATTCGACTCGTACTGTTTATCATTATCCTCTTCTCTGTTTACATCTTTTTCGCGGGGCATTATTACCCTGGTGGTGGATTTATCGGCGGCTTAATGACGGCAGGTGCCATCGTGCTTCTCCTCATTGCATACGATATCAAAACGGTTTCGATTATTTTGCCGTTTAACTACCGAATTATGACAGGATTGGGGTTGCTATTTGCAATCGGAACAAGTGCAGGTGCAATATTTTTTGATGTACCGTTTTTAACTCATGCATTTGGTCATATTGATTTACCGATTCTAGGAGATATTTCACTTCATACCGCTACGATTTTTGATTTAGGCGTTTATCTAGTAGTTGTGGGAGTTACAATGACCATTATTCAAACGATAGGAGAGGATGAATAGTGGAGATACTTATGTCGATCGTAATTGGCATTCTCTTTATGGTTGCCACGTATTTAATGCTTTCAAAAAGCTTATTGCGCATCATCGTTGGGACCGGGCTTCTTAGCCACGGTGCTCATCTTTTACTTTTAACAATGAGCGGGTTAAAAAGAGGGGCACCTCCGCTTTTAGGAGAAAATGCAGAGAACTACGCAGACCCGTTGCCTCAGGCACTAATCTTAACGGCTATTGTTATTAGCTTTGGGGTTACAGCATTTTTCCTAGTACTAGCATACAGGGCATATAAAGAGCTAGGTACTGATAATATTGAACAGATGAGAGGAACAAAAGGAAATGAATAATTTAATCATCTTGCCTATACTAATCCCATTTTTAACGGCAGCCGTTTTAATATTCTTTCACAAGAAAATTAAGATACAGAGATGGATTTCTGCCCTGTCCTCTATTGTAACGATCATCGCTGCCTTAGCTTTAGTGCATAATGTGCACACTAACGGGATTCAATCACTAAATATTGCAAGCTGGGAAGCCCCCTTTGGAATCACTCTTGTTTCCGACATGTTCTCGGCTTTGCTTGTATTAACAACAAGCATCGTGGCATTTACATGTTTAATTTTTTCCTTTAAATCAATTGGAAAAGAACGAGAAAATTTCTATTACTACCCTGTGTTCAACTTTTTAATTGTCGGGGTAAATGGTGCATTTACAACAGGAGATATTTTCAACCTATTTGTATTTTTTGAAGTGATGCTCATGTCCTCCTATGTCCTATTGGTGCTAGGTGGAACAAAGATTCAGCTGCGAGAATCGGTTAAATATTTGCTCGTCAACATCATTTCTTCAGCTCTCTTTGTTATCTCTGTTGCTTATCTATATTCAATGGTTGGTACTTTAAATATGGCCCATATTTCAGAGCGAGTAGCTGAAATTGGACAACCAGCGATTCTATCTGTTATTGCTGTCTTGTTCTTAGTCGTATTTGGTTTAAAAGGAGCTATTTTCCCACTATATTTCTGGATGCCAGGCTCTTACTATGCACCACCTGCACCTGTTCTAGCATTGTTCGGAGCTTTATTAACAAAAGTGGGAGTATACTCCATAACGAGAACATTTACATTGTTCTTCTACCATGATGTCGGCTTTACCCATCAACTCCTTCAAATTTTAGCGATCTTGACCATTATTATTGGAGTCATTGGGGCAATTGCCTATTGGGATGTAAAAAAAATCATCATCTATAACATCATTGTTGCCGTCGGTGTCATTTTATACGGAATTTCCGTCATGAATATTGATGCCTTCACTGGTTCGATTTACTATTTAATTCACGACATGATTATTAAAGCTGGGTTATTCCTTCTAGCAGGGATTATCATAGCCATTACTGGAACAAGCAATCTTCGCCATATGAGCGGGTTAATCAAGCGTTATCCAGGACTTGGTTGGACGTTCTTTATCGCAGCACTGTCTCTGGCTGGAATTCCACCATTAAGTGGATTCATCGGAAAAGTTTTGATCGTCCAAGGTGGATTTGAAGGAGAAAGTTATTTCGGAGCCGCAGTTGTTTTACTCTCAAGCTTACTTGTCTTGTTCTCGGTGATGAAAATATTTATTAACGGCTTTTGGGGAGAAGACCAGACTTATGTGAACGAAGAAAAAGCACCTGTAAAATGGCTATTAATTTCTCCAATCATACTGGTAATTCTTTCAGCAGTGTACGGTATCGGTACAGAAGCCATTTTACCGTATATTTCTCAGGCAGCAGAGACACTAGCAAATCCAAGTCTATACATTGATGCTGTCTTAAAGGAGTGATGGGAATGGCCTTTCAAATTTTACTTAATGTATTTCTTGCTTTCTTATGGATGTTTATAAAAGTCTCATTTGATCTATCCAGCTTTATTAAAGGTTATTTCTTTGGGCTTATCATTATTTTTGTTTTTAGACGCTTTTTCGGCTCACGCTTTTATTTAGCAAGAGTTTATGCTTTCATCAAGCTTATGCTCATCTTCTTAAAAGAGATGCTGCTATCAAATATTGCCGTGCTTAAAGTTATCTTAAAGCCAAAACTTGATATAAGCCCCGGGATTTTCGCTTATCAAACGGTTTTAACAAAAGATTGGCAAATTACACTGCTCTCCAATCTAATAACGTTGACACCTGGAACATTAGTCATTGATGTATCCGATGATAAGAAAACATTGTACATCCATGCAATGGATATCGATGATGTAGACGACGCAGTCAACAGTATTAAGAACACTTTTGAAAAAGCAATCCTGGAGGTGAGCCAGTAATGTTAGATACGGTTATCCATGTCGCGTTATTTTGTTTAGCTCTCTCCATGATTGGTCTCATCTACCGAGTCATTAAAGGGCCTTCGATTCCCGATCGAGTCATTGCTCTTGATGCCATTGGGATTAATTTAATTGCTATTATTGCACTTACCTCAATCGTTCTTAAGACAAATGCCTTCTTAGAAGTAATCCTTCTAATTGGAATCCTTGCTTTTATTGGAACGGTTGCTTTTTCAAAGTATTTAGAGAAGGGGGTTATTTTCGAACGTGAACGAGATCGCTAGTTATTTCATCGCCTTCTTTATTTTAGTTGGAGCATTTCTCAGTCTGGCTGCAACCTTTGGAGTCATCAGACTTCCAGATGTATATACTCGAAATCATGCGGCTTCTAAAGCGGCGACATTAGGAGTCATGTCAATATTATTTGGGACCTTTCTTTATTTCTACTTTTTAGAAGGACATTTTAATTCACGGCTTATACTGGGGATTGCCTTCGTATTCATGACCTCTCCAGTTGCCGGCCATCTAATTAGCCGTGCTGCTTATCATTCCGGCGTCAAAATGTCGGAACGCAGTGTCCATGACGATCTAAAAAAAGCGAAACAAATCGCCGCTTCTAAAGAAACAAATTAAATTAAAATAGATTATAAAAAGGCAAATGAAGACAGATCTCGACTGTCTCCATTTGCTTTTTTTAACCTTTCTTTCCCGGTTTAAACGCCTTGTCACGTCTTAATTGGCATACCTCTACGCTCAAACTCTCTTTCAGCCTAGTCGAGAAATAAATTTTGATAACTAAGTATCTTTTGCGCAAGATGTGCAACTGTTTGCGTTCCCTAAAACCTAATCCTTAATCTCTCAAGAATGAAATGGCTTTTTTGGACAGCAAACCTTGTTGCAAGCCTTTTTGTGACAAGAATTCAACGGTTCCCTTCAACTGGGAAATGTTCAATATTTATCCATACCTCTGTCCGCAATTGGTAGCTTATAGTAATAATAGGATAATTTTGTGGGGAGGTGTTTCTTTTGAAAAATTTAATTTCCATTATTGGAGGCGGAATTAGTGGTTTAAGCACGGCGATCGCTTTAAAAAATAAAGGGTTTACTGTGAAAATTTATGAAAAAAGCACACATTTTAGTTCGCTGGAAACAGGAATTCTATTGGGAGCCAATGCTCTACAAGCATTGCATGAATTAGGCGTCATGGCAGACATAAAAAAACACGGCTTCTCAACCGATTCTTGGACAATTTTATCAGACTCAGGAAAAGAACTCACCGAAATTTATCAGCTTTCCAAAGACTACCCCACCTATACTTTTATACATCGACAAGATTTAATTCAAATTCTGTCACAAAAAATTCAGGATGATATGATTTCCTTTAATGAAAAGCTAAGTGACTTTATGTACACTCCTTATGGAATCGATCTTTATTTCGAAAATGGTAAACAGGTTGCTACCGAATACCTTATTGCTAGTGACGGAATCAAGTCCAACATTCGCAGACTAATTCAGCCGTTGAAAAAGCTGCGCTATGCGGGCTATACATGCTGGAGGGGCATTCTTCACAATTGTCCCAATCATATTAAAAAAAGTTTTTCCGAAACTTGGGGTCCAAAAGGTCGCTTTGGGATCATACCCTTATCAGGAAATCGGCTCTATTGGTATGCTTTAAAAAACTGTCCACCACATGATCCGGAGCTCTCATCTTGGACGACTAAGGAACTATTGTATAATTTTTTATACTATCATGATCCGATTCCTCAATTAATTGATAAAACTTTAGACTGTCATGTCATCCAACACGACATTTACGACCTTGACCCTTTACACCAATTTACATACGATCGTATCATCCTTACAGGTGATGCGGCCCATGCGACTACACCAAACTTAGGTCAAGGAGCCTGTCAGGCTATTGAAGATGCCTATTTTTTAAGCAAAAGTTTAAAGAGTGAGAATGAGTTACATCTAGCTTTTAAAAAGTTTGAAGAGCTGCGAATTGAAAGAACGCGGAAAATTACTCAAGACTCCCGCATCTTTGGAAAAGTAGCACAAATCGACATTCCCTTTCTTTGTTCTATCCGTAATAAAATGCTAAGCATCACACCCGCTGCCATCCATGAACATAAATTACGAAACGTCTTTTCATTAGAGGAAAATAGAGGGTAAAAACGAATTCGTTTTTACCTTCTTTTTATAACAGCCATGGTGCATCTAGAAACACAGATTAACCGCTCTTCTTCGTCTGTAATCTTAATATCCCAAACCATCGTTGTTTTCCCTTTATGCAAGACAGTCCCTGTAGCTGTGACAATACCATCTTTTTTTCCTCTGACATGATTGGCATTTATTTCGAGTCCCACGACCACTTCACTCGTCTTGTCGACGAGCTCAAAGGCTCCAACAGAGGCAACCGTTTCTGCTAATGCTACTGAAGCTCCACCATGGAGCAACCCCCACGGCTGGCGCGTTCGCTCGTCTACAGGCATTGTCGCAACGACCAACCCTTTTTCAACTTTAATCACTTCAATTCCAAGAGCATGAATAAGTGTTTTTGTTAGATCCATACTTTTCCCTCCCCTATGAATTCGAATAATGGCCCATCGAACGTTGTTATTATGTGATTGAATTAATCTTTTGTTTTCTTTTTCTTTTGATCAGTTTCAAAATAAAATAGCTTGCAATAAGAACCGCGGCTATAAAAAGGATCTCTGTCTCCATCTGAAAAATTCTTTCCTTGTGGTCCCCAAACCAGTAGCCTAAACTAAACATAATGACAAGCCAAGCAAACGCTCCTGAATAGGCAAAGAGCAAAAAGGTTTTAAATGGTAGTTTACTAACGCCATATAAAAACGGAACAAAATTTCTTAAACCGGGGATGAAATAACTAAAGGTTAAGGAGTATGAATGGTATTTATTCATCACATTAAGAGATCTTTCTATCACTTTAGAAAAGCGCTTTCTTTTTTGTAGGAAAGGCAACATTGGTCTGCCGACAAATCGACCTAGTAAATAGGCCGTCGTTAAAGCCGCTACAATTCCCCCATAGGTCACAAAAAAGGTAACAATTGGATTTAATACGACTTGCGAAGCAGCAATTCCAATTGTCATCACAATAAGTTCGTTTGGCAATGGCGCGCCAAATACCCCTAACCAAAGCCATAGAAAAAGCCCTAAATATCCGCTACTTTCAATGAGGTCCAATATAAAATCAAGTTCCATATTTTGCACGCCTCTTTCTCAATGCCAAATAGGACATTCATCTCTTCCCAATATCTTCAGGCTTTTATTTTATACATATGCTCTTCATCAAATTATACCAATTCTTCATATAAACGTCTGTAATTTTGCCCAGTATTCGATTCAGGTAAAATACGCATGGAGTACAGGTAATGAAATATGCATGCACTATCCTCCCCTAACATATATATAACTAAAAAGGAAAGGGGATGAGTTCGATGTACCCGTATTATCATTCCGCCTTCTATTCACAAGCATACTCTCCTCCCCCTTATTATTACGGACAATATTCAGCACCGATTCGATTTATACCATATATAAAGAGCAGGCAATTTCCTACCGTAAACCCTGATATCTTTATGCATTCTGCTCAGCATATGCAGACCTTGATGAAAGACGCCAGCCTTATATTAGCTAAAATGGCAAATTCCCATCAATTCGCATTTGATTTGATGACTGCCGCTCAAAGCTCTAATAAAACGAAAGTAAACGAAATGTTAAAGGAGACTGGAATTCAATCATCACCTTCTGTGTCCTATTCTCCTGACGGATTGAAGCTTGATTTTAAAACAGCTGTTGATCATGTTGATTGCTGCCACCTTAACCTTTCTTTGAAGTGGATGTAGTTTTTTATCAATAAAACTTTACTCTATGTCGGTGTTGATTTTTGGCTTATGGAATCAGATGATCTTTCAGCAGTGAAAAAAGCGTATGAAAACTTGATTTCAAACGAAATGAGTCAAAAGTCGGTTCATCAACAATATTGTTTAACAAAGCTATCAATTAAGAAAAACGTTGAAAAATTCACGGATGTACCGGCATCTATTCGTGAACAGGGCGAATCACTACTAATTTTGTGACCCACAAACTTTCCAACAGAGGAGCTTTTTATCAACTGTAATAAGAACAACCAAAAAATCGTGTATACTACACGACTTAAACGAAGATGCATTCCGGAAAAATCGTGATTAATTCCGGAATTTTTCTGCTTAATTCCGGAAAAAGCAGATATATTTCCGGAAAAATTGCATTAATTCCAGAATTTCACCCTACAATTCCGGAAACATAAGAAAAACCGGGCAAAAATCTCCCGGTCCTTTCTATAAAAAAGGGCCCTCTTTTTCAAAAGAGAGCTTTTATTCTTTCAGACCCTATTCAATCTTAATAAATCGGTGGTCCACCATAAAACCCACCATAGCCTCCATAGCCTCCATAGCCTCCAAAACCACCATAACCATATGGCACAGGGGCAACTGGAACAGGATATGGTCTCGGACGAGGATAGAAGGCTCCACCAATCAGTCCTCCCGCCAATCCTCCTAACAACCCTCCAACAAATGGTGCCCCAAAAAAGAAAAAGCGCTGATCGTTTGCGACTGGATTTCTATAATAATGATACATTCGACTCCCTCCTTCTATTACAACTTCCCTACACTATTTCATATGCAAATATCCCCTATTAAGAGTGGGCTTTACGTCTACTTCACCTAACGTTTACCTACAAAAGTTGAATATAAATAGGATGAACACTGTAGTTTTCAGATAAAGTCGGGTGTTAAATATTTTGAAATGAAATAGATAAATAAAATAAAGCTTAAGCAAGATTCAGCTTTTTGATACGCTACGTTCAATCAAATAAAAAAGCAAGTGAGCTTCACTTGCTTGAAAGATACAATTTTTTCCATTTTTATAATATCATCGCTGCTACCCAACCAAAAAGAATTAAAGGGAGATTATAATGCACAAAAGTAGGAACACAAGTATCCCAAATATGATTATGCCCACCATCTACATTTAGTCCAGCTGTAGGTCCTAATGTGCTATCTGATGCAGGTGAACCGGCATCGCCCAAAGCCGCCGCTGTTCCAACTAGAGCTATCGTCGCCATTGGACTAAACCCTAACTCGAGCGCAAGCGGAACAAAAATAGTAGCAATGATCGGAATCGTTGAAAAGGATGAACCGATCCCCATCGTAACAAGCAATCCAACGACTAGCATTAAAAGTGCCGCTAGTGCCTGGCTCCCGCCAATTAATTGGGCAGCTTGTTGCACCAAAGTAGCAACATGTCCCGTTTCCTTTAGCACGTCGGCAAAGCCAAAGGCCGAAAGCATCACAAAGCCGATAAAGGCCATCATTTTCATTCCCTCTGTTAAAAGGTGATCCGCTTCCTTCCATTTCATGGAACCACTTATATATAAAATGAGAATTCCTGCTAATGCACCAAAGATCATTGAATCGAGAAATAACTGAACGACTAAAGCTCCTACGATGGAAATTAGCGCAAACACAATCCCGCTTTTTGAGTAAAAACCTTTTGTAGTTGCTTCCATCTCTTTTGTTTCATACACTCTTTCTTTACGATATGAAATAAATACAGCGAAAAGCAAACCGGCAACAAGTCCAGCTGTCGGTATTAGCATAGCAACAGGAATATCACGTAAATTGACCACCATACCACTATCTTCCATATTCGTTGCAATGATATCCTGAAATATTTTTCCGAAACCAATTGGAAGTAAAATATATGGAGCGGTTAAACCAAAGGTTAAAACCGAAGCAATTAATCTTCTATCTATTTTTAATTCATTCATTAATTTTAGAAGAGACGGGATAAGGATTGGAATAAAAGCGATATGAATAGGAACTAGGTTTTGTGATAAACAGGCCAGCACTAAAATCGAAAACACAATCAGCGCTTTGGAATATTTTTTCCCAGAATCTCCGCCATTTTTGATGATTCCTAGTACCCCATCCACCAATAAATTAGGAAGTCCTGTGCTCGATAGGGCCACCGCAAAACCACCTAATAACGCATAGCTTAGTGCAACCTCTGCACTTCCCCCAAGTCCACCGGAGAACACCTCTATCGTTTCATTTAAAGTCAGCCCTCCCGTTAGCCCACCAACGAGTGCGCCAATAATAAGCGCTAAGACGACATTGACCCTTATTAAACTTAAAATTAACATGACGAAAACTGCGACCACTACCGCATTCATTACATGTTCTCCTCTCGGTGCTTTAGTTTGCTAAATTGGTAGAGAATTAAAATATATGTATTAAAATAGCATAGTAGATTATAGGTGTCAAATTTTTTTACAATACTTTTTTGTAAAAAAATTGCCAAGCCTTTTCTCACACTTCATACGTATTGCTCCTACACAGGTGAAATCAATGATATGTTCATCGCCGTACAATCTTTGATCGAGCGAAGGAAGGAGAGTTTTGCCGCTTAACACTAAGTATTGATATATTCATTAGTAAAATAGCAAAAATTTCCTAACCACAAAAAAGCTGTAGACAATCTCGATTTTTTCGAGTGTCTACAGCTTGAAAACAAGAGAAAATTTCCTGCCGTATTTTGTTTAATTTTTTTCGAATCTTTCAACAAGAAGTGCTAGCGTACGTACCATCACACCTGTAGCTCCTGCCGGTCCTACATCAGATGGGTTTCTTGTTGTCGCCGTTCCAGCAATATCTAAATGGACCCAAGGTGTTCCTTCAGCAAATTCACCAACAAAAGCACCGCCCATGATTGCATGCCCTTCACGTCCCGGTGAATTATTTAAATCGGCGATCTTACTACTGCGAACCCTCTCAATATCTCTAGCAAATAACGGTAAGCGCCAGATCGGTTCTCCGGCTTCGTATGACGCTTCAAGCACTTGCTCAAACCAATCTTCATCATTCGTCAATGCACCTGTTGTATCCACACCTAAAGCGACAATAACGCCACCTGTTAATGTTGCCACATCGACTAAATAATCGGCTCCGTGATGCTTTGCATAAGTGACAGCATCAGCAAGAACAAGTCGGCCTTCAGCATCTGTGTTTAATACCTCAATCGTTTTTCCGCTCATTGAGGTAATCACATCATCTGGCTTAAAAGCTGTGCCGCTGATCATATTGTCAGTGGATGGAATAACCGCAACGACGTTTTGTTCAGGACGCAATTCTCCGATAATTTCCATCGCACCTAAAACAGCAGCCGCTCCACCCATATCTGATTTCATTCCAACAATGCCATCCTTCGGTTTGATCGAGTAGCCGCCAGTATCGAATGTTATCCCTTTTCCCACAAGGCCGATCACATCTGACCACTCATCCTTGCCTTGATACTTTAAAACAATCATTTTAGGCGGTTCATCAGAGCCTTGATTAACTGCTAAAAGAGCTCCCATTCCAAGCTTTAGCATATCCTCTTTTTCTAATATCTCTACTTCGAAATTATATTTTTCGCCAAGCTCTTTAGCGTAATTAGCCATATCGGTTGCTGTCAATAAATTCCCCGGCGTATTTACCAATGTGCGCGCTGAATTGGTGCCTTTCCCGTACACATAGCCAACCGTTGCAGCTGCCTTCATTTCATCAGCATCGTCCTCAGTTAAGATAATGACTTTCTCTATTTCTTTCTTCGGTTCATTCGACTTCTGTTTATACCCTTCGAACTCATAGGTTGCTAACGGTAATGCCTCGCTTAAAACATGGACAGCATCTACAGATTCGATCGCTTCTGTAACAAATGTATCAAGATAAATCGCCGCCTCAGTCAATTTCGAAGCTTGGATTTCCTTAAATGCTTTTCCAAACGCCTCTCGCAGCAATTCCAATGTTAGTTCTTTCTCTTTACCTAACCCGACGAAGATTAATCTCTTTGCACCAATTTTGCCAAATGTATGTATCTTTGAAATGCTTTTCTTTTTCGCTGATATGTCGCCACTCTTCACAAGCTCTGTTAATTGTCCCGTGAAAAACTCGTCTAACCTAGACAACGAGCCAGAAAATTTTTCAGGTTTATCTAAAACTCCTATTACTAGACACTCAAATGAATCTTGAAATTGTATTTCATTTTTTACCTCAAACATGTGGTCACCTCCAAGAATATGTATTCATTATAATCGATATCACCTTTTCTTTCGACTGAAGCATGTTGGCGTATTGTTATTCATCTTCCTCCAAATACAACAGAAGCTTTGGCAACACAGGTAAGGAATCGACATGAGAAAATGAAACTCGATCGATATGTTGTGGTATAATAATGAGGCACTCCTCTATAAATTGATATACTTTTTCAAGATCAAGGCCCCAATATTTTGGACGATAACGCTGTAAATATTCATGAGCAGCCGTCATCATTAAGCGAGCACCTTTGACATTTCCATACTCATAATGATAAATGGCGACGCTCATTTGTAATAATCCTTTTAAGAATAAATTTGATTTCTCTGTCATCCACATTTCTTCGAGCAAATCATGACAGGTGTAATAATCACCTTCGTTAAAGTGCACAAAAAACTGATAATACTCAAGTGGATAATCTTTCAACATACATACTCCTCTCGTTTTATAGCTTACAAAAAATTGTATGGAGAAGACTTATAATAGTAAACAATAGACCTTATTACGATCAACAAAGGTGGTTACAGCATGGAGCTATTTGTCAATTTCTCATTTTGGGCTGCATTAGCAGCAATCCTATTCGCACAATTTGTCAAAGTGCCAATTCATTTTGCTGTCACAAAAAAATTAGACTGGTCTTTGCTGACAAGTACTGGTGGTATGCCTAGCTCCCACTCCGCAGCCGTTACTGCATTATCTACTGGAGTGGCACTTGAAGCAGGAATGCAATCTTCCGTATTTGCTGTTTCAGCCATTTTTGCCATTATCACAATGTTCGATGCAACAGGTGTACGCAGACAAGCTGGAGAACAAGCGATCGTGCTAAACCAGCTCGTTGCTGATTTTAACAGATTTATTGAGGAAGCCAAAGATTGGCCTCATAAGCCCGATCAAGAGAAACGTAAAGAACTAAAAGAATTACTTGGGCATAAACCAATTGAAGTCTTTTTTGGAGGATTAACAGGAATCATCCTTACATTAATTTTACACTACTTAGTCCATCTTTGATGACAAAATAACTCAAGAAAAAAACCCCCAGGAATCATCACCACTTTAACAGATGGTGATTCCTGGGGGTTCACTATATTTTGATTCTTTTTCGACTTCACGTGCCTGCCCTCATTTATTGACTTTTTGATTGGTTAAATTGTTGACGAAATACTTGCATCGACTCATTTTCATTTAATGCTCTTAATTCTTCCTCCGTCAATTTTCCCTTTCCTTTTTCGATCACATAAACTTCAACCTTCTTTTTCCCCCACTCACGGTAAACATCTTCTACCGTTTCGTAGTACAAATCCACCTTGTTTCCCTTTATGGCTCCTCCTTTATCGGCAACAACCCCATAGCCGTATCCAGGAATAAAAAGAATTGTACCAATTGGAAACACATTTAAATCAGCAGCAACTGTCGAATATAAATCACGAGTTACTTTTACGCCAGAATACGTAATTCCAAACTGGGGATGATCGGGGCCTTTTCCTGTCGATTCGTATCCGGCTGTGTATCCAGTAGCTACTACTTCTGTACTTGGATACTGAGTCCAATCGATTGCTTCCTCTAGTGTTGGCACTGTCCCTGCTACCTTTTCACTCGATGAGATTTTTAAATCAAGATTGGTTACTCTTTTAAGAAATTTAAATGCAACCTCCATTGGCTTTAATTTATGTTCTGTATGAGAGCTTGTTTCTTCATAATGCTCGTCTTCACTATTGAAATATGTTGGTAAAGCTCTAGCTTCGACTCCAGAAATTCCCTGATATGTTGTCAATATTGCTGCACAAAATAAGATTGTCATCAGACTTCTTCTTGTCCATTTTTTAAAATGTAACATTCTATTTTTTCACTCCTCCCAAATCTATTCATTTCCCAAGTTGGAATGAATTATTCATGAGAAAGAGTGATTCTTGTTAAAATATTAGAATATTCAATTTATGTTACTCTTATATTCCATTATCTGAGCCACTTTTTGCTCATCCAATGATGTCGAACAGCGTACTCTTTTAGCTGAACCGTTGTTGCATTTCATTCCTTCTTTATTCCAGTCCGAATAAAAGGGGGATTTCGACTGAACCAACTAAACGAAAAGGCTCCTGTCCGAATAAGAAACCTATTCGGTCTAAACGGACTAAGCGAGATAGGTCCTTAAAAAAACAACACAAAAAAAAGACCTCTCTTTAAAAGAGAAGGTCCCTTTTCTCGACTTTTCGGTAAAACATCAAGTTATTATCTCCAATAAGAGCTGTCACCATTATTTACCGAACCTTTGATACATTTCAATCATTTCTTTAACTAATTCAGAAATCGTTTCAGTACTCATTAATTGGTCTTCAGCATGCATAAAAAGCATAGAAAACTCAACCTTGTTTCCTGCAGCTTCTCTTTGAATTAAGGAAGTGTGAATTTTATGTCCTTCAACTAAATATTTTTTTGATTCCACTAATTTTTCTTCAGCTAGAACAAAATCCCCTTCCTTCGCTGCATAAAGAGCTTCCATGGCAATACTTTTTGCTGAACCGACATTACTAATAATCTGGAAAGCAATCATTTCTAACGTTTCATCGACCATTTTCTTGACACACCCTTCAAGTTGCAATGTAAAAGCGATAGATTACTCTAATATCTTAAAGTCAGGTACAAACCCTAGGGTCATGTTCACTCGACGGATTTTCAAAATTTTAGCTTGTAAACGAATATCAATAGTTCTTTATTTTTTGAAAACGGTTAAACTTTCCCATAAAAAAATCGTCTCATTTATTTTTTATTAAATTCAGTGCTTCCTCTAGAACCTTTTCACCGTTCATCATCCCATAATATTGCATATTAATTGAATCAACTGGGATATTTTTATCCTGAAGCTTTTTTTCAAATTGAGCTTTCATATAACGGACTTGTGGTCCTAATAATAAAACATCCACGTCTTTCTTAGCTAAATTCTCATCAACTTCGGAAGCTGAAACAGCAAAGATATCTGCTTCAATATTTTGAGACTCTGCCGCCTTTTGCATTTTTGTTACTAACAGACTTGTACTCATTCCCGCTGAACAAACCAACATAATCGTTTTCATTGTTTCTCTCCTCCTATCGATCTTACTTAGCTTAAATTCCCGCCATTCTCCTTTAACTAGAAGCATTGATAATATTGTTGCACAAACGTTTTTTGGCTGTGTGAAGACTTTGTTTCAGACATCGATTAGTTATGCAGAAATGAGCCATAAAACAGCAGCCTCATTATAAAAGCTATAAAAATATCCATTCACGTCCCGGTGCTCTCTTTTACATGGGTAGCTTCTATTTGGTTAAGCATTTCTTTAAATCTTCTTTTTTTTAACGGAGACCAGATGATGCCGATAAGGACATCATTTAATTTCTGAAGATAGCCAAAAGACTCCATTTTTTCAATATAGTGCAATTCGCAACTACCATTCTCTAAAGGACGAAGCTTATAGGTGACTAAAAAATCTTGCTTATTACTCGTTGTACGATACTGATAAAATTCATTTTTCATAATTTCTTCGATCCGAATGGTAGCCTTTGCATGCTTTGAAAATGTCTTTTCGTATTCGAACCCTTGTAATTGTTTTTCCGATAATTTTTTCCCCGTTTGAGAATGGATATCTGATAAAACCGATTTTAAAATCGTCTCATAAAGAAACTCTACTGGTACATTCATTTTTTTCACTAATTCCATCAGATTCACCTAATCTTTTTGAGTATTATTTCTCTTCTTTCCCTTTACAGCCATAATTGCACCGACTATTACTAAAACGAGTGCAGTAGTTAAATTAAAAATTTCATACTCCCCCGTTTTAGCATTTGCACTAAATAAAAATAGGAGGCAACCGATACTAAGAAGAAATAGCCCTCTTTTCGCCACGTTAATCATCCTTTTTATAAAATCGCAGTTTTTCATAGCAATACTTCTCTAGCATTTTCTTCTGCAATCTTCATTTATTCATTTATGAACACTGACATTTCTTTGTTCCATTATAATACAAAATGAACATTTTTTTACGAAAGAGGAGAAGAACGGAAATAAAGCACTGAGCCCCAAGGTTGTTTTTTAATAACCGACTTCGCAACACTTGCTGCCTTTTCCAAATCTTCTATGTTTGTGGAAAAATATAGGTTGATCCCCTTTTTTTCATTAAAGGTAAATTGAATCCCATCCTCGTTATAATTGTTTAATAGTTCAATAATTTTTTCTTGATGTACACCTGTACTGATTTCAATCATTTTTCTATTCCTTTCCTCATTGATGAAAAGAGGGATGCCACTTCATTATGGAAGCAGCCCCTCACTATTATTTTTTCACTTTTATACAGATTTGTTATCATGTCCCAAATCTGTCACAATTTTATCATCTTGTCCTGCATCAGGAGCCATCTTGTTTGCTGCAATGACAAATGGGATCCAAATGGCAAATGATACGAGCATCGCAACCAATGTAACAATTGGAGCACGCCAGTCTGCCCCTGTGGCCAAGAAAGACAGTAAGAATGGCGGAGTAACCCATACCACTTGTTGAGATACCGGATTAACCAGTCCCCACAATGTTGCAAAGTACCCAATTGAAACCGACACAACTGGTGTAAGTAAGAATGGAATGAACATTAACGGATTCAATACAATTGGCAATCCAAACATGATTGGCTCATTAATGTTGAAAATTCCTGGTCCGACAGATAAATTAGCAACGGTTCGATAATCCTTCCGTTTCGAGAAAAGAAGAAGTGCGATAATTAAAACAATCGTTCCGCCTGAACCGCCATACCAGGCGTAAGCGTCAAAGGAGCCGCGAACCCACATATATCCTTCAGAAAGTACTAAATCAACTCCTCCTTGTTGGAATAAGTTTACATTCTCCAATTGAGCTACACCGAAAACTCCCTCTAAAATTGGCGCAAGCACATTCGGTCCATGGATTCCGAAGAACCAGAACAATTGCACGAATAGGGCAACAAGGACAACGGCTCCAAAGCCTTGAGATAATCCAAGTAGCGGTTGTGCAACTGTTTTTTGCAGCCATTGTAAAAACGTCATATCCGGTACGATCTTGGAGAATACAAAATAGAAAATAGCAACAACATACAAAGCTACAGTTGCCGGAATGATCGAGGCAAAGGCTTTCGAAATAGCCGGTGGAACAGAATCCGGCAACTTAATGGTAATATCCTTTAACATCAATTTCACATAGATCATCGTAGCGATAAAGCCAATAATCATCGCCGTAAAGAAAAAATTGGCATCCAAATTATTCAATGGAAGCCAGCCCCATCCTGCCGCAGTTATCCCTTCAGTAGTCGCAGACCAGCCTGCTGCGTTTATTGCTTCCACAGTGGCCGCGTCTAAATTCAAACCGGTAATTCCACCGGAGAAGGAAAAGGTAATCCCAGCAATGGAAGCGGCTGTAGAAACGATTCCTCCGGATAATTCATTGACCCCATAAGCTTTGGCAATGTTGTATCCCCATGAAAACACAAAGATCAAACCGGCAATCGCAAGTGTTCCATTCCAGACATAACCATTAACCGCAATAATTTCTCTAATGACTGGTATACTGTTCCCATCATAACCGTCGAAGAATTGTGGAGGCAAATCTCTTAAAAGAGCGTTAAGCATTACTGCAACAGAACCAGCCATCGTGGCTGGGAGCGTTCCAATAAAGGCATCCCTCAAAGCAATAAGATGCTTCTGTCCCCCAATTTTGCCGGCAAGTGGTAGAAAATATTTTTCCAACCATGCTATCAAAAATTGCATTAAAATACCTCCCTATAAGGAATTTTTAAAAATCAGGTTCACTCCATATACGGTGTAAAAGCAGAGATGTTCATTTACATAATGCTTATTTTATGATTCATCGCATCTCCCCCTTCAAGTTGCCAAAAGGCCCTTAATCAGTTCAAATGTACGAAATCCAATAATTAAACCGCTTACAAAAATCTTTGAAAGGAAACCCTTCATAAGTGAAGGATTGGAAAGTCTATAAAGCTTGGAATTATATAATCTTTTTTTCTATTGAAATTGTGGTAAAAAAGGCTTGTGGGCATCCAATAGTTCATCAAGGAGCACTTTTGCCATTTTTTCGTCTGAAACTAATGGATTCATCACTAACGCAACATACGCTTCATGATAATCGCCTGACAAAGCTGCGCAAATCACCTGTTCTTCAAAAGCTTTCATATGATGGATAATCCCTTTAATAGCAGGGGGCAAAGTTCCAATTGCAAGAGGTTTAGGACCCTCTCTAGTGATGACACTATTTACTTCTATTACTGCATCAGGCGGTAACTCTGGTATGGATCCCTGATTGAACGTATTCACAGTCTGAACGTCACCTCGATTGTTGTAAATGGATTCCATTAAGCTACATGCCACATCGCTATAAAAAGCACCGCCTCTTTTTTCAAGCTCCTTCGGCTTATCCCGTAAGTTTGGATCACTATATAAATTCAACAGCGATTCTTCTAGCTTTTGCACTGTTTCTGCTCTTGTTCCATGTTCTTTAAATGCGTTTATATCCTTTTCTAAAACCTCTTTTGTTTGAAAATAATATTGATGATAAGGATTTGGAAGCATCTTTAATGATTCGATAAATGTTTTAGTCCAACCAAGATTGACAATATTCGCTGGAGAATAACCAAAATCAGCATGGCAAATTTTCTTCAACATCTCTTCTGTCCGATCAATTCCTTCTACAAGGACTTTTTTTCCAAACACAAAATGATTCATGCCCACAAATTCGATTTGAACGTCTTGTGGTGAGGAGTCCAAAATTTCCGCTGTTGAATGCCGCATATTATACGGGATATTACAAACCCCAATAACCTTCTTATGAGGAGAATGCTTTAACAAAGCTTCTGTTACAATTCCGGCAGGGTTTGTAAAATTAATGATCCAAGCTTCTGGACAAATGGTATGGACATTTTGCGCAAGCTCCATTAAGACTGGAATTGTACGGAATGCTTTAAATATGCCTCCTGCTCCATTTGTTTCTTGTCCGATAAAGCCATGACTTAAGGGAATTCGTTCGTCCTTCGCTCTCGCCTCCAATCCACCTACACGGATTTGAGTTGAGACAAAATCGGCATTTTCAAGCGCTTCTTTTTGATTTAATGTCCATGACAATTGAATCGGTTTAGCCGACTTCTCAATCATTCTCAATGCTAAATTCCCGACGACCTCAAGTTTTTTCTTTCCCGTTTCTATATCAACTAGAACGATTTCGCTAACAGGAAATGTTTCATGACGGCGGATAATCCCTTCTATTATTTCTGGTGTATAGCTCGAACCTCCACCAACAACCACTAATTTTAGAGACATAATGACGAGCTCCTTATCTGTAATTGACTTAATTTAATGTTGAGTGAATTTTTAGACATATGACCTTTACAAAAATATATCATACAATATAAAATTTGTATATAACCTATTTCTAAAAAATAAAATTTGTTATATCTTATCACATATTGTCGTTACATATAAACATAAAAAGAGGCGATAAAAAAGCTTATTTGCGTAATAATGATATTCATACAAATAATACAAATTTAAAATTTGTATTAACAATTGCGAACAATTGTATTATCTTGTAAACTCAAACCATAGAATACTTGAAGGGGTTTACCATATGGATAAAAATCAGTCATTACACGCCTACATAAAAGATGAACTGCTTGATCGAATAAAATCGGAAAAATATAAGAAGGGAGAACAAATCCCTACAGAACTTGAATTGTGCGAAGAATTTAACGTGAGTAGAACCACTGTACGAACTGCCCTTAATCAACTGACATTAGAAGGCTATCTAGAACGACATCAAGGAAAAGGTACCTATGTTGCTGATCAAAAAGTTAGTCAAACATTGTCACATACCTTTAAAAAATACAAAGATCAAGTCGCTGTACAAGGAAAGAAAGCTGAAATCACACTCGTTACTATCAATGTAATACCGGCAAATGAGTTACTTTTGAACAAGTTGGAGATAGAACTAAATGATCCGATTCAGCGAATTGAAAGAGTGAGGAAGGTTGATGGAGAACCAACACAGTTTGAAATTGCCTATATTCCATGGACGGTAGCACCAGGAATCACGAAAGAGCATGCTGAAACTTCGTTATATGGCGCTTTTAAAGATGTATTCGGCGTTCACATTGCAAAAACAACAGAGCAAATGGAAATCACACTTGCCGACGAACGAACTTGTGCTCATTTAAAATGCCAGCCTGATTCTCCGTGTTTTTACATTGAAACCATTGCAGAAAATGAAAAAGGCGAGAAAGTTGAATATTCACGCTCCTATTTTCGAGGAGATAAAACAAACTTTGTGATTGAGCGTTTCTACCCTCAAGATTAAATTATCTTTTAGCCTTTGTTCTATGTTGGTATTAATTTTTGGTTCATTTCCTCTCTGCCCTTTCAGTTATACGAAAAGGGCATGTGAAACCAAGCTAGACACGAAATGAGCCAAAAATCGTTTGTTCAAATTTGGTTCCACAAAAATGGGGGGATTATAAATGAGAGTATTATTTAATGCAGACGATTTTGGTTTAACAAAAGGAATCAATGACGGCATCATCAAAAGCCATATAGATGGTGTTGTCGATTCCGCGACGTTAATGATGAATGGCTTGGCAGTTGAGCATGCCGTTCTTGCTGCGAAAAAAACTCCTTCTTTGAAGGTAGGAATCCACCTTGTACTCACTTGGGGAAAGCCATTAAGTACAGAGGTTCCTGACTTAATAAACAAAGATGGATTTTTCAAATATCGTAATACGTATGCACATTCTGAGGCACCGAATGTAGAACAAGTTGAGCTTGAATGGAGAACGCAGATTGAAGCATTTTTAAACACAGGACTTGAGCTTCATCACATCGATAGTCACCATCATATCCACAGCTGGGAACCACTTAAGGATGTTGTCGTTAAACTCGCAAATGAGTTCCAGGTACCAGTTAGAAAAGTTGACACTTTATCTGACCATAAGGAAATCCTTTTAACAAATGAACTGTACTTAGATTTTTATGGTCCTGGAGTCTCTAAAGATATTTTTGAACGACTCAAAGAAAGTAAGAGCGATTCAATTGAAGTCATGTGTCATCCAGGGTATGTCGATAACGATTTACATACGGTTAGTTCGTATTGTAATTTACGAGAAAAAGAGCTGGAGGTTCTTTGTAGCCTACAGCGACCGGAGTGGGCAAAAAAGGAATAGAAAGTCTCTCTTAATGCAATTGCTTGTTTCATAAAGTCTGAACCTATAAATGAGTATATCTTGGACCGTTTACTTGAGAATTGTTTATTGATCAGTAGATAAAAAATATATATTTAATCAAATAAGTACCACCCGTGAGAACGGGTGGTTTTCTCTGCGGCTGAAAGCCTTTGTTACTGACCA
>NZ_VTQX01000059.1 GCF_008764295.1 Bacillus methanolicus | reverse complement strand
AATAAGTACCACCCGTGAGAACGGGTGGTTTTCTCTGCGGCTGAAAGCCTTTGTTACTGACCAAACCCTAAAGGGCTACTGAAAGGTTCGCCAATTGTACTACTTCTACTGGCCAGACCTCAAAGGCCTTCTCCCCTTAATTTTTCCTTTTCTTTTTCTTCACTTCTTCTCCTGTGAATGGATCGATATATTCCATCATCGTTAATTGTTCTGCGACTATATCATCTTGTATTTGATTACGTATATATTCTTCTATTACCTTCTTATTTCTCCCTACCGTATCCACATAATATCCTGTACACCAAAATTTTCGATTTCCATACTTATATTTCAGTTGCGCATGTCGATCGAATATCATCAAGCTACTTTTTCCTTTTAGATATCCTACGAATGCTGATACACTTAATTTTGGCGGGATACTCACTAACATATGTATATGATCCTTACACGCTGTCGCTTCTATTATCTCCACACCTTTCCTCTCACACAAAGTACGCAAGATTTGTCCAATATCTTTCTTTATTTTCCCGTAAATAACTTGTCTTCTATATTTTGGCGCAAATACTATGTGATACTTACAATTCCAAGTTGTGTGTGCTAAACTATTATTGTCTTTTGACATAAGGACTTCCTCCTGGCTATTTATTTTCGGTTGGCGAACCAAAAATATTTTAGCACCATGAGGAAGTTTTTTTAATACCACGCTGTAAGCTTTTTGGAACCCTAGGCATAGCCCAGGGTTTTCTTTTCTATAA
>NZ_VTQX01000058.1 GCF_008764295.1 Bacillus methanolicus | reverse complement strand
CAAGCGTTTCTTTCACTTTTACATTTTGACCAACAAAGCGGAATGGAACAGAATAACGCTTTCCTCGGTAAGAGATAAACGAATCTCTACTAACCTCTCGTATTTCCCACTTCACTACAGGAAAAGCAGCCTTCTTATGACTCGATTGTAAATACTTTTCTTCGACTTCAAATCGTTTAATTGGTGATTCATTTGTCGTGGCATTTGGTTTTAGGTTAGCTGTTTTATCTAACCATTTGCGAACATCTTCATTAAGAGCTTGAAGTGTGGGCTCATGTTTACGCTGCATAAAATTCTTCTTTAAATAACCAACAACATTTTCTACTTTCCCTTTTGTTTGTGGTCGGTTGGGTTTACATGCCTTCGGTACCACTCCGTAGTACGCTAAGAAGTCTTCAAACTTTTGATTAAAACGAATCTCTACAGGTGAATGTTTAATAACAGCTGTTTTCATATTGTCATAAAGAATCTGTTGTGGAACCCCGTTAAAGTAAGCAAAAGCGTTCATATGGCATTTCATTAAGGTTTCTAAATCCATACTCGTTGAAAATTCTATGTACTTCAGACGAGAATACCCTAGCACCATGACAAAGGCATAAATCTCTTTTTCTACCCCATCGACAAGGTATTTTCCTACATATCCCCAGTCCATTTGAGCTTGTTTACCAGGAGGAGTTTCAAACCGTAAGGTTGCTTGTTTTTTCGGATTCTGACGATGTGGCTTAACGAACTCTCGTAGAATCGTCATTTTCCCTTCGTAACCTAGAGCTTGTATCTCCTCAAATAACACTTCACAATTTGTCGTACCTTCCTTTAAACGTTCTAAGATATACGATTTAAAAGGGTCCAGTTTACTAGGTCTTTTCTTACTAGCCTTCTTATTAGGTAATTGATCTTTTCTAGTGTATTTACGAATTGTCTTTGGATCAAAGCCAGTCTTGTCAGCTATAGCTTTGATTG
>NZ_VTQX01000057.1 GCF_008764295.1 Bacillus methanolicus | reverse complement strand
CACCTGAAGAATCGTGTAAAGAAGTATCTAGAATAACTTACACACTTTTCTTGACAAACCCTAAAATACAAAGCACTGTCGTCTTCTAAAGCGATTGTATCCTCAGTTCTATTACCATTTAATAAAATTGAATGCAAAGCCTCAGCTCTATCTCTTTGATTATAGTGAGGACAAAAAATTTTATTAATAATTTGCCACCCAGAACTTTCTATGTATCCTTCTCCTTCATAATTTGAACGAATTCCACTCTTAAACCAACAGATAGCACCTGCACTAATACCCGCAATTAAAGTTCCGGAATTGAGTGCTTCTTCTAACTTATGGTCGATTTTGTACTTTTTCCAATGCTTCATCATATTAACGTAGTTACCACCACCGAGGTACATAAGATCAGAGGATCTGAATAACTCGATTATTTGACTTTCATTTGGATTTTCATTTATACAACGTAGTACTTCAACTTGACAACTCAATTGTTTCTCAAACGTGTCTTTAAACTCTTTTATATAACCTTCATCATCGTTACTTGCTGTAGGTATGAATAGAACCTTAGGATTTACTTTACCGACCAATTCTACAATCCTCTTATTTATATGAAAATTGTCAAAATGTTTTACAAAACCTCCACCTATTACAACTAACCTCATAACCAAATGGCACCACCAAAAAATTTTATTGTTTTAAATTCTGTTCTAATGTCATTCTTAAACCTTATATCGATTTTAATATAAATATCCAATTTTTAAGATCCTTATTCAATAAAGTCCCTTAAGGAGATTCGATTCACATTCTAATATTTCCTTCTCTTGTTCAAGAATCTGGCCCGATTATGGAATAAAATAATTTTTATAAAATAGACTTTTTTATATAATTACCGTAACAAAAACGTTCATATAAGAAGTAAAGCCCAGAAAGGTACCGACCCCCAGAAGTTAGAGTAATAAATCTAACTTCTGGGGGTATTATTATGGCCAAAT
>NZ_VTQX01000056.1 GCF_008764295.1 Bacillus methanolicus | reverse complement strand
TAAACTGGCACCTATGTCAAGGACACTATAGAAAAGAGCTTAAGCAACTAGAAGGTGATTCCTATATTGGATAGGGGTCATCTTTTTTAGATTCCACTGATATCGATAATTGTTATAGTAAACCATATAATGATTTATTTTTGCCTTCAATTCTTTCAACGTTTTAGCCGATTTATAATCAACATCATCTTTTAGATGCCCAAAGAATGACTCTTGAGGAGCATTATCCCAACAGTTTCCTCTGCGAGACATAGATTGTCCAAGACCATACTTATTTAATAACTTTTGATATCTTGGACTAGTGTAATGACTTCCTTGATCGGAATGGATGAAGGCTTCTGGATGTAGAGTCACTTTCTTGTTGTTCATTAATTTCTGTATAGTCTTAGTTGCGATGTCTAAAGTAACCCGATCGGAAACATGATAAGCTAAGATTTCGTTAGTGGAGGCATCTTTTACGGTCGACAAATAAGCCATACAATTCCCGTTATATGGCAAATAAGTAATATCCGTTAATAATACTTTTCCTGGAACGCCTTGCTTGAACTCTCTGTTTAATTTATTTGGAACGACCTGATGCTCCTTAGTTGCTTTAGCAATCTTTTTATAAGGATTCGGTCTTCTATGTGGGCAGACAATGCCATATTTCCTCATGATTCTCTGTATCTTTTTACGACTATAGATAATACCATAGTCCTTTTCTAGTATCATTTTTATAGAACGTGACCCTTTCTTATATCCTCGATGATTAAATGCCTTTAATATAATCTTTTTTGCCTCTTGGTCTAATCGTTCTCTTGCTTCTCGGCTGCTGGATGCCTTTAAGTAGCTATAATAGCCCGAACGGGATACATCTAATAGCTGACAAAAATACGAGGTCATTCCTTTAAAACGATTCTTGTCAATGGTCTCATAAATCAACTGATATACTTTACTCGGTTCTAGATTTTCTCTTGCGTTTAGCAGCCTCCTTTCTGTCACTTCTAGCTTTTTTAATAGCTCTACCTGCCCCTCGAGTAGCTTAATTCTTGCTTCCTGTCTCTCGATCACCTCAGAAGGGGT
>NZ_VTQX01000055.1 GCF_008764295.1 Bacillus methanolicus | reverse complement strand
CGATAAAAAGCCCTAGTCGTAAGACTAGAGCTAATGCGGAAAATTAATTTCCGAGAGACTATTAAGTGCTCAAGGGGGTGAGATGGTTGGGAGATATGAATCAAAATTTGCAAGAACTTTCTAAATCACTTCTTGGATTACACGTTAAAGACGTGTTCAAGAAGAATAAGGAAGACCTTAAGTTAAGGGAGCTTTCGGATGATGAAAAAGAGCATATTAGAAAACTTTATCAGGACCTAGAAAAACAAGTAAATGAATTCGTAAACAAGACGAAAGAAACAAATGAAAATACTGTCCAGGCAAAAGGCGAAAAACCAAAGAAAACCCGAACAACTTTAAGGGACAGATTAAGAAAGAAAAATTAAAAGGTAAAGGAGAGATATAAATGTTAGGTGAAAGAACAGAATATGCACGCGATGTGCGAGATGACAGATACGATCACAGATACCATAAAAAATCATGTAATAAATGCGGCTATGACACTTGCCAATGTGGAGTAGGAGGAGATTTCAAAAAGTGGAACGCACTTGATCCAACTAGCCATTTCCCATCTTCAAATTATGATGATAATCAAGTTCTCCAAAATTTCGACCAGATTTCTGATATTGAACAAAGATCTAACGAAAAAATTATTATTAAAGACAGCTGCGATATTAAAGTTACAACAACTGATACTCAAGTAGCAGTTTCTCTACAAGTGGCTATCCAAATTGCGATTGCGATTGTAATTAACATCACGATTGCAGATAGTGAGCAAGCAGAAGCAGTAACACAAGACTTACTCCAGTTCTCTTCAATGCAACAAGTAAACCGTCAAACAATCTGCATCGAAAATTCTCGTGATATTGAAGTAACAACAACTGATACTGATGTAGCAATATCAATTCAATTATTACTGCAATTACTTCTTGCATTACTTGTTCAAATCGATATTTTATAATCTTACTTGGCAGGCATGGCTCACATTTCACTTTCCCACAGTTACAAAACTCAAACAACCCACACCTCCTAAATATAAAAGTAGCATGGACACATTAAACTGGCACCTATGTCAAGGACACAATAAAAAAAGAGATTAAGCAACTAGAAGATGATTC
>NZ_VTQX01000054.1 GCF_008764295.1 Bacillus methanolicus | reverse complement strand
AGATTCATGAACTAAGTAAAAGAAAATTTAAAGTAACACAAATCGCTAAGGAGCTTAAGATCTCAAGACCAACTGTCTATAAGTATTTAGAAATGACGTTTGATGAGGCAAAAGCTTACACTGAACAGCCTTCGGGAAAGAAGAAAAAACTAGATTCCTATAAAGACTGGATACTTGCATGGCTAGAAGAGTATCCTCACCTGAGTAGTGCTCAAATTCATGATTGGCTTTTGGAGAGATATCCAGACCTATCGGTCGGTGGAAGTACGGTGAGGTCTTATGTGAAAGAGATTCGCGAAGTCTATCAGATTGAGAAAAAGGTCATTGTACGTCAATACGAAGCAGTTCCTGAACAACCAATGGGTAAACAACTTCAGGTAGACTGGGGTGAAACCAAACAGAAGACGGCAGACAACAAAGAAATCAAACTGTACTTTATTGCCTTTGTACTCGCTCACTCCAGACATAAATATATGGAATGGCAGGCACGTCCATTTACTACAAGAGATGCGATCAGGTGTCATGAACATGCATTTCAGTTCTACGGAGGACGAACAGAAGAAATCGTCTATGATCAGGATCACTTAATCACAGTGAGTGAAAATGCTGGCCAGCTGCTTTTAACAGCTGAATTTCAAAGCTATGTAAATGAGCGTAAATTCAATATTCATTTGTGTAGAAGAGCTGATCCAGAATCTAAAGGCATGATTGAAAATGTAGTGAAATACATAAAAGGGAATTTCGCTGACAGTCGGGTGTTTAGTGAAATAGAAGATTGGAATGATCGAGCATTGCAGTGGCTCGAACGTACTGGAAACCATCAGGTTCACCAGACCACAAAAAAAAGACCAGCAGAAGTGTTTCTCCTCGAAAAGCAACACTTACAGCGAGTCTCTTCACTACTTTCATATGAAAGTACCCATAACCAAAGTATAACAAGAAGTGTAAGCAAGGACAACACGATCCGTTATAAGTCAAACCGTTATTCCGTCCCACTAGGGACTTATCAAACAAGGAGTGAGAATCTTGTATGGATTGAAACGACAGGCGAAGAGCAAAAGACGCTCGTCATTCGCAGAAAAGTAAATGGTGAGGTAATTGCCGAGCACCTTATTAGCTCAGAAAAAGGAAAACTCATTCAAAACCG
>NZ_VTQX01000053.1 GCF_008764295.1 Bacillus methanolicus | reverse complement strand
TGGATCGGCTACACTTAGTTAGACAGAAATTTTAAGGTCAAGTAGAATGAACTATACTAATCAGTTATGAGGAGAATCTACATGACAAGAAAAGTACGTCGAACATTTACCGAAGAATTTAAACAACAGATCGTGCAGCTATATCAGAATGGAAAGCCTCGCAAAGACATTATCCGTGAATACGAATTAACCCCTTCTTCACTTGATAAGTGGATTAATCAAAGTAAGTCCTCTGGTTCCTTTAAAGAAAAGGATAACCTCAGCCCCGAACAGAAAGAGCTGCAGGAACTTAGGAAACGTAATAAGCAATTAGAGATGGAGAATGATATTTTAAAGCAAGCCGCGCTGATACTAGGACGAAAGTAAATGTGATTAAGAACAACCAGCACAAATACTCGATATCAGCAATGTGCAAAGTCCTACAACTCTCAAGAAGTACGTATTATTATGAAGCAAAAGAACGAAAGAATGAAGATGATCTAACTTCGGATATCATTGAAATTTTTCATCAAAGCCGCCAAAATTATGGTACGAGAAAGATAAAACATGAGCTTAAGAAACGAGGGAAATTGGTTTCTCGTCGTCGTATCGGTAGAATCATGAACGAACAAGGGCTTGTTTCAGCTTATACTGTGGCTCAATTCAAACCACATAAGGATAAACCAAATGAAAGTAATCAAGCGAATGAGTTAAATCGTGAATTCATACAAGAGGAAGAGCTGGCTGTCGTGGTCAGTGACCTAACGTATGTAAGGGTCGGTAAAAAGTGGCATTACATATGTGTATTTGTTGATCTCTATAATCGGGAAATCGTTGGCTTTAGCACAGGTGAGAACAAAGATGCTCTACTAGTTTATCGGGCTCTATCGTCAATTAAAGGTAATTTGCATACGATTCAAATGTTCCATACTGACCGAGGAAGAGAGTTTAAGAACCAGGTCATTGATGAGGCGCTAGAAACGTTTAAAATCAAGCGATCTCTAAGTTTGAAGGGTTGTCCATATGATAATGCAGTAGCAGAAGCAACATTCAAAATCATTAAAACAGAGTTTGTAAGGAAACAAAATTTTGATAGCTTAGAAGAGTTACACAGAGAGTTTACAGACTATGTACACTGGTTTAACCACCTACGTATCCATGGTACTTTAGATTATTTAAGTCCAGTGGAATACAAACTTACACACCTTAAGAAAACTGTCTAGTTTAGTGTTGACAATCCA
>NZ_VTQX01000052.1 GCF_008764295.1 Bacillus methanolicus | reverse complement strand
TTTTCTTTTGATCGTATATTGTTATACCAGTAAATATAATCTTCTATTTTTCTTTTTAAATCTTCATAGCTTACTAGTTTTTCCCCGTAATACATCTCTTGCTTTAAAATGCTAAAGAAATTCTCCATTGACGCATTGTCTGCGCAGGTTGCCTTACGTGACATGCTTTGGAATACTTTATTTTTCTTTAACTTTTTCACCCATTGGTTGTGCTGATAATGCCATCCTTGATCCGAATGAATGATAGTACGGTAGGTTGCGTGATTCTTTATAATCTCAATCGTTTCTTCTAAAGGTTCCATCACAAGATCTAATGTTGGTCGTTTATTGATTCCAAAAGAAGTAATTTCTCCATTATAAAGGTCAAGGATAGGGCTTAAATACAACTTCTCTTCTCCTAGACATTTGAATTCTGTAATATCAGTTACTAATTTTTGAAGAGGAATAGGTGTATTAAAACGACGGGATAGACGGTTTTTCGCTACTTTACCAACCTTCCCCTTATAGGAATTATATTTCCGAGATTTCCGCATGAATTTTACACATTTTAATCCTAGTTCCCGCATAAGTCGATACACTTTTTTATGATTAACACAATATCCTAATTTCTTTAATTCCTTTGTGATTCGTTTATAACCATAGCGTTCATGAAACTTCTTAAATAGTTGAGTGATGAGTTCTTTTGGTTCCGAGTCCGGATCTTCTTTCCCTAAATTTTTTACATGATAATGATAGGTTGCTTCAGGAATGCTCACAACAAGGAAAATATCCTTTAATCGGAATCCTTCTTCTTTGAGTTCGAATGCCAATTTTGCTTGTGCTTTTCGGGAAAGACATTCGGATTTTCCCGAAAAGCTCTCAGCTTTTTTAAGTAAGCAATTTCTAATCTCAATAGTTCATTCTCACGTTCTAACTCTGCTTCACGTGTTAACTTATTTTCTTCCTTTTTTGTTTGTTTATTGGTGTTAGGTTTCTTAGACATAGAAGGTCTCCCCTTTGGTTTTGGTTTTAGGCCTTCTACTCCTTGTTCATTAAACTCTTTCATCCAGCGATTAATTAAAGAAGGATTGTTTAATTTAAATTGATTAGCAGTTTCCAGATAAGAAGCGCCTGTCTTTTTCATAAATTGTATCGTATCCAGTTTAAATTGAATAGAGTATGCTTCCTTACCTTTTCGTCTTTTTAACCCCTCCATACCTTGAGTTTTATATGCTTTTACCCAATTTTTTAAAGGTGTCACAGACGGCAAGTTATATTTTCTAGCCAATCGTTTGTATCCAAGATTTCCATTCAAATATTCGGTAACAATCTTTATTTTAAATTCCTCACTATATTTGGCCATAATAATACCCCCAGAAGTTAGATTTATTACTCTAACTTCTGGGGGTCGGTACC
>NZ_VTQX01000051.1 GCF_008764295.1 Bacillus methanolicus | reverse complement strand
CTCAACTTTCGCAGACCAAATCAGGCAGGTAAGCCCTAATATAACCGGGTAAACCTGTAACCCATTGTGATAGTTGATTTTTAAGTAATTGCTGTGTTTGTTTATTCGTTTTCTTCAAGACATCTTGAAGAAGCTCGATTAATTGCTGCAATGCGACAGCCCAATCGAGTTCATTCACTTCATCACAAAGGTCATAAAATAAACCACCTAATGTACGTTCATCTGTGTGGCAACGATTTTGCCACGAGAGAACGATATATCTAGTAAAGACGATCGTTGTATGACTAATAAGTAAGTCATACGAGCGCCCTTGGAACTCTTTTTGTAAGCGAAGAAGTGACTTCGTTGTTTTGAAGAACACTTCGATATCCCAACGGATGCCGTAAATACGTACGATTTCTTGTTCCGAAAGCGTACAATCGGTGCTTAGAATGGCAAGCCATTCCCTCTTTTTATTACGGTTTTGAACGAACACGACTTTAACTGGTACGCCATTTGTCATTGTGGTTGTGATAGAACGAAGAAGCCCTTTCTTTCCTTGAAGTGGCGACGCAGATCGATAGAGTTGTTTTAACGAAAGCATTTGTCCATTCACGTTGTAGCGCTGTTTGGCATTTTTCACCATCCCTATCACATCAAGCCCTTGTTCAACGACAGCTTTAATAAGAGGTTGTTGCGTGAACCATGTGTCCATTAATACGTAAGAAGCTTCAATTCCCTTCGATAACGCTCGTTCAATCATCGCTGGAATTTGGTCAGGTGCAGACTGTAGCGCTTCTGTACGGCGTTTATAACCAGAACACCGCTTATCAACATTTTCATTGATTCCGTTAATGGAAGACGTTTTTGAGCTGAGTAAAGAGAAGTCAATCGGCATGAACGTATGCCCGTCTGACCAGCCTAATGTAAGCATTCGAAACCCTTTATAAAATCGCATTTTCAAAGAAGCGTGATCAAAACAACGGGCAAGTAATTCAACATTTTTACTACGATTACGATCAAACGTAGAGTCATCAATAATAAACACTTTGGGACGGTCCTTTGATGTAAGCACGCTGACTTTTTGAATGGTAGCCGCACTAAAGTGTAAAAGGAATTTCCTCCAAGCAAACTTGGAATGATTTAAAAAGCGATAGACAGTATCTTTGCTTGGAAAACAATCATTCTTCTTAGATGTGACAAGGGCAAACCAGTTTTTTTGATGAAAGATTAGACAGAAAACAAGTTGAAACAAATAGGCACATGAAAATCCAAAGCTTTTTCGAATCCCCGCTTGACGCAGGTGTTTCGATACTTGTAATTCAGAGAATACAGAAGAAAGTTCATTTGGTAGTTGTTCATTTGAGTGTTGTTCCTTTATCATAGAGAAGGCACCTCTTCTTTGTGGTAATGGTTTCTCGACAATTCCACTATACCAAAGAAGCAGGTGCCTTTTCTTGTTTAAAGGCAATAGTCAAGGAACAAAGTTGATTGTTCTTAAAGCTTTAATAGACCTAAAACAAGGTCGATTTTCAAGGTGCGAAAGTTGAG
>NZ_VTQX01000050.1 GCF_008764295.1 Bacillus methanolicus | reverse complement strand
TCAGTTTGTCGACAAAAGGGGTTCGGAATGGTCACATTCCGAACCCCTTTTAATGATTTTCTTAAGTTTTTCCCTATTTTGAGGTATTTTGACCTCTTCTTAATCTCATCTACTAGGCCATTTCTGGACCTCGCCATATCCAGTTGGCCATCTTCTTCAAATTCATGGCAGCGAAAGTAAGCATCGCCTGCATCGACAATTTTTTAAGTCCCCTTAACGTTGTCCAACGCATACCATGCATTTCTTTTGCATCAGCGAATACTCGTTCAATTGTTTCTTTTCGCTTTGCATATATAGGTTTTACATCTTTGTGATGACGAAGATGATCGGCTTCCTCCACATACTCTTGCCAGATATGGCGTGTCACCACTTTTTGGTGTTCCTTACTCTGTGTACACTGTGACAAAAATGGACAAGTGGCACAAATCTGCTTAGGTGATTTGTACTCACGATATCCCTCTTTCGTCGTGGTCGAGTAAGGTAAAATCTCCCCGGCTGGACATATGTAACAATCATAGTGTTCATCATATACGTATTCGTGTTTTCGGAAAAAACCTTCTTTTGTACGTGGTCGTGTATAAGGTAACGCTGGTGTCATTTCGTTCTCGATTAAGTATTTCGTGATGGCAGGTGTTTTATAAGCTGCGTCTGCCGCAACAGCTTCAGGTTTTTCCACTTTCTCAATCACTTGTTCTACTAATGGCTCTAGGATTACGCTATCATGAGTGTTTCCTGGTGTCACAATACTTCCCAGAACAAATCCATTACGGTCAGAAGCCGCATGAAAAGAATAGGCGAACTGCTTAGTGCGTTCGTCTTTCACATAGTAGCCACTCTCAGGATCCGTGGTACTTTCTTTTATTTCCTTTGATTCTTCTTTTTCAAACTTATCTGGCGGGAACGGTTTTTTTCCATGATCTTCACGGTCTTGGTTGATTTCTTCTTGAAGTTGTTCTTGATAAGCACGGGTTTCTTTCCGAACCACTTTTTTCTCGAATTTATGTTTATTCGCACTCGCTTTCACATGAGTGGAGTCGATAAAAACGTGTTCTGCACTAATCAATTTCTTTTCAGCCGCTGTTTTTAGAATTCGATAGAAAATCTGTTCAAATAAATCGGTATCTTTAAAGCGACGTTCATAGTTCTTACCAAAGGTAGAGAAATGAGGGACTTTGTCATAGAAACCATAGCCTAGAAACCAGCGATAAGCCATGTTCGTTTTTAATTCTTCAATCGTTTGACGCATTGAGCGAATACCAAAAGTATATTGAATAAAGGTTAATTTAATTAAAATAACAGGATCAATACTTGGGCGGCCGACTTCAGAGTATGTATCTTTCACCAAATCATAAATGAAGGAGAAATCAATCGCTGCCTCCATTTTTCGGACTAAATGATTTTCAGGCACCAACTGGTCTAAAGCGACCATTTCTACTTGATCACGTTGAATGGAATTATGTTTCGAAAGCATCTTCATCACTCCAAGTATTGTTTCTACCTTTATTCTAAAACAAAAAAGACTGTAGGAAAACTCGATTTTCATCGAGTTTGTCTACAGTCTGA
>NZ_VTQX01000012.1:104502-106583 GCF_008764295.1 Bacillus methanolicus | reverse complement strand
AGTCCAGTGGAATACAAACTTACACACCTTAAGAAAACTGTCTAGTTTAGTGTTGACAATCCAAAGACTTAATTTTAATATTGACGGTTGTTTGAAAATTTTGGATTATTGAATACATTTTCAAGTGATAATTTTAGCAAGCAAAGATGTAAATAAAAATTTTAGGATGGTAAAGAGATGTTAAAAGTGATCGGATTTCTAGGGTTAACTATCTATTTTATAGTATTTCTTGCGTTTATTAGGCTTGATAAGAGAAACAAGGACTTTAAAAACAATCAATTAATTAATATAGGTAAGTCATATAAAATGATAGTCGAAACAGATGAATATGGTGAAAATTTACTTGTAAAAAAAGTTAAGTTGTTTAAAGGTGAAAGAGAAATTGATTCAGAAATTACTCAATATAAGGAATTTGTTTTTTCTTGTTTCTTTAAAGGGGAAGAAGGATTTTATATTTACAATAAAGTTTCGGGAAAACTACATCACACAAAAGATATAAATGAGCTGTCTGAACACCCCAAAAAAATGTTCCATAAATATTTAATGTGAAATGGGTGTAAAGGTTTTTACTACACTTTACGAGTATATTTTTGATAATTAAGGGAGAGATACTATAATTCTGCAAATAATTATCCACTGATGAATGTCGATCCCGGCTTTTGCTATTCCTGCTGCGTATGGAGTTCATTAGTTTGCTACACTATTACAACTCATGATGCAATTTAAAGTCATATCCGCTTTTGGAAACGATTAAATGTGGTTATCAGGTGCTACACTCCTTTTTGGAGGTTTAATGATGCTTCAATTATATCCCATTCATGAATTTAGAAAATCATATCGTCTAACCATCTCACATAACAAACGTTTAGTTGCTCGAAGTTCCTCTACGAAAGTTTTTATACATGATATGAATACTTTTGAAACCATGGTGGAATTAAAGTTTTCTCATCCAGCGGTAATCAAATTTACAAAAGATGATAATTACTTCTTAATAAAGGGGACAACCGGTACTATTGGAGTGTATAGTACAAAAGATTATCAATTATTAAAAAAGCTAAAAACAACCAAATCTATGCAACAGTTAGAAACCGAATTTAGTCTGACAAAGGATCATCACACGATACTCGATGTTGTAAAAATCAACGGCAACCAACAAATAGTCTCAATAAATATGATTAACGGGAAGAAAAAAGCACTGACAGACTTTACGTTCAAAGATCATGCTATAAAATTTAACCAGTTGGTTACAAAAGCTGGAGTGCATTTTTTTACTTTAGATTATTATGATGTAAACACAGGGTTTCTTGAAAATAAATTAATAAAGATAAAAGAACGGAACGAAAATTACCTCATTGAAATAGAAAATAACCTTAATCGTTTTAAGTGGGATGCCATCGTCTATAATCATGACATGGATAAGTATTTGTTGTTGTGCAATGATGCTTTATTAATGATTGACTCAGGCTTTCGTTACGTCATAAAACAAGTAGATGTGTCCAAACTTTTTTCAAAAGAAGAGCTTGATTACTTAAGTTATATAAGCCTATCGGAAAATGGTGATTTTATTATTGTCACATATAGTAACAAAGTTCTGATCTTAGATTTTGCTACATTAGAATTAATATATGAGGAGACATTTCCTTATGCATGTTTTGCTGAGTTTTGTAATAAAGATAAGCACATCATCATTGGAACTTGGGAAAAAGGCCATCTTTTTAAGACTAATTTATAGTATATAAATACGTTACACTTATTGTAGATGAAAAGTATCATAATCCCATATGAATTTATTTCTAATTGGTCTTGTTGTTTATAAACCTCGAAAATATGGAAGGACAAAGATCGATTCCGTTTTGTGTTAATAATACCTTGTGTGCATCTTGAGACTTAGGAGAATATAATGACAACATTTTTTTCTACACTATTGCTTTTTATTTTTTTGTATTTGGTTGTATTCAAATTCATTGATAGATATTTGCGTTTACAATTGCTTGTTTCCGCATTATCTGTTTTAAAAATGTATGATCTGGAGTTGAAATTATATTCGGACAGAACGGGAAAAGCGAGAAAGGCTTTAGTCC
>NZ_VTQX01000012.1:0-104406 GCF_008764295.1 Bacillus methanolicus | reverse complement strand
GTCCGAATAAGAGGTATATTCGGACAGAACGGGAAAAGCGAGAAAGGCTTTAGTCCGAATAAGAGGTATATTCGGACAGAACGGGAAAAGCGAGAAAGGCTTTAGTCCGAATAAGAAGTATATTCGGACAGAACGAGAAAAGCGAGAAAGGCTTCAGTCCGAATAAGAGGTGTATTCGACCGGAACAAATGAGGTCTGCAAGAGTTTAATTCGAGTAACAGCGCCAATATAAAACAAATTGGCAGAAACCAACGCCATTTGCTTTTTCCCTCGACAGAACAGCGGACAGCATGGAAAAAAAGACCGCTGAAAACTTTTTCAGTAGCCTCAGCAAAAGCGACGAGGATACTTTGCGAACGCCCCTAGGAAAGCAAGAGCCTGAAGCGTAAATCAATGATTTTTACCGCAACTTCTTTTTAAAAAATAAGAAAAAATTCAAGGCTCTCGATGTTTTTTGCGAGTCTGAAAGCTGGCAAGTGCCAGCTTTCTTTTGTGAGAGGGAATTTATAGGAAGATGAATAACGACGCCATCAGTTCAAAACTCTACAATATACTCCGCTGTAATGCTACTTGAGTCATATTCTTCACAGTGATTGTTGCAAAAGTGCTCGATTTTCTTGATCTTCCATGATGCAAATATGCTGTTTTTATGTCTTTTATTGCGAATTTAATAAAAAAAATATAGTATAATAATGCGAGATGATTGGCTAGTAGAGGAAATGATATCCATTTTCTTTTATTTGGGGGGAAACCGATGGCATCAGATGAAAAAAAATCAAAGAAAGAATATATGCGTGAAAAAATGATAGAGCGTCAGCAAGAAGCGAAAGTCGTACGAAAAATCGTATTTATCATATCGAGCGTATTATTTTTACTTATCGGAGGAACATTAACAGGTGGTTATTTTTACATAAAAAATGCATTGCAGCCTGTTGATCCGGATAGTAAAACAGAGAAAAAAGTCGAAATTCCTATTGGATCTTCTGTTACAGGAATTTCGCAAATATTAGAGGAAAATGGCATTATAAAAGATGCGAAAGTATTTAAATATTATGTGAAATTTAAGAATGAATCAGAATTTATGGCAGGAGAATATTCAATGACACCGGCCATGACATTTCCCGAAATCATTGAAAGCTTAAAGACAGGAAAAATAGAAGAAGAGGTTGTCTTTAAAATTACCATTCCTGAAGGAAAACAATTGAGTGAGATTGCAACAATTATTGGTGAGAAGACAGATCACGATGTGGATGAGGTGTTTGCTCAATTAAATGATGAGGCATTTATAAATAAGATGATGCAATTATACCCTAACCTCTTAACGAATGAGATTTTTAATGAAAATATCAAATATCCTTTAGAAGGATATTTATTCCCAGCTACCTACCCTTATTATAAGGAAGATCCTTCAATAGAGGAGATTGTCACGGTGATGTTGGCGAAGTCTGAAGAAGTAATTGAACAATATACTGGTCCAATGGCAGAAATGGAATATACACCGCACCAATTATTAACAATGGCATCATTGATTGAGGAAGAGGCAACTGAGCAAGTAGAAAGAGATCAAATTGCGAGTGTTTTTTACAATCGTATGGATATTGACATGCCTTTACAAACAGATCCGACGGTCTTATATGCGCTTGGAGAGCATAAAGACAGGGTTTTGTATGAGGATCTAGAAGTAAATGATCCTTATAACACATATAAGAATAAAGGTTTAACTCCTGGACCAATTGCTAACGCTGGAGTTTCTTCAATTGAAGCTGCATTATATCCAGCGGAAACAGACTTCCTGTACTTCTTAGCGACAGGAGCTGGAGATGTACTGTTCTCCAAGACATTGGATGAACATAATCGCAAAAAAGCGGAACATATCACGAATTAATATCGTACAGTTTATATTTTAGGAAAAATAGGTTCTCTTACAAGTGAGGCAAAGAACCCATACATGGCTTCATAAAGGCTGGAATGTGCATGTGCATTCCAGTCTTTTTTCGTAATATTAATCATTTTTCTAGACTATTATCGATTATTGTGATATTAAAACATATATGCTAAAATAGAAAAAGTGTTTTATAGGACAGCCGATAGCGTGTATCACAGAAAAGCTCGATTCTCTTTGATGGCTTAGCCAGTATCCTGCGAATCTACTCTGTGGACGCTATTTTTTCATGTCTATAGATATGTACCTTCCGTTTTATTGCATGGAAACGGGAGAACCGAGGTGAAACAATCGATGCATGGAGAAATAGAGCAATACATTGAACAGATGATTCCAAAAAGAACAGAGCTTTTTCAACAAATGGAAAAATTAGCTCTGCAACAGCAAGTGCCCATTATGGAGCCGACTGGAATTGAAGCGCTTCTACAAATATTGCGAATTCAAAAGCCAGCCTCTATTTTGGAAGTTGGAGCAGCTATTGGTTATTCCGCTTTAAGGATGGCCGATGCTCTTCCCAATGCAACAATCGTTACTATTGAACGAGACGAAGAGCGTTATTCGCAAGCGGAGAGTTTTTTTGAGCAGGCGGGTAAACAAGATCAAATTTACTTAATTAAAGGAGATGCGTTAGAAGTTGAAGCTGAGGTTAAGCGCTTTGCGCCGTTTGATGCGATCTTTATTGATGCGGCAAAAGGGCAGTATAGACGATTCTTTGAAATGTATTCTTCCTATTTATCGAAGGATGGAATCATGATTACTGATAATGTCTTATTTAAAGGGCTTGTGTGTGATCCTCATATTGAAAATCGACGTATTCGAAGCTTAGTGAGAAAAATTCACGAGTTTAATGAATGGCTGATGGGACATTCTCAATATGATACGGTTATTATACCTGTTGGAGATGGCGTTGCGATAAGTAAAAAGAGGTGAAAAAGTTGAAAAAACCTGAATTATTAGTGACACCAAAGAGTGTTGACGATATATCTTCATTGTCTGATGCAGGTGCAGATGCATTTGTCATCGGAGAAGAGCGTTATGGCTTAAGACTTGCTGGTGAATTCTCAAAAGATGACATTATGAAAGCGACGGAATCCGCCCATGCAGAAGGGAAAAAGGTATACGTTGCTGTTAATGCGATCTTTCATAATGAAAAGATCGATGAACTTTATGATTATCTGAGATTTCTCAATGATGCTAAAGTAGATGCAGTGATTTTTGGCGATCCCGCTGTTTTAATGATTGCCAGAGAAGTTGCTCCTGAGCTCAAGCTGCATTGGAGCACGGAAACAACTGGAACGAATTGGTACCATTGTAATTATTGGGGAAAAAAAGGGGCTAAGCGTGCAGTATTAGCGAAAGAAATTAATTTAGATTCGGTTATTGAAATCAAAGAGCATGCAGAGGTTGAAATTGAAGTTCAGATTCATGGCATGACTGCAATGTTTCAATCAAAGCGCTCCTTGCTGGGAAATTATTTTGAGTACCAAGGAAAAGCACTTGAAATTGAAAACCGTAAAGAAAATAAAAATATGTTTTTGCACGATAAAGAGCGTGAAAGCAAATATCCAATTTTTGAGGATTCCAATGGGACGCATATTATGAGTCCAAATGATATTTGTATGATTGATGAATTGCAAGAGCTAATAGAAGCAGAAATTGATTCTTTTAAAATAGACGGGATTTTAAAAAGCTCTGAATATATTGAGGCAGTAACAGCCCTTTATCGAAAAGCAATTGACCTTTGTGCAAACGATCCCGATCAATATGAAGACGAAAAAGATGAATTATTAGCTGAGATAGAAAAAATCCAACCACCAAACCGCAAACTCGATACCGGCTTCTACTTTAAAGAAACCGTGTATTAAAAGAAAAGCGGAGAGCGCTTGCCCATCGGCGACAAGCATAAGACAGGCTGGCAGGGAGGTTGTTATTTAACCTCCTTGACAGAATGGCTTATGACCTCGAGCCGATAGCGCTCGGAGCTGGACAAAGAAAAGCGGAAGCGGCTCGTTCATCTCCGTACAAACTGGAAGGACAGCGACTGAGATAAAGGAAAACCGAGAGCGAAAGCGAACCGAGTTTGACTTATCGTAGGGAGGTGGCCAGAAGTTTGCAAGGAGATAGCCGCTGAAGCTAGACAAAGAAAAGCGGAAGCGGCTCGTTCATCTCCGTACAAACTGGAAGGACAGCGACTGAGATAAAGGAAAACCGAGGAGCGAAAGCGAACCGAGTTTGACTTATCGTAGGGAGGCAACCGGAAGTCCAATAGGCGTTAGGGGACTGGAGCTGAATAGAGAAAAGCGGAAGCAGCTTGAATTTTATATAAAAGGGATAATAAGTTAGTTTTAAAATAAAAAGGAGGTTCACGGATGACCACGACAATGCGAGAACGTATTTCAGAAATTGTGGACGGAAAGCGTGTTATTGTGAAAAAGCCGGAATTGCTCGCACCAGCGGGGAATCTTGAAAAATTAAAAATTGCTGTCCACTATGGTGCGGATGCAGTTTTTATTGGTGGTCAAGAGTACGGATTGCGCTCAAATGCAGGGAATTTCACATTTGCAGAAATGAAGGAAGGCGTGGAGTTTGCCAAAAAATATGGGGCAAAAATCTACGTAACCACCAATATATTTGCTCATAATGAAAACATAGATGGTTTAGAAGAGTATATTCTTGGTCTAAAAGATGCTGGGATTGCTGGGATTATCGTTGCTGACCCCCTCATAATTGAAACTTGTCGTAGACTAGCGCCAGAAATAGAAGTGCACTTAAGTACACAACAGTCACTTTCAAACTGGAAAGCAGTTCAGTTTTGGAAGGAAGAAGGCTTGGAGCGTGTAGTACTTGCCCGTGAAACAAGTGCAGAAGAAATTGAACTAATGAAAGAGAAAGTCGATATCGAAATTGAGACGTTTATTCACGGGGCAATGTGCATCGCTTATTCCGGCCGTTGTACATTAAGTAATCATATGACGGCACGTGATTCGAATCGAGGCGGCTGCTGTCAATCTTGCCGTTGGGATTACGATTTATATGATCTGCAAGGAGATAGCGAGGTATCTTTATTTTCTGAAGGAGATGCACCGTTTGCAATGAGTCCTAAGGATTTAAAGTTAATTGAATCAATCCCACGGATGATCGAAATAGGCATTGATAGCTTGAAAATTGAAGGAAGAATGAAATCGATTCACTATGTTGCGACCGTTGTTAGTGTATATCGAAAAGTGATAGATGCTTATTGTGCTGATCCAGACAACTTTAAGATTAAGCGTGAATGGCTCGAAGAACTTGATAAATGTGCTAATCGTGATACAGCGCCTGCATTTTTTGAAGGAATTCCAGGGTATAAAGAGCAAATGTTTGGAAACCATAGCAAGAAGACGAAATTTGACTTTGTTGGACTCGTGCTTGATTATGATCCGGAAACGAAAATGGTCACATTGCAGCAGCGTAACCATTTCAAGCCGGGTCAAGAAGTAGAGTTCTTCGGACCAGAAATAAATAATTTTACGCACGTCATCGATAAGATTTGGGACGAGGATGGAAATGAGTTAGATGCGGCTCGTCATCCACTACAAATTGTGAAATTTAAAGTGAACCAACCCGTTTACCCGAACAACATGATGCGAAAGGAGCTTTAGGAGGATGCGCAAGCCTGTTGTCATTGGTGTAACCGGAGGGTCCGGTTCAGGAAAAACAAGTGTTACCCGCTCGATTTATAATCGTTTTAAAGGACATTCCATTTTAATGATTGAGCAAGATTCTTATTATAAGGACCAGTCTCATCTTCCTTTTGAGGAGCGCTTAAAAACGAATTATGATCATCCGCTGGCTTTTGATAATGATTTACTATTTGAACATATTCAAACTCTGCAAAATTATCAATCGATTGAAAAGCCTGTATACGATTATGCACTCCATACCCGCTCTGAAGAGGTGGTAGTAGTTGAGCCTAGGGATGTTATTATCTTAGAAGGAATACTTGTATTAGAGGATGAACGATTAAGAAGTATTATGGATATTAAGCTTTATGTTGATACTGATGCAGATATTCGCATCATACGTCGTTTATCTCGTGATATTAAAGAGCGTGGTCGGACATTAGATTCTGTCATTGATCAATATGTAAATGTTGTTCGACCAATGCATAATCAGTTTATTGAGCCGACGAAGCGCTATGCTGATATTATTATTCCTGAAGGTGGACATAACCATGTGGCGATTGACTTGATGGTCACAAAGATTCAAACAATTCTTGAACAAAAATCAATTTTATGACACAATAGGCAGTAAATAAGAAAAACGGTTTCAAAAAATAGCACGGAGAGACTGGAGCGTTTTGTCTCTTACAGGCTATCATGGAAAAGGTCATTTTTTCTTATTCTAAACAAGGAGAATGGTTTCTTACACCTTAACTGCGCGCCCTGAAAAAATAAGGGCGCGCTCCTATGCATTTCACGAATAGGGTGTACGCTTGTTACATATAGTATTTTTTAACTGAGAAGGGAGATATCTACTCGTTAAAGAATACGAATAGAACCAAGGGCATTACACCCATCAATTTGTATGGGAGTGGTTTTTGTCCCTTTTTGATAAGTGGAACAATACCATTGCTCGAGATAAAAATATAAACATACACAATCTATATGGGGGTTGTGAAACTAGAAGGAGTGAAGGATTTTGGCTACAGAGAAAGTATTCCCGATGACATTAGCGGGAAAGGAAAAATTACAACAGGAATTAGAACATCTTAAATCAGTAAAGAGAAAAGAAGTGGTTGAAAGAATAAAGATTGCCCGTAGCTTCGGTGATTTATCTGAGAACTCTGAGTATGACTCCGCAAAAGAAGAGCAAGCATTTGTTGAAGGTAGAATTACAACCATTGAAAATATGATCCGCAATGCAAAAATTATTGAAGAAGATGAGTTAAGTGGTGATGTTGTGACGCTAGGTCGTTCAGTAACATTTGTAGAACTGCCGGATGGGGAAGAGGAAACATATACAATTGTTGGAAGTGCAGAAGCAGATCCATTTGAAGGGAAAATCTCTAATGATTCTCCGATTGCCAAAAGCTTATTAGGTAAAAAAGTCGATGATGAAGTAACGGTGCAAACCCCAGGTGGAGAAATGAACGTACGTATTACAAAAATTAAATAATAGGTTATATTAAACAATACTAATTGAGAAAACAGCTTTTTGCTCATTCCATGAAACAATCAGAGAGAAAATGAGCCAAAAATCAATACTGATATATAATTTCAAAGACAAATAATGAAAATTTATGGGATATTGTCCCTAATTTACGCAAATTACCTCTTTCGGTGGTTTGAAACGAAAACACCTCGTCAAAACTCTTGATGAGGTGTTTTTTATGTGGAGAAAAAGAATAATCGTTATGATTGTGATCATAATTTGTTCACTAACTGTGTTAATGGGCAGACTTGTTCAGTTGCAGCTCGCTTCAACAGAACATTTTTCCAAGCGTCAAGTAAATTTGATTGCGGCGAGCGTGAAGCAACGTTCACAAGAAATGATTATTGATAATGGAAGAGGAAGCTTTCTTGACCGGAATGGGGAGTATTTAGTCCATAAAAAGATGCCCGTTCTCATTCTCTTTCCGTTTTTAAAGAATATGACGTGGGATGTAGAAAGGGTAGCAGAAATTATGGAAGTTTCAGCAACCGCACTGCAACAGGCAATTGAAGAAGCGAAGGAACCGATAGCATTTGGCAACCCTGAAATTGTTACGTTAACTGATAAGCAAATGAGCGAAATTAATCGCCTTGAAATACCTGGTGTTTTTGCTGTGGAAAAAAAATATTCTTTAACAGATTATCCGGCTGAACAATTAATTGGAATAACAGGGCAAAATCCCGATACAATTAAAAAGAGATATCCAGATAAGGAACTGCCATTAAATACGCTCGTTGGCTTGACGGGTTTGGAAAAAAGCTTCGACGAATTTCTTCTTCCGGACGGCGAGTCAAAACTGGTCTATCATGTTGATGGTATCGGTGGACCATTGTTCGGAATTAATGTGAAATATGTTGAGCCGGCGAATCCGTTTTATCCTGTCAATGTGAAGACAACGTTGGACAAGAAGATGCAAGAGCTTGCCGAGGAGCTTGTCGATCAACATCAGATTAAAAGAGGGGGACTTGTACTTCTTGATATTGAAACCAATTCGATTCTCGCTCTTGTTTCGAGGCCGAATATTAACAAAAAGGCTCCATTTGAAGAAGAGGGTATTCATAATATGATGGTCAGTCAGCATATTCCAGGCTCCGTTTTTAAAACAGTTGTTGCGGCAGCAGCTATTGAGCGTGACCTTGATGATCCTACTAGGGAGTTTGATTGCGATAAAACGATCATGGGAAAAGAGGATCCGAATTATCAGCATGGCATGCTTAATTTTACAGAAAGCTTCGCTTTAAGCTGCAATAACACGTTTGGAACATTAGCAAAGGAATTGAAGGAGCTGGACGAGGGACTAATTGAAGATTATGCTAAAAAGCTATCTCTCATCGGTCCTGTTAGCTGGCAAGGAGATATTTATCATTTCGAGGATTTCAGACAAATTGCCGAGGAGGATAAAGGTCGAATTTTTTTAGATGAGTCTGCAAAAAAAGATGATAATTTTGTTGCGATGACTGGAATTGGACAACATGAAGTGAGGGTTACGCCGCTTGCAGTAGCTAATATGATGGCCACAATCGCTAGAGGAGGAAAGGGAGAAATGGTAAGAGTAGCTACAGGGATTGAATACCGGAATGGAACTTCCCTGCTACCATTTGAGGAAAAATCACTAGAGGATGCAGCTATTTCACCATATACGGCAATGAAACTACAAAAGCTCCTTCGTGAAGTTGTAGTGAATGAGGAGGGAACGGGAAGGGGGTTGCAAGGTCTTCCTTATGATGTTGCTGGCAAGTCAGGTACGGCGGAAACGGGAATTATCGATGGAGATAGGCAATTGTTAAACAAGTGGTTTGCCGGCTATTTTCCATTTGAACAACCGAAATACGCACTGGTTGCTGTTAATTTAGGTGTAGATGATTCAGGAGGCTCTGTTACCCCACTTTTCGCAGATATGGTGAAGGGTTTATACGAACTAGATCATCATGTGAATGAGGAGTCTGTTGAGTAGAAATAAAAGGATGCATTTTGAGGCTAGTTTCTCAATGAATAAAGGATTGGTGCTGATCTGAACGATAGTATCATCTTATCTAGGTGGTATATCCCTTCAAGTTTTTACGGAGACATGATAGAATGTTGTCATCCTTAAAAGTGAAAGTAGATTGATTGTGGCTTGGGGAGGGCAATAACGAATGAATAATGAATATGATAGCTCGCGATATCAGCGACGTACAAAAGAAAGAAAAAAGAATGTCATACTGAATAGTTTAATAGGTATCGTATTAATATTAATCATCCTTGTTTCTTACTACATTTTTTTCGGGAATAGGGATGAGGAAAATACGCAACAACAACAAGAAATTGAAACAGAAGAGCAGGCGGAGACTGAGGAATCACCAGAAGAAGCCGAAAAGGAATCAACAGTTGATGAGACTGAACCGAATGTAGATGCTGAAGAAGAGAAGACAAAAGAAGAGGTGGAACAATCCCCTCCTAATGACGAAGAAGAGATCGTCACAGAGGGTGGAAGTGATTCAAATGTGATTCGTACGATTGTAAACCCAAGCTGGGAACCTGTTGGAACTGTACAAACAGGGGTACATGTTAATCAATATGATGGAATTGACTGGGATGAGATGGTAAAAGCCATTCATTATGCGACGGGGCTAGCAGAAAATAATATGACGATTCATTTTTTAGGGAATAATGGACCGAATAAATCTGTCGGAACGGTTTATTCAAAAAACAAAGCAGAAATCTACCGCGTTTACATAGAATGGGTTGATGGCAAGGGCTGGAAACCGACGAAGGTAGAGGAATTGGCAGAAATTAGATAAATATAGTGAAATGAATGAAAGGAACAATGGAGCAGTGGATGATTGAATTTCTCAATCATTAGCTGCTCTATTTTTTATTTCTTTTATCGTCTGGCAAACTCCATGAAGTCAAGTAAGAATGGCGATCAAAAAATCCTTTTTTACTGAAAGAACTGCTTCTTTTCTAGTTGTACCGAGAACTAAAAAAAGTCAAATATTTCTAACATCCAGCGTTCCAAGGATTTTCGTTCGTGAAAATGCTATCAAGAAGCAACAAATTTTTTTGTGAAAACGAATCAATTTATTGCCTAGGGGTGTTTCATGTGGTACATTAAGAACGGATTTTCCATAAAAACATAGTATACTCATAGGAATTGTTATAATTTAAAATGTCAAATTTGGAGAGTGTAGATATGGGAAAAGAATTTATTGAGCTATTTGAAGAATGGGCTGACCACTATGATGAAACAGTAACCGGCCATGATCTGGAATATAAAGAAGTTTTTCGACATTATGAAGCAATTTTAGCTGAGGTAGCCAAACGCACTTTCGGGCATGTTATTGAATTTGGTCCTGGTACAGGAAATTTGACAGAAGAATTGCTTAAAAGAGGGAGAACGGTTACAGCTTTCGAACCTTCTCCAGCCATGAGGAAGCTTGCACAAGAAAAGATCGGAAATCGGGCAGAAATTAAAGAAGGCGATTTTCTAAGCTTTGAATTTAAAAAGAGTGTGCAATCCATTGTCAGTTCATATGCATTTCACCATTTAACAGACAAAGAAAAAGCGGAAGCTATCGCTGCTTATGGAAACATCCTCGAATTAGGTGGTAAAATAGTGTTTGCGGATACGATGTATCAATCAGTTGAAGCATATAAGCAGGCAATTAAAGACGCTAGCGAAAAAGGCTTTCACAATTTAGCAGAGGATCTGGAACGGGAATATTATACAACCATTCCCATTTTAAAGGAGATGCTAGAGGAGAATCATTTTACAGTATCCTTTGAAAAAATGAATGATTTTGTCTGGATTATGGAAGCATTAAAAAAATAAGAAAGAGGTATGAACATGACAATTGCCATAATTGGAGCCATGGAGGAAGAGGTTACACTATTAAGAGAGAAAATGGAGAATAGGACCGTAGAAACAATTGCCGGATGTGAATTTACTCTAGGTAAAATAGCTGGTGAAAAGGTTATTTTGCTTCGTTCAGGGATTGGCAAAGTAAATGCGGCAATGTCGACATCGATTTTATTAGTAAAATATAAGCCTGATTACGTTATCAATACAGGATCTGCTGGAGGTTTTCATCCTCAACTAAATGTTGGTGATATTGTCATTTCTGATGAGGTTCGTCATCATGATGTCGACGTGACTGCCTTTGGGTACGAATACGGGCAAGTTCCCCAGCTTCCGCCTGCTTTTGAAGCCAATGGTGAATTAGTTCAAATCGCGCAAAAGGCAGCGGCTGAAATCGATGAAGTTCAAGTTGTAACAGGTTTGATTGCAACAGGGGATTCTTTTATGAGTGATCCGAAACGCGTTGAGGCAATTAAAGATAAATTTGTTCATCTTCAAGCTGTTGAGATGGAAGCAGCTGCGATTGCTCAAGTGGCCTATCAGTTTGGAACACCATTTGTTATTATTCGGGCGCTTTCCGATATTGCAGGGAAGGAATCTGATCTGTCATTTGAACAATTTTTAGAAAAAGCTGCTGTTAATTCTGCCACACTAGTGCTTAAAATCGTGGCGGCGATTGCGAAAAACTAAAAAGAAATTTATACATTTGCGAAAACCGGAAGGATTAATATTTTAACGCGGCACTTTTGGCTATCCTAATATTGGTGGATTTAAGGAGAGTTATGCTCGCGAAAAAAGCCTTTCATAAAGGGTGAGAAGGTTGAACGTATATAAAAATATTCATGAGCTCATCGGTCGTACTCCAATGTTGGAGATTAGCCAATTTCCTCTTCCAGAAGGGGTTCGAATCTTCGCTAAGCTTGAGTTTTTTAATCCTGGAGGAAGCGTAAAGGATCGTTTAGGAGTGGAACTTCTTCATGAAGCGTTAGCGGCAGGAAAAATAAAGGAAGGCAGTACAATTATTGAGCCCACTGCTGGAAATACGGGAATTGGACTAGCGCTAGCTGCGATTCATTCTGGAATTCGAGTGATGGTTTGTGTTCCTGAAAAATTTAGTTTGGAAAAGCAAGAGTTAATGAAGGCTTTAGGAGCAGAAATCGTTCATACTCCGACAGAAGAGGGGATGCGAGGGGCGATTAAGAAGGCAGATGAATTGCTGCAACAAATTCCTAATTCATTTTCACCACAGCAATTTGCCAACCCAGCAAACCCTAGTACGTATTATAAAACGTTAGGGCCGGAAATTTGGGAGCAATTAGATGGACAGATTGATATATTTATTGCTGGAGCAGGTACGGGTGGTACCTTTATGGGAACTGCTCGGTATTTAAAGGAGCAGAATGAAGATATTAAAACAGTGATTGTAGAACCTGAAGGATCGATTTTAAACGGAGGCGAACCTGGGCCACATAAAACGGAAGGGATCGGTATGGAATTTCTCCCAGATTATATGGAGACAAGTTATTTTAACGCTATTCATACAGTCTTTGATAAAGATGCCTTTACGCTAGTCACAGAGCTTGCCAGGAGAGAAGGTTTACTAGTGGGGAGTTCTTCTGGAGCGGCCTTCTATGCTGCCTTAGAAGAAGCAAAAAAAGCTCCAAAAGGGACTAATATTGTCGTGATATTTCCAGATGGTAGTGAAAGATATTTAAGTAAGAAGATTTATGAAGGAGGGATTTAGGATGAAACGCAAAACAATGTTAATTCATGGTGGAATCTCAGGAGATCCTGCGACTGGTGCTGTTTCAGTACCGATTTATCAGGTAAGCACATATAAGCAGGATGGTGTTGGTGGTCATAAAGGCTTCGAATATTCTCGTACAGGAAACCCGACCCGTCATGCCCTAGAGGAGCTTATAAAAGAGGTGGAAGGGGGCCATGCTGGCTTTGCATTCGGTTCAGGAATGGCAGCGATTACTGCGGTTGTCATGTTATTTAATAGCGGCGACCACATTGTTTTGACCGATGATGTATATGGTGGTACCTATCGAGTCATCGCTAAAGTTTTGAACCGCTTTGGCATTGAAGCTACTTTTGTCGATACAAGTAATTTAGAGGAGATCGAAAAAGCAATCAAAGAAAATACAAAGGCCGTTTATATCGAGACACCGACGAATCCATTGCTGAAAATTACGGACATTCGCGAAGCCGCAAAGATAGCAAAAAGGCATCAGTTATTAACGATTGTGGATAATACATTTTCAACTCCATATTGGCAAAATCCAATTGAACTTGGAGCGGACATCGTTCTCCATAGTGCTACGAAATACATTGGCGGTCATTCTGATGTCGTTGCTGGATTGGTGGTTGTTAACAGCGAGAAGCTTGCTGAGGAGTTGCATTTCGTACAAAATTCTACAGGTGGAGTGTTAGGACCGCAAGATTCTTGGTTATTGATGAGAGGAATGAAAACGCTAGGCATTAGAATGGAAGAGACAGAGGTCAACACGAAAGAAATTGTTGCATTTCTTGAGCAGCATCCGCGTGTTCATAAAGTATACTATCCTGGTTTATCAACACATCCAAATCATGAAATTGCCAAAAACCAAGCAAGAGGATTCGGAGGAATGGTTTCCTTTGATGTCGGAAGTGAAGACAATGCAGATAAGCTCTTGCAAAGGGTTAAATATTTCACACTTGCAGAAAGTTTAGGAGCTGTGGAAAGTCTTATATCCGTGCCTGCTCGAATGACCCATGCCTCTATTCCAAAAGAGCGTCGTACTGCGTTAGGGATTACAGATGGATTAGTGCGAATCTCAGTAGGGTTAGAAGATGTGGAGGATTTGATTGACGATTTAAAACAAGGATTAGAAGAGGAATAAAAGCCTGTTTCATAAAATAGGCAAAAAAAAGGTTTACAATTATTAAAATTGTGGATATAATTACCACTAGAAGCGAAATATTCTAAAAGGAGGTCGAAGAAAATGATGAAGTCTAAAGGAATTTTATTAATTGAATCTGCAATTTCATATGCATTATTTTCACATTCGACCGATAAGGAATGGATCGCTTAAATTATGACCTTTTATAAATAAGCATTCATGCCGCAGGGAGAATTGTGTCCTGCGGCTTTTTATGCACTTTTTTAGCCGCAGCTCGAAAGCTCTGCGGCATTTTTGTGTCCAAAAAAGGTTATGTAAAGTGGAAGGAGGGTATTGATAATGATGAAGAATCAAAATAACAGGAAGCTTTCATCGTATCAATGCATGCTCGATGGTTTCAGTCCATCGCTAATGAATGGATTTAAAGGGGGTGATAGGTATGACGCTTAATATTTTATTCTTTACTGTGACAATCAAAAAACGAAACATGACGCTTGAAGAAGCAATTCGTGACCAGCAGGCAATGGATGCATATGAACAGGCAAAAACACGGGCATTGAACGCTCAACGCTTATTTTAAAACTTATCCTAAAAAAATGATAGAAAGGTGGGCATAATGATGATGTTTTTAATGCAAAGGAGAAATGGAGTATTTTGGGTGGAGAAGGATACTACCTAACGAAACGGCTAAAATGTTAGGAGTGAGCTTATGTATTTAAAGGTGTTGTTGTTGACCCTTGAATTTAGGCGGATAAAAAGAAAAATAAATAGTTTGCCTTAACAGAATGTTCACATTCCCCCAACGTTATTACGTTATAAATATGGTAAATTCAAATTAACAACATATTTGAATCATATGGGGTGTGGCAAATGTTTTCAATTGTGATGGGTTTTGTCGTCTGTGGAACAATCGGTTTTATTATTATATCGGAAGTGACAACTGCAGAGGAATAAAAAAGAAGAAACTTCTGAAAAGACAAAAAAAGTAGTGGTGAAGACGAATAGTTTTCACCACTACTTTTTTGAGGTTTGATTTTTCTCTAAAAGAAGCTGAAAAACCTCATTAATTGAAGTTTTCCTTCTTTGATGGCTTAGCAGGCCACTATCCAACTTACTAGAGGTGATTTCAATTCTTCCAAAAATAACATTCACTTTCTATCCCATTAACACGTTCTCCTTATTGGAGCATACAGAATTGCTTAATTTTGTTCAGGCGTATGGAGAAATCACAAATTAATTCTCCTCGCTTCTTAGCTGCGTTTATTTCCTTTTGTTGTTTTAATGTAACAGGAATGATAGTATACCTATTAACCAAACATCCTATGTTTTATAATGCTAATATCGGAGGAAAGATTCATGCTTCAGAAACCAAATCGGCAAACGCTTGTTGAGCAAGTTGCATCACAAATGGAAAGTTTAATCGAATCTGGTAAATGGGAAGTAGGGATGCGCATTCCAGCAGAGCCAGAGTTAATGAAAGAGTTGAATATTAGCCGAAATACGTTAAGGGAAGCCATTCGGGCATTAATACATTCGGGACTTTTGAAGACGAAACAAGGTGACGGAACCTATGTCTGCTCTTCAAGTGCTTTAGGTGTCGTGATGAAAAAACGCATTATGCGTTCGGATACGTTGCAAACGTTAGAAGTGAGACATGCTCTCGAACGTGAGGGAGCTCATCTAGCTGCACAGCGCAGAACAAACGGCGAGGCGCGTGAACTTCTTGTTCAGTTGGAACGGTGTGAGGAAGCGGCAAAGTCAGATGATATTGACCGTTTTGTAACGGCTGATATACATTTACATCAATTAATCGTCAAGGCGTCTCATAATGAAATATTGATTGAAATATACAGCCACATTGCTGAAGCATTGCAAGATTCAATTACAAGCTTGACTCGTTATGAAGCAGGAGCGGATTTCTTGGAAATACATCGTCAATTGGTCGAAGCGATTGTCGACCCAGGACGCTGATCGTGCTGTAGAAGCTGTTCATTGCTATATCCAGGAATCAAAAGATGTTATCACAGAAGAACAGGAGAGGAGCAACCATGACTGTACACAGTGATGCAAAGTTAACTGCTTCAAAGCAGTCGTTCTCATTGGGATGGCCGATTATCATAGGTGTCGTCCTTATTTCATTGACGATGAGGTCACCGTTAACGTCGGTAGGCCCATTGAGCGGATCCATTCGTGAATCGCTTGAGTTGTCAAATACTGCGACCGGCCTGCTTACAACATTGCCGTTGCTTGCTTTCGCGTTTCTTTCACCGTTCGCGCCTATTTTAGCGCGTCGTTTCGGGATGGAGCGAATCATGCTATATGCATTGATATTGTTAATGTTTGGTATCGCAATCCGTACGTTGCCAGCAATCATTCCTATGTTTGCTGGCATCATTTTGCTTGGACTCGCGATTGCTGTATGCAACGTGCTAATTCCAAGTTTGATTAAACGGGATTTTCCTCGTAAAGTCGGTTTAATGACAGGGATGTATTCAGTGTCCATGGATTTATGCGGTGCGATTGCATCGGGTGTGAGTATCCCGCTTGCCCACAATCTCGGTTTAGGTTGGAATGGCGCGCTTGGAATTTGGGGATTGCCCGTTCTGATCGCCACGCTATTTTGGCTACCTCAAGTTCGAGTGAGTCAAGCCTCAGTGGGGCTGGCAAGTAGCAGTGTGTCGGTTCGGCGAAGTCTGTGGCGTTCACCGCTGGCTTGGACGATTACACTTTTTATGGGATTACAGTCACTGCTTTTTTATGTATTGATTGCTTGGTTACCTGAAATCATGACAAGTCGAGGCTTAAGTGAGGACAGCGCTGGTTGGATGCTCTTTTTATTTCAAATGGCATCGCTCCCCGTATCATTCTTTGTGCCGATCGTTGCAGGACGCATGAAGAACCAACGTGTGCTCGTTTTAATCATGGCTTTCCTGTTTTTGGTTTCATTAGGTGGTTTTTATTTCGGCGATAATAGACTTATTTCGTTATGGACAATTTTATTAGGAATTGCTGGGGGATGTGCGTTCAGTTTAGCTATGATCTTTTTGAGTTTACGGACGAAAAATGCCTCCGATGCCGCTTCTTTATCCGGTATGTCTCAATCGGTTGGGTATTTGCTGGCAGCGACAGGACCGACCTTGTTTGGTTTGTTCCATGACATTACGGCTAGCTGGAACCTTCCACTCTTATTGTTGCTAATGGTCAGTGTTCTCCTGTTTATATTTGGTCTAGGTGCCTCAAATGATCGTATAGTTTAAGAGGTTTTTCCAGAAAAGCTCATAATAAGAAAACTTACAAACTGTAGAAACTAAATAAAAGAGAAAAATCTCTAAAAATTTATCCTAATGAATCGGTTGGAAAAATGAAATAGAAGCCGGATTTATAGACCGGCTTCTACATGTTTTATTTTCCTTCTTTCCGTTTTTCTTTCTCCGCTCGATAAAATTCATGAAACATCTTCATCAGTGCACGCTTTTCAATCCGGGACACATAACTCCGGGAAATTCCAAGCTCTTTCGCGATTTCTCTCTGTGTTTTTTCCTTTTTTAAATCTAAACCGAATCGGCCGACAATCACTTCCCGTTCACGACCATCCAATACATCAATATATTCCTTGACCTTTTCCAATTCCATATTCAATTGAATGGTGTCGATGACATCTTCTGAATCAGATTTTAATACATCAATGAGAGAAATTTCATTCCCTTCTTTGTCCTGTCCAATCGGATCATGAAGGGAAACATCCTTTTTTGTCTTTTTCAAAGCCCGCAAGTGCATTAAAATCTCATTCTCAATACAACGAGCAGCATAGGTGGCAAGCTTTGTTCCTTTTCCCTCAGAATAACTCTCAATCGCTTTTATTAATCCGATCGTACCGATGGAAATCAAATCCTCTGAGTCCTCACCTGTATTTTCAAATTTTTTAACAATATGGGCTACAAGTCGTAAGTTATGCTCGATTAGCATATTACGAGCATGACTATCTCCTTCAGCCATTAAACGCAAAAACTTTTTTTCATCTTCAGGTGATAATGGTTGAGGAAAGGCGTTGTTCTTTACATAAGAGACAAGAAAAAAAATCTCTTTAATTAAGACTCCAAGTGCAGTCAAAATTCCAGACATATTGGCACCTCCGCTAATGTAACATTCGCCTATAACTAATACCTATGTAAAAGCGTGTTTGTTTTTGTCTGTCCCATAAAGATATTTTTTATGATTTCAAAGTCTTTCTATTTTCTCATTTGAACAGAAATCGACAGTTGCCTATACAGATGGCAGGCTGTTGAATAGATTATGAAGAGAGGATTTAGTGGAGTCTTGATTAAAGGAGGTTGTGAGATGGCTTACGGATATCCTGGTCCTTATGCATATCCATCCCCTTATCCACCTCCATACTATCCTGGAAGTGGTGCTTGGGCGGCGTTATGGATTGTTTTGTTCGTCCTTTTATTAATTTTCTTTGGATGGTGGTACTTCGGGGGGTCCTATCGTTAAGGCGGAAAGTTAATACTATCTATCTTTTAGCAGTAGGCAAAATGCTTGCTGCTTCCATTTTGGCACTAGTAATCTTTAGACTAACGAAATATATTGTGATATACTAAAAAGAAATTTCTGAAAAAAATAAATTTTTTAATTTAGTGTTTATAAATGGGAGGAAATTACATGGGGACGAATACATATTCAGAAGTATGGGATTTAGATGTTTTTTTTGAAGGAGGAAGTGGCTCCCCCCAATTTGCGCAGCATTTGCAGGAAACGAAGCAGCTCGTTGCAGAATTTAAAGCGCTCGTTTCGAACTGGGAACCGAAAAATGAGGTGCGAGAAGATGCAATGGATTTAAAGGCAATCGTTGATAGATTTGAAGTCGTCACAAAAAAAGTTCGTCAAGCGGGTGCATTTGTAAGTTGTTTACAAGCTCAAAATACAGAGGACTCAAAGGCTGCTCTTTTAAGAGGAAATGTCACGGGTCTAAATGCTGAATTCCAAATTGTTTTGACAGAGTTAAACCAAAAGTTAACGACGATTCATGATGATGTCTGGACTGGCATTGTGGCCCAAGATCGTTTAAAGGAGCTTTCTTTCGTCTTATCTGAAGGAAGACGTTCAGCGAGTGAAAGGCTTTCAAAGGGCGAGGAAACACTTATTAATGCTTTAAGTGTTGATGGATATCATGGCTGGGGTCAAATGTATGATGTCATTGTCGGTACAATGAAAGTAAATGTGAATGAGGATGGAACAAACAAGGCGTTGTCAGTAGGGCAAGCTGCAAACAAATTTTCTAACCCAGACAGAAGTGTGCGTAAGAATGTCTTTGCAGCTTGGGAAACCGCTTGGGCTGATAAATCCACTTATCTGGCAAAAACATTAAATCATTTAGCTGGTTTTCGTTTAAATGTGTATAAGCAACGAGATTGGGAAGAGGTACTGAAAGAACCGCTTGATATTAATCGAATGAAAAAAGAAACATTGGATGCGATGTGGCAAGTAATCGCAGATAATAAAATGCCTCTTGTGAAATTCTTGGAGAGAAAAGCAAAGCTGCTTGGTCTTGGTAAATTAAGTTGGTATGACTTGGATGCACCACTTGGCCAAGCTGAAAGCAAAATTTCATATCAAGAAGGGGCAAAGTTCATCCTCGAGCATTTCTCTAAATTTGGGGATGAAATGACAACATTTGCGAAAAAAGCATTTGAAGAGAGATGGATTGAGGCGGAGGATCGAGATGGAAAAAGTCCTGGTGGTTTCCATACATATTTCCCTGAAGACAGCCAGTCAAGAATCTTTATGACGTATTCAGGCACTCCCTCCAATGTTTCCACATTGGCTCATGAGTTAGGACACGGCTTCCATACATATGCAATGAGAGATTTACATACATTAAATCGTCATTATGCGATGAATGTTGCGGAGACAGCGTCCACATTTGCAGAGATGATTGTTGCAGACGCTTCCGTGAAAAATGCAAGCTCTGAAGAGGAGAAGCTTGCACTTCTTGAAGATAAGATTCAACGTTCGGTAGCTCTTTTGATGAATATCCATTCCCGTTTTCTTTTTGAAACAAGATTCTATGAAGAAAGAAAAGGGGGTACTGTTAGTGTGGAGCGCTTAAATGAATTAATGACAGAGGCGCAAAAAGAAGCTTACGGTGGAGCGCTTGAAGAATACCATCCTTTATTCTGGGCTTCAAAGCTACACTTTTACATTACAGGTGTACCTTTTTACAATTTCCCGTACACTTTCGGTTATCTCTTCTCATTAGGCATTTATGCGAAAGCTTTAGAAGAAGGGAGAGGGTACGAAGAAAGATATATTGCTTTATTAAAAGATACAGCCTCAATGACTGTGGAAGATTTGGCTCTTAAACATCTAAATGTCGATTTAACAAAACCTGATTTTTGGCAGAGAGCTGTTCAACTTTGCATCGATGATGTTGAAGAATTTTTACGATTGACAGAAGGAAAATAACGAAGTAAAGATAGCACTCAGAGATGGGTGCTGTTTTTTGTTATAGGGTTTGAATTTGTGGTTGCGGTTTCCATGATACCTTCCCTCGAGCTCAAGCTGTGAAAGCATAACAAGGTGACACTTTGGAATTAACCTCTGATATATGGACATTGTTTCTAACAAGTTCTGCCCCTGTTATATGTCAGTGATGATTTTGTTTATTTTCTCCCTGAACCGATGAAACGAGAGGAGATAACGTGTTTTCTGCCATCGTTTCATCGGTTCAGGAGACCTTTCAGTATGACGATAAGTCGTGTGAAATCAAAGCTTTACACGCATTCAGTTTATTAACAATTCGGTTTAAGAAAGCTAATGTTTTAATAATGGTCATGGTTACCTGAGTCTCATCAAGGTAATAAATATGGTATGATAAAGCGGGTAAGGTAGTATAGCTGAAATTAAAATAGTATGGTACAATACAGTTTTGTCTAAACGTCGTTATATAATGGGTTAATTAATGGAGGAATGCGATTTGATTCAATGGTTTTACCGAAATTTAATTGAATTAACGAATGGAAGGTGGACATCATTTTTGTTGAAAAAATTGGCTCAATCGAGAGCAAGTCGATTGTTCATTCCTTCTTTTGCAAAAATATACAAGGTCAATGTACATGAAATGGCAACCCCGATAGAAGAGTTCGCGACTCTACATGATTTTTTCATTCGAAAATTGAAAATCGGAGCTCGGACGATTGATGCTCGTGTAAACTCGATTGTAAGTCCGGTAGACGCCGTATTAGAAGATATCGGCTCGATTTCAACTGAACTAACCTTGACCGTTAAAGGGAAGCAATACTCCGTCCTGGAAATGCTTGGTAGCGATGATAAAGCACGAAAATATATGAACGGTACTTACTTCCTGCTCTATTTAAGTCCTAGTCACTATCATCGCATCCATAGCCCACTCTCAGGAAAAGTGGTGGGTGAATGGACTTTAGGTAAGAAGTCGTACCCTGTAAACCGCCATGGACTTAAGTATGGCAGAGACACGCTAGCAAAAAATTATCGTAAAATTACAGAAGTTGAACATGATTCCGGTGTAGCAGCGATTGTGAAAGTGGGCGCGATGTTTGTTAATTCGATTGAATCGATTCATATGGGTGAGCAATTGGAAAAAGGCGAGGAAATTGCCTATTTCACTTTTGGCTCGACCGTGATCCTCTTATTTAACCCTGATTCAATTGAACCGGTGCAAAATCATGTAACACCAAGGGAAGTAAGAGTTGGTGATGTGCTTGGCTATATGCGATCCAAGCAAAATTAACAAAAAGAAAAGCCCTTTTGGGCAATGGTAAATTATGAAGAGGCTTTTATTTTATGAGTTAAAGAACGACGGTGAATTTCTGTTTCAATTAGAAGGATGAAGTCTTTTGATAAATTTAATTCTTTCGCTTTGAAATAGGATTCAACTAGTAGTTCATCTGACAGCTTTCTCATGTCAGAATTCACCTCCTCGATTACTCGTTCTAATAAAGGGTGAATATACATATTATGTAAGTTCCCTTAGCTGTATTCTTACTCTAACAAAAATATGAAGGTAGAACAACCGTTCCGTTTATCCACAACGTATGGTGGATAAGTTGTGATTAATTTGTTTATAAGTTATAGAAAACTATATAAATCAATGTGGGATATGTGAATAAAGTTATCCACAACTGTTGAAAAGAGGCTTTTTGTGTCGAAAAGTTTTTCCGCTTTCGTGATTTTGTACTTCATTTCGACGTATTCTGACGCGACCTCCTTCATTTCTGCAGGGAGCGGTTCGTCTAATAGAATTGCTTGCACTCCTTCTTACACAAAAGTTAAAATTGGGAATAAAAACTGAGATAAAGAAATTGAGGTGTCTATCATTGTTGAAGATATTTTTACCGGATCAGCATGTAAAAAGTATATTCCAAATCACTCCTGAAAGTTTAAAGGAGCAAGGGATAAAGGGAATTATAACGGATCTGGATAATACTCTAGTGGAATGGGATCGTCCTAATGCAACGCCAAAATTAACGGAATGGTTTGAAATGATGCGAAAGGAAAATATTCGCATCACCATCGTTTCGAATAATAATCGAGAAAGGGTCCAAGCTTTTTCCGATCCTCTTAATATTCCGTTTATTTTTCAAGCCCGTAAACCACTTGTAAGAGCTTTTCATAGGGCTGTTCAAAACATGGGGTTGAGGAAGGAAGAGACCGTTGTGATTGGTGATCAATTACTGACGGACGTACTAGGCGGTAATCGCGGTGGATTTCATACAATATTAGTCGTACCAGTTGCATCAACCGATGGCTTTTGGACAAAATTTAATCGCATGATCGAAAGAAGAATATTAAATTGGTTTCGTAAAAAAGGCATGATTGTATGGGAGGAAAAATCTTGAGTGAGCAATACATTTGTATAGGTTGTGGAGTTAAAATTCAAACGGAGGATAAGGAGCAAATTGGCTATGCGCCAAAATCGTCTCTTGATAAAGAGGAAGTTGTTTGTCAAAGATGTTTTCGTTTGAAGCATTATAACGAAGTGCAGGATGTAAATTTAACGGATGACGATTTTTTAAAAATACTCAATGAACTTGGAAAAAGAGACGCGCTCATTGTAAAAATTGTTGATATATTTGATTTTAACGGTAGTTGGCTTCCTGGTTTGCATCGTTTTGTCGGAGATAACCCAATTGTTCTAATCGGCAATAAGGTTGATCTTTTGCCTCACTCTGTTAAACCGAATAAATTGATAAACTGGATGAAGCAAGAAGCCAAGGAATTAGGGCTGAAGCCAAAGGATGTTTTTCTCGTTAGTGCGGAGAAGGGGCATTTTATTAAAGAAGTAACGGAAGCGATCGACAGGTATCGTGAAGGGAAGGATGTCTATGTCGTTGGCTGTACGAATGTTGGGAAATCAACCTTTATAAATCGCATTTTAAAAGAAGTAACGGGAGAGGGCGATGTTATTACAACCTCCCACTTCCCAGGAACAACGCTTGATATGATTGAAATCCCTTTAGCGGACGGGAAATTTTTGGTAGATACGCCGGGAATTATCAACCATCATCAGATGGCCCATTATATTGATAAAAGAGATTTAAAAGTAATCACTCCGAAAAAGGAAATTAAACCGAAAATTTATCAATTAAATGAAGGGCAGACACTCTTTTTTGGGGGCTTAGCCCGCTTTGACTATATTAGTGGCGGCCGAAGTTCGTTTGTTTGTCATGTTTCGAATCATATCCAAATTCATCGTACAAAGCTTGAGAAGGCTTCGGATCTTTATGAAAGGCATAAAGGAGAAATGCTGACTCCACCGCGTAAGGAGCAGCTTGATTCATTCCCACCGCTCATTAAGCATGAATTCACGATTAAAGAAGGGAAAACGGATATTGTTTTTTCAGGACTTGGCTGGATTACTGTCAATGATCCTGGGGCCAAAGTAGCGGTCTACGTGCCAAAAGGTGTCCACGCACTGCTTCGCAAGTCACTTATATAAGAATAGAAAGGATTGGGGAGGGGAATGAAAAAATTATACGCTGTAATTGGAAATCCAATTGCCCATTCGATGTCACCTCTCATGCATAATGATTTATTTCAGCACCATGGAATCGATGCCCATTATCACGCATTTGCGATTAAAGAAGAGGATTTGGCTGATGCGGTTAAAGGATTTCGCGCAATGAACATAAGTGGATTTAATGTAACTGTACCCCATAAAGTTGCCATTATTTCACTGCTCGACGGTGTTGACCCACTGGCGCGTTCGATTGGAGCTGTTAATACGGTAGTGAATGAAAATGGACGACTAATTGGGTACAATACCGATGGAAGTGGTTATGTTAAAGCTCTCAAATCAGAGTTGCAAGGCCTTAACGAGAAGAAGGTGTTAATGATTGGTGCTGGAGGGGCAGCGCGGGCGATATATTTTACCCTTGCATTTGAAGGTGTCGCCCATATTGATCTGACAAATAGAACTCCGATAAAAGCGGAGCGTCTTGTTGAAGAATGTCCGTATCATGCTAAATCGAATATTATTAGTCTGAATGAGGCGGAAGAGCAATTGGCAGCATATGATATTATTATTCAAACAACATCTCTTGGTATGTCTCCGAATTCTGAATGCAAAGTATTATCTTTACATAATTTAAAGGAAAGTGCTTTTGTGAGTGATATTATTTACAACCCGTTAGAAACAGAGCTTTTACGTCAGGCTAAAAACAAAGGTGCAAAAACGCAAAATGGGATTCAAATGTTTGTTCAGCAGGGGGCGCTTGCTTTTGAAAAATGGACAAATGTAATGCCGGATATTAAACGGATGACGAATAGAGTGTTACAACAACTAGGAGGAACTATATGTTAACTGGAAAACAAAAAAGATTTCTTCGCTCGAAGGCACATCATCTTAACCCGATATTTCAAGTGGGTAAAGGCGGAGTGAATGAAAATATGATGAAGCAAATTAGTGAAGCGCTTGAAGCAAGGGAACTTTTGAAAGTAAGCGTGCTTCAAAATTGTGACGAAGAGCGCGGCACGGTCGCAGAAAAGCTCGCAGAAGGCTGCGGAGCAGAACTTGTTCAAGTAATTGGTAACACAATTGTTCTTTACAAAGAATCGAAAGATAATAAAGAGATAGTGCTGCCTTAATGGTTCTTAAAAACAGGCGATTAGATCCACGGAGGATAGCTAATATAGCCTGTATTTTCTTCGGAAATGATCACAAAGATTATGAGTTCGTATTTTTTAGGTAGGGTGCTAGAGCCTATCTGAGTGGTTTGGAGGTGTGTGAATGAGGAAGATTGGATTATTAGGAGGAACATTTGACCCTCCACACCATGGTCATCTTCTCATTGCAAACGAGGTTTTTCATGAACTGGAGCTTGATGAGATATGGTTTCTTCCTAATCAGGAGCCTCCTCACAAGAAAAAATCCGCTCTGATTTCAACTGAGGATCGATTGAATATGCTAAAATTAGCGCTTGAAGATGTCGCCTATTTTAAAATTGAAACGATTGAACTGGAGCGTCCTGGCCCGTCATATACGTACGACACCATTCAGCAATTAAAAAAACTGCATCCTGATAAGAGCTTTTATTTTATTATTGGAGCGGATATGGTTGAGTATTTGCCTAAATGGTATAAAATAGATGAATTGGTGCATATGGTTTCTTTTGTCGGGGTAAATAGACCAACTTATCAAGACAAAACTTCGTATCCGATTATTCATATTGATATTCCGGAATTTCAAGTTTCATCTAGTTTAATTAGGGAGAGAATTCAAGAAGGGAAATCGATCCGCTATTTGCTTCCAGACTCCCTGATTGAATATTTGAAGGAGAATCATTTATATGAATCAAAGTGAAGCGTTGGCAATCGTTAAAGAGCATTTAACAGAGCATAGATATCAACATACGATCGGTGTTATGGAAACAGCAATACTTTTAGCCCGTCAATATGATGTAGATGAGAAAAAAGCGGAAATCGCCGCCATTTTTCATGATTATGCGAAGTTTCGGCCAAAAGAAGAAATGAAACAAATCATTGTGGCAGAAAAAATGGCGCCTGAGCTGCTCCAATATAACAGTGAATTATGGCATGCTCCAGTCGGTGCTTTCTTGGTTGAAAAGGAAGTTGGTATTGTGGATATGGAGATCTTAAATGCGATAAAATATCATACCTCTGGTCGAGTAGGAATGTCTATGCTGGAAAAAATTATTTATTTAGCCGACTATATTGAGCCAGGGCGGCAGTTTCCAGGAGTTGAAGAAGTTAGGGAGCTTGCCAAAAAGGATTTGCAGCTTGCATTAATAAGAGCAGTGCAAAACACGATTTCATTTCTAATGAAAAAAAATCAGCCTGTATTCCCAGATACATTTCACACTTACAATGATCTAATTGCAAATAGGAGGACTATAGTAGATGAATGATAACCAATTATTAACGATAGCGGTAAAAGCTGCTGATGATAAGCGTGCAGAGGATATTGTTGCACTTAATATGAAAGGGATTTCTTTAATTGCCGATTATTTTATAATTTGCCACGGGAACTCTGACAAACAAGTGCAAGCAATCGCGCGGGAAATAAAAGAAAAAGCTGTAGAAAATCATTATGACGTGAAGCGAATGGAAGGCTATGATGAAGCAAAATGGATTTTAATTGACCTTGGTGATGTTGTTGCACATGTCTTTCATCGCGATGAAAGAAGCTATTATAATTTGGAACGTCTTTGGGGGGATGCCCCTACCCTTAATATTCAGAGTGAACTCTCATGACTTATGAGCGATTTGCCTATTTATACGATGAGTTAATGAAAGATGTTCCGTATGAACAATGGGTTCGCATCGTTAATGATAGTTGCCAAAAATACAATGTTTCTGGGAAAAAGCTGTTAGACCTAGCATGTGGCACAGGAGAATTATCACTTCGTTTGCAAAAGAACGGTTATACAGTGTCGGGTGTCGATCTATCTGCTGACATGCTCACTGTTGCACAGGCAAAGGCCGTTGATGAAGGACTAGCGATTGATTTTTTTCAGCAAAATATGGTTGAGCTTGATTTGCTGACAAAATACGATGTAATAGGCATATTTTGCGATTCTTTAAACTATTTGCAGACAGAGGAAGAAGTGAAGCAAACCTTCCATCAAATTAAGCAGTTTCTCAAAAAAGATGGTTTATTAATTTTTGATGTTCACTCCCTTTATAAAATAAATGAAATCTTCCTAAATGAAACATTTACGTATGATGATGGTCGTATTTGTTACATTTGGAACTGCTTTGCAGGAGAATATCCCCATAGTGTGGAGCATGAATTGACCTTTTTTGTTGAGGATTCTTCAGGAAAGTATGAGCGGATTGACGAGAATCATACTCAACGCTCATTTGCACTTGAAACATATGAGCAATGGTTAACTGAAGCTGGTTTCACTGTGCTCGAAACAATTGGGGATTTTGCAGGGGAACCACAAGCCAATTCTGAACGTGTTTTTTTTGTTGTAGCTCATAAATGATAATTTTGGGCCGTATTTGTTTTTACATAGAAGCGCTGGGATTTTGAACTGTACTTAATGCAGTTCAGAGTCTCGGCGTTTTTTGGTTCTTCTGAAAATCTACACAAAACTCGCAATCTGTTCAAACCGATGCAATTTCACACGATCGAACCAACCCGGTTCCATTCAGGCTCTCCTGTGGAAATTCCCTACATTTGCGCTTTATTACGAATTTCTAGGAAGGACATTCGAAAAGAGCAAGGATGGATTTATGCCTCTTGCTTTATTTTTTGAACCTGAAGTTCTCTCCAGTTTGTACGGTGATGAGCACGAAGGATAAGGACTTTGAATTGATCATCATAAGAACAATCTGCCTTCCGATTGTTCCGAAGGTGCCCCACGCTGTTATTCTAACCACCTGCTTTTTACAAGTGGTTAGTTTCAGTTTTATCTATCTTATTCATGCTGTTTTTCTCAATGTCACTTAGCACATGGTTGCGTGGTAAATGACAATGCTCTCTTAAAAACCAAAAACAACATACCAACTTGGACAGGTATGTTGCTTTTGACACAAAATCGTTACAATTCTTTTCGTTTGTGAAAGGATTTCATCGTAATAAATCGAATTATTAAGTTAATATCTTGGACTCTTTTGTCCTTCTGCTGTGGCGAATGCTGCATTGACCTCTTGTAAATCTTCAGCAAACTTTACATGTGTTGCCTGAAACAGATGCTCAAATACTGCTCCAAGCTCATCTTCTAATACTTTAATCCCTTCTCCTGTTACTCCACCTTTTACACTAACCTTTTCTTGTAAAGATTCAAAAGTATAGAACTGTTTGCTGAGGAGAGCACCTAGCCCTATCAGCATTTCACCTGCCATTTTTGTTGCTGTCTCCCGGTCTATATTGGTCTCAGATACGGCAGCATCAATGAATCTTCTTGTTAAATAAGTAAAGAATGCCGGTCCGCAGCTTACGATGTCAGATGAAACCCGCGTTATATCTTCATCAATGATGATCGGGGTGGAAATTTTCTCGAATAATTGTATTAAGTACTGTTGCCACTGAGGTTCGCATTGTTCGCTAAAGGTAAGAAGTGAGACTCCGGCTAACGCTCGGTTGGTAATGCTTGGGATTGCCCGAGCTGTTGAACAAGGAAGAAGCGATGCTAGTAATGAAGTGTTGAGTGGACTCGTAATAGAAGTTACACATTGTGCCTTGTTTAAAAAGGGAAGTATTTCTTGGATTACATCATGCATATTTCCCGGCTTCACACAAAGGAAAAGAAGGTCTGCTTCCTTTGCGACATCTGTAACATCATGGACTATGTTAATCTCTGGATAAAGCTTCTGGATCGCAACAGCCTTCGAAATCGTACGATTGGTCATAATGATCGAAGAAGGGGATAAGGCTTTTCCGTCGATAAAGGCTTCGATCATAATTCTCCCCATGTTGCCTGTACCAATGATCCCAATTTTCATGATTACAGCCCTCCTTCTTTATTTACACACCTCAAAATTAACCCATTAGTATAACAATATGAATTTTGCAATTGAAATATGTCAAGGAAAGGAAGATGGTAAATGGTAGAGTGGATAAAAGAGCGAAAAAAACCCCTTGCTATTGTGGCTGTTTTAGCAGGGCTTTTAAGCTATTATCTGTTTTTTTCCGGAGCTGCTAACGATAATGAGAGAGTTGATGAAAGCTGGGATTCCTCGGCTGAGCCATTGCAAGAAGAGTTAAACGAGATAGAAGAACATGAAGATCAGGATATATTGGTTGATGTGAAAGGGGCGGTGCAGCGACCAGGAGTATATAGAGCTACTGCTGGTGATCGGATCAAAGATGTGATTGAAAGTGCAGGAGGGATAACAAAAGATGCCAATCCTGATGCGACTAATTTCGCTATGAGAGTAACGGATGAGATGGTTGTATATGTTCCGACGATTGGAGAAGAGGATGCTCTAGGAGAGGGGGGCATGATGGATGGAGGGATTGATTCTGCTAATCAAAAAATCAATATTAACAAGGCGACTGCTGATGAATTAGAAACATTACCAGGGATAGGACCAGCGAAAGCACAGGCGATTATTGAGTATCGTGAAAGTAACGGGGCATTTAAAGCGATAGAGGATATTATGTCCATTAGTGGATTTGGTGAGAAGACGTTTGAAAAATTAAAGGAAAGCATTGTCGTAAAGTAGGAAGAATTTTTACGATACTGCCATAATTTCAAATTGACGAGTCTTCTTCTTTCCCATTAAACTGAAGGTAAGTCAGAAAAAAGGGTGAGACATTTGAGTGATAACAGGTTAACTTGGGATCAGTATTTTATGCTGAATGCCCATCTCATAAGTATGAGAAGCACATGCAATCGATTAAATGTTGGTTCAGTGCTCGTAAAAAATAATCGTATTATTAGTACAGGCTATAATGGGGGGATTAGTGGAGAAGACCACTGTTTAGATGCAGGTTGCTTCGTTGAAAATAATCATTGCTTAAGATGCCTTCATGCAGAAGAGAATGCTATTTTGCAATGTGCTTTACAAGGGGTTTCGACAAAGGGGAGTCAGATTTATGTGACCCATTTTCCTTGTGTCCATTGCATGAAGAAAATTCTCCAAGCTGGCATTACAAAAATTTATTACAATTATGATTATAAAAATCATGACTATTGCTATCATCTCCTAGAAATTAGCAACGTTGAGGCCATCAAAATGGAAGTGCAAATTGAAAATTACAGTGATGATATACGAAATTCCGCTGGCGGATTAAAGTGGGATTTTCAACCTTTATAAGGGGGTAGACGTAATTTTTACTTTTTTTGGAAGTGCAGTTCTCACAGGGGATTATCCTTTATAAGTGGGACTGCCTCTCTCCTTTCGAAAGGAGGATGTAGTTGAAAGGGAAGTATATTTTTGTTGCGTTGGCTGCGCTTTTTGGAATATTATTCGCTTTAGAAGGATTCGTTTTTTTAGGTGCATTTTTCCTCTTTGGCCTCTCTTTGTTTATCCTCAAAAGAAGTTCTTTACCACAATTACTCCTCTTGCTAAGCGTATTTTCCCTCTTTTTTTTACAAGCGAAAATATATGATGACAGCAATCAATCTCGGATAAACGGTGAGGAGAAGCAATTTCTAATTTCCCTCCAAACGCCAATCAAAATAGACGGAGATTTTTTTACCGCTTATGGAAAAGATAAAGCTTCGGAGGAAAAGCTTGTCTTGCAATATCGGCTTTCTAGCATAGCTGAAAAAGCTAATTTTTCGAAACTGACGGTTGGCTCAGTTTGTCAGGTAGAGGGGCAATTGAAAGAACCGGAGCCACCAGGAAACCCACAAATGTTTAATTATCAGGAGCATTTGCGCCACCGGCAAATATTTTGGATTTTAGAGGTAGAAAAGTTAACCCCAGCAAGCTGTCAGGAGCAAAACAATCCTTTGCTTTTACTTCAAAAAGTAAGACAAACGGGCATTCAATTTATCGCTGAACAATTACCTGAAAATTCAGCTCCTTTAGTGATGGCGCTCGTATTCGGAGAACGGAATTTCATCCATGACGAATTAATCGAAGCGTACCAACGGTTAGGAATTATTCATTTATTGGCGATTTCTGGTCTACATGTTGGGATGCTTATGGGTTTTTTATTTTATTGCGGGTTGAGATGCAATATTTCTAGGGAGAAAATGGCGCTCGTTTTAATGTTGGTTTTACCCGTTTATATTGTTTTGACGGGAGGGGCACCATCGGTCATTCGTGCCTGTTTTATGATGTTGCTTGCCCTACTTCTCTTGAAGTTAACAAGAAAAAAACTCATTCCTGCCGATGTAATAAGCATTGTCTTTCTTGTTTATTGTTTTATCACGCCGTTTGCCATTTATAATGTGGGCTTTCAACTATCCTTTGCTGTAAGTGCAACTTTAGTTTTCTCTCGTCTTATTTTGCTTCGTTATATAAATAGGCCTTTCATATTATTATTTGTCACTTCCTTCATTGCTCAGGTCGCTTCCATTCCGATTATGCTTTATCATTTTTATGAATTTTCCCTCATTTCCTTTATCGCAAATATTATTTACGTCCCTCTTTATTCAGTTGTGATTCTTCCCTTGGCTCTTGTTTGGTATATGTTAGCGCTTCTGTTTGGAGATATTCTTTCTCCACTTGCTGATTTTTTAGATTTCCAGTTACAATTGCTCCATGAATTTACGTTGTTTCTTGCCAAGTTTCCTTATAATACATTCGTGCTTGGGAGACCAAGTGGGATTGCCCTCGTTATACTTTGCTTAGCCACAGTCTATGGCTATTATTTATGGGAAAATTTTAAACTAAATAAGCAGCTGTACATGAGACTGTTTTTTTTATTTTTGCTTCTATGCTCTCCTTTTTTTATGGAAAAGCATTTTTCATCTGGTGAAATCACACTCATTGATGTGGGGCAAGGCGATAGTATTTTAATTCAACTACCTCAAAATAAAGGAAATTACTTAATTGATACGGGTGGGACGATGCCATTTCCAATTGAGGATTGGAAGAAACGAAGAAATCCTTTTGAAGTGGGGAAGGATGTTCTAGTTCCATTTTTGAAAAGTAAGGGTATTACCGTCCTTGATAAGCTTATCCTTACACATGGAGATATGGACCATATCGGTGGAGCGACGGCTGTTTTAAATAGTGTAAAGGTTAAGGAACTAGTAATACCAATGGTAGCAAACCGATCCGAGCTTGAAGAAAAATTGATTACCCTTGCAAGGAAGAAAGAAATACCTATTTATTTTGCGCAAAAGGGAGATCGCTGGAAGGGAGGTGATTATATTTTTCATGTTTTGTCACCTGCTTCGAACACAGGCTTAGAACGCAATGATCAATCTATCGTGGTCTACACAAAATTAGGCGGCCTGCATTGGATGTTTACAGGGGATTTAGAGGAAGAAGGAGAGCGACAGTTGCTTTTGGCATATCCGAATTTACAAATTGATGTCTTAAAAGTAGGTCATCATGGTAGTAAAACATCTACATCGGAATCTTGGTTAGAGCAGTTAAAACCAAGAATAGCTCTTATTTCTGCAGGAAAGAGCAATCGATTTGGACATCCTCATCACGAAGTTCTTGAACGACTTGAAGAGCGGAACATCGCAATTTTTCGAACCGATAGAGACGGTGCGATTCGTTTTTATTTTACAGAAGATGATGGAACCTTTTTAACTGGAAAGCCATATGCTAAAACAAAAGCAACATTGAATGGGACATATAAGTAAAAAGACTGCACAACATGCGCAGTCAAGAAATGAATACTATGTACTTAAGAGCCGATGTATTGAATAACGGTTGCAATAATGAATAACGTTGCAAAGAAACCGAAAGAGACGATAAAACCTACTCCAGAATCAATAGCATCATTGCGTTTGCTTTGTACTTCTTTTTCAAATGGATTCACAATAACCCCTCCTAATTCCATTATAATAGATGGACCTCATAAAGCAATAAACAATTGCCCAACGAAGCACAAAATAGCTTTGTTCGTTTTCAAAATTCTTCAGATTTATGAAAAATTGCTTAGACGTTTTCTAGTATAAGCGACTTTTCCTTTACTGACAAGAGTTGTCACAAATAGTTTGCAATCATCCGGCTACACTAGTATTAACAGGGTGTACCGCTAGTGGATAAGTATCCTAGGCCTTATTTGCTAGCGTTTACTATAAATAGGGAGTTGGTTTTTAACAAGACCAATTCCCTTTTAGTTTGTCTTGATAATTTTTCACCCTTGTCAAAAACTCCGTGCTTCTATACGATTAACGTAAGAATGTTAAAGAACGGAGAGAAAAACATTGGTTTTAGATGTGTGGAAGCAAATAAAGAAAAAGCAATTTTCCCCCGTATATGTATTATATGGAACAGAGTCCTTTCTTATCAATGAAACGAAGCAATTATTAATGAAATATGCCCTCAATGAAGAAGAAATGGAATTTAACTTTGCGACATATGATTTGGAGGAGACTCCGATTGAAGTAGCGCTAGAGGATGCGGAGACTTTTCCTTTTATGGGAGAACGTCGCCTCATCCTTATGAATAATCCCTATTTTTTAACTGCGGAAAAATCCAAAGCAAAAATCGAACATAATTTAAAGAAATTGGAAGCTTATCTACAAGAGCCTGCTCCGTATTCGATCGTTGTGTTTGCTGGTTCTTACGAGAAGCTTGATGAACGGAAAAAGCTTACAAAGGAGCTGAAACGAAAAGGGAGCGTTGTTGAGGCGAAGAGATTAAATGAACAGGAGCTTAAGCTCTGGGTTAAAGAACGGGCAGCTCTTAATCGCGTCGGTATTGATGAAGAGGCTGTTGAGCAGATGTTGGCATTAGCAGGAACGAACTTATTCATGTTAACAACTGAAATAGATAAACTGGCTTTATATGCTACAGAAGGAAATACAATTACAGTGGCAATGGTTCACGCGCTTGTGTCCAGGTCATTGGAACAAAATATATTCGTATTAGTGGATAATATTGTCCAAAGAAAAATAGATGCAGCTTTTCGCATTTATTATGATTTATTAAAACAAAATGAAGAACCGATTAAAATTTTATCGATCCTTTCAGGACAGTTCCGCTTAATTTATCAAGTGAAGGAGTTAGCGAGAAAAGGGTATGGGCAGCAGCAAATTGCTGGGTACATTAAGGTTCATCCCTTTCGTGTAAAGCTGGCAGCAGGACAAGCAAAGCTCTTTAAGGATGAAGAACTGACGGAGATCATGCAGATGTTAGCAGAGGCTGATTACCAATCAAAAACAGGTGGAATGAATAAAGAATTAATAATAGAAATGTTTTTATTTCGCTTACAAGGACGAAATTAAAAAAGGAACCAGAAAGGTTCCTTTTTTGTGCAAAAATAAGGGCTATCTGTTTGAGAGATAGCCACACACAATTATGCGTTTAGAGTGTTTAACTTCTTTGCTAAACGAGATTTTTTACGAGCAGCAGCATTCTTGTGGATAAGACCTTTTGCAGCAGCCTTATCTAATTTTTTAGCAGCTTCTACGTAGCTTTCCTTTGCAGCAGCTTCGTCGTTATTTACAACTGCAGCTTCTACTTTCTTAACAGCAGTACGCATTGCAGATTTAACTGTTGAGTTGTGAGCGTTACGCTCTTCGCTAGTCTTAGCACGCTTGATAGCAGATTTAATATTTGCCATTCCATTCACCTCCCGAAAAAGCAATCGAGATTATATAAAACTCGATATTCACAATCCTAACATTAATTGCAGAACAAGAGATATTTTATCAAACGGATATATCTTTTGCAATACTATCTGTTTATTTTACGGGAAAGTAAATGTTTTTTCAAATGAATGTTTTGTAGATGTGACGGTAATGCTAGATACTAGTAAGATTTTCATGGAATTACTAGTAAAATTTCCCTGAAAAGGAAAGGAGAGGCGTTAATGGATTTAAGTAAATTTACGATTCGAACTGATTTAGCAGTCGAAGCAAGGGAAATGGTCATTGCTGATAGAGCAAGGGATCATGTACACGGACAGGAAGATATCTCTCAAGTTGAGGGAGTAATCATAAAGGAGAAGGAAGAAAACGATATAAAAATTTCTTTAGTAGAAATTACGAAAGAGGGTTCCGAAGCAATCGGGAAAAAAGAAGGTAAGTATTTAACCCTCGAAGTAATCGGTATCCGACAGCAGGATACAGAGCTTCAACGAAAGGTAGAAGATACATTTGTATTAGAATTCTCTCATTTTTTAAAGGAGCTGGGAATTAATAAGGATTCCTCCTGTTTAGTAGTCGGTTTAGGTAATTGGAATGTTACACCAGACGCACTCGGACCTCACGTATGTGAGAATCTTATTATAACGAGACATCTGTATGAATTACAGCCTGAAAATGTAGAAGATGGGTTCCGACCGGTTAGTGCGATTGCCCCAGGAGTTATGGGGCTGACTGGAATTGAAACGAGCGATATTATTCTAGGGATCGTAGAAAAGACGAAACCAGATTTTGTCATTGCGATTGACGCTTTGGCATCAAGATCGATTGAGAGGGTAAACTCGACCATTCAAATTTCCGATACTGGCATACATCCCGGTTCAGGGGTGGGGAATAAGAGGAAAGAATTAAGTAAGGAGACGCTTGGTATACCAGTTATCGCTATTGGTGTTCCGACGGTCGTCGATGCGGTTTCGATAACAAGCGATACGATCGATTACATTCTGAAACATTTTGGCAAAGAACTAAAAGAAGGAGATCGACCTTCGCGCGCATTAGCTCCAGCTGGCTTGACTTTCGGTAAAAGAAAAAAATTAACAGAAGATGATTTACCTGATGAGCATCATCGCAAAACATTTTTAGGAATGATTGGAACTTTGGAGGAAGAAGAAAAAAGAAAGTTAATTTCAGAAGTTCTTTCCCCTCTCGGTCATAATCTTATGGTAACACCAAAAGAAGTGGATGTTTTTATAGAGGATATGGCAAACCTTCTTGCCAATGGATTAAATGCAGCATTACATCATTCGATTAACGAGGAAAATGCGGGCTTCTATACGAGATAATAGGTTCACCCCTTTTTAGGAGAGTGTTTGAAAAAGGTTCTATCTTTTCTAGTAAAGTCATAAGAATTAGTAGACTTACTAAAAGAGGTGGAACGATGAAATATAACAGGTCTTCTTCATTTGTCGTAACTGTACAAGGGACCAGCGTTTTTCAATTTGTATTAGTCGTGATGTTATTGTTGTTGCTTATCTTTTCAGTGAGCGGCTTGATTACATCTTTGAAGCCAGAGTATCAAATTAAATCATCGTCTATTAATAGTGCAACAGGACATTTGACAGGGGAAGTGTTATATCGCCTCCTAGGTACGGAAAATAATGCTTTTGGACAAGTGCTACCAGAGGAAACGACCCCAAGTTTATCAAGCTTAATGTTTAAAATGTCGACGAATGTGAGTTTAGATGATCCTCGCAGCCTTCTTGGAAGAGAACTTCCAGGCTTCTCCATATTTGATGGAAAAATCGTCCTTGCAGGAGAAGGAACGAACTATACGAACTTACCGATTGAATCACCACCACCTCCAGAGGTGTTGAAAAAAGAGAATGAGGCATCGTTGCAAAATATTGAAGGGTTAGACGATCAGGAAAAAGAACAGGATGAAGTGGCGCCGCCAGAACGAACGACTGGTGACCGCAAAATCGTATATATCTATTTTTCCCATACGAGAGAATCCTTTCTCCCATATTTAAAAGGGGTAACTGATCCAGATGGAGCCCAGCACTCAGAGATTAATGTGACAAGAATTGGTGATCATTTAAAAGAACAATTAGAACGTTTTGGAATTGGAACGGTTGTAGATAAAACGGATATTATGACGAAGCTAAATGAAAAGGGTCTCACCTACGGTCGGTCTTATGATGAGTCAAGAAAGGTTGTTGAGGCGGCCATTACGTCTAATCGTGATTTGACTTATTTAATTGATATTCACCGTGACTCCAAGAGGAAGGATAAAACGACAAAAGATATAAATGGAAAGTCCTATGCAAAGCTAGCATTTGTACTGGGGGCAGAAAATCCGAATTACGAGAAGAACTTGAAGTTAGCAAAAGAAATACACACGAAGCTGGAAGAAAAATATCCAGGATTAAGCAGAGGGATTATAAAAAAAGAAGGAGCATCTACGAACGGGAAATTCAATCAGGATTTATCAGAAAACGCCATGCTGGTTGAATTTGGTGGAGTAGACAATACGTTTGAAGAATTAAATCGCTCCGCTGAAGCTTTTGCGGATGCCTTTAGTGAAGTCTTTTGGCAAGCAGAAAGTGTGAATTTCCCAGTTGAGGAGCCTGCAAACGAGCAATAATCGCGATAGGGGCAATTGGATTGTCATTCCAATTGCCTCAGGTGTCGACAACAGTCATTTGCTCTCATACGAAAACAAAATATGAGCAAAAACTGTCTTCATAGAAAATTCCTGAGGACACCGTATGCCGGATTTGAGCGAAAGTTGTCCGCATAAAGGGTCCATGAGGACACCGAAAGCCGGATTTGAGCGAAAGTTGTCCGCATAAAAGGTTCATGAGGACACCGAACGCCGAAAAAGAGCAAAAGTTGTTCCGATAGAGAGCCCGTGAGGACATGCCTAAGTAGATTTTGAACAAAAATTATTCTCCGAAAGGTTTACTAACCATTTCTAAATAAAAACGTGAGTAGGTGACATGATGAAGATGTTTTTTTTGAAGTTTGTTTTTGTCTTGGCTTTGATGTTTGTCTCTGTATTATTCGGGATGCAACAGGCAAATGAAGGAATCGATCGGATGAAGGGCTTTGAGGATCATAACTTCAAAGAGGCGCTTCATGTTGCTGAAAACGATGGAGGGCAAGTAGAACTTGCTGTCTTGGGTACTGATATCAGTAGTCATGATATACAGGAAAAGAAAGCAAAGCTCGAAGAAATGAAGGCTTATAATTTTTTCTCCTCTATTGGCAAGAAGCTAGCAGAGGGTGTTTCCTCTTTTGCTAATAAAATAATAGAATTAATTACAAATCTGATTCAGTAGAGCCTTCTATTTTCCGTTGAATCTTGCCGAATCGACTGCTATAATCAAAAAATAGCGTATTTAATCAATTCCAACGGCTATGCACTGTAGTCAAATTGGGATTGATTCGATGTGTGCGAGTATAGTAGGAGTGAACGATATGAACAAAGAAGAAAGACTGATGAGACAATCAAAGATTCGCAATTTCTCGATCATCGCTCATATCGACCATGGAAAGTCGACGTTGGCAGATAGAATTTTAGAGAAAACGAATGCTTTAACTGCTCGTGAAATGAAGGACCAGCTCCTCGATTCAATGGATCTTGAGAGAGAACGGGGCATTACGATTAAATTAAACTCAGTTCAATTAAAATACAAAGCAAAAGATGGGGAGATCTACACATTTCATCTAATCGACACACCTGGACATGTCGATTTCACCTATGAAGTATCCCGTAGTTTAGCAGCATGTGAAGGTGCGGTTCTCGTGGTCGATGCGGCACAGGGAATTGAAGCACAAACGTTGGCGAATGTTTATTTAGCACTTGACAATGATTTAGAAATCGTACCGGTTATCAATAAAATTGATCTTCCAAGTGCCGATCCGGAACGCGTGCGTAACGAGATTGAAGAAGTAATCGGATTAGATGCTTCTGAAGCTGTTTTAGCTAGTGCGAAAGCCGGAATTGGAATTGAAGAAATTTTGGAGCAGATTGTCGAAAAGGTGCCTGCACCTGTAGGGGATCCTGAAGCTCCATTAAAGGCGCTAATTTTTGATTCGCTATACGATGCATACCGAGGAGTAGTTGCATATATTCGCGTGGTTGAGGGTACGGTGAAAGCTGGCGATAAGATTAAGATGATGGCTACTGGCAAAGAGTTTGAAGTAACAGAAGTAGGTGTCTTTACGCCAAAAGCCGTGCAAACAGAAGAATTATCGGTAGGAGACGTTGGCTTTTTAACGGCTGCCATAAAAAATGTTGGCGACACGCGTGTTGGGGATACGATTACAAATGCAAAAAATGGTGCCACAGAAGCGCTCCCAGGTTATCGTAAATTAAATCCAATGGTATATTGTGGTTTGTATCCAATTGACAGTGCGAAATTTAATGACTTAAGAGAAGCCCTTGAAAAGCTTGAGTTAAATGATTCTGCTCTTCAGTTTGAACCAGAGACCTCGCAAGCATTAGGCTTTGGCTTCCGATGCGGGTTTCTTGGATTGCTCCATATGGAAATTATTCAGGAACGTATTGAAAGAGAATTTAAGATCGATTTAATTACGACCGCACCGAGTGTTATTTATGATGTTATTTTGACAGATGGTTCGCAACTAAAGATAGACAACCCTTCTGACATGCCAGACCCACAGAAAATAGAACGGATTGAAGAGCCATATGTAAAAGCAACGATGATGGCTCCAAATGATTATGTCGGTGCCATTATGGAACTCTGCCAAGAAAAAAGAGGAAACTTCATAGATATGCAATATCTCGATGAAACAAGGGTAAGTATTATTTATGAAGTGCCGTTGTCTGAGATTGTCTACGATTTCTTCGATCAGTTAAAATCAAGCACGAAAGGGTATGCTTCCTTTGACTATGAACTGATTGGCTACAAGCCATCAAAACTTGTGAAGATGGATATCCTTTTAAATGCAGAGAAAGTCGATGCGTTAAGCTTTATCGTTCATAAAGATTTTGCCTACGAACGAGGTAAGATTATCGTAGAAAAATTAAAGGAATTAATTCCGAGACAGCAATTCGAAGTACCTGTCCAAGCCGCGATCGGACAAAAAATTGTTGCCCGTTCTACAATTAAGGCGATGCGCAAAAACGTCTTAGCGAAATGCTATGGTGGAGATATTTCCCGTAAACGAAAGCTTCTTGAGAAGCAAAAAGAAGGGAAAAAGCGGATGAAGCAGGTAGGTTCAGTTGAGGTGCCTCAAGAAGCCTTTATGGCAGTATTGAAAATGGATGATAGTCAGAAAAAATAGGATTTTTTTAGAGTTTAACGAAAAGAAAGAGGGGTTAGTCGGTCTTGTTGTAACAAGAACTCTAACCTCTCTTTCATATTTTAAAAACGAGGTTGTGATGGTTTGATTAATGCGGCGTATATTCATATCCCCTTTTGTGAGCATATTTGCCATTATTGTGATTTTAATAAAGTGTTCCTTCAAGGACAACCAGTTGATGGGTATATAAATTCATTGAAAAAAGAGATGGAGTTGACATTGCAAGAGGCTCCAACCCCTCATTTACGTTCCATATTCGTTGGTGGAGGCACACCAACGGCATTAAATGAAAGGCAGCTTGAAGCATTATGTCAAGGTATTCATGATTACCTTCCTTTCAACCAAAACACTGAATTTACATTTGAAGCGAACCCGGGAGATCTTTCTAAAGAAAAATTACAAATCCTCTATGATGCAGGGGTTAATCGCTTGAGCTTTGGCGTCCAGACGTTTAACGATGAACTGTTGAAAAGAATTGGGCGCGTGCATCGTGGAGCAGATGTATTCACATCGATTGCGCTTGCAAAAGCTGCAGGGTTTGAAAACATCAGTGTCGATCTTATTTATAGCCTACCTGACCAAACTTTGGCTGATTTTAGAGAAACGCTTGCTACCTCGTTTTCATTAGACATTCAGCATTATTCTGGCTATTCGTTAATCATTGAACCGAAGACGGTTTTCTATAATTTAATGAGAAAGGGCCGTCTTCCTTTGCCGGGAGAGGATGCTGAAGCTGCCATGTATGAGGAACTGATCGAACAAATGGACAAGCATGGCTACCAGCAGTATGAAATTAGTAATTTTGCAATTCCTGGCTATGAAAGTAGGCATAATTTAACATATTGGAACAATCATGAATATTATGGTTTTGGAGCTGGTGCCCACTCTTATGTTAAGGGGTTGCGGCGCTCAAATTTTGGTCCCTTAAAAAAGTATATGGACCCACTTGAACATGGGGAACTTCCTGTTTTTGAAGAAAACAAGCCGACAAAGGCAGAGCAAATGGAAGAAGAAATGTTTCTTGGATTAAGGAAGAATGAAGGAGTATCGATTGGCAGATTTATTGAAAGGTATGGAGTTTCTCCACTTGATTTATTTGCGGACGAATTATCGAATTTAAGGAAAAAGGATTTAATTTGCGAAGAAAATAATCATATAAGATTAACCAAGAAGGGTAGATTTCTTGGAAACGAAGTGTTTCAATCGTTTTTAGGCGTAGTCCAGTAACGCGATGAGAGCTTTTTTGAATAAGGAATGGAGATGGAATCCAGACTGAATAAAAAAGCTTAAATGATTGACACGATCCCCTGATATTTGATAATTTAATAATAGATTTAGCACTCGATATAAAGGAGTGCTAACAGAGGTGATATAAAGTGTTAACAGATCGTCAATTGTTAATTTTCCAAGTGATTGTTGATGATTTTATTCGGTCTGCTCAACCAGTTGGTTCGAGAAGCTTGTCGAAGAAAGAAGAAATACAGTTTAGTTCGGCTACAATTCGAAACGAGATGGCAGATTTAGAAGAACTCGGTTTTCTGGAAAAAACACACACCTCATCGGGGAGAATTCCATCCGAGAAAGGGTATAGATTTTACGTAGATCATTTACTATCGCCACAAAAACTTGATACAAAAGATGTGAACTCTGTTCGTTCGATTTTTACGGAAAGAATATACGAGCTAGAGAAAATCGTCCAAAGATCTGCACAAATTTTATCAGAGTTAACGAATTATACTGCTATAGTTCTTGGTCCTGCTGTGAGGGAGAACAAGCTAAAGAAAATTCAAATTGTCCCTTTGAATGATGAAACAGCGATTGCCATTATTGTTACAGATACAGGGCATGTAGAAAATAAGATGTTTCATCTACCGAATGGAATTGATTCAAGTGATATTGAAAAGCTTGTCAATATTTTGAATGAACGGCTTACAGGTGTCCCGCTTGAAGAGTTAAACGGAAAGATCTACAAGGAAGTAGCACTTGTGTTGCGCCAGCATATTCGCAGCTATGATTCGATGTTTTCTTCTCTGGTAGAAACGTTGAAAATTCCTACAAATGAAAAATTGTTTTTTGGTGGTAAAACAAACATGCTCAGTCAACCGGAATTTCATGACATTAGTAAAGTGAAAAACCTGTTGACAATGATTGAACATGAGGATGATATGTATGATATCATTCGAAAAAATCCTTCTGGTATTAATGTTAAAATTGGGAAGGAAAATGGCAATTCTGCCATGGATGATTGCAGCTTAATTACCGCCACTTATTCGATTGGAACTGAACAATTAGGTACGATTGCGATTTTAGGGCCAACTCGAATGGAATATTCAAGAGTTATAAGTTTATTAAAATTTTTTAGCAACGATTTATCGACAGTGCTAACAAAGCTGTATCAAAGTAAGTAGTGCTGGAAATATTGATAAAGGGTGGAATTGAGCAATTCCATCCCTTTTCCTTGCATTGCTGTCATTTTTCGATTTACATAGATGTTAGCTGACAGATTTAGTCAGTGTTTACTTTAAAGGGAGGTGAAAACGTTGGCTGAAGAAAAACACACACTGGAGGAAGAAGCGGTGTCTACCAACGAAGAGCAAAATGTTCAAGAAGAAATTGAACCTATTTTTGATGAAGAGAAAGAAGAAGGAGCTGAGGACTCTTCATCTGCTGAAGATGAGAAGCTTGCACAGCTAGAAGAGCAGATTACAGCTCTGCAAAAAGAGTTGGAAGAAAAAGAAAACCGCTACCTTCGATTACAAGCTGATTTTGAAAACTCTCGCCGCCGAGCTAGACTGGATTATGAAGCGGCGCAAAAATATAGAGCACAAAATTTAATTTCTGATATTCTGCCTGTATTAGATAACTTTGAACGTGCATTGAATGTAGAGACCGATCATGAACAGACGAAATCCTTACTCCAAGGCATGGAAATGATTTATCGCAGTCTCCTTGATGCTTTAAAGAAAGAAGGCGTAGAAGTGATTGAATCGGAAGGGAAGGAGTTTGATCCGAACTTCCATCAAGCGGTTATGCAGGTTGCGGAAGAGGGATATGATTCGAACATTGTCGTGGAAGAGTTTCAAAAAGGATATGTGTTAAAGGATCGTGTCATTCGTCCAGCAATGGTTAAAGTTAATCAGTAAAAAATAGAGAAAAAATGATTACATAATAAAATTGGGAGGCTAATAGCATGAGCAAAATTATTGGTATCGACTTAGGAACAACAAACTCCTGTGTAGCAGTTCTTGAAGGTGGCGAACCAAAAGTAATTCCAAATCCAGAAGGAAATCGCACAACTCCATCTGTGGTCGCATTCAAAAACGGTGAGCGTCAAGTGGGAGAAGTAGCAAAGCGGCAAGCAATTACAAACCCTAATACAATCCTATCTATTAAACGTCATATGGGAACTTCTCATAAGGAAACGATTGAAGGAAAAGACTATACACCACAAGAAATTTCAGCTATTATTTTACAGCATTTAAAATCCTATGCAGAAGATTATTTAGGTGAGCCTGTTACAAAAGCAGTTATTACAGTACCAGCTTATTTCAACGATGCAGAACGTCAAGCAACAAAGGATGCTGGAAAAATTGCTGGATTAGAAGTAGAGCGTATTATTAACGAACCTACTGCTGCTGCACTTGCTTACGGTTTAGATAAAATGGAAGAAGATCAAACGATTCTAGTGTATGACCTTGGTGGTGGTACATTTGACGTATCGATCCTTGAATTAGGGGACGGCGTATTTGAAGTTAAGTCTACTGCTGGTGATAACCGCCTTGGTGGAGATGACTTTGACCAAGTTATCATTGACTATTTAGTTGAGGAATTTAAGAAAGAAAATGGCATTGATCTTTCAAAAGATAAGATGGCTATGCAGCGCTTAAAAGATGCAGCTGAAAAAGCTAAGAAAGATCTATCTGGTGTAACTTCTACACAAATTTCTTTACCGTTCATCACCGCTGGTGAAGCAGGACCACTTCATTTAGAAGTCACATTATCACGCGCTAAATTTGACGAATTATCTTCAGATCTTGTTGAAAGAACTATGGGACCAACTCGTCAAGCCCTACAAGATGCGGGTCTTACTGCAGCTGATATCGACAAAGTCATTCTTGTCGGTGGTTCTACTCGTATCCCAGCTGTGCAAGAAGCGATTAAAAAAGCAACTGGTAAAGAGCCTCATAGAGGAGTAAATCCCGATGAAGTAGTTGCAATGGGTGCAGCTGTTCAAGGTGGAGTGATCACGGGTGATGTTAAAGATGTTGTCTTACTAGACGTAACACCTTTATCACTTGGGATTGAAACAATGGGTGGTGTCTTTACGAAGTTAATTGAACGTAATACGACGATTCCAACTTCAAAATCTCAAGTATTCTCTACTGCTGCTGATAATCAAACAGCTGTTGATATTCACGTTCTTCAAGGTGAGCGTCCAATGGCTGCTGATAACAAAACACTCGGGCGCTTCCAGTTAACAGATATTCCACCAGCACCACGTGGAATTCCACAGATTGAAGTGTCATTTGATATCGATAAAAATGGTATTGTAAATGTACGTGCGAAAGATCTTGGAACAAACAAGGAACAAGCAATTACGATTAAATCTTCAACAGGTCTATCTGATGATGAAATCGACAAAATGATTAAAGAAGCTGAAGCAAATGCAGAAGCTGATCAAAAGCGTAAGGAAGAAGTGGAATTACGCAACGAAGCGGATCAATTAGTATTCCAAACAGATAAAACATTAAAAGATTTAGAAGGTAAAGTCGATGAAGCGGAAGTAGCGAAAGCAACAGAAGCGAAAGATGCACTCAAAGCTGCGATCGAAAAGAATGATCTTGATGAAATCCGTGCGAAAAAGGATGCCCTACAAGAAATCGTTCAAAATCTTTCTGTTAAGCTTTATGAAGAAGCTGCTAAGCAAGCTCAGGCTGCACAGGGGGCTGAAGGAGAAGCAGGTGCTGCTTCTAAAGATGACAACGTCGTTGACGCTGAATTCGAAGAAATCAAAGATGACAAATAGAAAAGCGGAGAGCGCTCGACCATCGGCGACAAGCACAAGACGAGCCGGCATGGATGTTGTCCTTTAACCTCCTTGACGGATTGGCTTGTGACCTCGAGCCGATAGCGCTCGGAGTTGGACAAATAGAAAAGCGGAGAGCGCTCGACCATCGGCGACAAGCCAGAAGTGGAAGTCGCACTTTTACTTCCGTGTCTGGACTGAAGTGTCTCGAGGGTTTAGTCGCAGGGGCTGGCAATGAATTTGTCATTAAATATAGAATATAGAATATCGAAAGGTCAAAGTCACTGTCTTTATGACTTTGGCTTTTTCTATGTAAGGTCTAGTGATAGATTTATTTGCACTTCTGCAAGTTTGAGTGTTAAAATAACCTTTATGCGAATGGATTCGGGGAGTGGTAAGGTTGAGTAAAAGAGACTATTATGAAGTCTTAGGAGTAAGCAAATCCGCTTCTAAAGACGAAATAAAAAAAGCATATCGAAAGTTATCAAAAAAATATCACCCAGATATTAATAAAGAGGCAGATGCGGACGAAAAATTTAAAGAAGTGAAGGAAGCGTATGAAGTATTAAGCGATGATGCGAAGCGCTCACAATACGACCAATTCGGTCATACTGATCCAAATCAAGGCTTCGGTGGTGGAGGCTTTGGTGGAGGCGGTTTCGGTGGCTTTGAGGATATATTTGAAACGTTCTTTGGCGGCGGTGGTTCCAGACGTCGTGATCCAAATGCGCCTAGGCAAGGTGCAGACCTTCAGTATACGATGACGCTTTCTTTTGAAGAAGCGGTATTTGGGAAAGAAACAGACATTGAAATTCCACGCGAAGAAACATGTGATACTTGTCTTGGAAGTGGAGCCAGACCGGGAACGAAGCCGGAAACTTGTAAGCACTGTAATGGTAGCGGTCAATTGAATGTAGAACAGAATACTCCTTTTGGAAGAATAGTAAACCGTAGAGTTTGTCATCATTGTAACGGTACAGGCAAAGAAATTAAGCATAAATGCTCGACATGTGGTGGCACAGGGAAAGTGAAAAAACGTCGCAAAATTCATGTCAAAATTCCCGCTGGAATTGATGACGGTCAACAGCTAAGAGTATCAGGACAAGGAGAGCCTGGCATTAACGGTGGTCCGGCTGGGGATCTATATGTCGTATTCCACGTTCGCTCTCATGAATTCTTTGAACGGGATGAGGATGATATTTATTGTGAAATGCCGATCACGTTTGTTCAGGCGGCTCTTGGTGATGAGATAGAAGTACCAACGCTGCATGGCAAGGTGAAGCTTAAGGTTCCAGCAGGTACACAAACCGGTACAAAATTCCGTCTTCGTGGAAAAGGAGTTCCTAATGTAAGGGGATATGGAGTTGGTGATCAGCATGTTATTATGCGCATTGTCACCCCAACGAAGTTAACTGAAAAGCAAAAGCAATTGTTACAGGAATTTGCTGAAGTAAGTGGAAAAGTCCCTCAAGGGGATCAAGAAGAAGGTTTTTTTTCAAAAGTAAAAAGAGCATTTAAAGGTGAATAAAGCAAGAATTTTACAGTGTTTTAGGAGTAATTAAAGAAACGGAGTTGGTAGAATGAAGTGGTCTGAAATTGCCATTCATACAACAAATGAGGCGGTTGAACCGATCTCAAATATTTTACATGAAGCTGGTGCCTCTGGTGTTGTCATAGAGGACCCTTTTGAGCTTGAGAAGGAGAGGGAAGACCACTTCGGTGAAATCTACCAATTGAACCCTGACGACTACCCTGAAGAGGGAGTAATAATTAAAGCTTATTTACCAGTTAATAGCTTTTTAGGTGAAACAGTTGAAGAGATAAAAGAAGCGATTAATGGATTAATTCTTCACAATATTGATATTGGGAAAAATACTGTTACGATTAGCGAGGTCAATGAAGAAGAGTGGGCGACAGCTTGGAAAAAGTACTACCACCCTGTAAAGATCTCAGAAAAATTTACAATCGTTCCTACATGGGAAGAGTATACACCTGTTCATAGTGATGAACTTATTATTGAATTAGATCCTGGGATGGCCTTTGGGACTGGAACCCACCCAACAACCGTCATGTGTATACAGGCACTCGAGAGAACGGTCAGACAAGGTGATCATGTTGTTGACGTTGGAACGGGTTCTGGTGTGTTAAGTATTGCTGCCGGTTTATTAGGAGCAGAAAAAATACAAGCACTGGACTTGGATGAAGTGGCTGTCAATTCAGCAAGAATTAATATTAAGCTAAATAAAGTCCACGATCGAGCAACAGTATCTCAAAATAACCTTCTTGATGGAATCACAGGACCTGTTGATGTAGTGGTAGCTAATATTCTTGCGGAAGTCATTCTGCGTTTTACAGATGATGCGGCAAGGATTGTAAAACAAGGTGGATATTTCATTACATCTGGAATTATTCTGCAAAAAAAGCAAGAGGTTAAAGAAGCAATGATTACATCGGGATTTGAAATTGTTGAAACCATTCAAATGGAAGATTGGGTTGCGTTTATTGCAAAACGAATTTAGTTAAAGAGGTGCTTAATATGCAGCGATATTTTGTGAGGAATTTCCAAGATAATCGTTTCTATATATCCGATGATGATCGCCATCATATTGTCAAGGTGATGCGTTTGCAAGTGGATGATGAAATCTATTGTGTAAACAATGGCAGAAGTGCTCTCTGTCGGATAGAAGAAATTACCGATCAACAAGTCGTTGCAAAAGTTGTAAAATGGGAAGAAGCTTCTGTTGAAATGCCGATACAGGTAACCATTGCGAGCGGTCTGCCCAAAGGGGATAAACTGGAGTGGATTATCCAAAAAGGGACGGAATTAGGGGCAGCCAAGTTTATCCCTTTTACTGCATCTCGCTCGATTGTGAAATGGGATGAGAAAAAGGCATCAAAAAAGGTTGAGCGCTGGAATCGGATTGCAAAGGAAGCGGCTGAACAATCCCATCGTCATATGTGGCCAGAAGTACACCAGCCAATTTCCTTAAAAAAACTTGTCGATCTCAGTGAAAGTTATGATTATAAATTGGTGGCTTATGAAGAAAGTGCGAAGCAAGGGGAAGCATCTGTTCTTTCTTCTGTATTAAAAGAAATGAAGACGGGTCAATCCATTCTCTTCATATTTGGACCGGAGGGTGGATTAACAGAGGAAGAAATACATCTGTTAAATGATGCTGGGTTCCTTTCTTGTAGTTTAGGTCCGAGAATTTTAAGAACAGAAACAGCACCATTGTATGCATTAGCTGCTGTTTCTTTTCAAACTGAATTAATGGGGTGAAGATAAATGGCATCAGTTGCCTTTCATACATTAGGATGTAAAGTCAATCATTATGAGACAGAGGCCATTTGGCAATTATTTAAAGAGCAAGGGTATGACCGAACAGATTTTGAATCCCGAGCGGATGTTTATGTCATCAATACATGTACTGTTACAAATACTGGAGACAAGAAAAGCCGGCAAGTGATTAGACGCGCCATTAGAAAGAATCCTGATGCGGTTATTTGTGTAACAGGCTGTTATGCGCAAACTTCACCAGCAGAAATCATGGCGATTCCAGGAGTGGATATTGTTGTCGGTACTCAGGATCGGGTGAAAATGCTTGAGTATATTGAGCAATATAAGGTGGAACGTCAGCCGATTAATGGTGTCGGAAATATCATGAAAAATCGCGTTTATGAAGAATTAGATGTGCCTGCTTTTACAGATCGCACGAGAGCCTCTTTGAAAATTCAAGAAGGCTGCAATAATTTCTGTACATTTTGCATCATTCCTTGGGCACGCGGACTCATGAGATCACGTGATCCACAAGAGGTTATCCGTCAAGCACAGCAGTTGGTGAATGCTGGATATCAAGAAATTGTTTTAACAGGAATTCATACAGGTGGATATGGAGAAGACATGAAGGATTATAATCTTGCTTCTCTTTTAAGAGACTTAGAAGCTCAAGTAAAAGGATTGAAGCGCCTTCGTATCTCATCCATTGAAGCAAGTCAGATTACGGATGAAGTAATTGAAGTTATCGATCAATCAAATGTCATCGTAAGACATCTACACATTCCGATCCAATCTGGCTCAAATACGGTATTAAAAAGAATGCGTCGCAAGTATACAATGGAATTCTTTGCGGAAAGATTAGAGCGTTTAAAGGAAGTACTTCCTGGCCTTGCGGTCACTTCAGATGTGATCGTTGGTTTCCCGGGAGAAACAGAGGAAGAGTTCATGGAAACTTACAATTTTATTAAAAAGCATCAATTCTCTGAGCTTCACGTGTTCCCGTACTCTAAAAGAACAGGTACTCCAGCTGCGAGAATGGAGGATCAAGTAGATGAGGATGTGAAAAATGAAAGAGTCCATCGCCTCATCGCGCTTTCGGATCAATTAGCGAAAGAATATGCTTCCCAATTTGAAAATGAAGTTCTTGAGGTGATTCCTGAAGAAAAATTCAAGGATGATCCAAATGGTGAGATGTATGAAGGATATACAGATAACTATTTAAAAGTTGTTTTTAAAGGCACTGAAGACATGATTGGAAAAATTGTTAAAGTTAAGATTGAACGGGCAGGCTACCCATATAATGAAGGCCAATTTGTTCGTGTCATAAATGATGTAGAGGTTCAAGAAACAGCAGTATAGTTGTTCCCATAAGAAGATGTCCTAAAAGCTACACCTTTTGGACATCTTTTTACTTTCTGTTTAATTCTTGTATTGACGGCTAACATAGAAATTTGAGGTTTTAAGTTTTCAGTTTTTCTTTGTAGTATCCTCTTTATTTTAGGTGAATTATGAGATTGGAAATTAAATTATATGATGCACTCTAAAAGGACAGAAAAGCAGCGAAACTTTACTGACCAAATATTTTTTCCATTCTGAAAGGTAATCGGTTATTTTAGTAAAAATGACAAAAAATAAACTCGAAAAAGGAAAGCTTCAATGATATGATGAGAGAGGTACGTACAACTTAATGTTATTGGGAAGGGGCTTAAAAATATGGAACAAACAATTGCCAGCTATATTGATCATACATTATTGAAAGCGGATGCGAAAGAAGGGCAGATTGAAAAGCTTTGCTTAGAAGCAAAGGAATATGGGTTTGCTTCTGTTTGTGTGAATCCTGCATGGGTTCGCTATGCAAGTGCACTTTTAGATGATACCGATGTCAAGGTTTGTACGGTAATCGGCTTTCCGTTAGGAGCAACTACTTCGGAAACAAAAGCTTTTGAAACGAAAAACACAATCGAGAACGGGGCAACAGAAGTAGATATGGTAATTAATATAGGTGCTTTAAAGAGTGGTGATACCGATTTAGTTGAAGCGGATATTCGTGCGGTTGTTGAAGCGGCTAAAGGTAAAGCACTAACGAAAGTGATTATTGAAACGTCCCTACTTACTGAGGAAGAAAAAGTGACTGCTTGTGAATTATCTGTCAAAGCTGGTGCCGATTTTGTGAAAACATCGACCGGGTTTTCAACAGGAGGAGCAACGATTGAAGACATACGCCTTATGAGAAAAGTTGTTGGACCGGATATTGGGGTAAAAGCATCTGGAGGAGTGAGAAGTGCTGAAGATGCCAAAAATATGATTGACGCTGGTGCGACAAGAATTGGGGCAAGCTCTGGAATCGCAATTGTACAAGGATTAACTTCAAACTCTGATTATTAACAGAGGCAGGAGGATGTTAGATTATAACGAGGGCCTTATGAAACACTATGTTGAGTAAATCAATTTCGTATAGTTAAGTGAATTCTTGGTTCATGGAATTAAGAAAATAGCCAATAATCAACACGGAAGTATTAATAAAGCTTAAAAAAAGATTGAGTGGGTTCACTCAATCTTTTTTATCTGATGAATTTTTAGCATTATATCGGCAAATTTGTTTGCAAAAGGTAGGACGATGAGCGATGAAATGCAATTAAAGATCAAACTAATATGAGCTAATTGGACATCTGGTTGCGTTGCAAGTTTATGCGCGAGTTCCGATAAGTAAGGAATAAATGGATAGAACAACAATACTCCAAGAAGATTCAACCATATATGGGCATAGGCACAGAGCTTTGATTCATTACCTCCGCCAATGCTGGCAAGAAAAGCAGTAATGCAGGTACCAATATTGGCTCCAAGCATAATGGAAATTCCAGCATCAATTCCGATTACAGAGCTGCTTAAAAAGCCCATTGCAATCCCAGTTGTTGCTGTGCTTGATTGAATAATCATGGTTATGATCATTCCTGCAACGATGCTCGCAAGGTGATTTTGATTAAGCAATGAAGTGTACTCGTTCATCCATGGTAGGGCAGCAATTGGTGTAGCAAGAAGTTCAAATCCATTCATAGCTGTAAAAATGAGGGCTAATCCAAGTAAAACGAAGCCGATACTTTTCAGGAGTGCTTTTTTCATTAATGCGAGAATCGCTCCTGCTATCACAATCGGAACTATTGCGGAATTGATGTTAAAAGTAATGAATTCAGTGGTAAAGGTCGTGCCAATATTCGTTCCTAAAATAATGCCAATGGACTGTCTAAAGGTGAGCATTTTTGCTCCAATAAGACCAATTGTCATTACCATAACGGCTGAGCTTGATTGCAGGATTCCAGTAACAACGGTTCCGACAAGCATTCCTTTAAATGGAGTATCTGTAAGTTTAATTAACCATTGTTTTGAAGAGGAGGCAGATGCATTAAACAAGCCTGTTCTTAAAACAGTCATCCCAGTGAGAAACAAAATGATAAAAAAGATAAATGCTAAAATGTTAAGCAAGCTTATCACCCTTTCCATAAACTTTATGGCGTAAAGAAGACAAGCATGCATATATTTCATCCCATGAGGAATTTATAATGATACCAATTACAACAAAATACAACAATTAGCTTTTCAATATAGGATAATTTGGGGGCCTTGTTAGGGAATAGGAGCGAGAATACTGTTGACCTTGCCCCGTCATTATATTATAATTGCAAAGTACATGGTTTCATGTAGTGTAAGTGTGTTGTGTTCGGAGGGAGGGAAAGAGAATGTCTAAAACTGTTGTTCGTAAAAACGAATCACTTGAAGATGCTCTTCGTCGTTTTAAACGTACTGTATCTAAATCGGGTACTATACAAGAAGCTAGAAAGCGTGAATTCTACGAAAAACCTAGCGTAAAGCGTAAGAAAAAGTCTGAAGCTGCAAGAAAACGTAAGTGGTAAGAGAGGGTGTAAGTAATGAGTCTTCTCGAGCGTTTGAATCAGGATATGAAGCAGGCGATGAAAAACAAAGAAAAAGACAAACTCTCCGTTATTCGGATGGTCAAGGCTTCTTTGCAAAATGAAGCGATTAAACTTGGTCACGAGTTATCCGAGGACGAAGAGTTAACAGTCCTTTCTCGTGAAGTAAAACAACGCAAGGATTCCCTCCATGAATTTGATAAAGCAGGTCGCGAAGACCTAGTTGAAAAAATTCGTACTGAGTTGCAGTATGTGGAAGAATATATGCCTAAACAGCTATCTGAAGAGGAAATTTCTAATATTGTCAAAGAGACAGTTGCAGAGGTAGGTGCAACTTCAAAAGCTGAAATGGGAAAAGTGATGGCTGCGATTATGCCGAAAGTAAAAGGCAAAGCAGATGGATCACTCGTTAATAAACTTGTACAACAACACCTTTCATAAACGTATTAAAGACCATAGGGCTTGTCTCTATGGTCTTTTTACGCTCTTCTTTAACATATGACCGCACAGTACGAGTGATTGAAATGATTGATTTATCGGTCTATATAGTGTGCTACTTCTTATAAGTCTTTACGTCTAAAAGTCAATTTTCGTCTGCTCAATAGACAACTACTCTTATTTGACTTTTGCATTTGTTCCATACCTAAGATATATTGTTACTTAGCTAAGAGATATTTCGTTAAATTGGCGCAATTGATTAAACTATTTGACCTAATTGTGGTAGAGTATAAAGAGAAAAGTAACGAATTTTGAAACCTTTTCACGCTTTCATCCGTATTGATTACTATCGTTATATATGAGAGGGGGGAAGATTGTGCAAAGCCATTTGAGGCTCAGAAGGGTAGTTACGCTCCTTTCTTTTCTAGCAGCCCTCATCATCCTATCACTGCCATTTCACGGGAAAGCTGATAATGATGTAGTTTACGTTGTACCAATCGAAAATTCTGTTGAGAAAGGCTTATCATCTTTCTTAAAGCGGGGAGTAGAAACTGCGGAGAAGGAAAATGCGAAAGCGATTATTTTTGAAATAAATACGCCTGGTGGAGCTGTTGATGCAGCAGGTGAAATTGGGAAATTGTTCACATCTACATCTGTTAAAACGGTCTCATTTATTAATAAAGATGCCTTATCTGCAGGTGCTTTCATCTCGTTAAACACGGATGAGATATACATGGTACCAGGTGCAACGATGGGGGCGGCTGCAATTATTGATTCAGAAGGCAATGCAGCGGATCAAAAAGCGCAATCGTATTGGCTGAGCGCAATGAAAGGAGCTGCGGAGCAAAACGGCCGCGATCCAATTTATGCATTAGCCATGGCAGATGTGGATGTCGATTTGCCTGATCTAGGTGCTCCGAAAGGAAAGCTTTTAACCTTGACATCTGATCAAGCATTTGAGGTTGGATACTCTGAAGGTACCGTCGCTTCAATTGATGAAGTATTAGTACAAATCGGCTATCCAAACGCTGAAATTCGTACTCTTGATGAAAGTTTTGCTGAGAAATTGGCAAGATTTATAACGAATCCAATTGTCATTCCTATTTTGCTATCTGTAGGGAGCTTAGGATTAGTTCTCGAACTATATTCACCTGGTTTTGGCATTCCTGGATTCATGGGAATCTCGGCGCTCTTATTGTTCTTTTATGGTCATTTAGTGGCAGGCCTTGCCGGCTATGAGACGCTAATCTTATTTGTCCTCGGGGTAGCACTTATTATCCTGGAGTTATTCCTGCCGGGAGGAGTAGCAGGAATAATAGGGTTTATTTCCATATTGGCGAGTTTGTTCCTTGCCACGGATAATGTGGTCTACATGGGAATATCTTTACTAATCGCCATTGGAGTGTCCATTTTAGCTTCTATCTTAATGATAAAGGTGTTTGGTAAAAAGATGAAAATATTCAGGAAGATTGTGTTGAGAGACTCTACGAATACAGAAAGCGGCTATGTATCGAATAAAACGAGAACAGAGCTTATTGGTCTTGTTGGGCAAACGTTAACCGCATTGCGACCATCAGGAACTGTGCTTGTTGAAGATGAGCGCCTTGACGTTGTTAGCGAAGGATCTTATATTGAAAAAAATAAAATGGTTAAAATTGTTAAAGTAGAAGGAGCAAGAATTGTTGTTCGAGAAATACCAAATTTAAATAAAGAATAGCTTTAAGGAGGAAACAATATGCCTATTGATGCACCAACGATATTTTTATTAGTGGCAATAGTACTCGGTATTATTCTCATCGCCGTGTTACTAACATTTGTACCAGTGATGCTGTGGATTTCAGCGCTCGCAGCAGGAGTGAAAGTTAGCATCTTCACACTTATTGGAATGAGATTACGAAGAGTTATTCCAAGCCGAGTTATTAATCCGTTAATTAAAGCCCATAAAGCGGGACTTAATGTTACAACGAACCAATTGGAAAGTCATTACCTTGCTGGTGGTAATGTCGATAGAGTGGTAAATGCACTAATTGCAGCGCAAAGAGCAAATATTGAGCTTTCTTTTGAACGCTGTGCCGCAATTGATTTAGCGGGCCGTGATGTTCTTGAAGCGGTGCAAATGAGCGTAAATCCAAAAGTAATTGAAACTCCATTTATTGCCGGTGTGGCGATGGATGGGATTGAAGTGAAAGCAAAAGCAAGAATCACCGTTCGCGCAAATATTGAGCGTCTCGTCGGTGGTGCGGGTGAAGAAACAGTCATTGCCCGTGTTGGTGAGGGAATTGTCTCGACCATCGGTTCGTCTGACAACCATAAAAAAGTATTAGAAAATCCTGATATGATTTCTCAAACAGTTTTGTCAAAAGGTTTAGATTCTGGAACTGCCTTTGAAATTCTTTCGATCGATATTGCAGATGTTGATATCGGTAAAAATATCGGAGCTGAGTTACAAACAGAGCAAGCTGAAGCGGATAAGAAAATTGCACAAGCAAAGGCAGAAGAACGTCGTGCAATGGCAGTAGCCCAAGAGCAAGAAATGAAGGCGCGTGTCGAAGAAATGAGAGCAAAAGTGGTCGAAGCCGAAGCAACTGTACCACTTGCGATGGCAGAAGCGCTTAAATCTGGAAATATCGGTGTAATGGATTATATGAATATTCAAAATATTTCAGCGGATACCGATATGAGAGATTCGATCGGTAAAATAACTGATGATGAAAATGGGAAAAAGAACGACTAGATGAAGTGCCAGAAAGAAAAACGGCTCCTAATTAAAGAAGGGAGGTAGCCTCTCTTGCAATTCTTATTAGATAACCCTTTTATACTGATTATCCTTTTAGGAATCCTTTCGTCGATGTTTAAAACAAACAAAGAAAAACCGGCGAATAAGAAACCTACAAGGCAAGCTTCAACGACAAGCACTGAGAATCCTCCACCTTCAAACCCGATGGCTGAGGTATTTAGAGAGCTTGTAGAAGAGGCACCAGCCAAGCCGATTTATAATGAATACGTGGATACAAAAAAAGAGGCAGAAGCAAAAATTGCCGCTTTGAAAAAACAGCAAGAACAGTACGCTGATAAAGTAAGTAGAATGAATACGCTAAGTCGTATAAATGAACAATCACAGCCATTGATGGAAAGTGTTGCTAAAAGCGGCCGAACCTTCAAGGTTGAAGGGGAAAAACTGGCGGATGCGATTATTTGGTCTGAAATACTTGGTCCGCCAAGAGCGAAGAAGCCTCATCGTTCCATGAACTTTCGCTCGCGATAAAAAGAAGTGCTAGAACCCCCTTTCATCTCATAAATATGAGATGAAAGGGGGTTCTTTTTTTATGGCAAAAAAGTGGGGACATCGCATAAAAAGCTGGATGACAACACAAATGGAGCTTCCTCAAGATGTCATGATGGACCTACCCCGAATAACGATGATCGGTCAAATTCACATATACATTGAGAACCACCGGGGATTGATAGCATTTTCTGACAAGGAAGTTAGACTCCTTTTAAAGCAAGGACAATTATTAGTAAAAGGAAAGGCATTTGTTATAAAAACGATTCTTCCAGAAGAGATCCTTCTAGAAGGAAAAATTGATCAAGTTCTTTTTTTGAAGGAATAAAAAAGGGAAAGGAAATCCTCTAGGTGATTTCCTTTCTGTTAAAAAGAAGTGCAGGAGGCTAAGAAATGAGAAATCATTGGATCTATTTTTTTTGGGGGATTGTTACGATTAAAGCAACGGGAACTGGGTTAGAAAGGTTCATTAACCGTCTTTCGAGGAATGGAATTTTAATTTGGGACGTTAAAAAGCATGGATTAGAGACAATGACCTTCAAAATGTCATTGAAAGATATGAAAGAGCTGAAGCAAGCGGTGAGAAATTCAGGATGTAAGGTGAAATTTTTAAAGAGGACAGGCCTTCCGTTTTTAATTCGACGCCTCTTTAAGAACAGCGGTTTTTTTACCGGAGCAATTCTTTTTTTAACGATCCTTTTCCTTTTATCGAATATGATCTGGGGCATCGAAATAAAGGGGGCCGATCCGGCTACAGAGCACAAAATTAGGAAGGAATTGGATGCCATTGGATTAAAAAAGGGGCAATTGCAGTTCTTCGTTGAGGAACCGGAAGGAATTCAGCGAGCAATAATGAACGCGATTGAAGAGGTAACATGGGTTGGTGTCGAGTTGCAGGGGACAACCTATCATTTTCAAGTGGTCGAAAAAAATGTTCCGGAGGAGCCAGAGAAGCTCGGGCCGCAAAATTTAGTAGCTGCAAAAAAAGCGGTAATTGTAGATATGTTTATTGAAGAAGGACAGCCAAAAGTCGATATCCATGATCATGTGAAACCTGGACAGCTTTTAGTATCAGGACAAATTGGCAAGGAAGGACAAACAAAGTCTGTTTCAGCTAAGGGAGAAGTATATGGTGAAATTTGGTACAAGTCTGAAGTGATTTTACCTTTAAAAAGTAGTTTTCAAGTGTTTAATGGTAATGAGCTAAGGAAACACTTTCTTAAAATTACGGATTTCTCCATTCCGGTTTGGGGTTTTAAAGATCATAGTTATAAGACATTTGAAAAAGAAAGGAAAGAGAAAAAATTTAAATTTTTAAAATGGGAATTGCCAATTACTTATATTCAGGATACGTATCGAGAGAGTGAACATGTAACAAGACTATATAAAGATGATGAAGCAATTGAAGCAGCAAAAGAAATGGCAAGAACAGATATAAAAAATGGCTTACCTGAAGATGCTACTATTAAGGGAGAAAAAGTTTTGCGCCAAACAATCCAGAATGGTAAAGTATATTTATCAATGCATTTCCAAGTGATCGAGAATATTGCAAAATCATACCCCATCATTCAAGGAGAGTCGGAATGACAGAAGAATTAACAACTATTAAAGTACAATTAGAAAACCCAAATGAAGCGGTTTCTTTACTTGGCAATTCAGATGCGAATATTAAAATTTTGGAAGCTGAGTTAAACGTGTCCATTATTACTAGGGGCGAAACAGTTCATGTCTCTGGGAATGAAAATAATGTAGAGCTCGTCTCGCACATCATTGAACAGCTGCTCTATGTCATTCGCAAGGGAATCAATATTTCTGGTCGCGATGTCATGTATGCTATTCAAATGGCCAAGAAGGGAACGCTCAATTATTTTAAGGATATTTATGAAGAAGAAATTACAAAAAATGCAAAGGGAAAATCAATTCGTGTAAAAACCCTTGGCCAGCAGCAGTATATTGCAGCGATGAAAAAGCATGATCTTGTTTTTGGAATTGGGCCTGCGGGAACAGGGAAAACTTATTTAGCGGTTGTGATGGCGATTCATGCTTTAAAAAATGGAAGTGTAAAGCGAATTATTCTTACCCGTCCGGCTGTCGAGGCGGGAGAAAGCCTTGGTTTTTTACCAGGCGATTTGAAAGAAAAGGTCGATCCTTATTTAAGGCCGTTATATGATGCCTTACATGATATTTTAGGGACTGAGCATACGGGAAGAATGATTGACAGAGGAACGATTGAAATTGCACCCTTGGCCTATATGCGTGGGCGGACGCTTGATGATGCGTATGTCATATTGGATGAAGCTCAAAATACGACAAATGCACAAATGAAAATGTTTCTAACTCGCCTTGGATTTGGCTCGAAGATGGTTATTACAGGTGATAAAACACAAATCGATCTCCCTAAAGGAGTTCAATCAGGACTTGTAGAAGCAGAGAAAAGATTGCAGGATGTAAAAGGAGTTGGAATGGTTCATCTTGAGCAATCCGATGTTGTGAGGCATCCGCTGGTTGCTAAAATTATCCAAGCATATGAAACTTAAAATCGCTAACTACTAAGCCGTTTGGACTTTCCAAACGGCTTTTTTCATCGCGAAAACTAGAAAATATAGGTGAAACTTGGAAGGAAACCTGTTATCATTTTCATAAGTGAGTGGCTATTCCATTCATTTGGAACTATTTTATGACAAGAATCGATGTTTATTTTTGCTCATAAAAACCATATACATATAATAAGGCGATATTTGTTAAGCTTCAAAAACGAGTGAGTATTTGTTGCTGACATTACTTTGACGATGTAGGAGGAAATAGAATGGAGAAATTTCAGCGACAATTAGCCAAAATTCGCAATTTATTAGATATTACATTCTTTAGAGTAGCATTATTCCTAATTTTGGGCTTTGTTTTATACCTCGTCATGTATAGTAATGTTAAGCCTGAAAAGCTGAATCTAAACCTTTTCTCTGTTGCAACTGAAGCAATTCGGTCTCCGGTGACAGTCTCGGATCGAGAAAGTACTGAAAGGAAGCGCGAAGCTGCAGAAGAACAAGTGGCGGATGTCTATGTGTTAAAAAAAGAAATTAATGAAAATCGAGTCGATCTCATTACTTCGATTTTTGATTCTTCACTCGCCTTAAAAAAAGAGTTAGAGGCACCAAATACGGATTTGGAAGAGGGTGCTGCTAATAATAGTACTGGCAATGGATCCACTCCAAATCAATCGGTAACGACTAGCGAAAAGATTGACATGCTAAAGGAACGTTTAACGGAAGATGTTGCCAATGATGTATCAGATGCAACTTTTACAGCCCTCGTTTCGACATCGACGGCAGACCTCTCCATTGCCAAAGATTTAACAGTAACAGCAATTAATAATATTATGAAAAATAAAATTCCCGCCGATGAAGTCGAGAATGCTAAAAAAAGGGTGGAAGATGAATTAAGATATACAAACTTAGAAAGCAATTTAAAAAATGCTGTAATTGAACTTGGACGTTACGCTATCATGCAAAATGAGTTTTTTGATGTCGAGGCAACACAGGAACTAAGACAACAGGCAAGAGAAAGTGTAGAGCCTGTGAAAATTTTGCAGGGGCAAATTATTGTTGAAGAAAATCAGCTCATCAACCCAGAAATTTATCGTCAGCTAGAGCTCGTTGGCTTATTGGATAATGAAAACTCACTTCTTCCATTTATCGGCCTTGGTTTGTTTATCATTATTTTGCTGACTGCTTTATATTATTATTTTTACGAGCTAAAGCTCAAGGGAGAAACGAGGCAAAATTATCTTTTGCTTTTTAGCATTATTTTTATTTTCTCAATTTTATTATTAAAGGGAATTAGTCTTATTCAGCTTGAATACTCGGAAATAGGTTATGTATTTCCTGTTGCGATGGGTGCAATGCTATTAAAGATATTAATTGATGAGCGCCTAGCCCTTTTATGGACAGTATCAATTTCTCTTTGTGCGACGATCATTTTCAATGAAGGAGTGACGTCAGCACTAAATTTTCATGTTGGGATTTACTTGCTTTGCAGTGGAATTGCAGGCATCCTATTTTTAAGCAAGCAAAATCAAAGATCGAAAATTTTACAAGCGGGCCTGTTTATTTCAGCTATTAATTTAATGGTTATATTCGCATTAGTGTTTATGCAAAATGCTCATTATAACGCTCTTGAGTATACATTTTACTTTGTAGCTGCATTTATTTCGGGGATTGCGTCTGCAGTATTAACGATTGGGCTTTTACCATTTTTTGAAGCAGGCTTCGGAATTTTATCAACGATGCGATTAATTGAATTGTCGAACCCTAATCATCCATTGTTAAGGAAAATATTAACAGAGGCACCTGGTACTTATCATCATAGTGTGATGGTGGCGAATTTATCGGAATCTGCTTGTGAAGCAATAGGAGCCAATGGACTTTTAGCACGTGTGGGCTGTTATTATCATGACATTGGTAAGACAAATAGACCCCAGTTTTTTATAGAAAATCAAATGAATATCGAAAATCCTCATGATCGTTTGCCTCCGCAGACAAGCAAGAATATTATTATTGCGCATGCGACTGATGGCGCGGAGATTTTACGTAAATATAAGCTTCCGAAGGAAATTATTGATATCGCAGAACAGCACCATGGTACGACTTTATTAAAATTCTTTTACCATAAAGCAAAAGAGAACGGATTGGAGGTTGAAGAGAAGGATTATCGTTATCCTGGTCCAAAGGCCCAGACGAAGGAAACGGCTATCATAGGTATTGCTGATAGTGTTGAAGCAGCCGTCCGTTCCATGGCAAGTCCGAATCCTGAACAAATTGAAGGTCTAGTTCGTAATATTATTGCTGATCGCTTGCAGGATGGACAATTAAATGAATGTGATCTAACTTTAAAGGAATTAGAAATAGTAGCCAATACGTTATGTGAAACATTGAAAGGGATCTTCCATTCGCGCATTGAGTACCCAGAAATGACTAAACAGAAGGTGAAGCAAGCATGAGTTTGAATATTGATTTTTTAGATGAAACGAATGAAGTAGGAGAGAAGCTGACCGATCAGCTTGAAGATTTATTGCAATTTGCGGCGAGCAAAGAAATGGTGGAAGCGGGGAGCGAGCTTTCGGTTACCTTTGTAACGAATGAAAGAATTCAAGAAATAAATCGTGAGTATCGCGGTAAAGATTATCCTACAGATGTGATTTCTTTTGCCTTAGAAGAGATGGGAGAAGGAGAAATTCAAGTAAGTGGAAACGAACTTCCTCGAGTGCTGGGAGATATCATTATTTCGATTAAAAAAGCACACGAACAGGCAGAGGAATATGGTCATAGCTTTGAGCGGGAAATTGGCTTTCTTGCGGTGCATGGCCTCCTTCATTTATTAGGGTATGATCATGAGAATGAAGAGGACGAGAAAAAAATGTTTGCTCGACAAAGGGTCATTTTAGATGAATACGGATTACAGAGATAAGCGCCCGTTCAAAGCAAAAGGTGTCCGCCAATCATTTAGCTATGCCTTTGAAGGAATAAAGCATACGATAATGACAGAAAGAAATATGAGAATTCATATGTGGATTTCTATTCTTGTTATCGGTACAGGATTTGTTCTAAAAATCACTGCTTTAGAATGGCTATTCGTATTAATTGCTGTCGGTGGGGTTATTTCGTTAGAGCTAATCAACACAGCATTAGAGAGATTAGTGGATCTGGCGACGGGTGATTACCACCCACTCGCCAAACAAGCGAAGGATGTCGCTGCTGGAGCTGTCATGGTCTATGCGTTACTGTCCATTATTATCGGATTAATTATCTTTTTACCAAAACTAATTGGATGAAAGCTTAGAAAAACCTGTAGATGCCTACAGGTTTTTTTGCCGCATATTTAGTTGAAGCGCTGTACTTTCTCTACTGCTCCTAAATAGTTACCTGGTCATGATGATAGGGGGAGCCCTTTGGATTACTGAGCTAGCTAGCTTCAAAAAAATTCATGAAAACCAAGCAATGTAGTTGGCATAGAAGGCTGGTAGACGCGTAAGGGAAACTCTTAAGGTTCCGATAGTTGTCAAAGTATGAAAACTTCTCGTTCCAATAAAAATTTATATAAGAATGTTCTAAGCAATTAAAATATTCACTAAGTAACTATGCTAAAATGAAAAATAAAGGAGGGAGCTAGGATGGGATTCGTTTTGGAAATCGGAAGTATTTTATTCCCTCTAATCATTGTGAGTGGGATTGGCATATTTGTAGTGGTAAGAATGAAGCATAAATATAAAAAAAATACTTTGAGTAAGAAGAAATCAAAAAGTGCTCAAAATTTATTAGATAGTTTAATTCCACTTGGTATGATGTTTGGTTCTGCTCTTGGTATAATTATTAGCATGTTTTCTCCGCTCTCTTTATTATTCACCATCACTATTGGTGCTGGACTAGGTTTATTAATTGGATATTTTGCTTATGAAATTTATGGAAAAAAAGAAGAAAGCTATTAGCAATTTTTTTTAAGAAGGCCCGCTAGCGAGCAGCTTTGAAGGATTATCGAGAGAGAACCATAAGAATAATATCAGTAATTATGCCGCTCGTTCATCCATTTTTTTTATGAGAACTTCGCAAATAGTCTTTTCTTTTTTGCATCTCGTTCCAGAAACCGCTAAAATAACATCACATATATTTTACCCGTAAGGTCAAGTTTTTAGAAAATTCTAATTTTTTTATTACAATTTTGCAACAATTAATGAAATCTTGGCAAGAATACGGTAAAATATAGGAAGTAGCAGTCTTCGTTATGAAAGGAAGTAGTAATTGGTGAATCAAGCAGAATTAATCGAACAATCAAAGATCGCAATGGATAAAGCCTATGTACCATATTCTAAATTTAAAGTGGGAGCTGCCCTCCTCACAGCCGATGGAAAGGTCTATCATGGCTGTAATATTGAAAATGCAGCATATAGCATGACCAACTGTGCTGAGAGAACAGCATTGTTTAAAGCCGTTTCTGAAGGGGTGAGAAATTTTACTGTTCTTGCTGTCGTAGCGGATACGGACCGACCTGTTCCTCCATGCGGTGCATGTCGTCAAGTGATTGCGGAATTGTGCCCAAAAGACATGAAAGTAGTTTTAACGAACTTAAAAGGGGATATTAAAGAACTAACGATAGAAGAATTATTGCCTGGAGCATTTACACCGGAGGATTTGCATGACTAACGTAGAAGAAACTAAACAACATAAATCAGGATTTATTTCCATTATTGGACGTCCCAATGTAGGAAAATCAACATTTTTAAATCGAGTGATTGGGCAAAAAATTGCCATTATGAGTGATAAGCCACAAACAACGAGAAATAAAGTTCAAGGTGTGCTTACAACGAATGACGCGCAGCTTATTTTTATTGATACGCCAGGAATTCATAAGCCAAAACATAAGCTTGGTGACTTTATGATGAAGGTCGCTCAAAACACGCTAAAAGAAGTTGATATCGTCTTGTTTATGGTCAATGCTGAAGAGGGCTATGGGCGTGGAGAAGAGTTTATCCTTGAGAAATTTAAGAGTGTAAAGACACCGATTTTCCTAGTGATTAATAAAATTGACAAAATACACCCTGATCAATTATTAACGTTAATTGAATCCTATAAAGAGAAGCACCCATTTGCAGAAGTGATTCCGATTTCTGCTCTAGAAGGCAATAATGTCGAAACATTACTTGAGCAAATTAAAAAGTATTTACCTGAAGGTCCACAGTTTTACCCAGCAGATCAAGTAACTGATCACCCTGAAAGATTTATTGTCTCAGAACTGATTAGAGAGAAAGCGCTCCATTTGACGCGGGAAGAAATTCCTCATTCTTTAGCTGTTGTAATTGAAAAAATGGAGCGTCGGGAAGACAAAGATGTGGTTCATGTGATGGCTACAGTCATTGTTGAAAGAGATTCGCAAAAAGGAATTATTATTGGTAAGCAAGGTAGCATGCTTAAAGAAATTGGGAAAAGAGCGCGAATCGACATAGAAAACCTTTTAGGAACAAAGGTTTTTCTTGAATTGTGGGTAAAGGTACAAAAAGATTGGCGCAATAAAATGACACAACTCCGTGATTTCGGTTTTCGTGAGGATGAATACTAACATTCTTCTTTTTTCTAAATTATTATGTAAGCCATTAGAATATGCATGTTTCGAAATATTTACTTGTCTAAAAAACTGGCAGGTGAGCGTGAGCGCTCCCTATGTATTGGTCGTTTTAACAATATTTATGTAACATGAAATTTAGATGTCAGGGCTATGATAAGGTTAAGGATTTGGGATAGTAATTGCTAGTCGAAAAATTGAAAGGTGGGGTTTTTGATGTTGGATTTTACCTGGAGAATCTTTTCAGAGACAGGTAATATTGACACGTATCTTCTCTACAAGGAATTGGAGAAAGAAAATCAAGAAATACCCGAAAATCAGAGCAACGAGCTAGCAGAGAAGTTTCCATATCTCTAGTTTTGTCCTGCTAAAGGATGGATGGTGATGGTCGATGCTGCAAAAATGCGAGGGCATCGTCATTCGAACAAGTCATTATGGAGAAGCGAATAAGGTTGTCACTTTATATACCCGAGAATGGGGAAAGGTTGGTGTGATGGCTGGAGGGGCCAAAAAGCCAAACAGCCGCTTAGCGGCCGTCACTCAACCTTTTACATATGGATATTTCTTAATTAAGAAAAGTACAGGTTTAGGAAATCTTCAACAAGGGGATATTATTTCCTCAATGAGAGGGATTAAGGAAGATATTTTTCTTACCGCCTATGCAAGTTATATCATTGATTTAACTGACAAAGCTACAGATGAGAAAAAACCAAATCCTTTTCTATTTGAACTTCTTTATCAAACTCTAAACTATATGAACGAGGGTGTCGATCCGGAGATATTAATGAATATTTATGAGATGAAAATTCTTAATATGCTTGGATTATATCCTGTGCTTAATCAGTGCTCCATTTGTGGGAATACCGAAGGTGAGTTCTCCTTTTCGATTCGAGAAGGAGGCTTTATTTGTCACCAATGTCTCGAGAAAGACCCGTATCATTATAAGATTTCAAAAGCAACTGTACAGCTTTTACGGTTATTTTATTTCATTGATATTGCAAGATTGGGGAATATTTCCGTTAAAGAGGAAACAAAAAAAGAACTAAAAACGATTATATCTGCCTATTATGATGAGTACTCTGGTCTGAATTTAAAAACAAAACGATTTTTAAAACAAATGGATCAAATCAAAGGATTAGACGAGAAAAGCTAGATATGCGTTATTTCGCATGGCTATTTACGCTATTTAACTTGAGTTTAAGTCTGTTATCTCATGCGCAGAGCCCAAAAAATAAAACAGACCAAAGCAGGTGCCGCTTATGGGGTTTTTACAATCTCTGATAAGCTTCATCACCTTATAGTTTAGAAGGGTGCTCAGCACGAAAAAGGCAACTTTCATTCACTGAACGACGCTTTCTTGATGAGCAGTTATAGGTGATGAATCATTGACATTTTTTTTGTTTTTCGATATTATAATTGAAAATTACAATACGCGAAGAAGGAAAAGAGTACTTAACATTTCTCTATGAAAGCGATCCTAGGATGGTGTAAGCTAGGAGATAGGGCGTTAAGGAAGGGCGTTCCGGAGCGTTCGTTTGAAAGTGGCTGTCATCAATAGCAATAGCAATGGCAGCAAATAGGGTGGAACCGCGGGTAAACTCTCGTCCCTATGCTTACTAAAGCATAGGGAACGGGAGTTTTTTGTTTCTATATGCGAGAAAATGAGAAGGAAGGGAAGAAACAATGAATATTCAAAACATGATTTTAACGTTACAAAAGCACTGGTCTAATCAAGGTTGCATTCTCATGCAAGCTTACGATGTTGAAAAAGGAGCCGGGACGATGAGTCCGTATACTTTCCTGCGTGCAATCGGCCCAGAGCCTTGGAATGTAGCTTATGTTGAACCATCTCGTCGACCAGCAGATGGACGTTACGGAGAAAATCCAAATCGTCTTTATCAGCACCATCAATTTCAGGTGATTATGAAACCTTCGCCAGATAATATACAAGAGCTTTACTTAGACTCTTTAAAGGCATTAGGAATTAATCCGTTAGAGCATGATATTCGTTTTGTTGAGGACAATTGGGAAAATCCATCCCTTGGCTGTGCTGGTCTAGGCTGGGAAGTATGGCTTGATGGTATGGAAATTACTCAGTTTACGTATTTTCAACAAGTTGGTGGTTTAGAATGTAAGCCTGTTTCTGTTGAGATTACTTATGGAATTGAGCGTTTAGCTTCTTACATTCAAGAAAAGGAAAATGTTTTTGATCTAGAGTGGACAGAAGGATTTACGGTGAGAGATATTTTCCTTCAGCCTGAGTTCGAGCATTCTAAGTATACATTTGAAACATCGGACACTGAAATGCTCTTTCATTTATTCAATATTTATGAGAAGGAAGCACATCGTCAGATGGACGAAGGTCTTGTTCATCCAGCCTATGATTATGTGCTAAAATGCTCCCATACGTTCAACCTGTTAGATGCTAAAGGGGCTATTTCGGTTACAGAACGAACTGGATATATTGGTCGCTGTCGCAATTTAGCGAGGAAAATCGCGAAAACATTTTATGAGGAAAGGGAAAAGCTCGGCTTTCCGATTTTACAGGCAAAGGAGGATATGAGCCATGAGTAAGGATTTATTAATTGAGATCGGTTTAGAGGAAATGCCTGCACGTTTTGTCACAAGTTCGATTGAGCAATTTACCGCTAGAATTCAAAAATGGTTTATCGATCAAAAAATTGAAATTGGAGAAATCCATTCCTATTCGACACCGCGTCGCTTGGCAGTCATCGTGAAAGAAGTTTCTGAGTCGCAGCAAGATATTCAGGAAGAAGCGAAAGGACCAGCTAAAAAAATTGCTCTAGATGAAAACGGTAATTGGTCAAAAGCTGCAATTGGCTTTTCCCGCGGACAAGGGATGAGTGTTGATGATATTTACTTTAAGGAAATCGGCGGGGTCGAATATGCCCATGTAGAAAAGTTTATTAAAGGAGGAGAAACTCGTTCACTTTTACCTGAACTGAAGCAAATTATTACCGGCTTAACTTTTCCGAAAAATATGCGTTGGGCAAATGAGGATATGAAGTATATTCGCCCAATTAAATCGCTTGTTGCTATATACGGCAGCGAGATTATTCCGTTTACAATCACAAACGTAGCAACAAGCAATTGGACAATGGGACATCGTTTCCTTGGAGAAAAGGTAGAAATTTCTTCACCAGAAGAGTATGTTCCTACCCTTCTAGGACAGTATGTAATTGCGGATAGTGAGGAAAGAAAAGCTGCAATCGTATCACAATTAAAAAAAATAGAAGAAGAAAATGATTGGGTTATTCCAATTGATGAGGATTTGCTGGAAGAGGTAAATAATTTAGTCGAATACCCTACTGCACTTTTCGGAAAGTTTGCAGAAGAATTTCTTGAACTACCGGAAGAGGTTTTAATTACTTCTATGAAAGAACACCAACGTTACTTCCCAGTTAAGTCTTCAGCAGGAAAGCTCCTTCCCTTTTTTGTAACAGTCCGTAACGGGGACCATCAGCATCTCGAAACCGTTGCAAAAGGGAATGAGAAAGTGTTAAAAGCACGGTTAGCCGATGCGGCATTTTTCTATAAAGAAGACCAGAAGCTTGAGATTGATAAGGCTTTAGAGAAGTTTAAAACGATTGTTTATCATGAGGAAATTGGCACTTTAGCTGAGAAGGTAGAACGTGTTAAACAATTAGCTAATATGCTAACATTTGAATTAAATTTTTCAAATGAGGATAAAAATATTACGAATCGTGCTGCAGAAATAAGCAAATTTGATCTCGTAACGAATATGGTGTACGAATTCCCAGAACTTCAAGGATTTATGGGTGAGAAATACGCTATTCAAAAGGGTGAGCGAGAAGAAGTCGCAAAAGCGATTAATGAGCATTACATGCCTAGAAATGCTGAGGATGATACAGCGCGATCGAATGCAGGAGCGGCATTGGCGATTGTTGAAAAATTAGATACGATTGCATCTACATTTGCAATCGGATTGATCCCAAGCGGCTCACAAGATCCGTATGCTTTAAGAAGGCAAGCAACTGGAATCGTGCAAACACTGATCAATAAAAACTGGCATGTCGAACTTGAGAAACTTATTTTACTTGCGATTGATTCGGTTGAAAAAGCTCAATTTTCAAAGTTAACGAGTGCGGAGTTAGAGAAGGAACTGATCGCTTTCTTTAAACTCAGACTTAAATACGTTCTGCAGGAACGAGGTATTCGCTATGATGTTATTGATGCTGTCCTTTCGCAAAAAATAGGTAGTGTAGCAGTGCTAGTGCGTAAAGCAGAAACGCTGAATGACCATAAAGAGGATGCTGATTTTAAAGATACGATAGAAGCGTTGAGCAGGGTGATTAATATTGCAGCAAAGGCGGAAGCGTTAGTCGATGTAGATTCAGCATTATTTGAAAATGAGCAGGAAAGCGAACTGAATACAGCGTTGACTGCAGTAGAGAGTGCTCTAGAAACTGAAGTAACAGAAGAAGAGTATTTTCAATTACTTGTATCATTAAAGGTGCCGATCAACAACTATTTTGAGCATACGATGGTTATGGTTGAGAATGAAAAGTTAAGAACAAATAGACTGAGTTTATTAGCGAGAGTTGCAAATGTGATTAAAGGTTTTGCTGATGTTACTGAAATAATCGTGAAATAGAAAATGGTGTAATTAGGAAATTTATCCAATTGGCTATTATTTGTAAGAGCCTGCTCTACATGAGCGGGCTCTTGCTGATAGTGTTCGGAATATTGGCATAGTCCTTTAAGTAAAAACTTTCAGTACAACTTTAAGTAGTATATAATAATAGTCATAAAGTATAGCATTATTCACTAGGTTGATTAGGTGGTGAGTACAATAGAGCTGAACAAACGACAAGAGCAAATTTTAGAAATCGTGAAGGGAAATGGTCCTATAACTGGAGAACAGATTGCTGAACGGTTAAGCTTAACTCGTGCTACGCTGCGACCAGATTTGGCCATTTTAACGATGGCAGGATATTTAGATGCTAGACCGAGGGTCGGCTATTTTTATACAGGGAAATCAGGGGTGCAACTTTTAACTGAGAGTCTCAAAAAACTGTATGTAAAGGACTATCAATCTATCCCGGTCGTTGTCAATGAAAATATCTCTGTATATGATGCAATCGTAACGATGTTTCTAGAAGATGTGGGAACACTATTTGTGGTAGATCAGAAAAATCTTTTAGTTGGAGTGCTGTCTAGAAAGGACTTACTTCGCGCAAGTATTGGCAAGCAGGAATTAACGACTCTCCCGGTTAATATTATAATGACAAGGATGCCCAATATTACGATGTGTGTAAAAGAAGATTTGTTAATTGATGTAGCAAGTAAATTGATCGATAAACAAATTGATGCTTTACCTGTCGTTAAAGAAACAGATAAAGGATTTGAAGTGATTGGCAGAGTTACAAAAACGAACTTAACAAAAGCGTTGGTCGCCCTTGCCAATAATGAGTAAATGACTTTTTGTACATACGAAACTTGATATGCGGGAGTAACTTGAAAATAAATGCAAGCATCTTTTATGTTTTGTAGGGTCAAGTCTCTATAAGGAAACATAGTCGAAAAAGTGACAGAGGGGATGGTTTTTTAAATGGGAAAGGTTCCAATCATCTATGTTGTATCTGACTCTGTTGGGGAGACAGCAGAGCTTGTAACAAAGGCTGCAGTTAGCCAATTTAATGGTAGCAACGCCACCATTAAACGATTCCCATATGTAGAGGATATTGAAGATATTGATGAGGTTATCTCACTTGTGAAAATGGACAAGGGCATGATTGCCTATACGTTAGTAAAACCAGAGATTCGTGATTATATGAAGCAAGCGAGTATGAAGGAACAGATTTATGCTTGTGACATCATTGGACCATTAATTGATGAGATTCAAGCAGCAAGTGGAATAAAACCTCTTTTTGAACCAGGATTGGTCAGAAAGCTTGATGAAGATTATTTCAAAAAGGTGGAAGCAATCGAGTTTGCCGTCAAGTATGATGACGGACGAGATCCGAGGGGGATTTTGAAGGCTGATATCGTCCTTGTTGGGGTTTCGCGAACATCGAAAACGCCGCTCTCACAATATTTAGCTCATAAACGACTTAAAGTTGCCAACGTACCGTTAGTTCCTGAAGTTGACCCGCCTGAAGAGCTTTTTCATACTTCGCCTGAAAAATGCTTTGGATTAAAAATTGGTTCGGAAAAATTAAATAGCATTAGACGAGAGCGGTTGATTTCCCTTGGACTAAATGATCAAGCGAGCTATGCTAACTTAACGAGAATTAACGAAGAACTTGAGTACTTTGAGAAAATCGTTTCCAAAATCGGTTGCCAGACGATTGATGTGACGAACAAGGCTGTGGAAGAAACAGCGAATATCATTTTAAATCAGTATTATAAGAGAAAAATATCTCAATAAGTGAGGGTGACTAGTGCATAAACATTGTGCTAGTTTTCTTTTTTATACGTCGATGTTGGTCTTTTGCTCAGTTTTTCTCCAATCCTTTAGTGTAACTAAAGGGTGTGTGAAACCAAGGCAACTGACGAAATAAGGCAAAAATCATTTGAGTCAACATATTGCTTAAAAAGCTTTTTCATTATGTAAGAAAAAATAATGGAAAAATACTATTGTTTATACTATAATAAAAAATTGTGATAAAAATGTTTATTATAGGTTTAGACTTACTTCCGAACGAATAAACTAATTATGAATAGAAGTCAAGTTCAGAACCAAAAGAAAATTCGACAAATTCAAGATTTAAAACTTATTCCTATTTTAAGCAGGAATATGTGGAGTGATGTAGAATTTATAGTACATTAGGAAATGTAAAGGTCATAGTGGATGCCGATTCTTGTCCGGTGAAAGCGGAAATTGTCGAAATTGCTCAGAATTTTGGTGTGGATGTTTCCTTTGTTGCTTCCTACAATCATATGATAAACAATCCTTTAGGTGGGAATTGGCATTATGTTGATTCAGATAAAGAGGCTGCAGACTTGTTTATCATGAATCATGTCCATGCTGGTGACATAGCTGTTACACAGGACATTGGTTTAGCCTCAACCCTATTGGCAAAAAACGTTTATGTCCTAAGCCCACGAGGAAGTTTGTATGATGAGAAGGATATTGAAGCTGCACTGCATATGCGATATTTAGCGGCAAAAGCACGAAGACAAGGGAAGTATGGCAAGGGACCGAAGCCATTCACAACGGACGATCGAATCTCCTTTGAAAAAAATTTCACTAAATTATTGTCGAAAATTAAAGGGGTTCTTTGATTTTTGCCGAATATCTCATCATTGAGCTTATTATAAACATTTCTTTTTTCATGTTATGACCTTACGAAATTACAATATATGGAGTTGTTTTCAATGCAAGTGCGAATTCCGGAAGACAAAATAAATGAAATTCGCCAAGCCGTTGATATAGTTGATCTCATTAGCGACTATGTGCAACTAAAAAAACAAGGGCGTAACTACATGGGATTATGCCCATTCCATGGTGAAAACACACCATCCTTTTCCGTTTCACCAGATAAACAAATTTATCATTGTTTTGGGTGTGGAGCGGGTGGAAATGTTTTCTCGTTTATTATGGAGCTTGACAGTCTCACGTTTCCTGAAGCAGCGATTAAGCTGGCTGAAAAAGCAAATATCGCATTGGATATTTCATCATCACAGGTTGCATCTACAACTGAGACATCTTTTTCAAAAGAATTAAAACAAATGATTGAAGCTCATGAATTAATACGTAAATTTTACCATCATTTGCTGGTGAATACAAAAGACGGTCAACACGCTTTGGAATATCTGCTTGATCGTGGATTTACATTAGAATCAATTGAGAAATTTCAAATTGGTTATGCATTAAATTCATGGGAATTTGTTTATAAATTTTTGACAAAGAGAAAGTTTGAACCCGCTATATTGGAAAAATCAGGTCTCATTATTAAACGAGAAAAGGACGGAACTTATTTTGACCGTTTTCGCGATCGAATTATGTTCCCTATTTTTGACCAAAAAGGAAATACGATTGCATTTTCAGGGAGATCATTGGGGTCAGAAGAACCTAAATATTTAAATAGTCCCGAAACAGCAATCTTTAATAAAAGCAAAATTTTATATAATTTTCACTTAGCAAGACCGAGCATGAGAAAATTGCAGCAGATTGTATTATTCGAAGGTTTTGCCGATTGTATCGCTGCAAACAGGGCTGGAGTTGAAAACGGTGTTGCTACAATGGGAACATCGTTGACAAGTGACCACGTTGCTTTAATTAGGAGAAATAGTGAATCTGTAACGATTTGTTATGATTCTGACAATGCAGGGATTGAAGCGGCTTATCGTGCAGCCAATTTATTGAGTGAAGCTGGCTCTCAAGTGAGAGTCGCGATGATGCCAGATGGTTTAGACCCGGATGATTATATTAAGAAATACGGAGAAGATAGATTTACAAAAGAAATCGTTGGTTCAAGCATGACTTTCATGGCTTTTAAGCTTCTTTACTTCAGAAGAGGAAAAGATCTGCAAAACGAAGGAGATCGCTTGCAGTATATCGAAGAAGTATTAAGGGAAATTAGCCAGCTCGATAAGGCGGTGGAGCGAGATCATTATTTAAGGCAAATTTCGAATGAATTTTCTCTTTCCTTGGATGCTTTAAAAGAGCAACAGAAGCAGCTCTATTTTGCACAAAAAAGAAAAAACCAAGGGCAGTCCTTTGCTGAACAAAAGCAAAAATATGTTTCCAGTAGGCAGATTGAACCATTAAAACCAGCCTTTCACAATGCTGAAAGAAGATTAATTTACCACATGATGAGAGATCCTAATATAGCTTATAAAGTGCAAGAGAGGCTCTCAAGTCATTCTTTTAATATTGATGAGCATCAAGCGATTATTACTTATTTATATGGATACTATGAAAAAGGAATGGAGCCAAATCCAAGTCAGTTTATAAACTATTTGACAGATGATAAACTTAGGCGGGTTATTGCTAACATTGAAATGATGTCAGTTAATGAAGAACTGAGTGAACAAGAGTTAAGCGATTATATTAATCAGGTGTTGAAACATCAAAAGTTGTTAATGATAAAGGAAAAAGAAAGAGAACGGCAACAGCTGGAGGCAGAATCTGATTTTTCTGGTGCAGCTCGAGTTGCGATGGAAATCATTCAGCTCAGAAAATCCTTATAATTAAAAGTGGTTTCAAAATGAAGGTTATGTAATAAAACATAACCCAAATTTTAACGATAAAAGTAAAAATTCCAATCGTTTTCGTGATTTTTAGAAGGAGGGGTACATATGGCTGAAAAGTCGGCCCGTTCAAAAGAGGTTGATTCAGATTTGACCCTAGAACAAGCAAAGGAACAATTAACAGAAGTAGGAAAGAAAACGGGTGTTCTCGCCTATGATCATATTGCAGAAAAACTGTCCAGTTTTGAATTAGATTCGGATACGATGGATGAATTTTATGCTTTCTTAGAAGAGCATGGTGTAGAACTTGTGGATGAGAATGACGATAGTGATCCGAATGTACAGGAGCTTTCTAAAGGAGAAGAAGAGTTTGATCTAAACGACCTCAGTGTTCCTCCTGGTGTGAAAATTAATGATCCTGTGCGCATGTATTTAAAGGAAATTGGGCGCGTTGATCTACTCTCGGCTGAAGAAGAGATTAACTTAGCTGAAAGAATTGAAGATGGTGATGAAGAAGCAAAACGCCGTTTAGCTGAGGCAAACCTACGTCTCGTTGTTAGTATAGCAAAGCGTTATGTCGGACGTGGAATGCTTTTTCTTGATTTAATTCAAGAAGGAAATATGGGTTTAATTAAAGCAGTTGAAAAATTTGATTATCGCAAAGGTTTTAAATTTAGTACGTATGCAACATGGTGGATTCGCCAAGCGATCACTCGTGCAATTGCTGACCAAGCAAGAACGATTCGGATTCCGGTTCATATGGTCGAAACGATCAATAAATTAATTCGTGTACAACGTCAACTTCTCCAAGATTTGGGACGCGAACCGACGCCAGAAGAAATTGCGGAAGATATGGATTTAACACCAGATAAAGTCCGTGAAATTTTAAAAATTGCGCAAGAACCTGTGTCTCTTGAAACTCCGATCGGTGAGGAAGATGATTCACATTTAGGAGACTTCATTGAAGACCAAGATGCGACATCTCCTTCTGAACACGCAGCATATGAATTATTAAAAGAACAGCTTGAAGATGTTCTAGATACATTAACCGATAGAGAAGAAAATGTGCTACGTCTACGCTTTGGATTAGATGATGGACGCACACGTACACTTGAAGAAGTGGGCAAAGTCTTCGGAGTGACACGTGAACGGATAAGACAAATTGAGGCTAAAGCACTTCGCAAGCTTAGACACCCAAGCCGAAGCAAAAGATTAAAAGACTTTTTAGAATAAAGCTTGAATAAAATATAAGAAAGTTATTGCTAGAAAATAGTTTACTTCTTACAATTGAGGTAAGCTATTTTCTTTTTATAAAGAATAGCCTTTTATTATAAAGGATGCGAAACCATGGATGAAAAGCGAAAAGCAATAATTGTAAATGAAATAATGACCTGGAAGGAAAACAGGATGCTTCCAGAACAGTATTGTGATTATTTATTAACCTTATACACGGAGGGAAACCATCCTCAGCAGTCTAAATCAAAAAAAATCAAAAAAGCATTTCAGAAGCAATATATTCTTCCGCTCTTATTAATTCCAATATATGTTTTTTTCTTTTATTTTACAGAATTATCTTTCGATTTGCAAATAGTGATTGCAGTTCTTTTTACGATAATGGGAATCATGCTCACATATTATTTTTTCAAAAAAGGCGTACAGTATCATATTGCTTTAATAATGACGGGTCTTCTTTTATTATTGTCGAGTGCGGAAATAGCAACAAATTTCATGGGCGACAATATTATTATTCTCTATGTTGTACTATGTTTGAATTGCTTGTTATGGATTATAACAGGGAAAAAGTTAAGGCTCGTATATTTTTTGATTTCTGGATATCTTGGTTTAGTTTTTGTCGTAATATCTATTTTGATCCAAATTTTTTAGATTAATGCCCAGCTTTTTTAGAAATATAGAGATAATTCACGGAACTTCTTCATACTATCATTGTAAGCGATTGCATCGTCAGGTCAAGGGGGGAGTTTCCGTGAATTTTGAATTTACGCCTGAACAAAACATGATTCGCCGTACAATTAAGGAGTTTGCGAAGGAAGAGGTTGAACCTGGGGCGATTGAGCGTGATATGAAAAGGGAGTTTCCATGTGATATTTTCAACAAACTTGGTGAAATGGGAATGATGGGCTTGCCTTTTCCGGAAGAGTATGGGGGAGGGGGAGCTGATACAATTAGCTTTGCGATTGTTACAGAGGAATTAAGTAGGGCCTGTGCATCAACTGGCATCACGTATTCTGCTCATATTTCATTAGGTGGTGCTCCTCTCGCATTATTTGGAACAGAAAAGCAAAAGCAAGAATATTTAGTGCCTATTTGCCAAGGGCGTTCACTCGGAGCATTTGGGCTAACGGAACCTAATGCGGGATCTGATGCCGCGGGTACGGAAACGGTGGCGAAGGAAGAAAGTGGCTCCTTTATAATTAATGGAAGCAAGTGTTTTATTACCAATGCCAGCTACGCAAAACATCTTGCGTTGACGGCTGTGACAGGTCAAGTGAATGGAAAAAAAGAAATAAGTGCGATTATTGTTCCAACTGATGCTTCAGGATTTTCAGTTAAAAACAATTATGAAAAAATGGGCTTACACGCTTCAAATACGACAGAGCTCATTCTGGATAATGTTGAAGTTCCGACCGAAAATCTGCTTGGAAAAAAAGGCGAGGGATTTAAACAATTTCTTATTACGTTAGACGGGGGAAGGATTGGAATAGGGGCGATGGCCGTAGGAATTGCTCAGGCCGCCTATGAGAAAGCGCTGCAATATGCAAAAGAAAGAAGACAATTCGGAACCACTCTTTCAAAATTTCAGGCAATTCAATTTAAGTTAGCTGATATGGCGATGAAGATTGAACTCGCTCGCAATATGGTTTATAAAGCGGCGTGGTTAAAGGACGTTGGGCGCTCTTTTACAAAGGAAGCGTCGATGTGCAAGCTCTATGCCTCGGAAATTTGTTGCGAGGTAGCCGATCAAGCAATTCAGATTCACGGTGGCTATGGATATATGAAGGAGTACGAAGTCGAACGCTATTTACGAGATGGAAAATTAACAGAAATTGGGGAGGGAACGTCAGAGATTCAACGAATGGTCATTGCTCGCCAAATAGGCTGTTAAGAATGATTAGAATAAAAATAATGAAAAAACATATCATAACCAATGAAACTTCACGATAACAAGTGAAGTTTTTGACTTTTTTTTGAACTTACTGTGACAAACTTTACTTTAGGTCTTTTCCTTCTATCATTTTTCGAGTAAAATAAAGGTTGTTTGTATTTATATTTGTCCTTTTCATAATGGCTCCTATAATAGGAATTGAACGAACGCGATGAAATGATCTGATTTTTTGCTCTGCGATATAAATGTTCGTTTTTACCTTTAAGCTCATTATGGAATTGACTCATCTATTTGACTGGCGGTTTTTACATAAGGGAGGTTTAAACGCAATGAATCGGAATCCAATTATTCCATTTGTTTTAATCATGGTCATTGGGGTGGCTGCTATGTTCTTAATGTCTTTTAAAGGTGTCGGAGACATGAAAGAAATTGCAGCTGAGCAAGAAAATGGCGGTGCAGAAACAGAAGACCTAGCGTCTGCAACTCCAGAAGAGCTTTACCAACAAAAAGGCTGTGTTTCTTGTCATGGTGGTAACTATGAGGGTGCAACTGCCCCAGCATTAATTGGTGTTGGTGATAAATTTAGTCATGAGGAAATTGTTGATATCTTAACGAATGGAACTCAAGGCGGTATGCCTGGAGGACTAGTTCCAGGTCAAGAAGAGGCAATGGCAGAATGGCTCGCAGGATTAGAATAAAACAAAATAGTACTATAAGGTCCTTTGCATATGTAAAGGACTTTTTCTATACTTATAAAATGGACAACTCTATAGTATTGAAAAAGTGGTGAAGAAATGAATATTGATAAATTATCGCAGCGTCTGCAAACTGTAGCGCAATACATACCAGAAGGGAGTCGGCTTGCGGATATCGGCTCAGATCACGCCTATTTGCCATGCCATGTTGTAAAGAAAGGGAAAGTCAGCTATGCTATTGCTGGCGAAGTGGTAGAAGGCCCTTTCCAATCTGCTAAAAAGCAGGTCGAAGCAGAAGGCCTATCAAATAGGATCGAAGTACGCAAAGGAGATGGACTAGAGGTCATTTCTAATGATGAAGTTGATTGTATAACAATTGCGGGTATGGGTGGTGCGTTGATTGCAAGCATCCTTGATGCTGGTGTAGCAAAGCTTACAAATGTTAAACGACTCATACTGCAGCCTAATTTAAGTGCTAAGTCAATCAGGCTCTGGCTATTGGAGCATGGTTGGCAGTTAGTGGCGGAAGAAATTTTGGAAGAAGACGGGAAAGTTTACGAAATACTAGTCGCTGAAAAAGGCGATCCCAATAAGCCTTATCATAATACGAATATTGCTGCTGCTTTATTAATGGGTCCGTTTTTAATCGAGCAAAAAAAAGTGCCTTTCGTGAAAAAATGGCAGGGTGAAGTGGCCAATTGGAAAAGAATATTAGGTAAGCTTGAAGAAGCGGCTGAAAATGAAGACAATCAAAAGAAGAGAATGGAGCTAAGAAAAAAAATATTGCTAGTAGAGGAGGTATTGGAGTAATGAAGAATGCAAATGGTTATGAAGTGATCGAATTATTTGAACAATTTTCGCCTAAGGCATATGCGATGGAGGGGGATAAGGTTGGTTTGCAAATCGGCCGTCTTAATAAACCGATTAGCAAGGTATTGGTAGCTTTAGATGTGCTGGAAGAAGTTGTCGATGAAGCAATTGCTGCAAACGCTGAACTTATTATTGCCCATCATCCAATTATTTTCCGTCCATTGCAAAAAATTACAACTGAACAGACATCTGGCAGGATCATTGAAAAACTTATTAAGCATGATATTGCTGTTTATGCTGCCCATACCAATTTAGATGTGGCAAAAGGCGGGGTTAATGATCTATTGGCTGATGCGTTGGGATTAACGAATACGGAGGTTCTTGTTCCGACCTACGAAGTGAAACTGAAAAAGCTAGCTGTCTATGTACCGGAAGAAAACGCAGAAGCACTAAAACAAGCATTAGGAAATGCGGGAGCTGGTGCAATCGGTAATTACAGTCATTGTACTTTTTCCACTAATGGAACGGGTCAATTTCTCCCTGGAGAGAATACAAATCCCCATATTGGCACGCACGGTAAGCTTGAGAGTGTGAATGAGACTCGAGTAGAAACCATCTTTCCAGCCCATTTAGAAAAGAAGATACTCTCTGCTCTGTTTAAAAACCACCCATATGAAGAGGTGGCTTACGATATCTATCCATTAGATAATAGAGGAGAGACATTAGGACTTGGGAGAATCGGCTATATAGATGAGATGTCATTAGAGGAATTTGCCATGCATGTCAAACAGGCATTGGGTGTAACTGGCGTGCGCGTCGTCGGAAACCTAAAGGATCGGATCAAAAAAGTCGCTGTACTTGGTGGGGACGGCAATAAGTATTTCCGCTCTGCGAAGTTTAAAGGGGCAGATGTTTATGTTACGGGAGACATGTATTATCACGTTGCCCATGATGCCATGATGGAAGGCTTGAATATTATCGATCCAGGTCATCATATTGAAATGATTATGAAGCAGGGGGTTGTCAATGTTCTGACTAAAATGTGTCAGGACAAGGGCTTAAATGTTTCGTTTATTGCCTCGAAACCGAATACAGACCCGTTTCAATTTATGTAAGCATCGAGGCGTGAATGGTCTCTTCGCAATCATTAAAGTGCACACCTTAAAACTTCTCGCTAAAGTAATCACATCCGGTCCCTGTAGCGGCTGTGTAAAAAGTTAACTGCTTATTTATGACAATGAAGGGTTCATTTCCTAAACGACAAAAAAGTATAGCCGATAACGCGGCTATACTTTTTTTACTTTTGGCAAAATTTTACTTAAAGGAACCTTTTTTTCTACATTCCAGGTGGATTGATCGTTTGGATCGAACTGCTCAATAAATGAAATAACTTCCTTAGTGATTGGTGTCGGTGTTGATGCACCTGAAGTGACAGCAACCGTTTCAGCATCCTTAATCCAGTCTATATTCAGCTCACTAACATCACCAATTCGATACGCTTTTGTGCCAGCAATCTCCTCTGAAACCTGTGCTAATCGGTTAGAATTATTGCTCTTTGGATCGCCAACGACAATTGTTACGTCGGCGGCTCCTGCCGTTTGCGCTACAGCTTCTTGTCTTACTTGAGTAGCATTGCAAATTTCGTTATGAAACTCAGCATGAGGGAATTTCTTCTTAAGGAGATCCATAATATGACCAACATCCCATTGGCTCATCGTCGTTTGGTTTGTGATGATCAGTTTATCATGATTGAGTTGAAGTTTATTTACGTCCTCTTCAGTTTCAACGAGGTGCACAATGCCAGGAGCAACACCTAGCGCTCCTTCAGGCTCTGGATGGCCTTTCTTGCCAATATAGATCACTTGAAACCCTTCTGCTTTTTTTTCTCTAATAAGATCATGAGTTCTAGTCACATCAGGACATGTGGCATCAATCGTTACAAGTCCTTTTTCCTTTGCTAAAGCACGAACCTCAGGGGAGATTCCGTGAGCGGTAAATATAACCGTACCTTGGTCAACTTTTTCAAGAATTTCTTTACGATTGCTTCCATCTAATGTGATAATGCCTTCCTCTTCAAAAGCATCTGTGACATGCTTGTTATGAACAATCATCCCAAGGATATAGATTGGCCTTGGCAATGTTTTATCTAAAGCAGCATTTCTTGCAATGACCATAGCATCAACGACACCATAGCAGTAGCCGCGTGGAGAAATTTTAATAACTTTCATTTCGAAACCTCCTAAAAGCGAAGATTGCTCTTAATCTATTAGTCAACCTCTCACTTTTATACAAAAAAGCAGAAATTGATAGAATGTCGTGCAATAAACACAAAATTTATTTCTAATCATTATAATGTATTCTTCTCCTACGAACTCATTATAAAGGATTTTGTCTGAAACCTCAATTTGAGGAGGTTGGAAAAAGAAGTGGGAAGAGTGATAAGCGTTCCCATACGGCTGATTTCATGAAGTTTTTTTTGCAAAGGCCTGTCGTAAAAATGGGAAGTTATTAAATGTTAAAGCTTGTCAGGGAAGGGATGTTGAGCATTAGAATTTAAGCTGAAGGGAAGGGATATTAAGATTGTTCAAGGCAAATTTTGTGTCAAATTAAAAAGCTTTACAAGAAATGGAACAGAATCTTTCACAAAAGTAGATGACATAAAAAAGAATGCTAGTAACAGCATTCTTTCCGGGAACTATCCAGCAATTAAATATACAATTTCGGAGCAGATGCCCTATTTTCAGAAGAACTTCTTTTTTGATTTGATTCTTTATGTTCTTCAGAACTTAGACTTTTTTTCTTTTTCGTATGACCATTGCTTTTCTTCGTGCTTTTTTTTGGAGTCTCTTTTTTAGAAGCATCATCTTCAGAGTCGGAAGGGAGATCTCTGAAGCCTTTATACAGCTTCCATAATGAAGGCAAGTTTTTGACCATTGGCCCATATTGCTGAACCATTGGCCCGATCTGCTGTGCAGTATTGAGCACTTTCTCAGTATTCGCCAAAAATCCGTTTAACGCATTCGGGTCGGTTAAAGTTTTGAGTAAACCGCCACTGCTTCCGCCACGGCTAGCGGCTTGCCCGGCTGCAGTGGAAGTAGGGAAAGAAAAAGGATTTGAATTTGCTCTTTGACTTCCGCGATTTCCAAATATCTTTGCCAATAGTCCACCGCTGCCGCCTCCCCGTTGCGGTTGTGGCGGTCTAAATCCAGCCCTATTTATGGAAGGGCCACCTCTAGGCATCATAGAACGCATGGCTGGGTTTCCAGGTGGGGGGAAAGGAGCTCTCATTCTTGGTGGCATGTTGCTTCCTCCTTTCAATCTTTTGCACTTTAGATATATGCATAGATTCTCTCCTATTAACGTATGCATCTAGGCTGGAATCGTTAAGTACTTTTGCGGAATTGTTATGAATTTGGTATAAAGGATAAGAAAACATCGTTAATTGGCATGAATGACATTTCTCGATTATAATGAGTAGATGATGTCCGAAAACGGGACGAAGATAATGAAGGAGTAGAACTATGACAGAATCGAAATTTAATATATATGGATTTCAACCATTTGTAATGGAGGCTTTACAGAAGATCGGATTTCACGAACCAACGGAAATTCAACAAAGATTGATCCCACTCGTCCAAAAAGGAGAAAGTGCCATTGGACAGTCGCAAACGGGAACGGGAAAAACCCATTCTTATATTTTACCAATTATCGATAAAATTGATCCAACAAAAAAAGAGGTACAAGCGGTGATTACTGCACCAACACGGGAGCTTGCAAGCCAAATTTATCAAGAGATCATAAAAATAACGGAGTTCAGTAATGAAGAGATATTAACGCGTTTATTCATCGGTGGGACGGACAAGCAGAGAACGATTGAAAAGCTTAAGGTTCAGCCGCATATTGTCGTTGGTACTCCTGGGAGGATTAATGATTTAACGAAGGAACAGGCGCTCTTTATTCATAAATCGACTACACTTGTCGTTGATGAAGCAGATTTAATGCTTGATATGGGCTTTCTTGAAGATATTGATCAATTTGCTTCAAAAATGCAAGAAAAGCTGCAAATTCTTGTTTTCTCTGCGACAATACCTGAAAAGCTGAAGCCGTTTTTGAAAAAATATTTGGAAAATCCTCAATACATTCATATTGAACCAAAACAATTAACAGCAGAAAAAATTGTACATTATCTATTGCCTGCCCGTCATCGTAATAAAAAGGAAGTTGTCTATGATGTGTTGACGGCATATAATCCATATTTAGCGATTGTGTTTACAAATACTAAAAAAATGGCAGAAGAGGTAGCATCTGCGCTAACAAATAAGGGTCTAAAAGTTGGCCGAATTCATGGCGATTTAAACCCTAGAGAACGCAAAAAAATGATGAAACAAATTAAGGATTTAGAATTTCAATACATTGTAGCAACAGATCTGGCGGCAAGAGGAATTGATATTGAAGGAATAAGTCATGTTATTAATTATGAGCTACCTTCAGATTTAGATTTTTACGTTCATCGTGTAGGGAGAACTGCTCGTGCGGGTTACTCGGGTATTGCCTTAACAATTTACAGTTCGTCAGATGAGGATGCGCTTAATCGTCTAGAAAATCTTGGGATTCAGTTTAAAAATGTTGACTTAAAAGAGGGGGAGATCGTTGAAATTAGCGATCGTAACAAAAGAAAGAAACGGCAAAGACAGCAGGATGAGATTGATGTTATGGCGAAAGCAATTGTAAAAAAACCGAAGAAGGTAAAGCCTGGCTATAAGAAAAAAATGCAATCAGAGGTTGATAAAATTAGAAAGCGTCAAAATCGCTTAAAAAGAAAATAAGTGAGTAATGTTTATTTTAAGGGAGAGATGATGATGTTAAAAATTGGATCGCATGTATCAATGAGTGGAAAAAAGATGCTTTTATCTGCAAGTGAAGAAGCTGTATCATACGGTGCTAATACTTTTATGATTTATACAGGTGCACCGCAGAATACGAGACGCAAAAAAATTGAGGATTTAAATATTGAAGCAGGACGCCAACACATGAAAGAGCATGGCATTGATGAAATAGTTGTCCACGCACCTTATATTATCAACATTGGAAACACAACCAATCCTGATACCTTTGAGCTAGGTGTCCGGTTTTTAAGAAGTGAAATTGAGCGGACAGAAGCGATTGGCGCTAAGCAAATTGTGCTCCACCCTGGTGCCCATGTCGGTGCAGGAGCGGAAGCGGGCATTCAGAAAATCATTGAAGGGTTGAATGAAGTATTGACAGGAAAGGAATCGTTGCAAATAGCCTTAGAGACAATGGCAGGCAAAGGTTCAGAATGTGGGAGAACATTTGATGAGATTGCAATGATTATTGACGGGGTCACTCATAATGAGCGTCTTTCTGTTTGTTTTGATACTTGTCATACCCATGATGCAGGCTATAATATTGTCGAAGATTTTGACGGGGTATTAAATGAATTTGATAAAATTGTCGGCATTGATCGTTTAAAAGTGCTCCATATTAATGATAGTAAGAACGAACGAGGCGCTAGTAAGGACAGGCATGAGAATATTGGATTTGGACATATCGGATTTAAGGCATTAAACGCTATTGTTCACCATCCTCAATTGATGGAAATCCCGAAAATTCTTGAAACACCTTATGTAGGTGAAGATAAAAATAATAAAAAAGCACCTTACAAGCATGAAATTGCCATGCTTCGCGAAAAAGAGTTTAATGAAAACTTGTTAGAAAATATTTTAGCCGAGTAAGATGGAGAAAGAAATCCGCTTCTTTTGAAGTGGATTTCTTTTCTCCATTATTTTGTAAAACTAACAAAAATACGATTTATCTCGTTTGCTTTTTCGTTGCCGACAATGTTGGTAAGTTCATTTATGAGGTTTTTCCTTTCTACATCATTAAAAATATTAACATTTTTTCCTCTTAAATGGGCGGCGATTTGTTCTGCCTGTTCATCTGTAATGCTTATTTGAAATTGCTTAGCGTATTTAAGCAACTCTCTTCCTGTAATGGAATTGATTTTATGATTAATAATTTTCTGGAAGATTTTCAAATGTCCCACACCCCTTCTTCTTTACTTTATGAGCATGGTCATTTAGTTGTGACGGACTGCATAAAGCTTTACAATAAAGATTTGATCCTGTATACTTCTAAATCGAAATGATTCTTTTTTAAATTCGAAGCTATGAATCAGGCTGTTGAAGGTCTTCCTTTAAACCTTGAACTTGAGTGGAAACCAACAACATGTTCATACATGGCTAATTTCAAAAAATAGGTGATATGATGAATGCCGCGCAACCAATTATCGAAATAGATGATTTGTCTTTTCATTATGAAAAGGAAAATGTTTTAGAGAATATACAACTAACGATCCCTATGGGAGCCTTTTTAGCTGTAGTTGGACCGAATGGGTCTGGGAAATCTACATTATTAAAATTAATTCTTGGTCTTTTGAAGCTCCAAAAAGGAAGTATTCGCCTTTTTGGGGAGGAAATACACCGCTTTAAGGACTGGCAGCAAATAGGATTTGTCTCGCAAAAAGCGAATTCGTTTAATACCGGATTTCCTGCGACTGTTTATGAGGTCGTAAGTAGCGGTTTAACCAAAAAGATTGGCCTGTTTAAATTTTTGCGGGCTGAGGACCATCAAAAGATTAAGACAGCGATAGACTCGGTTGGATTAACTGAATATCGGAATCGGAATATTGGACAGCTTTCAGGTGGACAGCAGCAAAGGGTTTTTATTGCGAGAGCATTAGTAAGTGAACCGAAATTGCTGATTCTTGATGAACCTACGGTTGGTGTAGATGCACAAAATGTCCAATCCTTTTATGAGATGCTCGCCCATTTAAATAAAGAGCGAGGAATTACACTGCTGTTGGTTACGCATGATATTGGTACCATTTCTGATAAAGTATCGCATGTAGCTTGTTTAAATAAATTTTTACATTTCCATGGGAAATCCGAGGAATTTGAACAGCTACAAATTAATGACATGTCGCAGATTTATGGTCATGATGTTCATTTGCTCTCCCATGAACATCATCATGAAGGAGTTTGAAAATGATCGGGGATATTTTTCAATTTGAATTTTTACAAAATGCTTTTCTGACGGGGATGATTATTGGTGTAATTGCTCCATTGCTAGGCGTTTTTATCGTAGTTAGACGTTTATCGCTCATTGCGGATGCATTGAGTCATGTGACACTAGCTGGAATCGCGGCAAGTCTTCTCCTTGAAAAAAAGTTTTTAGTGATGAGTGGTCTAAATCCACTGTATATGGGAATGGCGTTTTCTGTAACCGGTTCGTTATTTATCGAAAAGCTGCGCACCGTGTATAAGCATTATCAAGAGCTGGCGATCCCCATTATCCTTTCGGGAGGAATTGGCTTAGGTGCAATCTTTATTTCTTTAGCAGATGGATTTAATACGGATTTATTCGGTTATTTGTTTGGAAGTGTAAGTGCTGTAAGCAGGGCTGACTTATATACAATTTTATTCATTAGCATATTTGTGATTACTGCAATTATTCTGTTGTATAAGGAACTGTTTTTATTATCATTTGATGAAGAGCATGCGAAAGCATCTGGCATCGCTGTTAAAAGCATTCATTTCATTTTTATTATTATGGTTGCCCTCGTAATTGCTGCATCAATGAGGATCGTTGGAATTCTTTTAGTTTCTTCTTTAATGACGCTACCGGTTGCCGCAAGCATCCGAATTGCAAAGGGATTTAAGGAAACGATTTTTTATTCCGTATTATTTGGAGAAACATCTGTTTTGGGCGGATTATTTATTTCTTATTATTTAGACTTGGCACCGGGTGGAACTATTGTTATGATCGCAGTAGTAATATTAGTTGTCACGATCGGCTTAAAGAAAATAAGCTCATCCAGACCTGTTAATAATGGGGTGAAATCATGAATGTAAGTGAAGCATTACAATTATTGAAAGAAAAAGGGTACAAGCATACCGGAAAACGGGAAGAGATGCTCGAATTGTTTTCAAATAGTGAAAAATACTTAACGGCGAAGGATGTTTTAGATCAAATGAAGGATGATTATCCTGGCCTAAGTTTTGATACGATATACCGCAATCTTTCAATGTTTGTTGAATTAGGGATTTTTGAAATGACGGAATTATCGGGTGAAAAGCATTTTCGATTTACTTGCTCTCACCAGACTCATCACCATCATTTTATTTGCTTGGACTGTGGCAAAACAAAAGAAATTGAAACGTGCCCAATGCAAAGTTTAAGTGAGAATTTACAAGGATTTGATATTTCAGGCCACAAATTTGAAATTTATGGACGTTGTCCTGAATGTAATGCATAGAGTCTTACTCAAAGGCTCTATGCTTTTTTATCCATTTTTCAACCCATGCTTTTGCTTCAAACCAATGATAAATTCTGATGACACCTTGCGGGAGTGGCCCTTGATTGTACGGGGTGTCGAAGAGAAGAACAGGGATTTTGCATTCTTGATGAATAATCACTGCATTATCATGTTTGTCTTCAATAAACAAATCAAGCTGGTAATTTTTTATCAATTTGACCTTATTATGCGAACCGGTTAGCTCAATATGATGAAAGGGCAAGCCCTCTTTTTTAAACCAATTCTCGGTAATTGCTAATAAATGGGTGCTTCGGGCACTAATAAAATATAGTTCATACAACTTTTCCCATTCAAGCAAAACTTCCTTTACGTGATCCGCTAAAGGTGACTCTTCATATACTTTTGCTTCAATATTGAGCCACCATTGCGCAAATTCTGAGGCTGGGATGTCAACTAACAGAGATAGATCGTAATCGACTATGTCTTTTAACGTTAATGATAAACCGAACTCTTTATTCATATACGAAAGGATCGTCTCCGGACGAGTAACGGTTCCATCTATATCGATGCCTAATCTTTTCTTCATTTTCGCTCTCCTTTTTAATACTCACACCATCATTTTAACAATTTTAGTTGAAATTATGTAGCACCAATTTCATATCCTTCTTTGACAGACTTTAACACTTTTAAAATAACTCGCTCTGTAAAACAATATAAATGCTCCTATAAAGAAAGCGAGGGATTTTAAATATGGCAGATCAAGAACGCAAGGTCCCCGTCACGAATTTGCGAAAGGATGACTGGGGATTAGAATCGTATGAACAAATAAAGACTGCGGATTATTTAGAGGAAACCTCAGCTGAAATGGCTGCTCCTGTAACCTTTGAAAGAGAAAATAAGGAAGAGCGGGATGTGGATGCAGGTGCGGGGGGAACAGGTATGGGCTTTGCCGCGATCATCCTCTCGATTTTATCTTTATTTGTTTCTCCGATTTTGTTTGGGGCAGCAGGCATCGTGCTTGGATTTATTGCACGTCGTAGAGGAGCACAAGGTCTCGGTAGCTGGGCGATCGGGATCGGAGCTGTATCGATTATTTTAGGGATGTTTATTCTTCCGTTCTTTTAAGCTTTTCAAGTTAGGAGCACTTGAAAGCTATAAAAAAATACGAGGCTCGGCCGTATGCCAAGCCTCGTATTTTTATTGAACGGTTTCCGCTTTTGCTTCTGCTTCTTTTTTAGCAAAATATTCTGCGGCAATTTGGTCGATTTCTTTTTTCAGTTCCTCAACCATTGTTTCCTCAGGAACTTTACGGACAATTTTTCCTTTACGGAAGAGGAGTCCTTCGCCGCGGGCACCAGCAATACCGATATCTGCTTCCCGGGCTTCTCCTGGACCGTTGACAGCACAACCGAGCACCGCTACTTTTATAGGGGCTTTGATCGTTGAAATATATTCTTCAACTTCATTTGCTATGCTAATTAGATCAATTTCGATTCGACCGCATGTCGGGCAGGAAATTAAAGTAGCTGCATTTGAAGACAGTCCAAATGATTTGAGAAGCTCTCTTGCCACTTTAACTTCCTCAACGGGATCGGCACTTAACGAAATGCGCAATGTATTTCCGATGCCTTTGCTGAGGATTGCTCCTAAGCCAGCAGCACTTTTTACAGTGCCAGCAAATAATGTTCCAGATTCTGTAATTCCTAAATGTAATGGGTAATCAAAAGCTTTTGCCGCTTTTTCATAAGCCTCGATCGCTAAATTTACATCTGACGCTTTCATGGAAACGATAATATCATGGAAATCGAGATCTTCTAAAATTTTAATATGATGTAGGGCGCTTTCCACCATACCATCAGCAGTCGGGTAACCATATTTTTCAATAATACGTTTTTCGAGGGAGCCAGCATTAACTCCAATGCGAATAGGAATTCCTTTTGCTTTTGCGGCTTTCACAACAGCCTCTACTTTTTCTCTCTTACCGATATTGCCTGGGTTGATGCGAATTTTATCGGCTCCTCCTTCAATTGCTTTAAGAGCCAGCTTATAGTCAAAATGAATATCAACTACTAAAGGGATATTAATTCTTTTCTTTATTTCAGCGATGGCATCAGCAGCTCGCTCATCTGGACAAGCAACCCTGACAATTTGACAACCAGCTTCCTCTAAACGATTGATTTGTGCTACAGTAGCATCCACGTCATGCGTTTTCGTTGTGGTCATACTTTGGATGGCAAGTTCATTATTACCCCCAATTGTTAAATTACCAACTTTGACGGGACGGGTTTTTGTACGATGTATAATTTCACTCAAAAGTGATTCTCTCCTTTTTTTAAAAGAAATAAGCACCTGAATCAAATTCGTTCAGTAGGACAATACGAATTTAATTCATCTTTCATTATAATGCTAATATGAGTTAATTGTATCAGTGAAGGGTTTACCTTGACAAGAAACTTACTGGTTTAAATGGATTATTCATGTAATTTGGTATAATCTGGGAATTTATAAACCTTACCAATTTGTATTTTATTCGCTTCAGTTCCATCGTTGAGGTTGCTAAAATCTTTTGTTAATTCATCTATCGGAACAGGGATTGGACCATTTAATTGTTGTTCAATGATGGAAAGGACTGTTTCCCCGCTTTGCACTTCTTTATTAAAGTAACTGACATTTGTAGGCATTTCACTTTGAGCACTCGTATTTGTTTCAATTGCAATAGGAAGTGTCCCTCTGCTTAAATCATAGTATATGGAAAAAATAGCTGCGACGATTAATAATAGGATGAATAGGCGTTTCATGGATCTAGCTCCTTTTATGGGGTTTATCCATATATATGCTCGTCTAAATTAAATAAGTACAAAAAATGGAAGTAGCAGATTTTGAGGTGGAAAGAATGATTGAAACAGGACTCATGTTCCACTCCCACCCATCTAACTTTTCGTTTGGAGGAAGAGCTAATTTATGAAGATATGCAGCGGATTGTTACATTCTCAATGGAGGTTTTTTGTGAGAATAAAGGAATGGATATTCGAGTTTCGCTTGTTGAAGAAGGGTGTAGTGGTAAGAGGTACTTGTATGTAGTTTGGGGAAGAGTAAACAGAGACTGGTTCGATTTTTATGAACCCTCTAAAATGACAAAAGACAGCGAGATTGCTCTCGTTGTCTTTTGTTGAATCAAAATGTGTTTTAGTTAACCATTATAATTCTGCTTCTTTTGCTGGAGGAATTTCTTTTAAAGCTAAGAATAATACGAGTATGGAGACGAGCCAATTTAACATAAAGCCATAGGGGACTACTGTACGGAAGATATCCATAATCATGAAAAATATGGTCGGGAGTACAATACTATAGGCAGCCATTCTCCACATATGACGATATTTGAGTTCCTCACCTTTTCTATAAATCATTATCCCAATTAGGGCCAATACGGAAATTCCAATAAATTTCATTGCGCTTGCAAAGAGAAAAATAAAGATGATTAAAATGGGGATGGCAATAGCTAAAAGAGAGTCTATGGAATTGACAAAATTAGCTATATCCCCCTTTGTTAAAGCAATGTCCATTGTAGAATATGAAAAATGATCTGTTGTACTGCCTGGGATGATAATGGCAAAATCATTTTTTAACAAAGCAATGGTATTAATGGAAAGATCTAAATCATTTAATTCAGTTTCTCCAGTTGAGTCGAAAATAACGGTTAAATCTGGATGTTCAATTTTGACAGGAGAGTCATGATCAGAAATTAACTCACCATCTGCAATGGTGAAATCGGGAATGTCCTTATCAATTGATTGCTCCACGACATTAAATCCATTCACAATGTCCGTACTAATCTGTATAGAAGTAGGAATAATGGAAATAAGGACAAGGAGAAAGACAAATAAAATCGTCTTGCCAATTCCTTGGTGTCGCCATGATGCGATGCTTTTTGGAGAATAGATGCTCAAGATGAGCTGTTTAAAAATATTCATGTGAAACCACCTTTTATGTATTCTTCATTCATTTTAGCCTGTGCTAAACTGCAATACAAGATATTCGTATAAGCTTTTTGGTATAGGCGATATGAACAAGCGATAATAAAACTCTTTTTGCCTGGGATGGACGACAAGTCTTTATATTTTTTCCGTCAAGCTTCTTATACGTAGCCGCTAATATCGAGAAAAGCTTTTTCTTTCCTTATTAAAAGAGCTAAAAATCACCAAAATTCATAATATTTTCCTCTTGAATGATTTTAGAATAATTATTATTTGTAATCTAATTGTAACATAAAGCCGTTTTATTAAGGTATTGTAAATTTGCATCATAAATTATTTACATTGTAACAAACGATAACGCATAATAGGAGAGTCGGTTTTGTAAATGTACAAAATTCACGAGCGCTTGAACGGTTCAAATACTGATGACAGAGAGAAAATTTGGCAGATGAATCGAGTTCGTATTTACTCTAAACTGTACTTTTTATGAAATTGATGTGGGAACTTTTTTATTACTTTTTCTTTATTTCATGTAATAGGGGTTGAAGAGTTTGGAGTTTGATGTTCAACAGATGATATTTGAGTTCCTTGGTGGACTGGGGATTTTCTTGTTTGGTATAAAGTATATGGGCGATGGTCTGCAAAAATCTGCAGGGGACAAGCTTAGAGATATACTAGATCGTTTTACAACAAATCCTTTTATGGGTGTGTTAGCTGGGATTATTGTAACCGCGCTTATACAATCAAGTAGTGGAACTACAGCGATTACGATTGGTTTAGTAAGTGCTGGTTTTATGACTTTACGTCAGGCTATTGGCGTCATTATGGGGGCCAATATTGGTACGACAATAACGGCCTTCATTATTGGAATTGATGTTGGTGCATATGCTTTACCGATCATTGCATTAGGATCGATCCTGTTATTTTTCTTTAAAAGCAAGAAGATACATAACTTTGGCCAAATCGTCTTTGGTTTTGGTGGTTTGTTCTTCGGGCTTGAACTGATGAGTAGTGGAATGAAACCGCTGCGTGGTTTAGAGGCATTTCATGAATTAACAGTAAGCATGAGCTCTAATCCAATTCTTGGCGTGATAATTGGTACTGTCTTTACTGTTGTCGTGCAGAGTTCCAGTGCAACAATTGGAATACTACAAGGGTTATTTTCAGAAGGCTTAGTGGATATGCAGGCTGCGCTTCCTGTCCTATTTGGAGATAATATTGGGACAACCATTACGGCAGTATTAGCAGCAATTGGTGCCTCGGTCGCTGCGAAACGAGCGGCTGCCACCCATGTTTTATTTAATTTAATCGGTGCGACAATTTTTATGATATTACTCGGACCTTTTACACTTTTAATTGAATATTTACAAGATAAACTGCACCTTAATCCAGAAATGACAATTGCTTTTGCACATGGTATTTTTAATTCAACGAATACATTGATTCAATTCCCGTTTATTGCGGTTCTTGCAGTGATTGTGACAAAATTGATTCCGGGTGAGGATTCAGTCTTGGAGTATAAAGCGAAGCATTTAGACCCAGTCTTTATAGAACAGTCCCCTTCTATTGCATTGGGACAAGCGAAAGAAGAGGTCCTTAGAATGGGGCAATTTGCTGTATTAGGATTGACAGAAACGAATAATTATATGAAAACGAAATCGCAAAAACATTCGGATACAGCAGCGCAGCTTGAGGATGCCATAAACAATTTAGATAGAAAAATAACTGACTATTTAGTAGCATTATCATCAAGCCCTTTATCAGAAACAGAATCAAATGAGCATTCTATTTTAGTTGATACCATTCGTGATATTGAAAGAATTGGTGATCATTATGAAAATGTACTTGAATTAGTTGAATATCAATTAGCAAATAAAGTAAAAATAACGAAACCAGCAATGGATGAGCTTGAGGAAATGTTCCAATTGACGATATCGACTGTTAAGGAAGCAGTCAATGCCTTAGATCATAATGATAAAGAACAGGCACGAAACGTCATTAAGAAGGAAGAACAGATCGATAAGATGGAAAGAAAATTGCGCAAGCAACATATTCTTCGCTTAAGCGGTGGGGAATGCAGCGCCCAAGCAGGCATTGTGTTTGTCGATATTATTAGCAATCTTGAAAGAATCGGCGATCATGCTGTAAATATCGCTGAAGCTGTGTTAGGTGAAAGACATTAAGCTAGGAAAAACTCGCTCTTTTTTGGCGAGTTTTTCTGATCTCGTTTATAATTTGTGTAAATGATGAAGGAGTTGATGAAGTGGATATTTTGTACTGGATTATTATCATAGCGCTTTTTATCATTTCGTTTATTGGCTTGATTTATCCGATTGTTCCAAGTGTTTTGTTTATTCTTGGAGGATATCTTTTATATGGACTTTTCTTCAGCTTTGAACCATTTAATTGGTTCTTTTGGGTTGTTCAAGGTTTATTCATTCTATTATTATTTGTAGCTGATTTTGTAGCTAATTTGTTAGGAATAAAAAAATACGGAGGTTCAAAGGCTGGAATCTGGGGTAGTACAATTGGAATTTTAGTTGGTCCATTTGTTATTCCTTTTCTTGGGATTATTATCGGCCCTTTTTTAGGTGCGGTTATTGCGGAGTGGCTGATTAATAAAAAGGGATTTAAAGAGGGACTAACGATTGGATTTGGTTCGGTCATCGGTTTTATTAGCAGTGTTGTCACAAAAGGATTAATCCAAGCGCTAATGCTCATTTATTTCTTTGTTATCGTGTAAAAAACAATACTAGCTCAACTTTTTCTATGGGCCAGTATTGTTTTTATATCTCGAGGATGTAGACTTAACAAGCAACAGATGGGAATTTTGGTGCGAAACAATATTGCGAGGCTGTTGTCGTGTTGTTAATTTATCCCGCAGATCTCAAAAGGACAGTTTTGACAATCCACGCTTTCTTTTAAATAATTAATGTTTTTAATAATGAGCCTCTGCTGATTGTAGGAAATGATATCTTTTTCACGAAGCTCCTTTAACATCCTTTGTATGACTTCTCTCGTTCCATAAGTAAAATTGGCAAGCTCCTGGTGTGTTAGCGGTAAATCAATTAATATTCCCTCATCCGTCATAACACCGTAGCTATTGCATAAACGAATGAGAATAGAATAGAGTCCGCCTTTTTTTCCATTCATCATCAGGTCCTGACATTTCATTTGAGCTTTCAAATAACGGGTGCTTAACCATGAAGATAAGGCATTTAATAGATTTTGATTACTATGGACAAATTCTTCGAAATCGGCACGTTTAATCATAAGCATTTCACAGTCTGTAAAAGTTTTGGCGTAAAAATGATATTTCGCTTGTGGTTTGAATAGTTGATATTCAATAATTAATTCTTCGCCTGATAATATTTTTAGGATGAATTCTTTTCCTTTCATATGAACACGGCCAAGGGCAACGCTACCACGCAGTAATATAAAAATATAATCAACTGAATCTCTTTCATTGAAAAGAATGGTTCCAGCTTTATATTTTTGAATAGTTTCTTTATCAATAAATTCTTGTATGAGGAGGCTATATAGAGAAACGGTGGACTCTTTCATATGATCTCACTCCTATGTTCAAATTTTCGTAAGAAAGGTGATCGTAAACATTATAATGAAAAATGACTTTTCGCTCTTTTTAAGGACACCTCGATTTCGCATACCTTTTGCTTGCCGGACTGGAATAGGGCAAACCAATTTGGTTCAAACAGAATGTAAAAAACATTGTGATATTCTTCACTTTAGAAAAATTTATTGATACTGTCAATATCGTGAAAGAGCTGAAATCTCTATTAATACAGTGATTATGACTTAAAACGTTGATATATAAGGAAATAGAGACTCTTGACAAATTATCGAACTTTATGATAAATAGTGATGAATCAAAGAAGGAAAATAGAACCTTTATGTGGAATACTATCAATTGTATAGGAAATAATAGTTATGTTACCTAAGTCATTATGTTTGAAAGGAATTTCTAACTTTGGTAATCTTAACTTAAACACTTTGGGAATATTCTTAATATAGTGAAGGGAATATTTCTAAAAACATTTTTATTACATAAGGAGGAATTAATAATGGCTTTTGAATTACCACAATTACCTTATGCTTATGATGCACTTGAACCGCATATTGACAAAGAAACGATGAACATTCACCACACAAAGCATCACAACACATATGTTACCAATTTAAATAATGCGTTGGAAGGTAATGAAGAGCTTCTTTCTAAGTCAGTTGAAGAAGTTGTTTCAAACCTTGATGCGGTACCGGAAGCTGCACGTACAGCAGTACGTAATAACGGTGGTGGACATGCTAACCATTCGTTATTCTGGACCATTCTTTCACCAAATGGTGGAGGTGCACCAACTGGAGAATTAGCTGATGCCATCACTGCAAAGTTTGGAAGCTTTGACAACTTCAAGGCGGAATTCACCAAGGCTGCCACAACACGCTTCGGCTCCGGTTGGGCTTGGTTAGTTGTAAATAATGGAGAATTAGAAGTAACAAGTACGCCAAATCAAGACTCTCCGTTAATGGAAGGCAAGACTCCTGTACTTGGACTGGATGTTTGGGAGCATGCTTACTATTTAAATTATCAAAACCGCCGTCCTGACTACATCGGTGCTTTTTGGAATGTAGTAAATTGGGATGAAGTAGCTAAGCGTTACAGCGCTGCAAAATAATCAACTAATGGAAAAAAGCAGAAGGGTTCTCCTTCTGCTTTTTTTGATCTTGTTAATTGTGCATAATCATGCTCCTTTTGTTAGAAACTACCCTTTAGATATAAAGGGGAGAATTAAATGAGTAAAATAAATAAACTGCTTGGTGATGTAGAACTAACAAGAGATTTGTCTTTATTACTAATGATTGGCGGATTATATTCCCTTAGCATTGCTCTCTCCAATACATTCGTGAATATATATTTATGGAAGCAATCTGGTGAATTTCGCGATTTAGGAATGTATAATCTAGCTGTCGTTGTATTACAACCGATTACGTTTATTCTTGCAGGAAGGTGGGCTAAGAAAATTGACAGGGTGATTGTGCTAAGGATCGGCGTCATTTTTTTAGCTCTCTTTTATTTGACCGTTTTAATCATTGGCACCGCTGCTTCTAAATATTTGTTATTGCTTGGGGGTTTATTAGGTGTTGGATACGGCTTCTACTGGCTTGCCTATAATGTACTTACCTTTGAAATTACGGAGCCAGAAACGAGGGATTTTTTCAATGGCTTCCTCGGAATTTTATCTTCTGTTGGCGGAATGATCGGTCCGATTGCAGCAGGATTTATTATCGCAAAGATGGAAAAGTTTCTTGGTTATTCAATCGTATTTGGAATTTCATTAGGGTTGTTTTCTTTAGCGGTGATGCTAAGTTTTTCACTGAAAAGGAGACCGGCAAAAGGAAAATATTATTTTGTTCGAATCCTGCAAGAAAGAAAACTGAATAAAAATTGGCAATTGATTAATCATGCCCATTTCTTTCAAGGCTTTAGAGAAGGTACGTTCGCATTCATTATTTCTGTGTTTGTCTTTATCGCTACAGGAAGTGAGTTATCATTAGGAACCTTTGGATTGATTAATTCGGGAGTTGCCTTTGTCGCCTACTACTTCGTTTCTAGAATGATCAAAAAAGAAATGAGGAAAAGAGCAATATTAATCGGAGGCATTATTCTGTATTTATCTATCTTTATCATAGTGTTCGATCCAACCTATGTGAAGCTGCTGATTTACGCTGGAGTAATTGCTGTCGCCTATCCGCTCCTACTAGTTCCATATATGTCGATGACATACGATGTCATTGGCCGTGGTTGGAAAGCAGCCGAGATGAGGATAGAATATATTGTAGTTAAAGAAATTTTTTTAAATGCTGGCAGAGTGATTTCAATTTTATTGTTCTTGCTAGGAATAGCATTTTATGATCCTGACAAGGTGATTCCATTCCTTTTATTGCTCCTTGGGGCAGGACACACATTGATCTATTTTTTTATTCGAAAAGTAAAACTTGCTTAATAAAGGGAAGGGGGAAGTTAACCCTTCCCTTTTATCCTGTTTAAATGTACGGCAGTAAAGTTTTGCATAGAAAATATATTTTCTTATTTAGATGAAAAACCCAGCACTTCATCTCGTATAAATAAACTCGGAGGAATGGAATTAATCTATTGATTATCCATCGGTTATGGAAAAGGAAAAATCTTTTATTGCATAGGAATAGAAATTTCAAGTTCTTTCATTTACAATTAAATTATTGTATTAAGCATCTAGGAAGTAGGTAGATTTGACAAAATGGTACAAGATGAAAAAAAGAAGAAAAAGAAGATCATTCCAGTCCGTTTGAATTTGTTGTTTTTTGTCGTCTTTTTTCTATTTTCTATTTTGATTCTCCGTCTTGGGGTCGTGCAAATAGTGTATGGCGATGACTATAAACGTGAGATTGAAAGAACGGAGGATATTACGGTAAACAACCCGGTTCCACGGGGGAAAATGTACGATCGAAATGGTCATGTAATCGTAGATAATACACCGAAAAATGCGATTACCTATACGAATTTTGGAGCAAGTCAAAGTGAAATGCTTGAAGTGGCAGAAAGGCTAGCTAAACTGATCGAATTGAAGCCTGATAAGGTGCAAGAAAGAGATAAGAAGGATTATTGGATTATTAAAAACCCTGATCGCGCTGCTGAAAAAGTATCTGAGGAAGAACAAGAGGCGTTAAAAGAAGAGCTCGAAACTAAAGAATACGATAGTAAAGTATACAGCCTTCAGCTTGAACGAATTACAGACGAGGAACTTGAAGAGTTAACGGAAGAAGATTTAGAAATTTTGGCGATTTATCGAGCGTTTTCTAGTGGTTATGCTTTGACACCGCAGATTGTCAAAAATGAAGATGTTACGCAAAAGGAATTTGCTCTTGTCAGTGAAAATTTGCAATACCTTCCAGGAGTTGATACGACGACAGATTGGGAGCGTTCATATGCATTCGGAAATACCTTGAGGACAGTGCTGGGGAAAGTGACCGACTCAAATGAAGGAATTCCGAAAGAAGAACTTGATTATTACTTAGCCAGAGATTATAACCGAAACGACCGAGTTGGCAAGAGTTATATTGAAAAGCAATATGAGGACGTACTTCATGGTCAAAAGGCGAGGGTAAAGAATATTACTGATAAAGCAGGGAAAGTGATTGAAACCGAAGTCATTTCTGAAGGTCAAAGAGGAAAGGATCTTGTTTTAACCATCGATATGGATCTTCAGCTAGAGGTTGAAAAAATCATTGAGGAAGAACTGCGGGCTGCAAAAAAATCACCAAGAACAGGATTATTAGATCGGGCATTTGTAGTTCTGATGGATCCAAATACTGGTGATATTATCACGATGGCTGGTAAACAGCTTGTTCGAGATAAGGAAACAGGTAAAACCGAAATGCAAGACTTTGCATTAGGAACGATTACCACTTCCTACAATGTTGGCTCAACGGTGAAAGGGGCAACGATCCTTACTGGTTATCAAACGGGAGCGATCAGACCTGGAACGGTATTTTACGATGCACCATTGAAGATTGCGCAAACTCCTGAAATGAGTTCGTGGAAAAATTTTGGAAATACAAATGATATCCGTGCTTTAAGAGTTTCATCCAACGTTTACATGTTTAAGACAGCTATTGAAATTGGTGATGGGCGCTATCAATACGAAAAGCCTTTACCAATCAATACGGAAGCTTTTGATACGATTCGTGAATCATTTGCCCAATTTGGACTTGGAACAAGGACAGGCATTGACTTGCCAAATGAAGCAACAGGTTATAAAGGACCTTTAAAAGACCCTGGATTATTACTCTTTTTATCAATTGGACAATATGATACGTATACTCCAATGCAGCTGGCACAATATGTTTCCACGATTGCCAATGGAGGAAATCGAATTCAACCGCGCATCGTTAAGGAAATTCGTGCCCCGTTAATGGAGACAAACGAGTTAGGGCCTGTAATTGAAGAAATAAAACCAACTGTTCTCAATCGGATTAAGCTTGAGAACGGCTGGATGGAAAATGTGCATGAAGGATTTCGTCAAGTAACTCAGCATCCTGAAGGAACTGCGTATGGAAAATTTCATGATGCTTACTATTCACCTGCTGGGAAGACAGGAACGGCACAAGCCTTTTATGATGGTCCTGAAAGAAGCAAATATGATGAGCCACCAGAAGTGATGAATTTGAGCTTTGTCGGCTATGCTCCTCATAATAATCCAGAAGTGGCCATTTCGGTTGTCGTTCCGTGGGCGTATCAGGGAAGAAGCGGTGGACATTCTGCCAATACGATTATTGGACGAAGAGCTTTGGATGCCTATTTTGAATTAAAGAAAACGAGAGAAGAAGCGAAGCTTAACAATACATCCGTCGTTGAACAAGAGAATGAAGATGAAGATCAGGAACAAACGGAAGAAGAATAACTGTGCATGAGAAGCTGTGTCAAAAGGTCGTTAAAACGATTTTTTGACACAGCTTCTCTTTTTTATATCAAAAATGAAGAGATTTTATTTGTATGTCGGGTAAATGGGGGGACTATTGAAAAGTCTTTTAATAAGAAAACGAAGGGCATTTATTTTTATTAAAATTGCGCCAGAAACATATTGTCTTTAACCAATTAGTGTGTCCACAAAAATCGACTTTTACTTACATTTACTGCATATTTACACAAGCTTTACAATTCATTAAAACCCAATTTACAGTCAAACGTTATGCTAATATTCGTAGGACAAAACCACCAATACTCTTAGGGGGAATTAAAGAAATGAAAAGTCTTAAAAAACTAGGTTTATTTTTAATCCTAGCAGCATTTATCGTTGTAGCGGCTGCATGTGGTGGCTCAGATGATGCTGAAGAAACAGAAGGCAATGAAAACAGCAGTACTGGAAATGAAACTCAAACTGAAGAAGTCGCAGATGAAGGACTTGAAGGTAGCGTTGTTATCGATGGTTCAGGTACTGTTTATCCATTCATGGCAAAAATGGCTGAGAACTATATGACAAACGAACAAGAAGGTGTTTCAGTAGAAGTAGGCCGTGCTGGAACTTCTGCAGGATTTAAAAAATTCTTAGTTGACCAAGGCGGAACAGATTTCAATGATGCCTCTCGTCAAATCAAAGACGAAGAACAAGCAACAGCTGATGAACTAGGAATTGAAGTTCAAGAAATTAAGGTAGCTTTAGACGGTTTAACATTTGTTATTAATCCAGAAAATGACTGGGCAAAAGAATTGACAAAAGATGAGCTTATCAAAATTTTCTTGGATAGCGAAGGAATTAAAAACTGGTCTGACGTTCGTCCTGATTTTCCAAATGAACCAATTTCTAAAATGGGTCCAAACGAAAACCATGGAACATACGAATTCTTCTGGGAAAAAATTCTTGAAGAGCAAGATTTAGATGCAGATACAAATCTGCAACAAGAATATTCAATTCTAGTTGATCTTGTTTCCAAGGATAAGAATGCGATTGCGTTCTTCGGATATGGATATTATGAAAATAACAAAGACAAGTTACAAGCAGTGCATGTTGACTTTGGAAATGGTCCTGTTGAACCAAATTTAGACACAATTGGTGAAAGTGAAGACTTTGCTTATAGTCCATTCACACGTCCAGTATTCACATACTTGAATGTAAATATGGCTAAAGAAAAACCGCAAGTATTAGACTTTGCTATCTATGCAGTTGAAAATGCTCAAACTGTTGCAGCAGAAACAGGATTCGCACCATTGACAGATGATGAAGTTCAAGCATCACTTGATGCACTAAATGCATTAAAATAATTCATTTTTTGAAAGATGAGATGGGGAATATCCCCTCTCGTCTTTCAGGTTTATATATGCCTTCTTGTATATAAAAAGGGTCAAATTCTGGAAGGGGAACGTTACGTTGGAAAAGTCGATTGGTCAAGTAAGAAAGATGATCGAAGAAAATAAAAAAACTGCATCTTTTACGAATGTGGTAGAAAAAATTATCCCGAAAACATTATTTGTGATTGCTGTAATTTCGATTTTAACGACATTAGGTATTTTAGTAACGCTATTGTCTGAAACCGTTGCGTTTTTTAAAGAGATCTCGTTCATTGAATTTTTTACAGGTACAGTGTTAAAGCCTCTAGGGCAGAATGCACAATTTGGTGTCCTCCCTTTACTTACAGGTACATTAATCTCCTCAGCTATTGCAATGGTCGTTGCAATACCGATTGGCTTGATGACAGCCGTTTATTTAAGTGAATATGCATCTGAGAAAGTACGGAAGGTTGTAAAGCCGATTTTGGAAATCCTAGCAGGAATTCCAACGATTGTATACGGCTTTTTTGCGCTTACATTTGTTACTCCTATCTTAAGATCTTTAATCCCAGGTTTAGAACCAACGAATATTTTGAGTCCTGGTATTGTCATGGGAATTATGATCATCCCGATGGTAGCATCGCTTTCAGAGGATGCGCTTGGTGCGGTTCCGAACTCGATGAGGGAAGGTGCTCTTGCACTTGGAGCAACGAAATTAGAAGTAACATGGAAGGTAATTGTTCCCGCGGCAATTTCAGGGATTGTAGCATCATTTGTTTTAGCTATTTCCCGAGCAATTGGTGAAACGATGATTGTGACGATTGCAAGTGGTAGCTCTAAAAACTTTACCTTTGATCTTACACAGTCTATGCAGACGATGACCGCTTATATTGTAGAGGTAACCGGTGGAGATGCTCCGGCAGGTTCAACACTCTATTATAGTTTATATGCGGTTGCGATGACTTTATTCGTTTTCACCCTTGTGATGAACCTAATTGCCCAATATATCTCTCGTAAATTTAGGGAGGAATACTAAAAATGAAATACTTTGACTCAGGACAAATACAGAAAAAATTAGGTTCTCGTTTACTTTTGAATCAAGTTGCCAAAAGATTATTTTTCCTAGCCACTTTAGTTGGGTTAGTAGTACTTGTTATCCTTATTTATCGTGTTTTCAGCGATAGTATGGGCTGGATTAATTTTGATTTTTTATCAAATAGACTGTCAACAGATCCGCAGAAGGCAGGAATTCTTGGAGCGATTACTGGAACTTTCTGGCTCATGGTTGTTGTAGCACCTGTTACTTTTTTTCTTGGGGTGGGAACGGCCATTTATCTGGAGGAGTTTGCTAAAAAAGGGCGCTTCCAGTCTTTTATTCAAACGAATATTTCCAATCTTGCTGGAGTACCGTCAATTGTTTTTGGTTTGTTAGGCTTAACCGTTTTTGTAAGAGGACTAGGGTTAGGTGCGGTTGTCTTGGCAGGTGGACTAACAATGGCATTGCTCGTTCTTCCGATTGTTGTCGTCAGTGCGCAAGAGGCGATTCGAGCGGTTCCTCAATATTTACGGGATGCTTCATATGGGATGGGAGCCACGAAATGGCAAACGATCAAAAATGTCGTTTTGCCAGCAGCAATTCCAGGGATTTTAACAGGAATTATTTTAGCATTATCTCGCGCCATTGGAGAAACGGCTCCATTAGTTGTGCTCGGAATCCCAGCTCTTTTAATTCCGCTTCCAGAAGGAATTTTTGATAAATTTACCGTAATGCCGCTGCAAATTTATTACTGGACAATTGACGCTGCACTAGTGGCAGAATATGCAAATCTAGCTGCTGCCTCAATCGTTGTATTATTGTTTATCCTATTTTTAATGAATTCGGTAGCGATCTTTATCCGCAATAAATATCAGAAGAGATACTGATGGAGGGAATGAGAAGAATGGCAGTGATGACAAAAGCAAAGAAGAACTTTGTGAGTCCAGCGAACGTTGGAACTCAGGAGCCAGTTCAATCGAATAAGAAGGTTGCCTTTCAAACAAAGGATCTTAATCTTTGGTATGGTGAGGATCACGCGTTAAAGAGCATTAATCTTGAAATAGTTGAAAATGAAGTGACCGCTATTATCGGACCGTCCGGATGTGGAAAATCAACCTTTATCAAGACGTTGAATCGGATGGTTGAATTAATTCCTGTTGTAAAAATTTCAGGAGACATCTTATATCGGGAAAAAAGTATTTTAAATAAATCTTATAAGGTTGAGGAGTTACGTACTCGTGTTGGAATGGTTTTTCAAAAACCTAATCCTTTTCCAAAGTCGATTTATGAAAACATTGCCTATGGTCCTAAAATCCATGGCATTCGCAATAAAAAGATTTTAGATGAAATTGTTGAAAAAAGCTTGCGTGGTGCAGCAATTTGGGATGAAGTGAAAGATAGGCTGCACGAAAATGCATACGGATTATCCGGTGGTCAGCAGCAACGTATTTGTATCGCCCGCTGTCTAGCGATTGAGCCTGACGTTATTTTAATGGATGAGCCGACTTCTGCATTGGATCCAATCTCTACTTTGAAAATTGAAGAGCTTGTTCAGGAACTAAAGAAAGACTTTAGCATTATAATTGTTACTCATAATATGCAGCAGGCAGCTCGTATTTCTGATAAAACAGCATTCTTCTTAAATGGAGAAGTCATTGAATTTGATTCAACAGATAAAATCTTTTCTACTCCTTCAGATAAACGTACAGAAGATTATATTACTGGTCGATTTGGATAAATTGCATTGGAGAGGATGTAGATTTTCATGGTCGTAAGAGAACAGTTTCAGCTTGATTTGAATGAATTGCAAGCGAAACTTCTTGAGCTTGGAAGACTGGCAAAAAATGCTTTGGAGAATTCAATCGAGGCTCTGGAGACGTGTAACATTGAAAAGGCTCTTAAGGTCATTGATGATGATTCAGAGGCGGATGCTTTGTATGAGGAAATTAATGACTTTGCGATTCTCTTAATAGCAAAGCAGGCTCCCGTGGCAATCGATTTACGACGGATCATTGTCGCCATTAAGATTGCTACTGATATTGAAAGAATTGGTGATTTTGCCGTCAATATTGCGAAATCAACGATTCGGATTGGTCATGAAGAACATGTAAGGACATTTCAGCAGGTAAAGAAAATGTATAGTATCACAACAGAGATGCTCGACCTGTCACTTCAAGCTTTCGGTAACGAGGATGTTGCCAGTGCGAAAAAAGTTGCAGATATGGATGATGAAGTGGATGAATTATATGGTTCAACTATCCGTGAACTTTTAGAATTAAATCGTTCGTATCCTGATAACATCAGCCAAATTACACAATTGTCGTTTGTTTGTCGCTACTTAGAGCGAGCAGCAGACCATGTGACAAACATAGCAGAGAGCATTTTCTATCTCGTCAAAGGCAAACATTATGATTTAAATGCCTAAAATGAAGAAAGAGGGAAGCAAACATATTCCTTCTCAGACTGGAGACAAACTCGATGAAATCAAGTTTGCCTCCAGTCTTTTTTGCCGTTGAGGAAATATGGATTTCATAGTTTGTATAACTATGGAGAAGAGGCTGAACTACCTTCGTCATACAAATGAAATATTCGCATGCCGTAAAGAATCGCTTGAACGAGTCTTTGCTGATGCAAAAGAATGCGATGGACTACCTTATGGGATTAAAAACAAGTTCATACAGGTGACGCTTACTTTTAGTGCCATGAACTTAAATAAATTGGCTAATTGGACTTGGCAACTTGCTTGAGTAGGACTCAAACTAGTTGATTGGAGTGGAAGGTGCTTGATTCTTCGGGGATTTGCGGTCAGGTAAGACCCGAAGGAGCGACTGAGAGGCCACTGAAAAACTCAGTAAAAATGGGGGAGTTGTCCATTCTACTGACTTTTTTAGTAAAGAGGTGTATTCGGACAGAATGGGGAAAACGAGAAAGACATTTGTCCGAATGAGAGGTGTATTCGGACAGAATGGGGAAAGCGAGAAAGACATTTGTCCGAATGAGAGGTGTATTCGGACAGAATGGGGAAAGTGAGAAAGACATTTGTCCGAATGAGAGATGTATTCGGACAGAATGAGGAAAGCGAGAAAGACATTTGTCCGAATGAGAGGTGTATTCGGACAGAATGAGGAAAGCAAGAAAGACATTTGTCCGAATGAGAGGTGTATTCGGACAGAATGGGGAAAGCGAGAAAGACATTTGTCCGAATGAGAGATGTATTCGGACAGAATGGGGAAAGCGAGAAAGACATTTGTCCGAATGAGAGGTGTATTCGGACAGAATGGGGAAAGTGAGAAAGACATTTGTCCGAATGAGAGATGTATTCGGACAGAACAACGCGTGAAACTTTTAAGGTCAAGTCCGAATAAGCTCCCAATTCGACTAACCAGGGGTTTGTCAAGAAAAGTGTGTAAGTTATTCTAGATACTTCTTTACACGATTCTTCAGGTGGTCATGAATTAACAGTTGATTCATGACCATAGCCCATTGTTGGATATGTCCGCCTTCCCATTTCT
>NZ_VTQX01000048.1 GCF_008764295.1 Bacillus methanolicus | reverse complement strand
TTGGTTAAGTCCTCGAACGATTAGTATCAGTCAGCTCCACATGTCACCATGCTTCCACCTCTGACCTATCAACCTGATCATCTTTCAGGGTTCTTACTAGCTTGCGCTATGGGAAATCTCATCTTGAGGGGGGCTTCATGCTTAGATGCTTTCAGCACTTATCCCTTCCGCACATAGCTACCCAGCGATGCTCTTGGCAGAACAACTGGTACACCAGCGGTGCGTCCATCCCGGTCCTCTCGTACTAAGGACAGCTCCTCTCAAATTTCCTACGCCCACGACGGATAGGGACCGAACTGTCTCACGACGTTCTGAACCCAGCTCGCGTACCGCTTTAATGGGCGAACAGCCCAACCCTTGGGACCGACTACAGCCCCAGGATGCGATGAGCCGACATCGAGGTGCCAAACCTCCCCGTCGATGTGGACTCTTGGGGGAGATAAGCCTGTTATCCCCGGGGTAGCTTTTATCCGTTGAGCGATGGCCCTTCCATGCGGAACCACCGGATCACTAAGCCCGACTTTCGTCCCTGCTCGACTTGTAGGTCTCGCAGTCAAGCTCCCTTGTGCCTTTACACTCTACGAATGATTTCCAACCATTCTGAGGGAACCTTTGGGCGCCTCCGTTACTCTTTAGGAGGCGACCGCCCCAGTCAAACTGCCCACCTGACACTGTCTCCCACCCGGTTTACGGGTGCGGGTTAGAATGTCAATACAGCCAGAGTAGTATCCCACCGACGCCTCCACCGAAGCTAGCGCTCCGGCTTCCACGGCTCCTACCTATCCTGTACAAGCTGTACCAAAATTCAATATCAGGCTACAGTAAAGCTCCACGGGGTCTTTCCGTCCTGTCGCGGGTAACCTGCATCTTCACAGGTACTATAATTTCACCGAGTCTCTCGTTGAGACAGTGCCCAGATCGTTACGCCTTTCGTGCGGGTCGGAACTTACCCGACAAGGAATTTCGCTACCTTAGGACCGTTATAGTTACGGCCGCCGTTTACTGGGGCTTCAATTCAGAGCTTCGCGTAAGCTAACCCCTCCTCTTAACCTTCCAGCACCGGGCAGGCGTCAGCCCCTATACTTCGCCTTGCGGCTTCGCAGAGACCTGTGTTTTTGCTAAACAGTCGCCTGGGCCTATTCACTGCGGCTCTTCAGGGCTATTCACCCTAAAAAGCACCCCTTCTCCCGAAGTTACGGGGTCATTTTGCCGAGTTCCTTAACGAGAGTTCTCTCGCTCACCTTAGGATTCTCTCCTCGCCTACCTGTGTCGGTTTGCGGTACGGGCACCTGTTTTCTCACTAGAGGCTTTTCTTGGCAGTGTGGAATCAGGAACTTCGGTACTTGATTTCCCTCGCTATCACAGCTCAGCCTTCATGGTAAACGGATTTGCCTGTTTACCAGCCTAACTGCTTAGACGCACATATCCAGCAGTGCGCTTACCCTATCCTCCTGCGTCCCCCCATCGCTCAAACAAAAACGAGGTGGTACAGGAATATCAACCTGTTGTCCATCGCCTACGCCTTTCGGCCTCGGCTTAGGTCCCGACTAACCCTGAGCGGACGAGCCTTCCTCAGGAAACCTTAGGCATTCGGTGGATGGGATTCTCACCCATCTTTCGCTACTCATACCGGCATTCTCACTTCTAAGCGCTCCACCAGTCCTTCCGGTCTAGCTTCAACGCCCTTAGAACGCTCTCCTACCGCGTACACCTACGGTGTACACCCACAGCTTCGGTGATACGTTTAGCCCCGGTACATTTTCGGCGCGGGGTCACTCGACCAGTGAGCTATTACGCACTCTTTAAATGATGGCTGCTTCTAAGCCAACATCCTGGTTGTCTAAGCAACCCCACATCCTTTTCCACTTAACGTATACTTTGGGACCTTAGCTGGTGGTCTGGGCTGTTTCCCTTTTGACTACGGATCTTATCACTCGCAGTCTGACTCCCACGTTTAAGTACTTGGCATTCGGAGTTTGTCTGAATTCGGTAACCCGATGAGGGCCCCTAGTCCAAACAGTGCTCTACCTCCAAGACTCGTTCTTCGTGAGGCTAGCCCTAAAGCTATTTCGGAGAGAACCAGCTATCTCCAAGTTCGATTGGAATTTCTCCGCTACCCACACCTCATCCCCGCACTTTTCAACGTGCGTGGGTTCGGTCCTCCATTCAGTGTTACCTGAACTTCAACCTGGACATGGGTAGATCACCTGGTTTCGGGTCTACGACTACATACTCAA
>NZ_VTQX01000011.1 GCF_008764295.1 Bacillus methanolicus | reverse complement strand
TGTCCGAATACACCTCTTATTCGGACTGAAGTCTTACTCGCTTTGCCCGTTCTGTCCGAATACCTCTCATTGAGGCCACTGCTCCATGGAGGCTCACCGCCCCCGGAAGGCAAGCACTTGGAGCTGAAATTAACGTATTTAACCGCAATTCCATCCAAAATGCCAAAAGACATCGAGAGTACTCTCAATGCCTTTGTTGACAAGCTGAGAGCATCCAAGAGGCTACTCTTTTTTTGATCCGGATTTTGGGAGGAAAGCTGTACTAAAAAGTAACACACTGGCAATGATGCCTCAGCTTCGCGCCATTCATCACCACATCTTAGCAATGACTTGCAAAAAAACGGAAATAAACACCAGAATTCCCAACCTATAAGAGCCTTTTTAAGTGGATTGCTCATGGTCGTAAGCCAACTATTTCTTTTTTGCCATCAATTTTAGTAGAATGAATGTACGCTTGGATGTTTTAAAGGAGGTATTCTACATTGGAAGCAGTAAAGACGGAAAATGTACAAAAAGAACTTAATCGCTTGGCTAATCAAGAAGTATATATCCATCTTGAAACGACAAATGGGGCGTATGCAACCCACCATGATGAATCATTTTTTTCATCGGGTGCTTACATTCGTAACGCAAAGCTCGTTTACACGCTTGGAAAAATTACAGGGCCGAATCCATACCGTGTTGGACTTAAACTAGATATTGGCTGGGTGTATGCCGAGGGAATTACTCATTATGAAGTGGATGAAAAAGGAAGATTGCTTCTAGCTGGTCATGATTTTCAAGGCAAACTCGCTGTTGCCTTAGAAATTAGCCAAATTCCATTTGAATAGTCGAAAATCGATTTGGAATAAATTTAGAACAACGGAAAACAACTCACTATAAAGTGATAGTATGAAAGGAGACGATCTTTAATGGAAAAAGAACGGCATGTATTAGTTATTTTCCCTCATCCAGATGATGAGGCATTTGGTGTTTCCGGTACGATCGCTAGCCATATAAGCAATGGGACGCCGGTCACTTATGCTTGCCTAACCTTAGGTGAAATGGGGAGAAACATGGGAAATCCTCCTTTCTGCAATCGGGAAACACTTCCACAAATCCGCAAGCAGGAGCTACAAAACGCTGCACAAACATTAGGAATCACTGATTTAAGAATGCTTGGCTATCGCGATAAAACCGTTGAGTTCGAAGATCAAGAGAAATTAATCACTGATTTTAGCTCAATCATTGCTGAAGTCAATCCATCTCTTATTATTAGTTTTTACCCTGGATATTCTGTCCATCCAGACCATGATGCAACAGGGGCCGCCGTCGTCGAAACGGTAAAACGAATGCCAAAGGAGAAAAGACCGAAATTAAATTTAGTGGCCTTCTCAAAGAACTGTGTCGAGAAATTAGGGGAACCGGATATTATTCATGATGTTCATCCTTTTATTTCAACAAAGCTTGCGACAATCAAAGCGCATCGTTCCCAGACCCAATTAATGGTCGCTGATGCCGAGGAAAAATTGAAGCAAAACGATCCACAAATTATTGCATGGCTCCAAAACGAGCGCTTCTGGAGCTACAACATAGATTAAGTCAGAGAATCAGTAAGGGATTGTGTAAAAAGCCAGCCTTTTTACTCAGTCCCTTCTTTCTTTCCTTCAACTTCTTCCTTTAAATATCGAAGCAAATAACCATCTTCCTGTTTAAGAATTTTCACAAGTGCACGTCTTGAGAAAAAGCTGAACAGCCCTTTTATTTTGACATCGGCTTCAAACTGAGCTTGTGTCCCTTCTTCAATCGCTTCAAATAAGTATTTATACGTAATCGTGATGGCACCTGCAACACTTTCCGTTGTATAAACTCGATTGGGCTCATACTCAATAATTTCAATTTCCGCTTTTGTCTCTCTTCCGCGAACATTTCTTGTTTCTAATAGTTTCGTCCCTTTTTTAATCGGACCCTCTGTCAATTTTTCTAACTTCACCACATTGGGCATGATATCTGTAATATTTTCCAACGTTATTAAATACTCAAATACTTCCGCTACAGGTCTCTCAATGATAATACTTGATTGGAAATCCGCCATAACACAACCTCATCTTTCAAAAAGTGATAGGATTATCGTCTCAAAAGCTACAAGTATTAGTCAAGAGTCAAAAAGTTTTAAAGTTCTTGGCTTTGTTATGTATCGGTGTTCATTTTTAGATCACTTTCTCTATCCTTTTAGCTTAACTAAAAGACGAGGATGTCCGAAAAACTTAGCATTTCCTGCAGGAGTCGTCCTCTTAAGTAATTTGCCCAATACTCATATGTACTTCATACTAATAAAGTTCTTTATAATCCTCTTTTAACAATTCTTCTAAATCCTCTGATGAATAATCGGATAACTTAGTGTGATCACGTAACATCTTTGCAGCCGATGGTAATTTTTCTTTACTATGCCATGATGAGGAATCCCATAACTTAGATCTTTTAAATGCTTTGGCACAATGGATAAAACATTCGTTCACTTCGACAGCAATGGCTAACATAGGGGCTTTCCCATTTACAGCCGTTTGCTTAAGCAACTCCTCATCCTTCACTATAAAAGCTTTCCCATTAACCCGTAACGTTTCTCCTAATCCTGGAATAAAAAATAAAAGCCCAACCTTTGGATTGCTAATTATGTTTGAGAGCGAATCCAATCTCCTGTTACCCGGTCGTTCAGGAATGATTAAATAATTTCTATTTAAAACCAATACAAAACCTGGACTGTCTCCCCTTGGTGAAACATCACAAAACCCCGACTTATTAGCTGTCGACATTGTCAAAAAAGGCGATAAAGAGATGAACGTACGACAATGCTCATCTAAATAATGAACCACTTTCTTGGTTACAATTTCACTTGGATAACCAACTAACGCTCGTATTTCTTCTTCTGATTCTATCATTTTACTAAATGGTAATTCTCGACGCATTCAATTCCCCTCCTTCCTAATTTCACCCACTGACTTTTGTGCGCTCCTCTAAAGAAAAGATTTTTTCCCCTCCAGAATATGTTTCTAAAACCTTTATTTCATCTATCTCTTCGGGATGAATAGTCAAAATATCCTTATTCAACACAATGAAATCAGCAAAGTAACCAGGCCTTAATTGCCCTATCTTCGGAACACGAATAATTTGTTGAGCATATTTTGTATACAAAAGGATAGCTTCTTCTATCGTAACTCTTTCATTTCGGTTAAATTCCAATCCAGTGTAGGTTTTTCTGGTAACAGCAGATTTAATCCCGATAAATGGATCCGAAGGCTCTGGCCACGAAGTAGCAGGTGCATCTGATGAAAATGAAAAGGTCACTCCATGCTCTAACATTGTTTTAAAAGGGTAGGACTTTTCAACTCTACTAACTCCTAAATTATTCAAATAACTATCATATTCAGCGAAAAGAAAGATAGGTTGAGTAACAAATCCTATACCTGCATCCTTCGCCTTTTTTAATGTCTCAATTGTCGGAAAAGATCCGTGCTCAATTCTTATAGAGGGAGCATCCTGAATCCACATTTCTTGATTGGCAAATGTATCTACAATAAGTTTAATTGCGTTTTCCCCCATCGCATGTACGACCAATTGAATTCCTTGTTTTTTGGCAAAATCAGCCGCCTGTAAAAGTTCCTCTTCGGTAGTAATGGATAAACCAGTATTGTTCCCATCACCTAAATATGGTTTCTCTACCCACGCTGTTTTTCCAGAAATACTTCCATCTGCGAATAATTTGACACCACCAATATGTACGGGTTCAAGAGGATCCAATTGGGTCATAGGAAGTGTAATTACATGCTGTAAATCCTCCCAAATATAATAAAGAACCGTTCTTTGTTTATACCCGAGACTTGTCGCTGTTTTGTATAAATCATAATAATCAATTGGAGAGTTTTTAGACATCATATCAGTAACCGTCGTTATCCCTTGTGAGGATAGCTTAGAGCTTAGCTTTGTAAGTAATTGTGCATTTTCTGCAAGCGTCAGATCAGAAATAATATCATAAAATAAATACCTTGCCTTTTCTTTTAATATTCCATTTATCTCTCCTCTTTCATCAACACCAATTTGCCCTCCTATTGGGGATTTTGTATACTTATCAATCCCGGCAAGCTGTAAGGCAAAACTGTTTACAATAATTATATGTGAGCAAGCTCTAGTAATAATAACTGGTATATCTGGTGCGACCCTATCTAAATCCCAACGGGTAATCTCTCTTTGTTCTCTTAGTTTTGCTTCATCAAACCCCCATCCTCGAATCCATTCATCTTTTTTATTCTCTTTTATACGCTCATATTTCTTTCTTATTTCATGTAGCAATTGTTCAATTGAATTGATGAGCGGAGGACCACAATATATTTGCTGCTCTGCTTCTGCTAATAATAATGGATGCATATGAGCATCTATAAAGCCAGGAAGCACTCTTCTCCCTTGGAGGTCTATCAGCTTCTTTCCCTCCTTTTTAACATCACGTTGATTCCCAACCCAAACTATTCTTCCTGATTCTACGACCATTGCATTTGCATAAGGCTGTTCTGTATTTGAGGTAAAAATTAGACCATTATAGTAAAGCTCCTCCACCATTCTCATCCTCCTAAGGAAAGATAGAAATCAATATTCCCTGTTAGTAGCAAAGTTCAATAATTTTACCTTTCTTGCCTTGTGTCCTAAAAAGCAAGAAAGGTCGTTATTATTTACCTTATTTGTTTTTGCTTAGATGGCTTGCAACAATCAGGCCACTCTCAACTTGAATGCGAACAAGCTTCTGTATCGGGATAACTGAATAATTCAATTCATGTTCAAGTTCTTTACAATACTCCTCTAACCACTTTAATCCCCGTCTATGAGTATTTTTAAGCTTTTCAATTTCCTCGAAATCTATATTTCCTTCTCTTTCAAGACGAGCAATTTCATAATCATACGTACGAATGGATAAACCTAGTGACAACCCATTATAAAATCTCGCTGTGTAAAGATTATCAAAAATTTGAGCTATCTTTGCAGGCTGTTCAAATTCTAGACTACTTGATGCCCAATTCTTTTTTGCTTCACTTCCCTCTTCTTGATGAACTATGATTTGGTCAACCAGTTTTACAAAAGGATTTCTCTCTGTTAAATATGGACGCACTTCACTTAAATACTCCTTTAATTGATTGTAATGGTTTTTATTCATTTCGATATTTTTTAAAAGTGCCTCTTTACGAGTGATATCACCTTCACTCAAATCTTGCACACGTTCGTCAAAAAAGTATGGCAACTCCGTGAGCAAAGTAACACAATCAGCTTTTGTTGATGCATAGTCAGCACTTGAGGTTCCAGAATGAATAGTTGGAGCTTTGCCTGTGAACTTTTCCGTATAATCGTATGACTGCGCAACACCCATAATTTGAAATACGGCTGGTGAGAATTCTTTAATATAAGGTGCTTCTGGTTCTCCTAAACTCAGTGCGACACCCTGTTTAAGTGCCGAGCTACGTAAATCCTCATAAATTTCTGGAATATCTTTAGAAATATACCAGTAGGCCCCTCCAAACCCAGCGTTATGCAATGAATACATAAACTCAGGTTTTATTTCATCTATGATTTTCATAAGGGCTTGCGTTTCCGGAAGTGGCTCATGAAAGTGCAATTCTTTATAATCTACCGGAAATGTCCATTCTACTTGTTCAAACCCGACAGGTCTAAAAAAATGTTTAGTATAATTGTAAATGTTAAACGGTCCCTTAAACCACCCTTCATTCAGTCTCGCACCATCAGGATCAATACATTTGATAATATACCAAGTAAACCCAAGTGCCTCTCGTAGATTGGCATCCTCTGCCAAAGCACGGGAAAAATATTCCATAGTCATGGCACCGATCGGCTCATTCGGATGAGGGCATGCAAAACATAAGGCATTTTTCTTTCCGTTCCCTATTTTAATGCATTCTATAGAGTGTCCATTTCGAGATTTTCCTGCCTCAAATACTGTAACAATATCAGGGAATTCGTCAGCCAATTGTCTTGTACTTTCATCCATTTCGTCTACCGTTAAAAAAACTTTATAATCTGGCACCCTATCAACAACAGACTGAATATTTATCGTTTTATTCATCGACAAATCTCCTTTACCAACTTTTTTTTATTTTTCAATCTTGACATAGTTGTATTCAGAGAAACCAGTTGATTGAATCGCTTCATCGGAAGATGGATCCCCTTTTACATATGAATGCACTGGAGAATAACCCACCCACTCAGATATTGGATAAATTGGTAAATCCTCTGACAAAATACGCTGAATATCTTGATAGATAGGTGCTCTCTCCTCCTCTGTCACCAATTGGGCTCCTTTGACAAGAAGCTCGTCTAATTCAGAGTTTTTATATAGAGATAGATTGTTGGAACCATCCGAACTTATTCTCGGAGATATTGAGCCTACATCAGGTCCTTGATAACCACCTAACATACTCATTTCAAAATCCGCGTTATCTTTTACTTTCTGCTGCCATGTCGCATATTCTAAAATATTTAACTCTACATTGATGCCCACTTGTCTAAGCTGATCTTTAATAACTGTTCCCATATCCGCATTCGAACCTGATTCAAACACATCAAAAGTAATGCCCAAATAATTCCCATTTTTATCTGGGGTATATCCGGCCTGCTCTAATAACTCTTTTGCCCTTTCTGGATCATGCCCTGGAACTTTATATTCATCTGATATTGCCCAACTATAAACAGGTGATAAGAAGTGCTCTGCCACTTGACCATCCCCCTTTTGGGCCTTTGAAACAATTTCCACGTTATTTAACGCATAAGCTACTGCTTGACGAACCTCTAATTGATTAAACGGCTCCTTTTCAAAATTGAACACTAAATATTGTCGCGAAGGCCATACCTTAGACTCCCCTTCAATATTCGGATCATTTTTCATTTTCTCAATTTCCGAACTTGGAGGAGAACCTCCAAAAACATCTACCTCACCATTGTAAAAGGCTTGTACCAATGTATTTGGATCAGGGATAATCGAAAAAACTAACCTATCTACATAAGGCACTTGCCCAAAATATTCATCATTTGGCTCTAAAGTAACATTCACACTTGTTGTGTACTCAGAAAATTTAAATGGCCCGGTTCCGATCGGTTCAATATTTGTTCCAGAATCCCAATTCTCTCCACTATAGACATGCTCAGGAAGAATAAAAGTGGCATACCAGGCTAAATACCCTAAAAATGTAGCGTCTGGATTGGACAATTTTATTACGACCGTATTGTCATCCGGAGTGCTAACCTCTTCCATACTCTTTAAGTTTGAAACTGCATAGCCATTATTATTTTTAATTGAATCTAAGGTGAATTTAACATCAGCTGAAGTAAAGTCTTTCCCATCATGCCATTTTACATTTTCATTTAAATGGAAGGTAATTTCAGTTCCATCATCATTAAATTCCCATCTTTCTGCTAAATCCGGAATGATTTCTTGGTTATTATTTAGCTTCACTAATCGGCTAAAAACATTTTGAGCAATTGGGTATAGAAAGTCATCTGCTCGAGCGTCTGGATTAAAAGTTTGCGGGTCTCCAGCGAGGCCGACAATTAATGTGTCCCCTCCACTTGAACCACTTTCAGAATTACCTTCGTTCCCTTGCGTTTCATTCGTTCCACCACTACAACCAGCGATAATTCCAACAAAAAATACGAAGCTTATAAATAGTAAAAATCTCTTCTTCATTCATCAAAACTCCTTTTAATCTGTATTTAGATGGAGAAACGCAATTTTATTCACACCTCTCCAGTTCTAACCGCCATTTTGAATTGTTTTAGATAAAAGCTTATTTTTTAAAGAATGCTTGGTTCAATCTATTCATTAATAAAAGGACAACTGACATAATGGCCATTACCAATATGTGTTGACTCTGGGTCTTCATGTTTACAGGATTCTCTACTTTGATAACATCTAGGAGCAAACCGACAGCCTGGGCCCATATTAATTGGTGTGGGCGGTTCTCCCGCTATTTGAATAATTTGTTGATTTTCAAAGGAGTCTAATTGAACGGAGTTGGAAATTAACGCACGTGTATACGGATGCTGGGGGTTATGCATGACTTCATCAGTAGGACCAGTCTCCACAATACGTCCTAAATACATTACTGCAACTCTATCGGAAATATATCGTGTTGTCGTAATATCATGACTGATAAATACCATTGCTGTATTTTCCTGTTTACATAAGTCTGCGAGCATGTTGATAATATCTGCTCTAATTGATACATCTAACATTGAAACTGGCTCATCAGCAACGACAAACATTGGTTCAAGCAACATTGAAAGCAGGATTGAAATTCGTTGCAATTGTCCACCTGATAATTCATGTGGATATCGGTGCAAGTATTCTGTCGCTGGTTTTAACCCTCCTTTTTCTAGCAAGTCGATGCACATGGCCAGCCGTTCATCCTTGCTTTTACCGATATTATGCAATTTCATCGTACTGACAAGAACTTTAGCAATTGTGTATCTTGGATCAAAAGTATCAAATGGGTTTTGAAAAATCATTTGTGCTGTTCTTCGAAATGCCAGAGGGTCTTGTTTGAATAAATTTTGAGAAGGAACTCCGTTAATGCTTATTGAACCTGACGTCGGCTCCTCCAGTTTTACTAAAATTCTCCCTAAAGTCGATTTACCACAGCCGCTTTCGCCAATAACACCTAAAATCTCACCTTTATTTAATGAAAAACTTACACCATCGACCGATTTGATATCCTGATTTCTGTGCTTTTTTCCTCTTTGTTTGTAATACTTGTACACATTTTTTACGGAAATAGCTTTATCCTCAGCTGTGATTAACGTTTGCATGTTCCATACCTCCTACAAGGTGGCAAGCCACTCGATGATTACCAGATAATAGCTCTTCAGTTGGTTTTATTTGATAACATATATCTGTTGCAAATTCACAACGATTAGCAAATATACAACCTTGAATAGGAACACTTAAATCGGGTAAAGCCCCTGCAATGCCTCGTATGTTTTTCTTTTCTCCTTTAAAAGTAGGGATAGACTTTAGAAGGCCTTGAGTATAAGGATGTAAAGGATTAACTAAAACGTCTTTTACGTATCCAAACTCCAATATATTCCCTGCATACATAACTGCTACTTTCTTACATGCTGAAGCTACCACTGACATATCATGCGTAATCATAATACGAGTTAAGTTTAGCTCCTTTTCAAGCTCTTTTATTTCAGATAAAATTTGACCTTGAGTTACCACATCTAATGCCGTTGTTGCTTCATCTAAAATCAACAATTTAGGATTGTGCATTAAGCTCAGTGCAATCGATACTCTCTGCATCATCCCACCTGACAGTTCATGAGGATAAAGTTCATATACTCGTGGCGGCAGATTCACCATTTCTAGTAATGAAATCATTTTCTCTTTAAGCTCTTTTTTGGAAATCTTGCTTTCATGTATTCTATAAATATCAGACATCTGAGTTCCTATTTTATGGACTGGGCTGAGAGCATTCATTGATTTCTGAAACACAACAGCCAAATCCCTCCACCTTATCCTCCTTATTTGTTCGTCTGTACAGTGAAATAAATTATTCCCGTCTAAAATGACCTCCCCTTCTATTCTGGCAATTCTTTTTGGTAATAATTGCAATATTGCCATTACTAATGTAGATTTACCTGATCCCGACTCTCCCACAATACCTATGGAATCCTGTTCTTCAACAGAAAGTGAAATATTGTTTACAGCTCTTGTAATCTTATCTTTTGTATGGAAGGTTACTGTGAGGTTCTTAATTTCTAAAATAGACATATTGCTCACCACCTAATTTTGATCATGAAGCTTAGGACTAAGCACACGATTAAGCCCGTCGCCAATTAAATAAAATGATAGTACAGTGAGTACAACGACAATTCCTGCAAAAGTCGATATCCACCAAGCAGATGTCATATATTCACGGCCGTTATATATAATTTGCCCCCAGCTGACTACATTGGGATCTCCAAGCCCTAAAAAGCTGAGGCTTGCCTCCGTAAGAATTGCTCCAGATATGATCATGGTTGTATTGGCTATAATCGGAAATATCCCATTAGGAATAATATGTTTTAATAGAATTTTCCATTTCTTTTCTCCAATAGAATAAGCCCCCATAATGAATGTTCTTTCTCTTAATGACATAGCCTGCGCTCTCATAAGACGCGCATTACCAACCCAACTTGTTAATCCGATAATAAGCATGACGTTTATGAGACTGCTTCCAAACAGGGCAACAACGATCAAAATCAGGAAGAAAGTCGGCATCATCAAAAATATGTTGTTTACTTCTGTTAGCAATCTATCAATTTTGCCTCCGAAAAAACCAGCTATACCGCCTAGCAATGTTCCAATAACCCCTGAAATGAGTGCGGCCACAATTCCGATCATTAATGAAGTGCGAGTGCCATAAATTATCATGCTAAATACGTCACGTCCTAGTCCATCTGTGCCGAGGTAATGGGTTGAACTTGGTGCGGCTACCATTTCATCCCCTAATGAATATGGATCATGCGTTGCGAAAACCGGAGCAAATATGGAAACAATTAATAATAGGATTAATAAAATAGCTCCTACTTTTAATTGTTTAATTTCATTAATTTTGTTTGTGTATTTTTTAAAAATATTCTGATTATTATTCTTAATCTCCAAAATAAACCACCTCACTTACTGTATCTTATTCTAGGGTCAATAAACGCATATAGAACATCAACTACAATCATCGTCACAGCCACCGATATTGAAAGCACAAGATAAATTCCCATCAATAGTGGATAATCTCTTCGTGAAATTGCATTTAGCATGAAACTTCCCATCCCTGGCCATGAAAATACAATTTCAATAATAGCTACCCCAGTAATCATGTATGCAATCGTGATTCCAAACACAGTAATGGTCGGTAAAATTGAATTTTTCAATACATATTTATTGAATATTCTGCTTTCTTTCATTCCAGTTGCTCTAAGAGTTGTGACAAAATCCTCTGACATAACTTGAATAACAGAAGAACGAGTGATCCTAAAGAAGTATGGAATACTAAGTAATGTTAGTGTAGTAGCAGGAAGGAACATATGGTGTAAAATATCTATGTAGTATGCAATTCCTGAATGATTTGCACGTAAATCAATCATTCCTGAGGTTGGAAAGATTCCTAACCAAGAAGCGAATAGTAGAATAAACATCATCCCCAACCAAAAACTCGGCATAGAATCGAATAGATAAGATAAGCCAGAAAGCAAGTTGTCCAATTTTGAACCGGGGCGTCGGGCACAATATATGCCTAATATGGTACCGATTAGCAAAGCGAATATCGCTGTTGTAAGCGTGAGCATAAGGGTAGGTCCTATTCTTTCCGCAATCATTTCACTTACGGGACGCCCGCTTAAAATGGACTCTCCTAAATCTCCACCGGCAAGGGTTCGAAGATATGTTAGAAATTGAACACCTACAGAATCATTTAAACCGTATTTCTCTCTTAATGCCTCTTCCATCTCTGGTGAAGGACTATCTTGCCCTGACAAAATACTGATAGGATCTCCTGGAGCGAGCTGTATCAGCATAAAGTTAAGGAAAATAGCAACAAAAATAATAAGTATTCCTGTAAAGCTCCTACGAATAATAAAACTCCCCACACCATTACCCCCTTTAGCCAATTCAGATAAGAAATGTACTTATTTTTCCGTTGTACGGAAAGTGTTTCCATTTTTATAGCAAATTTTTTATCCACCCAATCGAGCAGATATTTCATCAGCACATCGAATTACAGCATTGCTTAATTCGGCTATTCTTTTTTCACTTAAATCATGACTAAGAAGTCCAATACTAATGGCCCCTGCCACTTGATTATCAAACCCCTTTATTACGGCAGCGATTGAGACAGTTCCCTCTGTTTTCTCTGCAAAACTAATACTATATCCTTCACTCTTTATTTGCTTTAAGGTTTCAAAAAATTCCTTTTGCTCTTCTTTAGTCTGCAATAATTTAGCTAGTATCTCTTCTACCTTAGAAGGATCCATATGAGCCAGCATTACTTTATTAGGAGCACCAATATTCATTGGAATTCGTTCTCCAAGGTTTTCAACTATCCTCACCTTCATAGGACTATCAATTCTTTCAATTGGAAAAGAGAAATAATCGTTTGGGATACTTAGATAAACGCTTTCCTTAACCTCATAGGAAAGCCTCTCCATAATTGGCCTTGCAATTGTTCTTAAATCCATTTTTTCTAGTTGCAGCAAGCCTATTTCTAACCATCTTGGTCCAATTAAATATCTTTTAGTATCAATTGATTGTGTGATTAGCTTATGCTCTACTAAAGTCCCAATCAGCCTGTGCGTCGTACTTAATGGCAATTTTAAATTCTCCGCAATTTCGCTAATTTGCCAACCTTTTTTGCTATTGTCAGAGAGTAAAAGATAAACAATTTCTAATGCTCGATTTACCGATCTTGTCATTTTTAACCACCATATCATTTCTTATTATTTTTAGAGTATTTAGAATTTTATAAAATAATATCACTAAAAACTCTTGTGAGCAACTAAAATTTTCTAATAATTCAAAATTCGTTGTAAAGATTGAAGCTCGGCTTATTAAGTAACCCTACGCTTCCCTATTAATAGAACCCTACTTCATAACGTAACTCTATTTATTACAATCATTTTATTTCAATTAAGTTCATCTGTCTTACAATTTGTCAGGTCATCTGACACAGTTTTTTAGAATGTTATAAGCGTCATTACGCTTGAATTTTATATTGGAAATTATAAAAAAGCGAATAATAACAAGCTGTTTGACAGTGCTTGCTTTATTCGCATTTTCCTTTATCCAAATTTCCAATATCTAAACAGTGGGAGCCCAAGCGCGATTAAAACGAATCGAGATTTCTAGTCAAGGGGGCGAAATGATTGTAGGAGAATGTTCAACTTTATTTTCCAAAGGAAAAGCAACATTTCGTTTATCGAGCTTCTTGCCTCGAAATCTATGTTCTTAATGAGCACTCCCTTTCTTCAACAATCTACCGTTTCTACATTAATTTATTTTTATAAACTGCACAGAACTTACACCAATCAGTAATAATGATATGTTTTTGTTTTATATCAATTAAGCCCTCTTTTCTTAGCTTTGAAAAAACGCGACTTACACTTTCTCTTGATGTGCCAATCAGAGTAGAAAATTCCTGAATCGTTAACGGAAGTTCAATGTACATTCGATTACATCGATTGGCCCCAAATTTCTCCGCTAACCGCTCGAGCATTTTCATCGTTTTCGTATAAACATCAAGAAGGGCAATATCTCTCATAATTGAAGTAAGATCTCGGAGAGTCTCACCCATATATCGAATCATTTGCACTGCCAACTCTGGATTTAATAATAATTCTTGTTCAAAATCCTCTGTGCTAAGAAAATAGATTTCGCCAGGTTTAATCATTGTTCCTGTGGCTGGATAGGTGAGGTCGCCATAATTAAATAAACATGCTTCAGCAAAAATATCCCCTTTTTTCTTCATACAAACAATGAGTTCGTTCCCTTGTTCATTTTGTTTTGTAAGCTTCACCATGCCTGAATGGACGAAAAATACTCCTTTAGCTCTTTCGTATTCAGATATAATTTTATCGCCCTTATTAAATGACATCTTCTTGATTCGCTTATCAATTATTTGCAAAGACTGTGGCGGCAGATCTTTAAAAACCTCTACTTTACTTAAAAATTCATGAATTGCGGAAACCTCCGTGCTCTGATTTTCCATCTCAAATCCCCCCTTATAGATTTACTCCTATTCTAGAGAATCCAATTCAACAAGAATGTGTAAAATATCACATTTATTCTCTTATTTCCCGTGATATTAAAAATCGTTCATTGGAGTTTCACAAAACCTTCACAAAGAGGCTTCTTTCATGTGAAGTGAATCACACCTGACAATATCACTGACGGATAGGATAAATTTGTAATGAAAATACCACTTTGCAAAGGGGGAGAGCTTTTGAAGACATCCATTATTCACTTTGTCATAAGCGCCATCATCGGTCTTGGCCTAGGTTATCTTGTGTATGACATCATCCTCGACAGCAGTGATGAAGATACTGTGCTAACACAAGAACAAGCTACTGATCAGACTGCTGCTGTAGAAGAGGAAGATGAAGAAGTCGAAACACCCGATGTTGAAAACGTTTCCAACGAAGAGAATATACTTCAAACAAAAGGCTGCATTGGCTGCCATGCCGTGGAAGGGCTGAATCTTCAAGGTGGAGTAACCGGACCGGACTTGTCCAAAGCCTATAGTGAAGTTGAAGGGAAACACGGGAAGCCACTTCAGGAATTTTTAAAAGAGCCAACCTCTGCCGTCATGTCATCCGTGATCGGCGGGAGCCCTTTATCTGCTGAAGAAATTGACCAAATTGTCGAGGAGTTAAAAAAAGCAGCAGAACAATAATTTTTAACATCTGTACTCATCTGTGCCTCATCAAAAAACGCTTTCAAGGAAGGAATTTACATTTTTAATGAAGACTGAGCACCGAAACGATTCATAAAAAGGAAGGTGTTTTACCATGAAGAAATGGATACCTGCTGCATCCGGGCTAGCCGCCGGTTTCTTAGCCGCAACCGTATTTTTTGCTGACTTCTCTACTGGTCCTAGCGGCTCAGCAACCTCTGATTCAGCTAATAAAACGAATGCAGAGAAGGTCTATGTCCCATTTGGAGAAAAAGACGAATACTATTTATTTGCCTCCGGTGGACATTCTGGGCAAATGTTCATTTACGGAGTTCCATCGATGCGCCACATCCGCACTGTCCCGGTATTTTCACCCGATTCTGCAACTGGCTACGGCTTTGATAACCATACGAAAGAGTTAATGGGAGATTATTCGTGGGGAGATCTCCATCATCCCGCTTTCTCGGAAACTGACGGAGATTATGATGGCAAGTATATGTTCGCTACCGATGTCGCCAATAGTCGTGCTGCCGTCATGGATTTAAAAACGTTTACTGTAAAAGATATTATGAATGTTCCGAATACCTCTGGCCCGCACTGTGCTGCTTTTGTCACACAAAACACTGAGTATATGTTCCTTCCAACTCGTTTTTCTGTACCAATTGGAAGCGAATATGCAGACCTTGATAACTATAGTGAACAATACCGTGGTGTCATGTCTGCTGTAACATTTGATGAAGAGAAGGAAAAGTTGGATATTGCCTATCAAGTAGCCTTGCCACCATGGTCTTATGACTTATCTGATGCCGGTAAAAAAATGTCTGCCGATTGGGCCGTTATGACAACTTACAATACGGAAGAAGCAACAACAAATCTAGAAATTAATGCTTCTCAAGCCGATCGTGACTACATCGTATTGTTCAACTGGAAGGAGCTTGAACAGAAGATAGCCGCCGGAGAATATGACGAAGTGACAGGCCAAAAAATGATCTTCCCAGAAAAGCATAAAGGTGGTATTTACCTAGTTCCTGTTGCGAAATCACCTCATGGCGTAGACGTTACACCAGATGGGGAACACTTCATTGCTTCGGGTAAGCTTGCTCCAGCGATGACGGTTTTCTCCTTTGAAAAAGCTTTTGCTGCGATTGAGAACGGCGATTTTGACGGAGAACGTAACGGAATTCCTATTCTTAAATATGAATCTGTTATGGAACGAGAAGTTAATCCTGAAAACGCTCTTGGTCCGCTTCACACTCAATTTGATGATGAAGGGATGGCCTATACAACCATGTTTATTTCATCTGAAATTGTTAAATGGGATCCAGCTACAGGTGAAACATTAGACCGTGTTGCGGTGCAATATTCTCCTGGACATTCAGTTGCTGCTGAAGGAGATACTGTCGCACCAGATGGCAAATATATTATTGCCCTTAACAAAATAGCAAAAGACAGCTATTTATCAGTAGGGCCTTCACATCCAGAATCCATGCAGCTAATCGATTTAACAGGGGACAAAATGGAAGTGATCCAGTCGGCACCTGTCAATCCTGAGCCACATTACGCGCAAATGATAAAAGCGGATAAAATCAATACGATTACCGTATATGATAAAGACGAAAGCAATCCAAATGCAATTTATAACCAAGAAGATGCAAAGATCGTCCGCAAAGGCAATGAAGTTCACGTCTATGGGATCGCTATGCGTTCCAAATTTATTTTTGATGCTAATGCGAAACGTCCTGACGTGATTGAAGTAAATGAGGGAGATAAAGTCGTTATTCATCTTACAAATATAGACTTTGACCAGGATATCACCCATGGCTTCGCGATTAATCAATATGATTTCAATATGGAAGTTCAACCTGGACAGACCAATACGATTGAATTCACAGCAGACAAAGCAGGAACATACCCACTTTATTGTACGAACTTCTGCTCTGCCTTGCATCAAGAAATGTCAGGCTATTTCCTCGTGAAGCCGAAAAACTAAAAAAGCGAGATGTTATTAAATTCCGTTTTTTAGAATAGGTTCTGTGCTAGGTAAAACGTTTATTGGCTCATTTCGTGCGAAACATTGATTTCACTCGCCTTCACGTATACCGAAAATGAGTCAATAACCAACACTGACATATTGTATAGCCTTAAACAAAAAAGGGGCAGCATTTAAACGATTAGCGCCCCTTTTATAAAATGGGTAGTCACTAGAAAGAAGTGTTTGCAATGAAAGGAAAACAGCTTTCTCGATTCTCATCAATTTTAATGATTATCTCTGCCATATTAGTCATGTTAGCGTTGTTCTTCCCATGGTGGAGAATGGAATTTTTCGCTCCTCAATACCCCGAAGGACTAAATATTATTGTTTACCCTGATCACCTTGAAGGGGAGTTGGAGCAAATTAACGGGTTGAACCATTATATTGGCATGGCCCAGTTTAATGAGGAAAGCTTTCCAGAACTAAACTATCTTCCTTATCTCATTGGCGGGCTTTCCATACTCGTACTACTCGGCGCCTTCATTCGTAAAAAAGCTTATTTAATAAGCCTCATCGTTATTTTTCTTATTGGTGGTGCAGTCGGCGTATGGGATTTATGGGCAGCCCTTAAGGAGTATGGAACCAACTTAGATCCAATGGCTCCAATTGAAATGGAACCATTTGTCCCACCGATCATTGGAGAAAATGTCATCGCCAACTTTACAACCTATAGCCTATTAGGAATCGGTGCTTATTTAGTCATCGCAGCCTTTATTTTGCTGCTGATTCCTTTATGGAAGGATCGAAAACAATGAAAAAGCTGACGTTCTTATTCTTCATCATGTCCATCATTCTCCTTTCTGCCCCTCGTTCAAGCTTGGCGGAAGATGATCTACAACAAATGATCGATGCCCTCCACGACGGAGACACACTGGAGTTAGAAGATAAGACGTACGAAGGAAATATTATCATCAAAAAATCAATAGAGTTAATTGGGAAAAAAGGAACCGTTATAAGAGGGGATGAAAGCGGAAATGTCATTTCCATTGAAGCTCCCCATGTAAAGATTCGCAATATGACCGTGTCAGGCAGCAGTATGAATCGCAATAGCTCTGAGGAATACGCAGGAATAAAGATTTATTCTAATCATAATGTGATTGATTCAGTAACGATTAAACATTCCTTTCACGGTATTTACTTAAGTCAAGCTCATCATAATCGGATTGAAAATAGTCACATTACAGGACTTGGCAAAGGGGAGATTGCCAATCAAGGGAACGGGCTTCATATCTATTACGCAAACGATAATATTCTACAAAACAACGTGATTAAAGGTTCAAGAGATGGCATGTTCTTTGATTATGCCAACCGCAATGAAATTCTTTATAACTCCATAAGCGAAACACGCTATGGTCTTCACTATATGTATTCTGATGATAATGTTTTTGAAGGAAATACGTTTACGATGAATACCGGCGGCGCCGCCATTATGCATTCCAACGGAATTAAGCTTGAGCAAAATGAGTTTATTTTTAATTATGGACATAAGTCCTTTGGACTCCTGTTATTATCATCCCGAGACACGCTCATTCAAAATAACACCTTTTTTCTCAATCAAAGAGGACTATATATCGATCAGGCAACAGGGAGTTTAGTGAAAAATAACCGAATCATTAAGAACCAAGTTGGGATCGAATTATGGGCAAGTTCAAATGAGCAAATTTTTACCTTAAATGAAATTAATGAAAATACCATTCCTGTTGCTAGCCTTGGTGGGGAAGGGAGAAATAGCTGGAGTGAAAATGGCATCGGCAATAACTGGGGGCGCTCATTTCCTATGATCGATTTAGATCAAGACGGGATCGGTGATGAAGAGGTGCGCTATCAATCTTCACTCCATCAATTAATTGAAGATCAAGAGCTTGTTTATCTCTTTTTACAAAGTCCTGCTATCGCCGTTTATGAGAAGCTGAATCAGTTTCTCCATAAAGAGAAAACGATGTTTACCGATCCTTATCCGCTCGTGACAAAGCATGAAAGGAAACAAGCATCACTCATTCTCATTGGGGTGCTTGCCATCTCATCCGGCCTATATATTTATCGCCGTTACAAAAAGAGACTATTATAAGGGAGACATCCACTATGCATTATATTTGGAAGGAATGGAAGGAAAACATAAAAGGAAAAGGGCTTTGGCTGGCCTTTGCGCTCATTATTCTCGTTTCAATTAGTTTATTGTTCCGTTCCTCTGCTCTTTCCTTTGATCAAGGATTCTATATTCACTTGATTAATTTATTTGATGCATTCGTCTATTTCATCCCGATATTATGCCTTTTTTTAGGGGCCTTTTCCCTATTTCAGGAAAAAGAACAAAAAACATTGATCATGCTCTTAACAAGAGGAGAGCGCTTTACAGGCTTTCTATGTAAAAAAAGCGTGGCGATTCAATCGGTATTATTAGGGCCGACTGCTCTATGGTTCTTTCTCTACTTGATTCCGTTAAAATTTTATTTTCAAATAGATGGCGCTGCCTACCTTGCATTCTTGTTCACCATCACAAGTCTTATTCTCGTCTTCACCCAGCTTGGAGTCTTCGTTGGGAGCATCAGCCGCTCCAGAATGCAAATTGTTGGCTTCGTGATCGCCATCTGGTTCTATTTTTTCTTCTTACACGATTTTCTCTTATTATCATGGTTAAGTAACGTTACCTATGATAATGTGAAACTCTTTTCTAGCTTTTATTTCCTAAACCCGTTGCAAGCTGCAAGAATTTACCTTGAATCAGCATTCGGCGTTTACTCCTTTGAGCATATGTCTAAGCTACTTCAATCATTCATGTGGTTAAAGCCGTCTTTATTTTTAATCGGCAATGTTGTACTCGGAATATTGTTCTCGTTTGGAGCTGGAGTTGTTTTTCAACGAAAGGAGGGCTCACAATGATTGAAGTTGCCCATCTCTATCAATCGTTTGGAAAAAGAACAGTCCTTCAGGATGTTCACTTAAAAATAGAGAAAAATGAAATATGTGCTCTCGTTGGGCGAAACGGGGCTGGGAAATCAACTTTTATTAATAGTCTTCTCGGAATTCTTCCTAGCAAAAAGGGGACAATCAGAATCAACGGCAAGAAAAAAAGGGGTATAAGCAGCGAAATTGCTTATCTTCCAGAAAAATTCTTGCTCTATCAATCTTTAACAGGACTGGACAATATGCGGTTTTTTGCCAGAAGCATTTCTCGAACCTACGATGAGAAACGAATGGAAGAGCTCTTAAAATCCGTCAACCTTTGGGAGGAACGAAATACGATTATCGAGGAATATTCAAAGGGAATGCTGCAGCGGCTTGGACTCGCAGTGACGCTCTATCAAGATTCACAAATCCTCGTCTTAGACGAACCGACAAGCGGTCTTGATCCAATTGGAAGAAAAGAAATTTTGGATACGTTGAAGTCTTTGCAAAATAAAACGATTTTAGTATCTTCCCATCATTTAGATGAAATTAAACAGCTATGTTCACACGTCGCTTTTTTAGAGAATCAGCAAATCTGTAAATACACTGTTGCAGACTTTCTACTAACACAAAAATTAGGAGAGAATGGACCATGAAAAAATTTTTATTCGCCTTAGCCAGTTTGCTTTTCTTATTGACTGCCTGCAATAAAAGTTCTGTCGTTGTCGAGGTCGAAAAGGATTTATATTATGAAAAAGATACAGCCTCCGAGCTTGTCATTAAAATTACTGATGGTCATGATCCTGTTTCCGGTCTTAAGGTCAATGCCGTGCTCGCGATGAGCGACATGGACCACGGGCAAGTAGAAGCAGCCTTTAAAGAAATCGGAGAAGGTATTTATTCGTCAGAAGTCGAATTGCCGATGGCCGGAAAATGGGAGATTGTTTTCACGTTTGACCATAATGGAGAATCTGTTGAAAAGGTCATCACATACGATGTAAAAGAACCGAGTGGGATCGCTAAAATCAACGATGAATGGATTACAAAGGAGGATCTAGAATTTTACCAGTTTATCAACGAACTACACATTGCCATCAATCGCGAACAGGATAAAGAAAAATATGAAGGCGACGAATTAGAAGAAGCGTTAGCCTATTGGGACGGACAAGAGAAGCTAAATCAAGATCGAAATCAGCTAATAACCCAGATTATCCGCCTCCGTTCCATGGCACTCCTTGCTCTTGAAAAAGGCCATGAGGCAACACAAGAGGAAATAACCGAGCAAGTCAAACAGGTACGCACACAATATGAATCAGTCCCAGTTGCCAAAAAAATGATTCAAGGATTTGGAGAAGAGAAATTCTGGAGTAAAGAACAACAGCAATATGAACTAATTGTTCTTTCGCAAAAGGTTCAAAACGATTTGATTGCACAAGTACGAAAAGAAAATCCCGATGTCAACGAGCAGGAGATCCTCTATCTTGCCCAAAAACAATACGAAGAACTTCTTATTTCTCAAGTTAATTCATTAACAATTGAACTGTTATAAATCCTGAACTTACTCAGGGTTTATTTTTTATTTATAAAATGAGTGATTACTCACTTCACAAATCTCTTTTTATGTTTTATGATGTAAGTGAGTGATTACTCACTTTTTAAAAAGGAGTGAATAAAAATGGATGCAAATGAAGTGATCGTGTCGATCCAGGATGTGTCGAAGGCTTTTGGAAAACAGGAAGTGTTGAACAATATTTCTTTAAATGTTTACAAAGGTGAAATCTTCGGGCTATTAGGTCCATCTGGTGCTGGCAAAACAACATTAGTGAAGATGTTAACCGGATTTGATTTGCCGAATCGGGGAGAAAACTATCTTTTCCAAGAAAAAATGCCTTCCTTAAAGCTCATTGAAAAGATTGGCTACATGGCACAATCAGACGCTTTATACGGAGAATTAACAGCGAAGGAAAATCTTGAATTTTTCGGTGCTCTTTTCGGTTTAAATGGAAAAGCATTGCAAAGTAGAATTGGCAAAGTAATGGACGTTGTTGAGTTAAGTGACCATTTAAACAAAACGGTCCACCATTATTCCGGGGGAATGAAGCGAAGATTATCGCTTGCGATTGCCTTGCTCCATGAACCGGCACTGCTAATTCTTGATGAACCAACTGTAGGAATTGATCCTGTTTTACGCAAGAGTATTTGGAACGCCTTTTACAATTTAAATGAAAAGGGCACGTCAATTATTGTTACAACGCATGTTATGGGGGAAGCGGAGAAATGTCACCGTTTAGCAATGCTTCGTGATGGTCGGCTAATCGCTGTTGGCACACCCGAGCAATTAAAAGCAGAAACTAGTTCCTCTTCCATCGAAGAGGCATTTCTAGCATATGGAGGTGCTAAGGCGTGAGAGTAAGAGCACTCGTAATCCGGATTTTAAGACAAATCATTCGTGATAAAAGAACGCTTGGACTACTAATTTTTGCTCCGATTCTTATTTTAACGATGCTTCATCTTGTTTTTAACGGTGATGATTATGTGCCAAAGGTCGGGTTGGTTGATATACCTGAAGCCTTTGAAAAACAGCTAGATTTAGACGATGCGGACATTACAAAATACACAAATATCGAATCAGCTAACAAAGATATGGAAAAGCAATTGCTTGATGGCTACATTTCATTTGAAAATACTAGCCCTTCTATTGTCCTTGAAGGCAGTGATCCAAATGTCAATGGCGCTACGATCAAGTGGCTGGAAAAGGCATTTGCACCTCTGCAGCCAACTGGCTCACATGAGCTAAATGTAGCGTTTATTCACGGATCGGAAGATATGAGTCAGTTTGATTATTTTGGTCCCGTATTGCTTGGGTTTTTCATTTTCTTTTTTGTCTTCTTAATCGCCGGAGTATCCTTTCTACGAGAACGAACAACTGGCACGTTGGAACGTTTATTATCGAGTCCACTGCGGAAATCGGAAATGGTTGTCGGGTATATTATCGGTTTTGGGATCTTCACGATGATTCAAGCGACAATTATCGCCGCCTACGCTATTTATGTGTTGGGGATGCTTATGGAAGGGAGCTTTATATATGTTCTTTTAATTACGTTAACCCTTTCCTTAACAGCATTAACGTTAGGAATTTTACTATCTTCATTCGCTAATAATGAGCTGCAAATGATTCAATTTATACCCATTGTTGTCGTCCCGCAAATCTTTTTTTCAGGACTATTCAATTTGGAGACGATCTCTCCATGGTTAAATTGGATTGGTCCAATGACCCCGCTCTATTACGCAGCCGATGCTCTGCGAAATGTGATGGTCAGAGGCTATGGATGGGCAGATCTCTATATAAATATCCTTGTGCTCCTCGGTTTTTCAGCACTATTTATGTTCTTGAATATTGTCGCATTACGAAAATACCGAAAGATTTAGCATCTTATCTTATAATCCATTACAATAAGAATATCAAGTACTGAAGGAGTTTATTATGAACGGTCCAGATAATCTTATTGAGGAAATTTTTGAACAAAGCGATGAGCTCACAGAGAAACAAAAAAAAATCATTCTTGCTGCTGTTCAGGCATTTGCTGAAAAAGGGTATGCCTCTACCTCAACAAGTGAAATAGCGAAAAACGCTGGTGTTGCAGAAGGGACGATTTTTCGCCATTATAAGACAAAAAAAGATTTGCTCTATTCGATCATAGAACCGATGCTGAGAAAATTTATAGCCCCCCTTGTTATTAAAGATATGGAAAAGGTTCTCAAAAAAGAGCATGCAACGTTTGAGGACTTTTTGAGAGCGATGATCGAAAATCGCATTAAATTCCTTTCGAAAAATATGCTTTTATTTAAAATTCTTATTCAAGAAATCCCTTTTCAGCCAGAATTAAAGGAGCTCTTTAAAGAGCATATCGGAACGAAAGTAATCGAACGATTTACAGAGGTTGTTGAACACTACCAAAAGAAAGGAGAGCTTATTGATGTGCCTCCCTTCCAGATCATTCGCTTGACGGCATCGGCTATCTTCGGTTACATTATCGTCCGTAATCTCCTTTTACCAGAACTTGACTGGGATGATAAAGAGGAAATAGAACGGACGATTCAAATGATTATGCATGGGATTTCAACAAAAAAATAAACTTAAAAAGAGAGTCGACCGAAATGTTCCATCTAACAAAGCAAGGAAGATAAATTTGCTAGTGATCTCCCTTGCTTTCCCTGGTCATATAAAAAATTCGCCGCAATCGAACAGCCTTTAATAAGCCGTTTTTGCAATGATTTAAAAGAAAATTGTTTTCCCTTCTTATCTATAATGAATGATCATTCTTCAACAATGTCCTACTGCTCCATCTCCGCAACTTACAACATGAACTTTTTTGCAAAATAATCACCGATCGTTTTATGGTACCTCTTTCTTTAAATTTCACTAAGCTCAACCTTATATAAATGATCATCATTTTCTTCGGGCTTACCACGACCATCGGTATTATTGGATACAAAATAAAGGACTCCATCCTCAATCAAAATATCACGAATTCTCCCTAACCCTGTGATCACCTCGTTCGTCTCACCTGTCTCAAGATTGAACTCTCGTACAGCGTTCCCTCTCAACGTCGCAACATACAGCCTTCCTTCATAATAAGCCATTCCTGACGGTGCCCAGGTCATCTCTGCTCCAGATTGAAAAAGAGGTGATTCTATACCTGTCTGCTCTTCATCTCCGATCACCGCTGGCCACCCATAATTTCCAGAAGGTTTAATGAAGTTAATTTCATCATGTGCGGAAGGGCCGTGTTCACTAGCATACATCGTACCATCGCTAGCCCAAGCCAAGCCCTGAGGATTACGATGGCCGTAACTATATACATAGGAGTCCGCAAGAGGATTATCTTCAGGGATAGAGCCATCTAAATTGAGGCGCAAAATCTTTCCGCCTAACGACTTCACATCTTGAGCAATATCTGGATCTGTTGCAGCGTCTCCTGTCGTTGCGTACAACTTTTGATCTGGTCCTAGCTTTAAACGTCCTCCATGGTGATATTGCCCACTGGGGATTCCGTCAAGAAGTAACTTTTCTTCCTTCCACACCTCTTCCACAAGCTTTAGCGTGACAATTCGATTAAATTGTCCATCTTCATCCTTATAGGTATAGTAGGCATAAGCACGATTCGTGTTAGCAAAATCTGGCGCTAGGACAAAACCGAGCAAGCCTGCCTCCGCTGCTGTTGCTAACGTCTTCTCCAGCTCCACCTTTTGCCTTGATTGCCTATCTCCTTCAACTTTCATGACCGTTCCGTTTCGTTCACTGATATAAAACGTTTGCCCCATTTTATTAATGGACCACGGAACTTGGAGATTTTCAGCAACTACCTCTCTACCCATAGCTATAACTGCTGGCTTCCCCATTTCATCTTCATGTACTCCTTCACGCTCTTTTCCCCCAGAACATGCAGCCAAAAGCAAAACGACCAACAACAGGATTCCTTTCTTCATCGCACTCCTCCTTATTTTATCAAGACCTTTCCAAGATCATCCTAAAACACAACAGCGGGAGTTTACTCTCTTTTTGAGCTTTTTACAACTTGGTTTAGCACGATTGGCATGAAACACTTTTTACAGAACACTAATTAATAGCCTCCCAGATCGCTTTTGCTACACCACTTTCCTCATTTGTAGCTGTGACAAAATGGCATTGAGCTTTAACATAATCGTCTGCATTCCCCATAGCAACCGCTCTTCCAACCCTTTGAAACATCGATAAATCATTGTAATTGTCACCAATCGCCATCGTTTCCATGAGCGAGATTCCTTTTTCTCTTGTAAAACGATCTAAAGCAATTCCTTTTTGCGCTTCTACGCCATTAATCTCTAAATTTTCTTTCCCAGAAGAACTTAAAGCAATTCCCTCTATTTCTTTTAGCTGCGCTTCTACTTTTTGCAGTTGCTCCGGATCAAAAGAGAAAGCTAACAGTTTATAAAGATGGTAATCTTCCTGCTCAAAAATAAAATCGACACTCTCTATCGTTTTAATAAAATTCATGCGCTCTTGTAAGATCGCTTCTATTTTTTCAACCTCTGTTTTCTCATGTTTGTTAGCCGCATACTCTTTAAAAAGGCTTATGCCTCTTTCCATATCGGCTGTATAAATTCCTTTACTTGTAAAAAACTCTACATAAATATCGCTATCGGAAAGAATTTTTAATGCATCCTTTGCAAACTCTTTCTTAAGAGGATTATCAGCAACTATTTCTCCCTCTGGCGAACGCACCTCCGCTCCGTTGGCACAAATCACCGGACATTTAATCCCTGCCTCCTTTAATAAATAAATCGCCTCTGGATAGGAGCGACCTGTAGCAATGACAACTTCCACACCTTTCTCCTGCGCCGCTTTAATGGCTTTCATATTCTCTTCCGTAATTTCATGATCCTTCGTTAATAATGTTCCATCCATATCAATTGCTACGCATTTTATCATTGTTGTATCATCCTTTATCTTTTTTTATGTATTTACTTCCTTCACGGATGCTCAAACTAGATAGGGGCACCGTCTCCATTATTTTTTTAACGTACTGGGGATTTGTCTTCGAGTATTCTCTTAAAGCCCAGCCGATTGCTTTACGAATAAAGAACTCCTGCTCCGCAGCATTTTGCTTAATATATTGTAAAAGCAGCTCTTCATTTGTTTGTTCCTTATATTTTAATTGAAATAATAGAGCGGATCTCCTTAGCCATATATTATTGCTTATTGCCCAATGATCCATTTTCGATGTGATCACTTCTGGATTCCTAATAGCAATATGGCCAACAAGCTTAGGAGCAATGGTGTCGACCGTATCCCACCATGATTTTGTTGTTACCAATGTTTCCAATAGCTCTATGGAGGAAATTTCGAGCTTTTTCTTTATTTTCTCCAAATAAAATAATGCCGCATACTGATATTCCCTCTCTTCTTTCTCCCAAAGTGCGAGCACAAACTCATGCTGGAGGGGCTTCTGTAAAATGGTGGATGCCTGAAAAAAATCTTTTAGAAGTTTTTTGCGCGCTGGTGTTTTTATGCCAAGATAGGGAAATTGGTTCCGCATATACTCTTCCATTGGAATGGCCATTTTTTTATTACGATTTCGAGAAAATATTGTCTCAATCTCATTAACCCAGTCCAAGTTTGTTCCCCCCATCAACCTTGTCTTTCCTTTTCATTGTAAGAGTTTCGAGAAAGATAATCCAATAATTGAGAAAAAATGAACATGAAACTTGCAGCTAACGTTACGTTAGGACTTATGATAGTAATAGATAGGAGGATGGCAATGAATACATTTTCAATTGGAGAATTCGCCAAAAAGACCGGTTTAACAGTTAGAACTTTGCATTATTATGATGAAATTGGAATCCTCAAACCTTCATATTTGTCGGATAAAGGAAAGAGAATTTATACCGAAGAGAATTTTATTACATTGCATAAAATCATTACCTTGAAATTTCTTGGCTACTCACTCGAAGAAATTAAAGTATTTCTAAAATCCGAAAAATGGGATTTAAAGGACTCCCTTTCCATACAAAAAGAAGCGATGGTGAAGCAAAAGGAACAACTGGAACAGGTCATTAGAGCATTAGATCATGCTATATATATTGTAGATCATCATGGTGAACTAGATTCATCCATATTTATTACATTAATCAATGATATTCAGATGGAAAAAGAACATAAAAAATTCTTAAAAGGAATCCTTGACGACCAAAAAGTAGAACAAATTTTTAGTATCGATGAAAAAAGACATCTGGAAATCAACACAAATATAGTTGGATTATTAACGGATCTGAAAGAGCATTACGGAGCAGATCCGAAATCCGCAAAAGTACAACTACTAATCGACAAACTAATCGATATATTTGCTGAATTGACAGGAGGAGATCTCCACTTTCTAGAAGAAGTTACAAATGTTGAAATCAACGATGAGGACTGGGCGATTCCATTCCCTTTTCCAAAAGAGGTTGAAGAGTGGATTTCCAAAGGGATCGATATAAATCTACAGAAAAGAGGAATCACCATAAATGAAAGAAAAAAAGGAACAAATAAAAACTAATCACTTGAAAGCTTTTTGGAGGTTAATTAAGAGCTCCAACCCACCAAAAGGGATCTTTATCCTTGCCTTAGCTTTAGGGTTACTTGAAACGGCTGCAGGACTCGTGCTTCCCTTATTCACGAGATCGTTAGTCGATCAATTGGCACAATCCGCCCTTGAAATTTCACTGATTGTCCTTTTGGGTGCTGCTTTTATCGTTCAAACGATTTCATCTGGATTTTCCTATTATTTTATGACCTACATCGGAGAATCAATCGTTGCTTCGATACGGAAGCGGCTGTGGGGGCATATTATCCATTTGCCGATTCCTTATTTTGATGAACATCAATCAGGTGCAACAATGAGTCGTGTCTCTCAGGATACGAATACGGTGAAAACCTTAATCACCCAGCATTTAATTACGTTTGTTACAGGTATCATCTCCATTATCGGTGCTGTCACAATTTTATTAATTATTGATTGGAAAATGACGCTAATTATGATTATTTCTGTCCCTATTGCCATCCTCGTGATCATGCCACTCGGGCAAAAGATGTACAAAGTCTCCAAGGCAACACAGGATGAAATGGCCACCTTTACAGCCAATTTAAGTCGCGTACTGGCTGATATTCGCCTCGTCAAAGCCTATCATGCAGAAGAGGGTGAAAAGGCAAAAGGGGAGCAAGGAATTCGCCACCTTTTTCAATATGGATTAAAGGAAGCGCGTATACTTGCTGTTATTTCTCCGTTCATGACTTTTATTATGATGCTCGTACTTGTCGTTCTAATCGGATATGGCGGAGTCCGCGTTGCATCTGGAGCCTTGTCCGCAGGCTCTCTTGTCGCAATCATCATTTACATGTTTCAAATCGTTGTCCCATTTAGTCAAATGGCCACCTTTTTTACCGCTTTCCAAAAAGCAATGGGCGCAACTGAACGTATTCAAGAAATCTTGTCTATTCATCAGGAACCAACAACAGGTGTTACAGTCGGACAAGAAGCAGAACCACTTATCTTTCAAAATGTCTCATTTTCATATAAAAAAAACGAACCGATTTTAAAAAATATCTCCTTCGTCGCCCCACCTGGGAAAACAACAGCATTTGTCGGGCCAAGCGGAAGCGGAAAGACTACCATATTTGCTTTATTGGAGCGCTTTTATTTAAGTGCAGAGGGAGAAATTCGTTTGGGCGACAAGCCCATTCATCTCTTTGATTTGCATTCATGGCGAAGCCAAATTGGCTATGTCTCCCAGGAAAGTCCAATTATGTCTGGGACGATACGAGATAATATTATTTATGGGCTGGCTCGGGAGGTCTCTGATGATGAAGTGCTCCACGCCGCCAAACAAGCAAATGCAGCAGAATTTATTGAACGTCTCCCTAATGGGTTTCAAACAGAAGTGGGGGAAAGAGGCATCAAACTATCCGGAGGTCAGAGGCAGCGAATTGCTATTGCAAGGGCCTTAATCAAAAACCCTAAGATTCTCCTTCTTGATGAAGCCACTTCCAACCTTGACAGCGCATCCGAGGAACTGGTACAAAACGCACTGACACATCTCATGCAAGGGAGAACAACACTTGTTATTGCTCATCGCCTTTCAACCGTTGTTGAGGCGGAGCAAATCGTCGTCTTGGAACAAGGTGAAATCACTGGGATTGGAACCCACAACGAACTTCTACATGCCCATAGCCTATACAAAAAGCTAGCTGAACAACAATTAAGAAATGAATCACTAACTTCTGAAATTGAAAAAGTAATTAGGGAGAATGATGCTTGATGGAATTTAGCTTTTGGCTGCTTATCCTCTTTACGATCGTTTATGAGCCCATTATTGGCTTCTTTGCTTTCAAAAAATTCAAACTCGGCGTTAGAGAAAATCAGCATAGAAGGGTGAAATTTTATCAGCAGACGATGCTTGGTCTGTGGATTCCATCCATTTTCATATTCCTGCTAGCCCTGTTTACAGAACTATCTTTTCAAGATATCGGATTAACTTTTCCAGCCATTAACACAGAAAGCTTAGGACCGTTGATCACCTATTCTGTATTTGTCTTAGCAATCCTCTATTTCATCGGACTGCTATATTATTCTATCGGTTATCAATTTAGTAAAAAAATGAGATCTAAATTAAGAGAAGCCAAACAAAAGGAATGGGATAATGTCCATTTTTCAGAGATATTGCCGATTACGAATGCTGAGAAAAAGCTATGGAATTATGTTTCATTAACAGCAGGGATTACTGAAGAAGTGATATATAGAGGCTTTTTAATCTTTGCATTTTCTTATTTATTTCCTGATCTTTCGATTTGGTTTACCGTAGTATTATCTTCGCTCTTGTTTGGTTTAGCACATACCTATCAAGGAATTAAAGGAGTATTGCAAACCACAGTGGTGGGGGTTATTTTTTCCATTCTTTATATAGGTGTCGGCTCCATACTGCCACTGATGCTCCTTCATTTCTTGATCGACTATGTTGCAAAATTAGGAGACCGTCCAGAACGCATCAACTAATCATCATTGAAACGCCTGGCGCATTTAATATCGCCAGGCTTGTTATTATCCTTGCACGGTTTGCTTTTCGTTAAAGCCCTCCTGATAAATGCGACTAATAATCGATTCTATTTCTGGTTCTTCTACCGTTAAATCTTTAATATTATGTGTTTGCGAGATTTGTGTTATTAAATCGGATGCAGAAACTTCATTTCCATTAAAACGGAGCCAATAACGATTGCCTTCCTGCTTACATAATTCGCCATTTTTTACTGCAAAAGACTTATCTGCATCCTCCAGATCAACAACGAGAGTCCTCATTTTTCCAAACCTTTCCTTTACAGCGAGAATGTCCCCATCATAGACCTTTTGCCCATGATCAATCAGAACCATTCGTTGACAAAGCTTCTCAATGTCCTCCATATCATGAGTCGTTAAAATGACCGTTACTTGCTTTTCCTTATTAATCTCCTGAATAAAAGTCCTCATCTTCTCTTTGGCGACAACATCGAGCCCGATCGTTGGCTCATCCAAAAATAGAATGGGAGGATCATGGAGTAAGGACGCGGCAATATCCGCTCGCATTCGTTGTCCCAGGGACAATTGTCGTACCGGTGTATTAATAAATTCATCAAGACCAAGAATCTCTTGAAAAATGCTCATATTTTCTTTATACCGTTGGTCAGTTACCCGATAGATGGCCTTCAAAAGCTCAAATGACTCAATCGTTGGTAGATCCCACCATAACTGAGTCCGTTGCCCAAAGACAACACCGATGTTTTTTGCATTTTCTTGGCGATTTTCATACGGGACAATCCCGTTCACTGTCACTTGCCCAGCAGATGGCACCAATATTCCCGTAAGCATTTTAATCGTTGTTGACTTGCCAGCACCGTTCGGTCCGATATAACCGACCATTTCTCCCTTTTCAATCGAAAAGCTGATATCTTTTACCGCTTCTTTTTTGATAAACTCTCTTTTAACCAAGCTCTTTAATGCCCCAACTAGCCCCGTTTCACGCTTAGCAATCATAAATTCCTTTTGTAGGTTGTTTACTTCAATAATCGACATCTTCTCACATCCTTCTATGAGCCAGTGCTCTTATATCTGCTTAATCCTAACATCCAAATAAAATAGGCAAGACCAAAAAACAGCACGCCGACCAGCGGGGAAAAATACCCCATGTAATCTGGGAAATAAGGGGTTTCCTTATTTAAAATGACCGTTGTCGGAAAGTAATTCACAAATCCGAAAGGAATGACAAATGCCGTTATCCACTGGATAAACTTTGGATATATGGCCAATGGATAATAGGTTAAATTTCGCGCTGGAAACATGGCAACCCAATAAAATTGCTCCGACTTCGTGGTCCAAAATGCGAATGCCGAAATGATAACAAGAAGCCCTCCTTGAATCAACACACCACCAACGATTGCCCCAAGTAAAAAAAGGATCTTACCTATAGTCCATTCAAGCTGTAGCTGAAAGCTGACAATAGCGAACACAATGATACTAAACAGAAACTGCCCGAATGAGGCGATATCAAACTTCATCGCCATAAAATGAAAGAATGGATTAAGCGGTCGAACAAGAAAACGATCAAATGTTCCATTCAATATATATGTATCAAGACTGCGAAAATGAAAAAAGAGGATAATGCAAAATCCCCATGAGAGAATGGACAATGCAAATAAAAAAAGCATCTCAAAAAAAGTTCCAATCTCCTAATGTTTGAAATTGATAGAGCATGACCCACATCGTGACAGCCGTTCCTGTATAGGCTGTGATCATCCCGACGATCCTCATCACGAAAGCAAAGCGATACTGAAGCTGCGCTCTAATCCCCGCTGAGACAAGCTTAAAATAAAGTTTTATATATTTTGCGATTGTCATCTCTTTATCCCCCTTGAACAACCACTTTATGGGATGCCCGATTCCAGACCATTCTTAAAACGAAGTAACATACGAGTAACCAAAATAATTGAAGCCCTAAAGAGGTGAAAACTTCTCCCCCTGTCGTCTCCCCGATAAAAATCGAAATCGGCATAAAGAAAATGGCTTGGAAGGGCAAATAAACAGCGATTGTTTCCAACCAGTTTGGGAAGAACCAAAGAGGAATAACTGAACCGGAAAGAAGGGACATCGCAAAATAAAAGATATCTTCAATTCCTCCTGTTTCCACTAGAAAAAAGGTTAACAATCCAAATGTCATTTCTACACAATAGCGAATTAAAAAGCCGATACACGCAGAAATGATAAAGTACGCCCAAGTCAGCCAATTGGTCGGCAAAGCTAAGTCCAAAAAGAAAAAAATGATAAAGTATAATGGCAATAACGCGGTGATCATATAAAAGGCCACACTTCCAAAATCGGCAAATAAATACCTTAATGGCACATCAAACGGCCTCATTAATTCTAACGAAATATCTCCCGTTCTTACCTTCTCTTGAATTTCCCATAACGGAGTTCCAGCCTCGTTTTCACTCCATCTAAAAATTGACTCACTACTATGTAAGTTAGCATCGCTGTAAAGGTGACTCCGCCAGCCTCGTCCCGTCCTGCATAAAGGGCTGTCCAAATCGAACCCCACATTAATAAAAATATAATATTGGATCCTGTCCGTGACCAAACCTCAAAACGGTAAACCGATGAGCGAAGAAAAGCCTTTCTTGTGAATGTCCAATACATACTCCAACTGCTCATTCCCTGCACCCCGTAATAATTTTGATTTTTAAGACTATTTCATATTCTAACATATTCGTATAAAAAATGGCTATCTCATGAGATAGCCATTCCAGAGTAAAGACAAAGCTCAAAAGTATTAGACGACAGTTACCTTCAGGCTGATTGAATTACCTTTATTTTGCAAGCTTCTTGATTTCCGCATTGATCCTGTCTTTGTAAGAGTCTACGATCGCAAAGTCCATCGCAGCTATATAAATACTCTCCAGTTCATTTCTTAATCCCTTTGCCTCAGATAAATAAGAAATCGCCTGCTTCATCTTCTCTTGATAACTTTGTGAATAAAGCTTAATTTTATCAGCAAAAATTTCATCTGTTCCCGTCTCGATTATCGTCCCATATAAATCAATAATTTCATCCCCTTCACGGGATGGGAAATACTCATGGGGTGCAGTGCTGTCAAAGATGGCAATTCCAAGCTCGCGAAAAATTAACATATCAAGACTATGAGGATCAAAACCGCAATGATAAATCTCCACATCAATGCCCCTTGACTCTGCCTCTGCTGCCAATTTCTTTAACATGGTTGATTTCCCAGAGCCAGGTCGCCCTTTTATAAAAAAACGGTGGGCAATATCTTCAGTCAGATTTGGAACAAAATCCACAGCTCCTTCAGGCGTAGCTGCACCTAGAAAGCGATGTTTCACATCCGAGTGTTTATTTAATACCATATCGTTAAAGAATGATTCTGCCAGCTTTTCAGTTAGTTTGTTAGCCTTTTCAAAATCCATGCTGTTAATATAAATTTTCTCCCATTCATCATGAATTTTTAATGCTTCTTCAAGCGTTTCATAAGCAGAACGGAAAGCTAATTGAACCCTACTGTTGAGATCGACGATTCTCTCTTTCTTTAAAGCTAGCCTTTCTGAATCCCACGCCTCGCCAAGATTGACGTATTCCTCAACGACACCCGGTACTTTCGGCTCAATGACGTGGGGAGCTGTTCCATCGACAACTCCTATTTTAAGTTCTCGAATAATTACACCATCAATTGAATGATGATCAGAGGAACAATGTAAAAATTCCAGATCAAACCCCTTTTCTAACCATTTAGCACCAATGTTTTTCATTAATGTTGATTTTCCAGTACCTGGACCACCTTTTAAAATAAACACTCTCTCTAGCCCTGCTAGGCACTCATCAAATAAGCTGAAAAATCCGCGAGCCGTATTTCCACCTGCGAAGTAATGTTTGATCTTCCCAGCCACATAAACACATCCTTTTGATTTCTTCAGGATATTTATATGCAAAAGCAAAATAATGGGTGAGTGCCTATCTCAAAGCTTTATTCTTTAATGAGCGGAGCTAGCTTTGCTCCTGTTATCAACAGTAATTCACTTGCTTTTAGTTCCAGCTGGATTCCGATTTTCCCAGCACTCACAACGATCGTTTCCAAAGCTGACGCACTTTCGTGAATAAAAGTTGGATATGCTTTCTTCATCCCTACTGGCGAGCAGCCGCCTCTAATATACCCTGTCCATTTTTGAATATCTTTCACAGCAATCATTTCAATCTTTTTCTCTCCCGCTGCCTTGGCAGCTTTTTTTAAATCAAGTTCCTCTGCTACAGGAATGATAAAGACATAAATTCCCTTGCTTGTTCCTTGAGCGACCAATGTTTTAAAAACGCTTGTTGGCACTTTGCCAATCTTTCCGGCAACAGAAAGGCCATCTATTTTCCCATCTTTGTTCTCATAAGTCAAAAGCTCATATGCAATTTTTTTCTTATCTAAAATCCGCATCGCATTCGTTTTATTTACCTTCACTGCTATAACCTTCTTTTCTCCCATTTGCTTCTATCGTCTCAAGCTTCCAACAGCGACTTATGAATCCATATTGCCGCCTGCGAGCCCTCCCCTAATGCAATTGTCACTTGCTCGGAGTGTGCGACAACATCACCAGCCGCCCATACATGTTTAACATTGCTCATTTTCGTACGCGGATCGACTACAATATGTTTGTTCTCTAATAATTCCACACCAAGCTGCTTTGCTAACTGAGATTTCACTTCATTCGCTCCAAAAGCAATGAATCCATGATTAGCTGTTAGCTTAACTCCATTTTGCAATACAACTCCTTGAAATTGCTCCCCATCTACCAAACATTCCACAATCGGGCTTGCATAATAATCAATTTCTTTCTCCTGAAGCCTTTGAAGAAGCTTATCGTCTACCGGCCTTTGTTCATGATTAATATAGCTTAACTGCTTCGTCCAATAAGATAATGTTAAAGCCATATTAGCGCCTACATTTCCAGAACCAAGCACGAGCGCGCTCTGATCCTTTATTTCATAGCCGTCACAATCCGGGCATACGTAAACACTAGAACCAAGACATGGAATTAACGACGGAAAAGGAGGTAGTCGATCGATCACACCTGTGGCAAGTAAAAGTCTTTTTCCAAGGAAGCTATCGCCATTTTCAGTTCGAATATCGAAGCCTTCTTCTTTCTTACTCACTGCTTATACTTTACCAAGGACAAACTGTACTCCTAACCCTTCAGCTTGTTTCCTTCCGACAGTCCGCAAATGCTCTCCGCTCACGCCATCAGGGTATCCTAATAGATTATGATAGCTTCTACATAATGTAGAGCGACCAACCCCGGCATCAATAACCAGCACATGATGCCGGTATCTCCCTAATTGTATCGCTGCCTGCAAGCCTGCAATTCCTCCACCGATAATGACACAATCATATCTCAAAAAAAAATCTCCTTTCGGACAAGATTCCTTTATATCTTCCCCGAGAGAAGGGTGAATATGTCTACCTACATAACTCCTTTTTGCCGCTGCGTCTGCACCAAATCAGCATAGAAGCCATTTTGCTTCATAAGCTCCTGATCTGTTCCTTTTTCAATCACGATGCCATCCTTCAATACAAGAATTAAATCGGCATGTTGGATTGTATTTAAGCGATGCGCAATGACAAATGTTGTTCTTCCCCGCATAAGCTTGCTCAAGGCTTCTGAAATTTTTATTTCCGTAATTGTATCGATGCTGCTTGTTGCTTCATCAAGAATCAGGAGACGAGGGTCGGCAAGCATCGCTCTTGCAATTGAAAGAAGCTGCCTTTGCCCCTGGCTTAAATCGCTGCCTTCTGAAGTTAATACGGTATCATAGCCTTTTGAAAGCTTCATGATAAAATCATGGGCATTGGCCTGCTTCGCTGCTTCTTCTACCTCTTCATCTGTTGCATCAAGCTTGCCGTAACGGATATTCTCTCTCACAGTTGTGCGAAATAGTACAGAATCCTGAAGAACGAAAGCCATTTGTCTTCGCAAGCTTTTTCTTGTGATATTTTTAATGTCCGTGCCATCGACGTATATCGTTCCTTCATCAGCATCATAAAAACGCGACAAAAGAGAAAGAACGGTTGTTTTCCCTGCACCAGTTGGACCAACGAGGGCTACCGTTTGCCCTGGGTAAGCATGGAATGAAACGCTATTCAGTGTGGCTACTTCTTTCTCATAGGAGAAGGATACCTGATCAAACACAATATCTCCTGTTAAAGTAGAAATTGATTTTGCCCCTTGTTCATTCTTTCCTTCACTCTCTTCATCCATAATTTGAAAAACCCGTTCCGCTCCAGCAACAGCAGAAAGGATCATATTAAATTGATTCGCTAAATCATTTAAAGGACGAGTAAACTGTCTCGAATACGTCGTAAAAGTGACGATCACCCCGATCGAAACCGCTCCTTTTAGCGCTAAAATCCCTCCGATTCCAACAATAATCGTAAAGCTGATATTATTTAGCATGTTCATCAGCTTTGGTATGAAGCCTGAATAAGCTTGCGCCAAATAGCTGGACGTTCGGAGAGCCTCATTTTTGCTCTCAAATTCAGCCATGACCCTTTTCTCTTGAGAATACATCTTTATTATTTTTTGACCTGAGATCGTTTCTTCAATAAAACCGTTCATATCTCCAATATTTCTTTGCTGCTCCTTGAAATATCTCCCTGTTCGATTTGTAATCCACTTCATTCCAGCAAATAACACTGGGACAATCAGCAAAGTTAGCACCGTTAATAAGGGACTTAGCCATAGCATCATTACGATCGTTCCCATTAACGTTAATGTACTTGTCACTACTTGAATAACAGCACCGTTAAGCGTTCTGCTGACATTCTCCATATCATTTGTTAAGCGGCTCATCAATTCTCCATGCTGACGCTTTTGAAAGAATGAAAGCGGTAGCCTTTGGAGATGGGCAAATAATTGATTTCTCATAAAGAAAACGACATTTTGAGCTATGCCAATCATCCAATAGTTTTGAAAAAAGACAGCACCAGACTGAAGAAGATAGACAAGCATTAGCCAGATGAGCATCTGCAGCAACACACTTCCAGTCCAACCCGCGAGAACACCATCTACAGCAAGTCCCATTAAATATGGACCTGCTAAGGAAAGAACAGAACTAATCATTATCATTGTCAAAACAAGGAGAAAGAGACCCTTTTCCTTTGCAAAATAACGCCACATTCTTCGTAAAGTGCCGTTCATATTATGAGCTTTTTTACCCAACACAACCAGCCTCCTTTCCTTCTGACTGTGATGAATAAATCTTTTGATAGTAGCTGCTTTCTCTTAAAAGATCGTGATGACTTCCCTTTGCCACAAGCTCTCCTTCATGAATGAGGAAAATCGAATCCGCTTCCTTTACAGAACTAATTTTTTGAGCAATTAGAAGAATGGTACATGACTGTTTTTTTAACGTGCTAAGAATGCTCGCTTCCGTTCGCGCATCCAACGCACTTGTACTATCATCTAACAACAAAATGCTTGGTTTTCTAACAAGAGCCCTCGCGATCGAAAGCCTTTGTTTCTGCCCGCCTGAAAAATTAACTCCTCGTTGACCGATAAAAGTATCATAGCCCTTTGGCAACCCCATAATAAATTCGTGAATTTCCGCCTTTTTCGCCGCTTCCATCACTTCTTCTAAACTAGCATCCTCTTTTCCCCACCGAATGTTCTCCATAATCGTTCCGGAAAACAAATGGGCTTCTTGAGGAACTAAACCAATTTGTTGACGAAGATTTTCTATATTCAGCGATTGTATATCTTTTTGATCTATGTAAATTCTTCCTGCTGAAACCTCATATAATCGTGGAATCAACTGAAACAGCGACGATTTTCCCGAGCCTGTTTCGCCAAGAATTCCTATTGTTTCACCAGCTTTGACTGAATACGAAAGCCCCTTTAACACGAAATCATCTTGGTAGCGAAAAGAGACGTTATCAAAATCAATCTGGCCAGCAATCCTCTTACAAACAGCAGACTGATGCTTCCCTTTCTCTGTTTCTTCTTCAAGAACATCCGTGATCCTTGATGTGGAGGCTTTTGCCCGAGAGTAATTCATCATTAAAAAAGAAAACACCGTAAAGGAAAACATAATTCGCGTAGCATAATTAATAATGGCAACCAATTCCCCCGCTTGTGCAGTACCAATCCCCAGCTCTTTATGGCCAATCCAGAGAATGAGAAGCATCGCCCCATTCATTCCCAGCATCAAAATCGGCATCGTTAGCTCCATTATCCGCAATGCTTTTTTATTGTCCCCCATTAAAGAGGAATTCACTTTCTTAAAGCGCTTCTCTTCATATGTTTCTCTAGTAAACGCTTTTACGAGACGAATCCCTAATAAATTCTCACGAATGACACGATTCAATGAATCTAGTTTCCTTTGAACACGTTGAAATAGCACAACACCCTTTTTCAATAACCAAAGCGTAATCAACAACAAAACCGGTACAGTTATGAGCAAAATATGAGCAAGCTTTACATTCACCATATAAGCCATAATGATGCCGCCGATGATAAACAAAGGAGCTCTCAGCGCAATTCTTAGACCCATAAAAATAAAGTTTTGAATTTGCGTAACATCATTCGTTAATCTTGTAATCAGTGAAGACGTTGGGAATTTTTGAAATTGCTGAAACGCAAATTCCTGCACCTTTTGAAAAAGCTCCTTACGTATACCATATCCCGCTCCTTGACTGACCTGCGCCGCATAAAAAGAATTAACAATACCGCCAATAAAGGCTAGCAAAGAGGTCCCAAGCAATACACTTCCCCATAAATAGACGATGCTGAGGTCCCCAGCGACAATTCCATCATCAATGATAATGGCCATAATAACAGGCTGGTACAATTCTACCGCAAGCTCAAGGATAGTAAAAAAAAGGGCAATCCACATCGCTAATTTGTATGGTTGAATAAATTTAAACAATAACTTCATCTGTCTTCCCCCGTACATTCTCGCTGTAAAAGAAACCCAATAAAAGGAATCCGCTAGCATCTTCGATTTACCAATTTTACCAAAAATTCATTATTTTCGATACCCTTCGATTCCCTAAATTTTATGAAAGAAAAAAAGAGCTCTCCCTTTATGAAGAGAAAAGCACAAGAGGAGCGTATAATGATTGTTCTTAAATCAGTACAAAGGAAAAAACATATGCAACAATAAACGTACAGAAGCGGTGAAAATTCACGCCAATAATCCACTAACATCCCGCAACCCGATTCAAAGAAATTCGAGCTCGATATCTTATCACTAACTCCACAGATGTAAAGAAACTTTACATCCACTTCAAGCGAATTACCCTTTCCTCTTTCACCTCAGCACCTCTCCCTTAGAAACTAATTTTTCCCTTTCTGAACTCCGAATCTTGCATTGATTTGCCCTCGCAGCATTTGGTTACGAATTTTTGCATCATCCTCCTTTTTCTTATTTTTCAGCATCTCCTGTCTAATTTCATAAGTCCGTACACCTTCATCTCTCTTGTTCGCAATATCAATTAATCGCTCCACATCCGCAAAAGAATATTTGCGATTTCCTCGTTCAGTTCTTTCAGGAAAGATGAGCTTCCTTTCTTCGTAATATCTGATTTGCCTTTCCGATAAACCTGTCAACTCACTAACAACACCGATTGTAATAACCTTCCTATTCTTATATAAAGGGTCCTCTTTCATCCCTTCACCCCTCAAATTGTTTATTCCAATTATATACCGGATTTCGAAAAATCTTTAGTCTTTTGTTAGATTTTCTTACATAAAAATAAAAACATTGTAAGTTTTTTTAACAAACTAGGTGATTTAATACGCAAACCTCCATACAATGTTTCTATATAGAAAAAAAGAGGATGAAAAAGGGGAAATTGAGAAAGCCAGCGGAAAAACAAGTGAAGGGTGAGCGCTCATGCCAATGCTGAGAAATGCGGTACGTAAGAGAAGAGAGTATGTGATTTCAGCGTTAACGAGAATCGGAGCTTTCAAGCAAGAGGAACTTCAATTATTAACATTAACAGAGCTTGAAGCTGAATATAAAAAATTAGTCAATAAAATGAAGGGAGTAACCAAAAATGGCCAATAAAGAAGATGTCATTGACTTAGCTAAAAAAATCGTTGAATTAGATATATTACGGGATCAAATTTATGAGAACTTTGCCGAGGTAGCAGGAGAGCGTGCTGATGAACTGCTTCGAAAAGTCCAGAACAGTCAAAAGGTAGTGTAAAATATACAGCTGATTTTGGGGAGCACAGTAATCGTCGTGCTTCCAGCTTGTCATCAAAAGGCATCGGGAGACGATGTCTTTTGTCATGTTGGAATCGCCATAACTTTATTGCTTTCAAGGAAGCCTTCTTGTCGCTAGCGCTCCTCCTTGTCTCGGTGTTAACGCTATTTTTCCTAGGAATCAGGTATGTTCCGCTCCAACCAACTGATTTTAAGCACATTTCCAAACTGAACTTGCCCATTTTTGTATCAATGTATTTCCAATCCCATACTTTTTTGCAGGCGACCAATCCCCTTTCAATTGACCCTGCGACGAAAATATTTACCCCTCCTATAAAATCCCCTAAATATAGCTCGTATTATTTTTTATGATTTTCACTTTTTGTACATTGTACCGATAGGAAATTAATTAAAGTGATACTGACAATATCCTTCCTTAACGCAAATATATAACCATTTTCCTAAGGAAAATAGGCAACGGCAAAGCTAAAGGGGGACGATGTTCAGCAAACGAAAACCCATTTTTGCAAAATGATTATTTTTATTTATCCAAGGGTTTTTCACCCCCCTTTTTTTTGCCGTCTATAAACTAAATTCAAGTAACACCTTGCTCAGAATGGTTTCTCTTTTCTCGGCACCTCAAAAGTATTCACAATTGAATTTCTTTTTTCCACCTTTACAATGGTATAATTTATGATTGTAAGATGGTTTATTTAAAATTACTGGCACTAACAATGTTCGATTGAAAACAGAAAGCTCGGAGTGAAAATGAATTTGGAATCAAAAAAATCATTGCCTATTTTATTTATCGTTATGTTCCTTGTCATGGTCGGATTTGGCATAATTATTCCCGTGCTACCTTTTTATGCGGAGAATATCGGGGCATCGCCCACTGAACTAGGTTTATTGATGGCTGTCTACTCCATTATGCAACTTCTATTTGCACCGATGTGGGGACGTCTCTCCGATCGTATCGGTCGTAAACCAGTCATCATGATTGGCATATTAGGTTTATCCATTTCTTTTTTTCTAATGGCTCTTTCCGAACAGCTTTGGATGCTTTTCTTAGCTAGAATCCTTGGCGGTTTTCTATCTTCGGCTAATATGCCAACTGTCATGGCGTATGTAGCGGATATTACAACTGAAGAGGATAGAGGAAAAGGAATGGGAATCATCGGGGCAGCTACTGGACTTGGGTTCATTTTTGGACCTGCTATCGGCGGCATCTTTTCTGAAATTGCCTTAAGTCTCCCGTTTTTTATCGCTGCTGCCTCTTCGCTCTTTACTTTCTTTTTGGTCATCTTTGTCTTGAAAGAATCACTGACTATTGAGAATCGCAAGATGACCTCAAAGCGAAAAGGTCCATGGAAAGAAGCGATTAAGAGCCCTGTGTCCACGCTCTTCTATTTACAACTTTTTGTCTCTATCTCACTTGCAGGATTAGAGGCAACTTTTGCCTATTTCGCAGCACAAAAAGCTGACTTAGACGCTGTAAAGCTTGGCTATATTTTCATGATTATGGGACTTGCCCAAGCATTTGTCCAAGGTGGATTAATTGGAAAGATGACGAAAAAATTCGGAGAAGGATTCGTCATCCAACTGGGAATTATCATTTCTGGAATTGGCTTTGGCCTTATTCTCCTGTCCAATTCGTTTTGGACAGCCGCTCTTTATTTGACCATTTTTGGAATTGGGAATGGGTTAATCCGACCTGGAGTATCTTCTCTGCTTACGAAGAAATCAAATACTGGTCACGGGAGCACAACCGGGATGCTTTCCTCTTTTGATTCTCTTGACAGAATCATTGGTCCCCCCTTAGGTGGATGGCTCTTTTCGATCTCTATCGGACTTCCCTATGTGATCGGCATTGGTTTATCTGTCATCGCACTCTTTATGTTTTTCATCTACACAAGCAAACAAAAGAGCATCATTATGGAAGAACAGGGATAATCAAAAAAGCTATGCGTAGAGCCGTTTATAACGACTTTTCACATAGCTTTTTAAGTATCTGCCACATTTTTTTCGCTGATTCATTCTGAATGTTAGGCTGGAGATGCTTCTTTAAGCTCTATCCCTTATTCTTCTTATTTGCCGCCTTCTCTAGACGTCGAAAACGTCGTAAATCTGCTTTACGAATTGGCAACGGTTCATGTTTAAGCAGCTTCACAATCGCTATTGTCAACATTAATAACAAAAACGTAAAAGGAAGTGCAGCAATTAAGGAAGCCGTTTGCAACGCTTCAAGCCCCCCTGCATAGAGCAAAGCGGTAGCAATAGCAGACATCAAAAATCCCCAAACAAATTTCGCCAACTGCGGCGGGTGCAAACTGCCAAAGGTCGTCATGCTTGATAATATATAGGTCGCGGAATCCGCCGATGTGACTAAGAAGGTTAAGATTAGCAAAATCGACAGAACTGACATGATGGTTGATAAAGGCAGCTGATTGAATGTCATAAACAGCGCACTTGTAATATCTGCATCTACAGCTTCTGCAATTCCAGCATGATGATTTAAATCATTCCATAAAGCGGTTCCTCCAAAAGCAGCGATCCATAAACAGGCGATTAACGGAGGAATGATCATTACCCCCATAATATATTCGCGAATGGTTCTCCCCCTAGAGACGCGTGCAACAAATGCTCCCACATATGGCGACCAAGCAATCGCCCATGCCCAATAGAAAATCGTCCAATCACGGACCCATGTTCCACCTTGATAAGGCTGTAGTCGTAAACTATACTGAATAAAATTGGCAAAATAATCACCAATGGCTAATGTGAAGCTTTCTAAAATCATCAAGGTCGGACCGGCAATTAAAACAAATACAAGAAGCAGGATCGCAATGCCTAAATTTAAATTACTCAAAAAACGAATACCTTTATCCAACCCAGTTGTGGAGGAAAACATATAAGCAATAAAGATAATAAAAATAATGATGAGCTGAATTAGAAACGAATTGCCCGTTCCCCATACACTATGGAGCCCCCCTGCCATTTGCAAAACACCTAAACCTAACGAAGTAGCGATCCCCATTACTGTCGCAATTACAGATAGGGTATCGATTGAACTTTTTACAATTGGCTTCTCCCCGACGACGGGTTCAAGAGCAGTAGAAACAAGTCCATCTTTATTTTTGCGAAACTGAAGAAAGCCTATCACAAGCCCTACGATGGCAAATACCGACCATTGACTGATTCCCCAGTGAAAAAAAGAATAGCCCATCGCAATTCTCGCAGCCTCTTCTGTCTGAGGCTGCACCCCTTCAAAAGGAGTCGAGAAAAAATGGCTCATCGGCTCAGCTACTCCCCAAAAGACTAATCCTGCCCCAAACCCAGCAGAGAACAACATTCCAATCCATGTAAAGAATGGAAATTCCGGGCGTTCTTCTTCTCCGCCTAAACGGATCGCTCCATACTTACTAAAAGCCAGCCCTATTAAGAAAACGATGATAATAAAGACAGCAAGAAGATAGAACCAGCCAAAATTAACAGTCGTAAAATTGAACAATCTCCCAGCAACAGCACCGAATTTTCCAGGCGCAATCGCCCCAATAATCACGAGAATTAAAATAATTGCTGCCGAAACGGAAAATACAGGGTTTTTCCACATTTGTTTATTCATGTAAGCCCCCTCAAATAATACGATCTCCCTCTTATTTTGACCTGTTTTCCTAGATGAATTCGTATGCGACCGAACTATCGTAATAAAAAAAGTTTAAGTTAATCACAACCAATCTGATCGGTTTAAAACATACCTACCCGTATTAGCAGTGAAATAAACAATGATTTCATTGTTTATTTTCTTGCATTATAATAATGGCTAGGGGGTGACCCAATGGCACGCGACCGCAAATTCTCCACAGAAGATTTATACCATGCCACAAAACAAATTTTGCTTGAGCAAGGCTATGATGGCTTTCATTTTGGCCTTTTAGCTGAGAAATTGGATATTTCAAGAGGAGCCATTTATAAATACTTTGATAACCGGGAAGAACTTATCGTCAACTTTATGCGGCACGAAATGAAACTTTTTCTGACAGAATTAAAAAATGTTGAGCAATTTCCATCTTTTGACGAAAAATTAACGTTTTTATTAGAGCTTATTTTTAAAAATCCTGCTGTTCCAAGATTAATCGAAATCGGACAGCGTATTCCAATTCATGAGAATTTAAAAATGAAAGAAGATGTCTTCAAGTTAGAGGACCTTCGCCTTAAGATGTATCAGCATCTCCAAGAATTTATCGATCTTGGGAGAGAAGAACAAAAGTTGAATCCATCAGTACCGGATACATTAATTCTTGGATTTATCTTCCAATCCATTATGATCCCTAATCATTTTGATATTCCGCAATCAAAATGGGTTCAATCCATAAAAGAGATTCTTTGTCATGGAATTTTAAATCATCAATAGTTGACACTTGTGTTACTTTTAAAGATAATAAAAAGTAACACAAGTGTTACTTTCAAATTCACCCAAAGTGACACTTGTGTCACTTTGGGTGAATTATTCTTAAGAAGGCATTGTTAGAAATCGGTTTGATTTTTTGCTCATTTTTTCTCTCTGGCTCTTTAAACTGTGCTTAAAAGAGATAATAGACCAAGATTTCACACGAAATGGTTAAAAAATACTTAATCAACAATGTGGTTTCACAAAGCTTTTTAGAAAGGAATAGATCATGAAAACATTCATACAGGCTGTCACTGATCGCGTTACCACAAAAAAAGGAACACGGATTACCTTAACTCTTTGGCTCATCGCTACGATTGCCTTGACTTTATTTGCACCGAGCATACATGATCATCAAGTTTCAAACATAGATACTCTTCCTGATGATGCAATCTCCGTTGTTGCCCAAGAGAAAATAACACAGTATTTTAAAAACGGTGAAGGAGTACCTGCTATTTTAGTTTTCCAATCAAAAAACGAAGGTGACAACGTACACCCTTCAGACCTGACTAGTCTCTTAGATAAGATTGGTAGCGAAAAAATCCCTGGGCTCCAACAGATTGTACCGTTATCAGCTCTGCCGCCTCAAGCAACAGCTGAATTTTTTTCAAAGGATGAAACAACCGCCTTAATTCCTCTGACCTTTGATTCTTCTTTAGAGACAAAAGAAATGCAAAAATCGATTGCACATATTAATCAAATCGTAAAGGATTCATCCGAGCTCATTCTTTATGTAACAGGACCAGCTGGAATAGCAGCTGATACCCTTGATTTATTTTCCCGTGCTGATTTAGTGCTGATCTTTGCAACAATCGGAATCATTTTAGTTTTATTAATCGTTATCTATCGTTCACCTTTATTAGCCTTAATCCCATTACTCGGAGCTGTTTTTGTCTATCAAATTGTGACACAAACGCTTGGAATCATGGGCAATGGTGGACTCGAGATAAGCAGCCAGACGATATCGATCATGTCGATTCTATTATTTGCCGCAGTGATTGATTATTCTTTATTTGTTTTCTCTCGTTACCGCGAGGAATTAAAAACCTATGAGAACAAATATGAAGCTATGCAAGCAGCCATGAAAGAAACAGGAATGCCCGTTTTCTTTTCCGGTGGAACCGTGCTAGCAGCCATGCTTGTATTATTTTTTGCGCAATCAGGGGACTATCGTAACTTTGCCCCGACTTTTGCAACAGCCATGGTCATTATCATGATTGCATCGATAACGCTTATCCCAGCTTTATTTACGTTATTCGGCAGAAAGTCATTCTGGCCTAAAATCCCTAAAGTAGGTGAGCCCAATACTCAAACGCACTCATTTTGGGGAAAAATCAGCCGATTTGTGACCAATAAGCCAAAGCTCTCTGTAGCAGTTATCAGTCTCATTCTTCTAATCTCTGCCAGTAATATATTCAACTTAAAATATGAATTTGACACGATGAAATCATTCCCAGACGATATGCCTTCTCGTCAGGGCTACGAAATTCTAGAAGATAAGTTCGAAAAAGGGGATCTTGCCCCTACAACTGTTTTATTTGAATCTACGAATCCATTAACAACCGAGCAAATTGAGGCATTAAAAGACATATTGGCGGCACAAGAGCTTGTCAGCAATATCCGTGTCAACGGAGTAACAGACGACAAGACAGCCGTTCATTATAACCTGACATTTGAAGGAAATCCTTACGCGACCAAAACGATGAACACTTTGGAAAAAATGATCGAAATAAGCAACGAATTCGTCTCTGATAGCCAGTTAACAGGGAAACTTTATTTTGCTGGTGAGACCGCATCAAAAGTTGATGACAGAAAAATCAACGATCGCGACGTCATCCTCATTGTTTTGTTGGAAACCATTCTTATCTTTGTCATGCTCATCTTCTTAACAAAATCGGTGAAGATGCCGTTTTATATGATGGGCACTATATTGATTTCCTTCCTTGCCGCTTTAGGACTCGGTACATTTTTGAGCACGCTATTATTTGATATCGGTTCAATCAGCGACCGCGTCCCACTGTACTCTTTTGTTTTCTTAGTTGCATTGGGGATTGACTATAATATCATTCTCGTATCAAGGTTCCAAGAGGAACGAAAGAAGCACCCCGTTCAAGAAGCAGTAAAAATCGCCGTTGCCAATACAGGTGGTGTCATTTCATCAGCCGGATTAATCCTAGCGGCAACTTTTGCCGTCTTAATGACCCAGCCGATTGAACTACTATTTGTTTTTGGCTTCATTGTTGCAGTCGGCATCTTGTTAGATACGTTCTTAATCCGTGGAATATTATTACCAGGGTTAATCGTATTGGTGGAGAAGGATAAAGCGGATAGCAGGCCAACCGAAAATTAAACAATAAACAAGGTCAACCACCGTTTTCTCGTTGACCTTGTTTTATTACTATCTAGTTTTCACTCAAAAAGCCTCATATATCGGCCGTATCCTTCTTCGTAAAGCTTATCTTTCGGAATAAATTTCAATGCGGCTGAGTTTATGCAATATCTTGCTCGGTCCGGACCTGGGCCGTCATCAAAGACATGACCGAGATGGGAATCGGAAGTTTTCGAGCGGACTTCAATTCTCCTCATACCGTGAGACGTATCAAACTTTTCTTCCAAGTCCATGCGACGGATTGGCCTCGTAAAGCTGGGCCAGCCGCAGCCTGCATCATATTTATCGAGGGAACAAAATAAAGGTTCTCCCGATATGATATCGACATAAATACCCTCCTCTTCCATATTCCAATATTCATTTTGAAAAGGTGGCTCTGTCCCATTGTTTCTTGTCACTTCATACTGAATCGGAGTTAAAAGCTTGCGGAGCTCTTCATCTGACGGTATCTTCCTCCAGTTTTCACGAATAAACTTGGCGCGTCCAGAGCCTTCTTTATACAAATTATAATGAAAAGGATTCTTCTTGTAATAACCCTGATGCTTCTCTTCAGCCGGATAAAAAGGAGCTGCAGGTAAAATTGCCGTGACAAAGGGGTTCGAAAAACGTCCGCTAGCTTCAAGCCTTTCTTTTGATTTCTCCGCAGCAATTCTCTGCTTCTCATGATGGTAAAATATCGCTGTACGATATGATGCGCCACGATCGTTGAATTGCCCTCCCTCATCCGTTGGATCGATTTGTTGCCAATAGATCTCTAACAGTTTTTCATAAGTCATTACTGTTGGATCAAAGGTAATTTGCACAGCTTCATAATGTCCTGTCGTTCCAGAACACACTTCTTCATAGGTTGGATTCTCTTTATGTCCACCTGTATAACCCGAAATCACTTCTTTAATTCCTGGTTGCTCATCAAAGGGAGAAACCATGCACCAAAAACAACCACCAGCAAAGGTTGCCTTTTCCCATTGCTCCACCATGCCCATCCTCCTTACTTTCTTAACCACTCATGAAACCACCATGTATATTGATAGGTTTGCTTCCAGCTCTGATCGCCTTCTTCCATACTCCAAAAGGCTGACAATGCTGTCATCGCTAGTCCCGCTTTTAATAGTCGTTTCCGCTCCAATGACAACCCGCGGGACAGTACTTCAACTCTCTTCCATAACACTCTCTTCGGATCTTTCTTTTCCTGCAGATGGTTCATTAGAAATGAAACGACATCAAAATAAGGATCGCCAATAACTCCCTTCGGATCAATCGCCATCCATCCTCTCTCCTCTGCAAAAAGAATATTTTCATGATGAAGGTCTCCATGGAGCAGTTGCAGACCGTCGGTTGTATCGTTAATCTCCCCAAAAAAGTTCTCAGCTAATTGCAAAATTTCTTCCGAAAACTGGCCAGTCTGATACTCTTGCATTTTCCTGCATCTCGATAGCTGGGAAGCCCATTGATGAATCATAGGAAAAAGAGACTCCTTCGGCACTTCGCGACGAATCGCTTTCCAAACGTTCATAAATTGCTCTAGCGCTTGTTCTTCATCCCCTAACTCTGCAAGCATCGTCCCTGGAGCCAATTTTTCCAAAAGAATGACGCCATTCTCCACATCTGCTTTTAATAACTTACAGCAGCCGTTTCCATCATAAAGCTGCAATGCTCTCATTTCATTTTCCAAATCATGACTCGAAAGGGCCACTTTTAAAATCGTTGGCACACCGTTTTCATCTAACACATTTAACACATAATGATAAGATAAATTTGAAACCGGCCCCAATGGGGTTAGATTCCACTTTGCCAAGTAACCATTGACACGTTCTTCAAGGGTGTCTATCCATCGTGCTCCTTCTTCTTTAAAGGCTCGTGTCATTTTTTCCCGAAATGAAGGTGGAATATACATTTGCTCTCTCCCATCATTTTTCAAATACAATTCCATACTTTCTCATCTTTTTATATAAAGTCGCCCGTGACATGCCAAGCCTTTTTGCTGTAATGCTTTTATTCCCAAATGTACTTTGCAAAGTCTCCAATATCCGTTCCTTTTCCAATCTTTCTTTCTCAGCTGCAAGGGAGGCCACTTGTAAATCAAGATGTACGGAAGGCTCTTTCCCAACATGAAGTACTTGATATAGATCTGTCTCGGTAATTTCACCACTTTCGTTTAACACGACGAGCCTTTCCATTAAATTTCGCAGCTCACGAATATTGCCTGGCCAATCATAGTCAAGCAATACCGCCAAAGCATTCTGCCCAATCGTATAGTCCTGTTTTTGATATTTATAGGAGAATTCCTCAAGAAAATCATAAACAAGCAACGGTATATCCTCTTTCCTTTCCCGTAATGGCGGAATGTTTACGGAGAACACGTTTAAGCGATAATATAGATCTGAGCGAAAAGCACCTTCAGCAACCATCTTTTCTAAAATTCGATTTGTAGCAGCAATCACTCTAATATCAACCTGTTTCGGGGTTAATCCTCCAATTCGGTAAACTTCTCTATCCTGCAGAACCCGCAGTAGCTTTACTTGCATATCAAGAGGGAGTTCGCCTACTTCATCTAAAAAGAGAGTTCCTCCATTTGCCAGTTCCAATTTTCCGGGCTTTCCTCCTCTTGACGCCCCCGTATAAGCACCTGATTCATAACCAAAGAGTTCGCTTTCAAACAACGCATTCGGAATCGCTCCGCAATTGATCGGAATGAATGGTTTTTCCTTTCTATCGCTTTTCTCATGAATGGCATGGGCAAATAGCTCTTTGCCAACACCGCTCTCGCCGCTAATCAGAATCGGTGCATCTGATTTTGCCATTTTCTTCGCTTGATGAATCAACTGCTGGATTGAGCTATGGACGCCCTTAATTTTTGTAAACGGATCATCATGCTGTTGATTCATATGCTGCCTTAATTGCTGTAATTCCTTTGACGCCGATGATAGTTTTTCATTTAAATGAATCGTCGACGTAATATCTTTTTCAATCGACAAACTACCCATGACTTCATTTTCTTCATTGCGAAGCAGGGTCGTACTAATAAGCACATGTTTGTCAGACCTTGGCATATGGTAAACATCCCGGACAGGCTTACCTGTTGCCAAAACCTTTAAGTGCATCACATCCTCTTGCTGAAAAAAGTCGCGGATGTTTTTCCCGATGATTTCTTCTTTTTTAATTTGATACGTTCTTTCAGCCGCCTCGTTCCAGTACACTAACTCCCCCTTTGTATTAACAACTGAAATCGCTTCCTCCAAAGACGACAATATTGCCTGCAACGTTTGTAGAGCAAACCGATCTTCCATGTATATCGACCCACCTTTTTATAGAGGACTGTTTAACTATTGAACATCCATTTTGTATAAAAAAGATACAGCTATAAACACTTTTGTTAACCAAACAATACAATCTCGTAAACAACATGTAAAGAATATTTTTATAAATGAATTAATTCCTTGATAGCGTACTTCAAGTTAAAAAGCAAAAATTCAGAAGACTCCACCTTTTAGGATACCTGCAAAACACGAAGCGATAGCCGTTTTAGCGCTATTCTTTTTATTCCTCCTTATTCATAATAAATGGAGCTTAAATATCTATTTTTTATATTTTTAATGTTGGCATGTTTTTTGCATTGTTATAAAAAACCAGCGTTTATTGTTAATCAAGGAATTGCTTAGTTTTGGAAACTATATATAATGGGGGAAAATTGTATGTTGTCGACAGTTTCTAAAAATTTTTTTCTCTATGTATCTCAGCACAAAGGGTTGAATAAAGCAGCTCGAAAATGGGGGCTGAAGTTCGGTGCAGCACAAGTGGTAGCGGGCGTAACGATCGATCATGCCATTCAAACTGTACAAGAGCTTAATAACAAAGGAATCTTATGTACATTGGACCATTTAGGAGAATTTGTTCATAGCACTGAAGAGGCCTTGCAGGCAACCGAATACAATGTCCGCACGCTAGAAGCAATTGGAAAAGCAGGGGTAAAAAGCCATTTATCTGTCAAAATGACTCAGCTTGGACTTGATATTGATCGGGAATTTTGTGTAAAAAATATGTGCCAAATTCTTGATGCCGCTAAAAGAACAAATAATTTTGTAAGAATTGATATGGAAGATTATGCTCATTGTCAAATAACGTTAGACATTTTACGCGAGCTCCGCGAAGTGTATGGCTTTGATAATGTCGGTACGGTCATCCAGGCATACTTACACCGCGCCCACAATGATGTAAAGAATCTAAAGGGAATTTCTTTGCGACTTGTAAAAGGAGCCTACAAAGAAGACCCTGCCGTTGCTTATCAAGATAAAAAAGAAATTGATGGGAATTACATGAAGATTATTAAAGAACACTTGCAAAGCGGGAGCTACACAGCCATCGCTTCACATGACCATCATATTATCGCAAAGGTTAAAAAATTTGCAGAGGATAACCATATTTCACGTGATCAATTTGAATTTCAAATGCTCTACGGTTTTCGCGAAGAGCTCCAGGAAAGCCTTGTTAAAGAAGGATATAAGATGCGTGTCTATGTTCCATTCGGTGATGATTGGTTCGGTTATTTTATGCGCCGCTTAGCAGAAAGACCACAGAATGTCGGATTTGCTCTAAGAGGCTTTTTCTCTAAAAAATAATTCTGCGGACTTTCGAATTGCCGCCCTTTTTAAAAGGTTTATCCTGCACACCTCGACAGAATTCCGGCTTACAGCAGAACGAAGAAAGCTCTAACTCGATGAAACGTTATCCCTCGTTTTATCGAGTCAGAGCGAAAATAGCCTGATCAACAGTATTGTTTACATCGCTCTATGATGATTGGCTTAATTGAGGAAAATCATCCCTCGTCTCAGTCATATTGAAAAATGCACCGATTTGATCAAATGAAGTAAAAACCCTAATACCACCAATCTTTAGCATGACAGCAAGAAGAATAATCGTTTAGTGCTAGATTGCATATGTATAAATACTGTTAAAATTTTTTTAATTTTTAGTTTGTTATTCTTTTCAAAATAGAGTAATATTTTATCGAAATAACTATTTACAAGGGGGAAAGTGCATGGATTTTGCGTTACTTATTTCAATTGTCATCTATATGATTGGCATGCTCTGGATCGGTTTCTATGCCTATAGAAAGACATCCAATTTAACCGATTACATGCTCGGCGGACGAACGCTCGGCCCAGCGGTTACGGCATTAAGCGCCGGAGCCTCTGATATGAGCGGTTGGTTATTATTAGGGCTCCCTGGAGCTATTTATGCGACGGGCATTAGCGGTTCATGGATCGCGATTGGACTCGCACTTGGAGCATGGGCAAACTGGATTTATGTAGCACCTCGTCTTAGAACCTTTACAGAAAAAGCAAATAACTCTATTACCATCCCGGCTTTCTTAGAAAACCGTTTTGGCGATCACTCTAAAATTCTACGAATTATTTCTGGCCTTGTTATCTTAATTTTCTTTACTTTCTATGTTTCGTCAGGAATGGTCTCCGGAGGGGTATTGTTCCAAAGTATGTTTGGTCTGGACTATACAACGGGACTATGGATTGTCGCTGCTGTAGTCGTTGCCTATACATTATTTGGCGGATTCCTAGCTGTAAGCTTGACAGACTTTGTTCAAGGACTCATCATGTTTATCGCCCTTATTCTCGTACCTCTTGTTACATGGATTCAGGTAAGTGGAGACGGTCCAATTGAAACCGTTCGTTCTATTGATCCAGCTCTCCTCAATATTTTCCAAGGTACAAGCTTTTTAGGAATTATTTCTTTATTTGCGTGGGGTTTAGGTTATTTTGGCCAACCGCATATTATCGTTCGCTTTATGGCAATTAAATCCGTTAAAGAGATTAAAAAAGCAAGGCGTATCGGAATGGGCTGGATGATCTTTTCCATGCTCGGCGCCATCGTTACCGGATTTCTTGGCATCACATATTTTGCTACAAAAGGCGAAGGTTTAGATGATCCAGAGACCGTCTTTATTCTATTAGGCGATGTACTGTTCCATCCGATTATTACCGGTTTCTTAATTGCAGCTATTCTAGCAGCTATCATGAGCACAATTTCATCGCAGTTGTTAGTTTCATCGAGCTCACTTACAGAAGATATTTATAAAACCTTCTTCCGCCGTTCTGCCACAGATAAAGAACTCGTTTTCATTGGAAGAATTTCAGTACTTGTTGTTTCCCTTGTGGCACTCGCCATTTCATGGGAAAAAAATTCAACTATTCTTGATCTAGTCGGATATGCTTGGGCAGGCTTTGGAGCCGCTTTCGGACCACTTATTCTATTTAGCCTCTATTGGAGAAGAATGACGAGATGGGGAGCACTAGCTGGAATGGTTGTTGGGGCAGCAACGGTCATTATTTGGGCAAATGTCGGGTTATCTAAAACTCTGTATGAAATGATTCCAGGCTTTGCTTTTAGCTCAATTGCCATCTATGTTGTCAGCTTATTGACTAAGCCGCCTTATGCTATTGTTGAACAGTTTGATGAATTTGAAAATGAATTTAAGAGCGACGACTCCTCCATTCAAGCTTAAACCAATCACTCAAGGGACGTTTCCCTTGAGTGATTGACTTTCTAAGCTTCATGGACTTTCTCAGCGCTTGACTGTCCTTCAAACTGAAATCTGTTTGCCATTTCAGTGAGAGTTTGTGACAATTGGTGAAGCTTCTTGCCAATTTGATTGGTGTTCTCCATTTGCTCAATTTGATCTTCACTAACAGAAAGCATTTCTTCTGAGCTTGCTAACGTTTCTTGTGAAATGGAGGTAAAGCTTACAGTTGCTTGCTCAAGCTTTGGTAAAAAACCTGCCAATTGCGATAATTCTTGCTTCATTCCTTGTAAACGGCTGCTCTCCTCACCAATTTCCTTCATTAGTTCATCGAAAGAATCTCTTGAAGCACTTGCCATTTTCAAGTTCATATTAATCTTCGCTAGCATTTGATCAAATTCTTTCGTTGCACCAATCGTAATATTCTCCATTTTTCCAATCGCATTGGCGATATCCTCTGTCGCCCTCGAGGATTGTTCTGCCAATTTACGAACCTCCTGAGCAACAACCGCAAACCCTTTACCTGCTTCTCCAGCTCTAACCGCTTCAATCGATGCATTAAGTGCAAGTAGCTTTGTTTGTTCCGATATGCCACTCACTAAACCAACCAGCTTTGTAATCGAACTTGAAAATTGCTTTACTTCCGTAATCGTACCAGTCAAATGTTCAAAATCCTCCTCAAACTGATAGATCATCGAAATGAGTTCCTTAATATTTACTTCACCGTCTTCAGCGGTTTGATTCATTTTATTTGAACTAGCAAAGATCTCTTCCATTTTCGCAATCATCGCTTCCATTAATTGTTTCATTTCTTTGAAGCTATTGGCATTATCCTCTGAACTGCTAGCAGTTTGTTCCGCACCATTTTTTACTAAATCAATGGCAGAGACGAGATGATGACTGGAATCAAGAGTTTGCTCAGACGATTTCATTAAATCTCCACCCGTTTGCGATAACTCTTTTGTCGTTACCTGCAGTTCATGAATGATGCCGCTCATATGATCAATCATAGAATGATAGCTTTTTTGCAATGAAGTTATTTCAGGAACGGTTGTTTTGATTCCACTTGTCATTTTAAATTTACCGTCTCGAACCTCGCGCATCGTGTTGCGAAGAATATTAAGAGGTTTTGTAACAGTACGAACAAGCAATAAAATGATAACAGTCGTTACTAACACGCTTATCCCGATCCCAACTAAAGTTACATAGACCATTTTTTGAACAGGCTGCAAATAGGAGCTCGTCGGAATCAACATTACGTAGATGCCTCCTATTTCATCCAACTGTCGAAAAGTAATCGTATATTCCTTATTATTAATGGACCTATGTAAGAGCCCATTTTCCAGTTCTGTTATCTCTTGTAACAGTTTTGGAGAAAGAGTAGGAAGGCTCTTTTCACTGACCTTGAACGGAATGGCTGTGCCATCTACTATGTACATAACCTCTGACTCAATGCCCTCTCTCTTAAGAACGTCTTGTTGAGAACGAACACTACTTTCTAGCTGCTGCATGAAATAAGTATCATCACTAATATAGACAAATTTCAAATTTTCAGCGATATAACCGATCAATTCTGTTTCTCTTTCTAATCGCTTTTCAATTGTATCCATCGTAATATCTTTCGCCTTCATATAGGATGTGAACCCAACTCCTACAACTGCAACAATTAATAATGAGACAAACAGAAGAAATAGTCTCATCCCCAAAGTCAGCTTTTGCATGAATTTTGCCAGCCATTCCTGCATTTTCGGCAAGGATGCTAATGCTTTAAATCTTTTTTTCTTCAAAAGGACTCCTCCTAATACAGTACTATTTTCCTATAACAAAAATTATACAGCCCCTTTGTAAACGCTATGTTAAGAGGAAAGGGGGTTTTTTTAAGTTCCTGTAAAGAAGTCCTTTTATCATAAAGCTACAGCATTCTACAAACAAAAATTCTCAAAAATATTATAATACTGCTATAATTAACACTACCAATATATAGTTATGGAGCACACGTAATACATAAAGGGGTATGTTTATGTTTGAATTGTTGATCACGATGGTGGAGCGCCTCGGCATTCTCGTGATGATTGCCTTTATTCTAACAAGATTTCGCTTTTCTCGAGATATGATTTACCAGGAACAGCTTCATCGCAAACAACAAATAACCGCGATCCTTTTCTTTGGTTTTTTTGGTATCATCGGAACCTATTCCGGATTAACATTAAGCGTTAACAGTCTCCAATTTGACCCTTGGGCTACAGAGCTTACCGCTGACGAAGCCATTGCTAATTCCCGTGTCGTCGGTATCGTTATCGCCGGGCTTCTCGGAGGGTATAAGGTGGGGATTGGAGCTGGGCTGATAGCTGGAATTCACCGTTTCACCTTAGGTGGATTCACTGCTATTTCATGTGGGCTTGCAGCGATTGTCGCTGGCATTATTTCAGGTGCCTTCCATAAGAGAAACAAACGACTCCACTTACAATCAGCCTTCCTTATCGGCGCCACTGCAGAAGCGATACAAATGATGATCATTTTACTCTTAGCTCGCCCTTTTGATAAAGCGGCAACACTTGTTGAAATCATCGGTCTTCCTATGATCATAGCAAACGGTCTTGGAAGTGCGCTCTTTCTCTTAATTATAAAAAGTGTTGTGAACGAAGAGGAAAAAGCAGGAGCAATCCTTGCTCAAAAAACGTTAAGAATTGCTGATAAAACACTGGCTTATTTACGAAAAGGGCTAACCTTTGATTCGGCACGAACAGTCTGCCAGATCCTCCATAAAGAGATCAATACGAGTGCCGTCGCCATCACGAATACAACGGATATCCTCGCCCATGTGGGGCAAGGGGAAGACCATCACCGTGCCCATAGTCCCATTCAGACACAAATTACGATCGACACCATTCAAAGAGGTGAAATCATTGCCGCTAACAAGGAAATGATTCACTGTCGCGTCAAAGGCTGCCCACTTGGTGCGGCCGTAGTAGCCCCCTTAAAGCAGCGAGGAAAAACAATTGGTACACTGAAATTATACTTTCGCTCTGAAAAAGAAGTTACTCCTGTCATTATGGAGCTCATTAGCGGTCTAAGCACTCTGCTAAGCAATCAGCTCGAGATTGCTGATGCGGACAATGCTTATCATTTAGCAAAGGAAGCAGAAATCAAGGCACTGCAGGCACAAATAAGCCCACATTTTCTTTTTAATTCATTAAATACCATACTTTCTCTCGTGCGGATAGATCCCGATAAAGCAAGGAAACTACTCGTTTCTTTATCGAAGTTTATTCGAAAAAATCTCGCAAGCACAACAGATCAACTAACAACACTTGAGCAAGAGCTAAAACATGTAAAGGCATATCTTGCGATCGAAGAAGTCAGGTTTTCAAATAAATTAAAGGTTTTCTATCATATTGATGACGATGTGTTAACCCAATCTATCCCGCCTTTAACACTACAACCGATCGTCGAAAATGCGATTAAGCATGGGATGAAAGATAAGGACAATAATTGTCTTTTAGAAATTACGATCAAGCAGCAGGGGCAGGGTAGCTTCATTCAAATAAAAGATAATGGCGTTGGAATGAGCAAAGAGAGAGCAGAACAGGTCTGCAAACAGCCAATTATTTCGGAAAGCGGAACCGGTCTTGCTCTATATAATGTAAATCGTCGGCTAACGATTATGTTCGGAGAAACAGCCGCGCTACAAATTAAAAGTGAAATCGATGGCGGCACGGAAATTTCTTTTTCCTTGCCAACTGATAAGGTGGAATATTAATGGATAGAATAATACGCACACTTATTGTTGACGATGAACCCTACAGCCGTGATGAGCTGGGACATTTATTAAACGCCTTTCCTTCCATAAAAATTGTTGGAGAAGCCGACTCTGGGGAGGCAGCCATCATGAAGGCGATACAGCTGCAGCCCGATGCCGTTTTCCTTGATGTCGAAATGCCAAAAATGAATGGGATGAAAGCAGCAGAAGCGCTACTCGAACTAAAGAAAGTTCCATTAGTCGTCTTCGCAACTGCCTACCCTCAATTTGCAGCGGAGGCTTTTCGTTATCAAGCGGTTGACTATTTATTAAAGCCTTATGATGAAGAACAACTGGAGGAGACGGTCAAAAGAATTGAAAAAATTATTTTTGGAGAGAGGGAGCAAGATCCCATTAAACCCTTAGGCAAACTGGCTGTGGAAGCAGATGGAGAAATTTATTACATTGAACCACAGGATATTCAATATATCGTTCGTGAAGAGAATATCACGAAACTTATAACAAAGCAAAAAGAGTATGAAACAAAGATGGCATTAAAAGATTTGGAATCTCGCCTCCTTCCTCACGGCTTTTTTCGAATTCATAAAAGCTTTCTCGTCAACTTAGATGATGTTGTCCGCTTAACACCTTGGTTCAACGGTGCATTTCAACTAGAGATTACAGGTCGAAAAGAACTGCTGCCCGTTAGTCGAAATTATGTCAAAGCATTACGTGCTAGATTAGAAATTTAATGTTCAGCCTCGAAAGGGTTACAGCGGATGCATGATAACCCTTTCATTTTACATCATAATATCAAATTTCTACCTCTCAGTGAAAAATCCCCCTTTTATTCTATTTCATTTTTTATACTAGAAGCAGATCACTAAGGACTTATTGTTCAAGATTTTATGAAATCGCTTTATTTTTAAGGGGGAAAAGCGAATGATTACATTTTTAACGGGAATAGCCCTTTTAATTGTCGGTTATTTCACATATGGAAAGTTTGTTGAAAAAGTATTTGGAGTCAAGGATGAGCGGGCGACACCAGCTTATGTTAACAGCGATGGTGTCGACTATGTGCCGATGAGCACACCGAAAAACTCGTTGATCCAACTTTTAAATATTGCTGGAACCGGACCCATTTTCGGGCCAATTATGGGAGCGCTTTACGGACCGGTTGCTTTCATTTGGATCGTTATTGGCTGTATTTTTGCCGGTGCTGTTCATGACTATTTGACAGGGATGATTTCGATTCGCAACCGCGGCGCCCATTTGCCTGAGCTTGCCAGCAAGTTTTTAGGAAAAGCAATGAAGCACGTCGTAAATGCCTTTGCTGTATTACTTCTTTTATTAGTCGGAACGGTGTTCGTCTCAACACCAGCAAGCCTGCTCCATGTTCTCATGGATGGGAAAATTGCTTTAGGAGTTATTATCGGAGCGATTTTCTTATACTATATTTTAGCTACATTATTGCCAGTTGATAAAATTATTGGTCGTTTTTATCCTTATTTCGGAGCATTACTTGTCATCAGTGCTGTTGGCGTTGGTGTTACATTAGTCGCGACAGGTGCTCCAATTCCAGAATTATCACTGTCCAATTTTCATCCTGACAATGCTCCTATCTTCCCATTAATCTTCTTTACGATTACATGTGGCGCATTATCAGGCTTCCATGCAACACAAACACCTATTATTTCCCGTACAACACAAAGGGAAAAACAAGGACGCAAAATTTTCTATGGAATGATGATTGCAGAAGGAATTATTGCGATGATTTGGGCCGCAGCAGCCATGAGTTTATTTGATGGCTACAATGGCTTAAACGAAGTATTAGCTGCAGGCGGACCAGGAGCAGTCGTAAGCGATGTCTCGATTGCCATGTTAGGAGCAATCGGCGGAACACTTGCTATTCTTGGGGTCGTGATACTACCGATTACATCAGGTGACACAGCCTTCCGCAGTGCTCGTATGATCATTGCTGAGTATTTAAACATCGCGCAAAAGAAATTATCAAAACGTTTATTAATCGCCGTGCCTTTATTCGTTGTATCTGTCATTCTTACCCAAATTGATTTCAATATTTTATGGAGATACTTTAGCTGGGCCAACCAAGCAACAGCGGTCATTGCCTTATTTGTGGGTGCGATGTACTTGTACATTGCCAAAAAGAATTACTTCATCCCACTTATCCCAGGCGCCTTCATGCTTGTCATGGTCATTACGTATATCCTTAATGCGCAAATTGGATTCAGAATGTCCGTAAGCGCTTCTTGGATTGGTGGTTTTATCGGAACAGCCATCCTCATGGTGCTATTCTTCATCACAGCTAGAAGAAATAGAGTATACAATATTGCGCTCGAAGAAGATATTTCCGACTGGAAGCAGAGTGCTTAAGTTTCATTCAGCAAAAATCGCATGCGCGGCTAACTCCGCATGCGATTTTTTATGTGATTGAACAGTTTTTCCGGAATTACGAGGTATTTTTCCGGAATCAAATCGATTTTTCCGGAATTATCTATATTTTTTCCGAAATCAACTTTATTTTTTCCGGAATTACATAATTTCAGAGGAGAGAGCTTCATTTCGGTGTAGATTTTTCATTTTAAAGGCGCCTATCCCAAGCGAAAAACTATCCCGTGCCCACCCTTTGGATATTCCCATTTAATATTTTGGTGAGGACAGCCAATGCGACAGCTCCCACATTCATGACAGCCCTCGTAACCGACATGCATGCGGATGTCCTCCCATTTATAAATCTCAGCTGGACAAAAAATCGTACAAATTTTATCGGGACATTTCGTCAAGCAGATCTCTTCATCCTTCACATGGAGATGCGATTTGGTATCAGCATTAAAACGAACAAGATACTGTTTCTCTTCAATCGTTTGATACTTTTTCTGTTCACTCATTACTTGACCACCTTCCAAGCCCGGTACATATCACGAGCCATCTTCATTTTTTCCTTTGGCGTGCCAAGATCCTTCCAAATTTTCTTTTGTTTTTCCCATTTCGATTGCCCGTCAACCGTAAACATTTGGCTAGCAGCTTTATTGAGCATCGGAATATATTGATCGAAGTAATGAGGGTTTCGATCAAAATGATGGGTTGAATCCTTATATTTTTTCATGTCTTGACCGACAAACCCTTCTAGTAATCGAACTCGATAATGATCGAGTGCTTTTTCAGAGAAATCCCCCGCTTCTTTCGCTAAAAGGATCGTTTCCGCCGCTAGTCTGCCCGAAGTCATTGCCAAATTCGAACCTTCCCGATGAATCGCATTGACTAATTGGGAAGCATCGCCAATGACGATAACCCCGTCACCAACAATTCTCCCCATCGAGTGATAGCCACCTTCCGGGATAAGGTGAGCTAAATATTCCTGAGGTTCGCTTCCTTGAATGAGAGTACGAATCATTGGATGAGCTTTCACATATTCGAGGAGCTCATATGGTTTAATTTTATGTTTAATTAAACCTGATAAAAGCGTGCCGACCCCGATGCTTAAGGTGTCTTTGTTCGTGTATAGGAATCCGGTACCCAAAATTCCCTTTGTCGCGTCTCCAAACAGTTCAATCGTACAGCCTTGATTATCCTCCAAATTAAAGCGATCCTCGATCACCTTTTTATCAAGCTTCAGGATTTCCATTGTCGCTAACGCAACTTCATCTGGTCGATATTCCTTGTGGAAACCAAGTGACTGGGCTAAAAGTGAGTTAACCCCATCTGCAAGTACAACTACGTCCGCATACACATCCCCATTCGGACGATCTGTCCGAACGCCTACGACTTTGCCGTTCTCAACAATACATTCGAGTACAACGGTTTCATTTATAAGAATTGCTCCTTGTTGTACAGCTTTATCAGCAAACCATTGGTCAAATTTCGCCCGCAAAACCGTGAAATTATTATAGGGTTCCTTTCCCCATTCCATCCCTTTATAGCTAAAAGTAACTGCTGATTCCTTATCCATCATCATAAATCTCTGTTCCACAATCGGGCGCTCGAGCGGAGCCTCCTTATAAAATTCAGGAATAATATCCTCCATCATTTTCCGATAGAGAACTCCACCCATAACATTCTTTGAACCAGGGTATTCCCCTCTTTCCAAGAGCAGGACATGCGCTCCCCCCTTTGCTAAATCATGTGCACACGAAGTCCCTGCCGGTCCAGCCCCAACAACAATAGCATCAAACTTCTCAGACATGGCTAACCCCCTCTTTTGACATTACCTCTTGAAATCTATCTATTAAAAGTGGAACAATTTCAAATGCATCCCCAACGATTCCGTAGTGACATGATTCGAAAATGGGTGCCTGCGGATCTTTATTAATCGCGATAATAAGGCTTGAATTCTTCATCCCTACAATATGTTGAATCGCTCCAGAGATACCGATCGCTATATAGATTTTAGGGGTTACCGTAACCCCTGTTTGCCCTACTTGATGAGCATGTTCAACCCACCCTGCTTCTACCACATCCCGGCTCGCTCCAACAGCTCCACCTAACGTCTCTGCCAATTGGTGGACCAATTGAAATCCTTCTGCACTTCCTAGTCCCTTTCCACCAGCAACAATAATATCTGCTTCATCAATTCGCACCTTTTTTGTTGTTTCTTTCACAATCTCCAATACTTTTGTGCGGATATCCTCTTCTTGCAATAAGATGCTCTCCTCTACTACCCGCCCTAATCTCCCAGATTCAGGAGGTAGCGCTTTCATAACTTTTGCCCTCACAGTAGCCATTTGCGGACGATATTTCTTACATAAAATGGTCGCCATAATATTTCCACCAAAAGCAGGTCGACTTGCGAGCAATAGCCCAGTATCCTCCTCCACATCCAACTCGGTAGTATCTGCCGTCAAACCTGTTGGCAAATCGGTTGCCACTGCGCTCGCCAAATCCTTCCCTGTCGAAGTTGCGCCGTAAAGAATAATTTCCGGCTTATATTTTGCTGAACAATCCAACAAGGCTTTCATAAAAGACTCTGTACGGTAATGTTTAAAAATAGGATCATCATAAACGTATGCTAAATCCGCCCCATATTCAAAGAGCGTCTTGGCAAGATGCTTAATATGATCGCCAATGAGCACACCTGCTAGCTCAACTCCCCTTTTATCAGCTAGCCTTCTCCCTGCCCCTAGCAACTCAAGTGATACTGGAGCAATGGCACCATCCTTTTCCTCAATAAACACCCAAACACCTTGATAATCTTGGAAATCCATTATGATTCCCCCTTTGTCATAAACAATTCTTTCTTCTCGAGCAGAACGGAAAGCAATTGCTCCACTTGCTCCTGGCGGTTTCCTTCCAGCATCGTGCCGCCCTCTGGTTTTGGCGGTGCCCAAACCTTTGAAACGATTGTTGGCGAGCCCTTCAATCCTAATTGTTTAATATCCACGTCTTCTAAATCATCAACAGACCAAATATATGGATTGTATTTTGCTGCCTTCAGCATATTTGGAAACGGGGCATATGGCACTTCATTAATGGTTTTTTCAACAGAAAATAAGCAGGGTAACGTTGATTGAACCACTTCATAACCATCTTCCAATTTCCGCTGAACTATCGCCTTTCCTTCTTGTTTGTTAATCTCGATCACTTTATTGACAGAGGTAAGTGGAGGAATATCGAGGCGTCTTGCAATTCCAGGTCCGACTTGTCCAGTATCACCATCAATTGACATTTTTCCACAAATAATTAAATCAACAGGATTCTCTTTTGAAATTTTGTTTAACGCCTTCGTTAATGCATAACTGGTCGCGAGCGTATCTGCCCCGGCAAACCTCCGATCTGTAATCAAATAGCCTTCATCAGCACCTATTTCAATGCATTTTTTAATCGCTTTCACCGCAGGCGGCGGTCCCATCGTTAAGACGGATACGGTCCCCCCATACCGCTCCCTTAAACGCACAGCCTCTTCCACTGCATGGGCGTCATACGGATTTAAAATTGCCGGCGCCGTTCTCCTATCCATTGTGTTCGTTTTCGGATTCATTTTAATTATTTTCGTATCTGGAACCTGCTTAATACATGCTACAATATGCAGCATTCCATTCCCCCCTCTTTTCACTTTTGCCATTGTTACAAAGTCATTTTAAGCATGTTTACTTTTACTATATTAAGTTGCAAGTGTATAAATTCGAATATTCCGATAATTATTTATAAAAAGCTTCTTTTAATCCTAATGTTCGGTAAAACGATTTTTGGCCCACTTCGTGCGAAACTAAGGTTTCATACGAAATGAGCCAAAAAGCTACACCGGCATAAAAAAGAAGATTCTCTAGTTCGATAAAGGACCAAATGGACTCTTTTATTGTTTAAGAGATCTTCATTTTAATCGCGCACTATTTTTTTATACGTGATTTCGTCTTGCAAAATCAACAAATCTAAATTTATCTGGACGATGTCGTGATTCCGTATATTGAAACAAACTAGCATCTTCTAAATAGACATAGTTTTTAATGATGACAACATTGTGGAAGCCATCTAGATCCAGCAGCCTCCTGTCTTCCTCTGTCGGCTCCTCAACGATGATTTCCTTTTTTGCAAAGCTTATATTTAGCTGTAAATCATTTTCAAGATATTCATAGATTGAGTTTTCACAGACTTCCTTTGTCAGCTCGGGAACAAATTTTTTACTTAAATAATCCTTATCTAAAATAACATTTTCTCCATCAATCTCTCGCACGCGGAAAACTTGCCAAACAAAGTCCTTGCTTGAAAGGGAGAGTTGGCTTTGAATATGCTGCTCCGGCCTTACTAACGACAGTTCATGAACGATGGTCCGGTGCTTTTTCCCCATTTTCGTTGTTAATTCCTTAAAGCTAGTCAGGCCGGAAACAGGGAAATCCACCTTTTTACTTTTAATCACGATGGAGCCCTTGCCTCTAATCTTTTGAATATAGCCATTTTGTGATAGCAGATTTAACGCCTTCCGAATGGTTTCCCTTGAAGTATTATAATGATCCTTCAACTCATGCTCTGAAGGCAAAAGAGAATTAAAGGCGAGTTCCCCCGCCTCTATTTTCTCAACAATATCGTTATGAATCATTAAATACTTATTCATCATGATAAAAACTCCAATTTACTTTTTTAAATAGTAGATAATCGATTCATACGGACGCAGTGTAAATCCTTTCAGCTCCTGTGATGAATTAGGATAGTTTGAAAGGAGAATTTCACTTACATAGCCCTCGATGTCCACATGCTCTGGTAACGTAAACTCCACCTCATTTGCATAGAAGTTGTTTACCACCAATAATTTTTCCGCAGCATTTTCCCGTATATAAGCAAAAATAGCATCATGCTCCGGTAAAATCAATTGATAATTGCCATCTGTCACAATATCATAATCTTTTCTTAGTTGGATTAATTTTTGATAATGATAGAAAATCGAATTATCGTCCGCTAAAGCATTTTTCGCATTGATCTCCTTGTAGTTGGCTGCCGTCCCTATCCACGGAGTGCCAGTTGTAAATCCAGCATATTCACTGTCATCCCATTGAACAGGCGTTCTTGAATTATCCCGGGACTTTTGTTTAAGAATATCATAAATCTCTTGTTCCGATTTTTCGCCAGCCTTTAAAATTTGAAACATGTTTAATGATTCAATATCGCGATAATCGTCAATCTTATCAAAATTTGGATTGGTCATTCCAAATTCTTCTCCTTGATAAATATAAGGAGTCCCTTGCATCATATGCATGGTTGTCGCCAGCATTTTTGCTGATTCACGATGATACTCCCCGTCATTGCCGAAGCGGGAAACGATTCTCGGTTGATCATGGTTGCACCAGAATAAGGCGTTCCAACCGCCTCCTTTATGCATTTCCACTTGCCATTCGGAGAGAATTTGCTTTAGCTTTAAAAAATCAAAATCAGCTTTTGTCCACTTTTCTCCATTCGGATAATCAACCTTCAGGTGATGGAAACTAAAGACCATGTCCAGTTCTTGACGCTCTGGATTTGTATACTTAATGCAATTTTCAATTGAGGTCGAAGACATTTCCCCGACCGTCATCATATCATATTTTGAAAATACCTCTTTATTCATTTCATGAAGATACTCATGAATTTTCGGTCCATCTGTGTAAAACTTTCGCCCATCTCCAGGTAGTTCATCGTTTAAAAATTGCTGATCCTTTGAAATGAGGTTAATCACATCCAAGCGGAAGCCATCAACCCCCTTATCAAGCCAGTACTTCATCATCTCGTAGACGGCACTTCGGACTTTATTATTTTCCCAATTCAAATCCGCTTGTGTTACATCAAACAAATGAAGATAATACTGGCCAGTTTGCTCATCATATTGCCACGCATTACCTCCAAACTTTGACTCCCAGTTTGTCGGAGGCTCCCCATCTTTACCATCCTTCCAAATATAAAAGTCGCGATATTCGTTCTCCTTGGAAGAACGGGATTCAACAAACCATTGATGCTCAGTAGATGTATGATTGACGACAATATCCATAATAATTTTAATATCGCGTTTATGCGCCTCTTCTAAAAGCTGCTCAAAATCCTCCATCGTTCCATACGGCTCATATATATTAAAGTAATCGCGAATATCGTAGCCATTATCATTTTGCGGTGAATCATAAATCGGAGTAATCCACACAACATCGACACCGAGGTTGGCTAGATAATCCAATTTATGTATTATTCCTTGTATATCACCGACACCATTGCCGGTCGTATCACAAAAACTTTTTGGATAAATTTGATAAACAACTGCTTTTTTCCACCAAGGTTGAGTCAACCTACTCACCTGCCCTTTACCTTTTTTATTTGGTTTTGAGATCATTTAGCTTATCTCAAATCAAGATGATTTTTTCTAGCGGTTATCCCAACAGCAAAGAGCTCCATTTCCACACATTTAATTTACCTGAATAGTAAAAGAGGAACAAGTGAATGTCCCTCTCCCTTATTTTATTTGCGATTAAAAGAAATTTTGCCTACATTAGCTCTTGCAAAGATAATGGTTAGAATGAATGGAATCACAATCGCTACAACCATCGCAATCGCAAATGTAGCCATATGCTGAGGTTGAATTGAAAGAATTCCTGGCAATCCGCCTACACCAATGGAGTTCGCCATTACATTGCTTCCTACTGAAATTACAGCCGCAACTGCTGAGCCAATCATCGCTGCTAAGAATGGGAAGCCATATTTCAAGTTAATCCCGAACATCGCCGGCTCCGTTACCCCAAGATAACAAGAGATTGTCGCTGGAATCGAAACTTGCTTTTCTTCTTCATTCTTGCGATTGATGTAAATCATTGCTAAAACAGCAGATCCTTGGGCAATGTTTGATAAGGCAATCATTGGCCAAAGATTTGTACCGTGGAACTCGCTCATCAATTGAAGATCAATGGCATTTGTCATATGGTGCAATCCTGTAATAACTAGCGGTGCATAGGCAAAGCCAAATACCGCTGCAAATAACCAACCAAATGCGGAAGTCAAACCAGAATAGACAATATCAGAAATAAAAGCTCCGATTTGCCACCCGATTGGTCCAAGAACAGTATGAGCAATTAATACAGTTGGAACTAATGCAAAGAATGGAACAACAATCATAGAAACTGCATTCGGTACAATTTTTCTTAATTGCAATTCAAGATATGAAAGAAGCAAGCCAGCAAAAATTGCCGGTATAACTTGAGCCTGATAACCAATCATATCAATTTGAGCAAATCCAAAATCCCAGAATGGAATTTCCGTTGCGTCTGCAACCCCGTAAGCATTTAAAAGTTGCGGTGACACGAGCGTAATTCCGAGGACAATACCGAGGATTGGAGTAGCTCCCATTTTCCTTGCTACAGCCCACGTAATACCCACAGGTAGGAAGTGGAAAATTGCTTCCCCGATAAGCCATAAAAAGGCATGCGTTCCAGCCCAAAATTGAGAAATCTCAACTAATGTCTTCGTTCCATCCTCAAACATTTTAATGTCACCGATTACATTTCGGAAACCAAGGATAAGACCCCCAACAACAATTGCTGGAATAAGTGGTGTGAAGATGTCTGCAAGATGAGCAATCATTCTTTGCAGGAAGTTCATATTTTGCTTAGCTGCTTCCTTTGCTTCATCTTTTGATGTATCACTTACTCCCGCTATTTTCGTAAATTCATTATAAAAAGATGAGACTTCATTCCCAACGATTACTTGAAACTGTCCCGCCTGTGTAAACGTTCCTTTCACAAGGCTAATGGCTTCTATCTTTTCAACATTTGCTTTTTTCGGATCTTTTAAGACAAAACGCATTCTTGTCGCACAATGTGTTACAACAGAAATATTATCGCTGCCGCCGATATGCTCAAGTAGCTCTTGTGCCGGTTGAGTGTATTTACTCATGTCTTTCCCCCACTCTCAAAAATTTATTTGGACAACTTGTATATACATGTTATATGATTGCGTTTTCATCGTAACTTGTATATACATGTTTTGTCAACTACTTTTTTAAAATTTGTGATTGCGAGCTTTCTACTTATAAAAGGGACTCCGCACCATCAATATAAATTTCACTCCCGGTTATATGACTCGATTGGCTCGAAGCGAGAAATAAGACCAGATCGGCAACCTGTTCAGGCCTTCCTGAGCGATGCTCAAGCGGCTGATTTCCCTCCGGATATTGAATAGGAATCTCCACCTTTTTTAAATTGTCTTCTTCTTTCCACGTATTTTCATTAATATTGGTTTCTATCGCACCTGGACAGATCATATTGACTCTGATTTGGTACTCTGCCAATTCAAGAGCAGCCATTTTCCCAAATCCCATTTGTCCGATTTTAGAGGTGCTGTAGGCAGACATCCCTATATTCCTATAAACGCGGTTTCCATTAATTGAACTTGTAATAATGATGCTTCCACCGGCTGATTTCATATGAGGGACTGCATATTTTACCGTAAAAAAAGTACTTGTTAAATTATTAGAGAGTGTAAGTTCCCATTCCTTTGGCTCCAAATCCTCTATCGGCGTTACTACCCCATTTATTCCAGCATTAGCAAAAACAATATCTACTCTTCCCCAACGGTGCATCATTTCTTTATAAGCATTCTCCACTTCCTTAGGAGAAGAAACATTTACCTCTAGAACGAGAGCGTCGCTTCCCAATTGTTCTATTTGGCTTTTTACTTCTTCTATGTTCTCCTTATGTAAATCGACTAAAGCAATTTTTGCTCCGTTCTCAGCTAACTTGAGCGCTGCCGCTCTCCCAATCCCAGAACCTGCCCCAGTAATAAAAGCAACCTGACCTTGAAGTAGTTTTTCCACGCAAGTTCCTCCTTTTACTTTGATACTTTTACTATCTCCATTCCTGTTCATTTTAAAAATTTGTTGCATTTTTTCGTTCAATAAAAGCGAACCTACGTGTAAATACTAAAATGAAATACTTAATCAAAGGTGTGTTGAAATTTGCTTACTTATTTATTTTTTCTTGTGTTTTGCTTATTCTTATTGTTCTTTAATAAACTCAATGCCCTTCCCTTAACAAAGCTAATCCCGATATGGCTTTTTCTCCTTCTTATTTCAGGCTTAATGATTAATGCGATTTTTACGAATCTCGAACTAATCGAAAAGCCTATGACTGTCGATCATTTTATTGCCTTTCATATTTTTCAAAAGTTGCTTTTGCCCGGTGTAATGATATTGCTGATGAGTCTATATAGCTTTTTAACATCTCCTCTCAAATGGGCTACAACCATTTTAGGAGCCCTAATTTTTATGCTCTTTGAGAAAATCGTCGAGCTAACTGGAATTATCGAATATAAGCATTGGAATATCGGCTTTTCCGCTCTTTTTTGGTTTACATTCACATTGCTTTCAATTGCTTTCTTTGCTTTCTTGAACTCAAAACGATGGAACGGAGATGGCCAACATGTTTAAGGCTCCCTCTAACTTTGATCACAATGAATGGTTTATATTAGTAAGCATGCTATTGTTACTCATTGCTTTCATTAAAATGCCTAAGAGCATGCCGAAAGATTTGACGCTGTCCATTTTTCTGTTCTTTGCTGTTATTGATCTTAATGCTGACGTTCTAATGGCAGCTAGCTATCCCTTTGATTTCTACACCATTACAGATTCTCCAAAGCTCGAAATATTCGACGTGTTGGTCTATATCGTAAACTATTCCATCTACGGCTACTTTTTTGCCTGGATTTTATCGAAATGGAAAATGGGGGCGGGTGTTTTTGGACTATTTATTATCTGTTGGAGCGGACTCACTACATTAATTGAGTGGACTTCGGTTAAATTTCGTGTATTTACTTATATCAACGGCTGGACGACAGCCTATTCTTCCCTCTGCTATTTATTTATTTTCTTTTTCAGCGCTGCGGTCATCAAGTCGCTCTTCTATATTTGGGACTATGATGCTAGGGCCGACTAGTTTCCCTTCTGATTTCCTCGTCGACATTGACTAAAGAGCCCGTTACTGGGGCCCGGAAACAACAGACATCGAAGTGGGAGGGCGATAGTTGCTTTATTGTTCCTTGACAGCAGCGGCTTTTATCAAGACTCCTCTCTTGTATTTGCACGATTCGGACTTTTATTCCTTACTCTCGCTTCCTTCACGGCTAATACGACTGCGATTCGGACTTTCTTTTCTTACTCTCACTTGCTTCACGTCCAATACGACTGCGATTCGGACTTTCTTTTCTTACTCTCGCTTCCTTCACGTCCAATACGACTGCGATTCGGACTTTCTTTCCTAATTCTCGCTTCCTTCACGTCCAATACGACTGCGATTCGGACTTTGATTCCTTACTCTCGCTTCCTTCACGTCCAATACGACTGCGATTCGGACTTTCTTTTCTAGCTCTCGCTTCCTTCACGTCCAATACGACTGCGATTCGGACTTTCTTTCCTAATTCTCACTTGCTTCACGTCCAATACGACTGCGATTCGGACTTTGATTCCTTACTCTCGCTTCCTTCACGTCCAATACGACTGCGATTCGGACTTTCTTTTCTTACTCTCGCTTCCTTCACGTCCAATACGACTGCGATTCGGACTTTCTTTCCTAATTCTCGCTTCCTTCACGTCCAATACGACTGCGATTCGGACTTTGATTCCATAGCCCTCTGCAAGTCCAATACGAACCCATTCGAACTCCAAATCCTAAACCCTCTGTGCTTCCAGTCGAAATTAAGCTTCATTCCAACTCAAGCAAGGAAATTGCTCGACTCTATTAGTCAACACACAATTCATTAAATCCCACTAGAGTTAACAAAATATTCCTAAAATCGTCTCCCATAGTTGCCAAACTTTTATAAACTAGAATGTAGAAAAATACGAAAGGATGTGGCTTATGCTACTTAAAGAACGAACGGAATCAGAGGAATTATTGATTCTGAGGTATTTACACAGGCGGATGGAGTTGAGCAAGAATGAGAAGCGTCACTATTTTAATCTCGAAAAAGGTTTTGAGGGTGAAAAGAAATTTGACTCATTACTCGATGATTTACAAGAGGAACGATATATTATTAATGATTTATTGCTTGAAGTTCACAATTCTTATTTCCAAATTGATACACTGATTATTTCACAGAGTACAATCTATCTTATCGACATTAAAAACTATGAAGGTGACTTTTATTTAAACTCGGACAAGCTTTATTCTGTCATCTCTGATAATGAATATAAAAACCCGATTGATCAATTAAGACGATGCACCACTCTCCTGCGGCAACTACTTCAAACCATTGACCAGCCTTTTCCCATTGAGTCGTATTTAATTTTTATCAATCCTGAATTCACCTTATATCAAGCCCAAGTGGACTCTCCCATTATTTTTCCAACGCAAATTACCCGTTTTTTAAAAGAACTAAATCATCCTCGTTCAAGATTGAACGAAAAGCATAAAAAATTGGCTGAAACTTTACTCTCTCTTCATCACAATAAAAATCCATTTCTAACTTTGCCAAAATTCCAGTTTGAACAATTGCAAAAAGGAATATATTGTAGTTATTGCCACTCCTTTTTAATCTCTTTATATCACCGTCATTTGGAATGCAAAAATTGTGGTCAAAAAGAAAAATTGGAATCCGCCATTTTAAGACAGACGCATGAATATATCTTGCTATTTCCAGACAAAAAACTCACTACACACAACATTTACGATTGGTGTAAAGCTGACATAAACAAACGGACAATTCGCCGCGTATTAGCAAAATATTTTACTAGGCACAGAAAAACAAATGGCGTCTATTATAAATAAACAATACCTTCTCCAAACTGCCCGCATGAGTCTTCACCTTGTCCAATGCTCATCTCAAGGCTTCGCACTAATCTACAATTTTATCTACTCTCCATCCCTTTTCTTTAACCACTAGCTCTAAAAGTTCATACGAATGACAATTTATGGTCTTTGCTCATGAAGAGGTCAGTGGTAGATTTATAGAGAAGGAGGAGTGGAAATGAATGATAAACAATCTCTCAAAGTAAAATCCAAAATTTGGATCGAACTTAACAACGAAGTGATTTTTGGACTTGGCCGCATTCGATTGTTTCGTGAAATTGAACGCACTGGTTCAATGAGTCAGGCTGCCGCTTTGTTAGGAATGTCATATCGAGCAGCTTGGGGAAAAGTAACGGCCACAGAAGAAAGATTAGCTATGCAGTTAGTGGAGCGTCAGCAAGGAAATAGGAAAAAGGGAACTACTTTAACTCCTGCTGGGAAAGAGTTACTCCTTCAATACGAAATTTTTCAGAAAAAAGCTCAAGAAGCCGTAGATAACTTGTTTGAAGACCATCTTGGTGGACTGTTAAACCACCTTAAGCAGCATACTAATACGGAAAAAAAGATGTAGGGATGCAAAAACAGTTGTTTCCCTACATCTTTTTCATTTTTCTGTCCCAAAACTCAACGAAAGGAAGAAGATAACAAAGGTATGAAGCACAAAGGCACTACTTAGTCTACTAATCATCCTTATTAAGCCAATGCTTCACTACCCATTAAAAAGGAAAACAATCTAATACGCATGAAATTTTACAGTTTATCCCATACTATGGTTAAAACTGGATAGAGAAGGTTTTATATATGGCAGCTCAGAATCGACATTCTCTTGCAAAAGTTACTATGTTTGGAGTATCTCAATTAAAACAGCAAAATCCGTATATGGTTGCCTGGTGGTCTGCTGTATTTCCAGGTTTTGGCCATTACTTGCTTTGCCAATATTTAAGAGGCACCTTTTTAACTTTAGCCGAGGTGATCCTTAATACATTGGCCCATATTAATGAAGCCATGGTCTATTCCTTCTGTGGTCAATTTGAACTTGCCAAAGTAGTAATCGAACCTAAATGGGCCTTTGGGTACTTGACCATTTATTTAATAGCAATCGCGGATAGCTATCGTTCAGCAATATATCAAAATAAGCTCCATCATCTTGCTGTTTTGGAATACAAAGGCAATCGTACATTGCATATTTCCCCAGTAGAAATTCAATACATCGAAAAGAAAAATCCAATCATTGGCGCTTTATACTCTTTCTTCTTGCCTGGGTTAGGCCAGTTATACAATCATCGTTTTGGACTAGCCTTCTATGCCATGTTTTGGTGGTGGATTTATGCATCGCTTTCTAACTTGCATCATTCCCTTTGTTTGCTCTTACAGGGTCATATTGAAGAATCGATTGCTATACTTCATCCCCATTGGCTTCTCTTTATGCCATCCGTGTTATTCGGCTCTATTTACTTCTCATATCGAACAAGCATTGAACACAACAAGCTTTTTCAAATAGAGCAGCGCTATTTTTTAGCAAATAAATACCAACAGGCTAGACTGCGACTATTTACGTAATCAGGTAGGTGCTTATTTTCATGTTGATCATCGGTCTATTTAAACAATCAATTGAGTTAGAGCAAGCACTTGCTGAACTGGAAAAAATCATATCAAGAAAACGTATACTGATTGTGTTTATGGACTCAGGTGAAAACAAAAATGATCTAAATAGTCCCCACGCTTTTGAAGTAGGGATTTCATTTGGGACTGCAGGCGCTGTAATTGGAGCTTCCAGCGGATTTGTCTTAACTCTAGGCCCCATTCTCTGGGGACTCTTCGGAACCGTCATTGGCTTTGCATTCGGATTACTTGCTTATTCTCTCGTTAAAAATAGAAAAAATAGAAAGAAACAAGCAGATAGAATGGATGAGGCGACCATTATTCTACAATGTGAAACAGAGCAAACGAGAAAAATAATTGAACTCTTACAAAAATATCAGGCCCTTTCGATTGGACAATTAGAACAGCCACGAGAAATGGAAAAAGAAAATAGCCATTCCTGATCCTTTTTATTTGTACAGCTTCACTGTTTCTTCCAAAAAACTTAAATATTTTGCGATAAAACTTTTTGGCTGCAATATTTTAATTTTATTTCCAAATCCAGCTAAAAACTGGTAGGCATATGGACTGTCAGGCAGTTCAATGGTCGTTATATAGCTTCTCTTATCCACTTTTGTAACTGTATTTTTTCCATATCTCTCGATGAATTGCTCTCTTACAGCAACATCGAGCAACAGTTGTACACTCACCAAGCTTTGCCGCTTACTGTCCTTTTCTTCTTTTGCCTTTGCAGTTGATCTTGGGACGAAAACGCCATCTTTTTTGAGATTTAAAATCCTCGTCAATTTAAATGTTCGATAGTCTTCACGTTCTAAACTATAAGCAAATAAGTACCAATGCATCTCGCTTAAATGAATTTTATACGGTTCTACAGCTCTACTTGTTGTGTTTCCATTTTGATCCACATAATCAAATTTTAATAACCAATGTTTCTCAATCGCTTGAGTAATAAAAGCAAGTTCTTCTTTGATTTCCTTTCGCCCTGGCCACTCGTAAAAAGTTAAATCAAGTTTTGGAGAGATTTTGACGTTAGTCATTCCTGCGATTTTTTGAATCGTTGCTTGAATTTCATTATTCGTGATTAACTGCTCAAACCCACCTAAAGCTACGAGTATATTTTCAATATCTTTGTGGTTTAATAATCGTTTATCGAACTTATATTCTTCCATAAGCGCATATCCCCCTCCAGTACCATATTCGGCATAAATGGGGATGTTGGCATAACTTAATGCCTCCATATCACGCTGAATCGTTCGCTTCGACACATTAAAAAGATGACTGAACTCTGATGCCGAAACCACTTCCTTCTGTAACAAGATCATCACGATCGAGATAAGTCTCTCAATTTTTTTCATATTATCCTCCCATATACGACATACATATGTCGCCTATCTCCTATTATACTTCAATCATGAAAGGAGGAAATACACGATGAACACTATAGCGTATCTACAATTTGATGGGAAGGCAGCAGAGGCTCTAACCTTTTACGAACAGGCACTACAAGTAACAAGCAGCAAAAAAGTGAGATTTGGTGCTTTTGGTCAAGATCCAAACTTTCCATTATCAGAAGAAGAACAAAACATGATTATGGAAGCTCGAATTGAGTTTTCAGGGAATATCTTAATGCTCTCTGATGTACTGCCTTCTATGCAAGCCGTGACCGGTGAGGTGCAAAAAGGAAATAACGTTTTAATTAGTATTATTGATGCTGAACCTGAAATGAATCAACACTATTTCGAAAATCTCTCCATAGATGGTACAGTGCTCATGCCGTTATCTTCAACACCGTGGTCAGCAAGTTTTGGTTTGTTAGTGGATAAATTCGGTATAACGTGGAAATTTAATAGTGATGCAAGTAAATTTTTAAATAGCTTCGTTAATTAAATTAGTAGAATGACCAGATAGATTGTTAAAAACCATCTTGAAATATTCTACCTTTTCGAATCATCATGAATACGCTGCCCAAAGAGCAAATGGAAAAGGCATAGCCTCTTAAGCCCACTACGCTATGCCTTTTCATCTCTATAGGGAAACTAGATCAGTCTTTGATACGTTTCCTAAATCTCGTGATTATGCTCTTATTTCGTTTCTCGATGCAAAGTATGTTTTTTTAATCTTGGCGAATATTTCATGAGTTCAATCCGATCAGGGTTATTTCTTTTGTTCTTCGTGGTAATGTAATTGCGATCTCCTGTTTCTGTGCATGCTAAAGTAATTTTGACTCTCATTTTTCTTCCTCCTTTATTAGTTAGCGATTGTGAATGCTGGAAGTGGATCGTCCAAATCGCTCCAATTCATGTTCATTTCTTCGTCAGTTAACAAGCAATCATCTAATGTCGATTCAATTTCTCTTTGGTTCATATCGATCCCGATCATGACGAGTTCGATGATCCGATCTCCAAATTTTTCATCCCATCTTTCCAATAGCTCAGGCTCCTCCTTGAGCATTTGTTCTCTTTCCGATTCAGAATAAGCCGCAATCCATTCACCTGCTCCCTGAATCATAATAGAAGGACCTGCTTGTGAAAGTAAGCCTGTTATATGATTGCGAGTGGCTAGCCAGAAAAAGCCCTTTGCCCGTACAATATCCTCTGGCCACTGTTCGAGCCATTTCATCCATCTTTCCGGATGAAAAGGTCTTTTTCTGCGATAAACGAAGGAAGAAATTCCATACTCTTCTGTCTCTGGAACATGTTCCTCATTCAATTCTTTTATCCAGCCTGCTCCTTGACTTGCTTCCTCAAAATCAAATAGATTAGTATCTAAAATTTCATGTAAAGGCACCTGTGCTTGAATACTTTCCACTATTTTTGCGCCTGGATTTAATTTTTGAAGGACAGCTTTCAATTCTTGAACATCCTCTTTATCGACTAAATCAATTTTATTTAAAAGAAGCACATTAGCAAATTCAATTTGATCGATTAATAAATCAACGACTTCGCGCGTGTCCAGTTCATCGTTGGCTTGATTTCGCTCAAGCAAAGTTTCCCCTGAAGCAAAATCATGCCAAAAACGATTCGCGTCGACAACCGTTACCATTGTATCCAACTTACATAATTCACTTAAATTGATCCCTAAGTTCTCATCAATATAAGTAAAGGTTTGAGCAACAGGAATTGGCTCTGAAATTCCAGAAGACTCGATTACAATGTAGTTAATATCACCTTGCTTCACAAGTTTTTCCACTTCAATGATCAAATCTTCCCTTAATGTACAGCAAATACAACCATTTTGAAGCTCCACTAACTTTTCATCGGTTCTAGAAAATCCTCCTTGCTTGATCATCGAGGCATCTATATTTACTTCACTCATATCATTGACGATAACGGCAATTTTTTTATTATCTCGATTAGCCAAAATATGATTTAGCAACGTTGTTTTTCCAGATCCTAAGTATCCGCTTAATACTGTTACTGGTATTTTTCCCATACTTTATTAGCACTCCTTTAGTTAATTCGTAATTATTACGATTTAAAATATAATGATAGCTCCTCCTTTTTACTTACTAAATCGTGAACATAAGTTTTCATAAAATGAGGGACAAAGCCAGATAGCAATCGTATTTAAATCGTAAAGATTACGATTTAAATAATAATACACCGATCTGTAAAGATCAAGTTTTTTCAATATATAGAGCGAATTAAAAAACTTATCACGACGCTGAGGTAAAAATTTTGCATTTTCATCCTCCTTCGTTTTTAATTACAAATGTAATGTTTTAAAAATCTTTGATAAGGGATGATGATATGATCTCACTAAAAGGAAAAACAGCTATCATTACCGGTGCAGGCAGAGGTATTGGACATGCAGTCGCCGTAGCATTAGCAAAAGAAGGTGTTAACTTAGGATTAATAGGCTTGACAATGTCCAATCTTGAGAAGGTTGCTGCCGAGCTTGAAACCTATGATATCAATATTTCCGCAGCAACAGCAGATGTTGCAGACCTTGAAGCGGTTAGCCATGCAGTTGAACATATCAAATCAGATCTTGGTCCCATTGATATCCTCATTAACAATGCTGGAACAGCTAAATTCGGAGGCTTCCTAGACTTGACACCAGAAGAATGGGAGAACATTATCCGCGTAAATGTAATGGGTGTCTACAATGTAACAAGAGCCGTTTTACCAGAGATGATCGAAAGAAAATCCGGTGATATCGTCAATATTTCTTCTACGGCTGGTCAAAAAGGTGCTCCTGTAACAAGTGCCTACAGCGCCTCTAAATTTGCTGTTTTAGGATTAAGCGAATCGCTAATGATGGAAGTGAGAAAGCATAATATCCGCGTCACAGCATTAACACCGAGCACCGTGGCCACTGATTTAGCAATTGAAACAAATCTCATTTCTGGAAACACTGAAAATGTGATGCAACCGGAGGATTTAGCTGATCTCCTTGTCGCAGGTTTAAAACTAAACCCAAGAGTATTCATCAAAACAGCAGGCTTATGGTCGACAAATCCGTAAATCATATAATCCCAACGTTAAAAGGGGCGATTCTTTACGAATGCCCCTTTTTTGTTATAAAGTTTGCCCATACATACCTCAAGTTTTTTCCTGTGTTTTCTTTAATGCAAAATCAAACAATCCTGAATCCTTTGCTGAACGGATGGCAATGTAAACAAAAGGGCCCAATATCAATCCCATGACACCAAAAAACACAAAACCGAAGTACATTGTTAGTACCGTTGGCAATGCATTAAGACCTATTGAATCACCCAGCACTTTCGGTTCAATGGCACGCCTTAGGATAAGAAGGATAACAGCAAGAACAATAAGTTGAATACCTGTATTCATATCTCCAATTATGGCAGCCAAGATCCCCCATGGAACAAGGATAAGTGCAGGACCAACGTAAAGTGGAATAATATCAACCACCCAAATTATAATTGACATAATCAGGGCAGCCCGCGGTGAAATAAATAGAAGACTAATATAGGTAATAAGGAAAACCCCAATACTAAGAACAAATTGTGCTTTCCAATACCCTAAAAAGACTTTGTTCATCTGCTGAGAAACAAAACGCAATTTGTCCGATGTCTCTGTTTTAAATAAGTTGTAAAATATGGTGACTAATTTCGGTAGATCTAAACTGATTAAGAAAAAAGTAATCAAATAAACAAGTGTCACAAATAACATATTAGGGATAGACTGTAGCCATATACCAAGAGAATTAATTAATTGTGTAGTAATTTGCGTTACGGTATTAATGAGGGCATCTGACTGTTTTTCTAACTCAATAATAATCAGGTGACCTTGTGGAATTTCTTCAACAAACTGATTAAATCGAACAATTAGATTATTAGTAAATTGTTGTATTTCTACTGCATATTCGGGTATATTAATGGACCACTCATATATGGAGCTTGCAACCTTAGTTAAGATAATGTACAAGCTAGCACCACATATGATAATAAAAGTTGAAAAAACAATTATAACCGGTAGCAATCTTTTTTCTGCCTTTAACTTTTGCTGAAGCCATTTAACAAAAGGCTCAAAAACAATGGCTGTTAAAAGAGCTAATAACACAGGTAAAAATGCAGAAAAATAAATATAAATAAAAACTCCTACTATCAATATAAATACTGTCATTAAAATTCGTTTAATAAGACTTTGTTTTGACAATCGTCAATCTTCCTCCCAATTCCCTTACTAAGCAGGTTAAGTTTTTCTTCCCTTATCCTCATCCTAATCTGTGTACAGACGAATGTAAATTTTAAGAATCCTTACTTACTCTAATTATATTACTATAAAAAGTTTTACTTTAACTAAAGTATTCCTTAACAAATTCAATATATTGATTATTGTGAAAAGAAATACAATTTTGTATATTTTTCATGGTATATTCTCCACAAGCAATGATTGTTTATTGCTTATTGACCTATTGAAGTACTGACTGCCTATTTCCTCAACACAAGGAGCATCAATTTCCTTTAGTTGAAAAATTGCCCATCATTCTTCCATTTCCTTGTCTCCTTCTATTTTCCCATTTTCTATTGCGTTCTTCAACTCTGGAAAGATTTTTTTCATGCTCTCGGAATTACAGGCGAACATGTCCCCTTTTATTGATGGCTGGATTGCGTGAAAATTCATCTTTAATTTGCAAGATATACGAATTCATTGAAGGGTTTTTGAGGTTGATCTGTGGATCTCTCTTTTAATGATCGAAGCTTAAAAAGCAAGTGAAGAATAACGAGGTATTTAGCTTCACTTGCTTTAGTGTTTTGGAATTTTTCAGTCATTAACCAAATATATGAAATACAAAGTTAAAAAGAAATAGGCTAGCAATGACGTATAACGTAACGGAGACTTCTTTTGCTTTTCCAATTGCAATCTTTAAGATCGGATACAAAATAAAGCCAACAGCGATTCCATCTGCAATACTATAAGTGAAAGGAATCATCGCGATAATAAAAATCGCAGGAAAGCTTTCACTCAAATCTCCTAAATTCAGATTACGGATGTTTTGCAGCATTAATCCTCCAATAATAATTAGGATTGGTGCAACGGCACTATTCGGGATCAGCTTAATGACCGGAATAAAAAATGCTGAAAGAAGAAACAAAGCACCTGTTGTCACAGTTGTTAAGCCTGTTCTCCCGCCTGCAGCCATCCCTGCTGTACTTTCAACCGTTGCGACAGTTGGACTTGATCCAAACAAACCAGATAGAAAGACTGATATCGAATTAGCCTGAAATGCACGTGAAAATCGATCTGAACGGTTTATGAAAGAAACATGACCATGCACCAGTCCGATGTTTTCAAAGACGAGCACCATCGTTAAGGAAAAAACAGCAATCCAAAAGCCAAATGACAGGACATTATCAAAGGAAAAAGCTCCAACTACGGCGGTATAATCAGACAGTGAAAAAGTTTCTGATTGCCCCTCTTCAAAATGAATTCCGCCAAATGCCCATGCCGATGCGGTTCCTACAACAACTGTAATTAAGAAGTTCCCAGGAACATTGCGTAAAAACAATACAATCGCAATGAGGAACGTTAACATTGTTGCAAGTACCTGCGGTTCACCCAAATTACCTAATGCGATGATCGAGTTCGTCCCCTTTTCAACAATGCCACCTTTTTCAAGTCCGATGAGCATAAGAAAAAATCCAAGCCCAATCGTAATAGCTTCTTTCAATGGCTGAGGTATAGAGTCACTCAACGTTTTCGAGAACCTCGAGAAGGCCACGATCATAAAAATCATTCCTGATACTAACACGACAGCTAGCGCTTCTTGCCATGACATGCCCATCGATTGGACGATTGTGTAAGAAAATAAAGCATTGACGCCCATTCCAGGAACGAGAAGAATCGGGACATTTCCCCAAAACCCCATTAAGAAACAACCTGCAAAGGAGGTCACAATCGTTGCCATTATCGCTGCTTCCAGCGGAATCCCAGCTTCTGATAGAATAAGTGAATTGACCGCAATAATATAAACGATCGTAAAAAAGCTCACTATCCCCGCTAACAACTCTCGCTTAATCGTTGTCTCATTCTTTTCCAGCTGAAAAAGTCGATTAAACATCTATCATACCTAACTATTCAATTAGCCCTCTCCCTACCCGCTCTCCCTAAAAATTAGGTGAGCCACAAACAGATATTGTAACAGAACTTACTGTTCCTGCCAACACTCACGCTTAAAGCAAAAAAACACTTCAACAGTAAAGGACATCCCATTGTTAAACATACAGCTAACAATGAGATGTCCTGGTTTTTAATTATTATTTACTTACTTCTACGACTAATAATTCATCTTGTCCTGCGCGAACAGATGGTTTATCATTTTTCGTAATCGACTGCATTTGATCTGTATTTGTGATTACAATCGGAATGATATCACTTGCCGCCTTTTCCCTTACTAATTCAGGATCAAAGGTGATTAGCTTGTCGCCTGGTTTTACAGAATCCCCTGTAGCAACATGCGCTTCAAACCCTTCCCCATTCATCCCGACCGTTTCTAGTCCAATATGGATTAAAATTTCAACACCGTTCTTCGTTTGCAGTCCAACAGCATGCTTTGTCGGAAAAACTTGCACAATTTTTCCTTCAATTGGAGAAACCACTGTTCCATTCAAAGGCTTAATCGCTGCACCATCACCCATCATTTTTTGCGAAAACACCGGATCAGGCACGTCTGATAACGGGATAATTTCCCCATCAACTGGTGAATAAATTGTTACTTTCGTTTCTTTTTTACCAAATAATTTTGACAACATAGCATAGAACCACCTTTCTGATAAGTGCTACTAAACGATTGCTATACAAAGAATATGAATCTTAATAAAAGATATCCTGCAAATAGTGATAATGCGAGTAAAGCCAAGGAGACCATTTTCTCAAGGATTGTTAATGGCTGTGGCTCTGAAGCTCGCGGGAGCCTCCTTTTTGCTAATAAAGCAAGGACAAGCATGACAATATTCCCTACGGCAATTTGGGAAACTAGCAAATACGTAAGGAAGCGATCACCTCTTCCTTCTTTAACCCGCTCTCCCTTTGGAATATGCTTAAGGAAATGGCCCCATATCGGATTAATAAAAGCAACCAACATAAGTACACCATAGATAGGCTGTGATTTCAATAACCCTTCAATGGACTGTCCGTTTTCTTGTAAGATCATCAATAAATATATGACGTAAAGAACAGGAATAAGAATCGATAAAACGAGGATTGCTGTATACCATTCATTTGTTCTAGCTTGCTGTAACTCCACTGTTGTCTCGCTCCTTCTTCAAGTGCAACCTTAAGGGCATTTCTAGTAGGAGCACAGTTGCCACTATGCTCCTTATATTAGTTCTTCTTCACAAATTCAGTTTTTAATTTCATTGCACCAAAACCATCAATCTTACAATCAATATCATGATCTCCATCGACTAAACGAATATTTTTTACTTTCGTTCCTTGTTTTAAAACGGATGAACTTCCTTTGATTTTTAAATCTTTTATCACTGTCACCGTGTCCCCATCACGTAATACGTTGCCATTTGCATCCTTGTAAATTTTCTCTTCTTCTACTTCACTGTTTAACGACCATTCATGGGCGCACTCTGGACATACGAGCAAAGCGCCATCCTCATACGTGTACTCTGAACTACATTTTGGACAATTTGGTAAATGGCTCATCAATTCTCCCCCGTTATTAAAATTTTTCACATATGATTACTATAACAAAAAAGCCCTATTATTGGGCTGCACTTTTTACATTCAAGCAAGTGTTAAGGGAAAAGTTTTAATCATTAAGAGGAAGCCAACCTCTTATTATCGCTCCGCCGCTCTCACAATTTGCTGCAACTAAATCCCCGTCATGCTGCCTCATAATTCGTCTAGCAATAGCTAGCCCTAACCCAGTTCCTCCGGTAGCACGGTTTCTTGATGCTTCACCACGATAAAACGGTTCAAACGCGCGTGCCAAATCGTCCGAAGTAAATCCTCCCCCTGTATCTTGAATAGTAAAAATCAAGTTAGCGTTATCTTTTTCGCAGGTAACAATGATTTTCCCATCCATGGGGGAATATCGCACCGCATTTTCTAATAAATTGTTCAGCGCACGTTCTAACAGATGGGCGTCTGCCTTCACAAAGCAAGTCTCTTCCAAATGAGCTAAGTCAAATGAAATAGATTTGTTTTGCGCCTGCAGAGCTACACTATTAATAGCTCTCTGCAAAAGCTGATTAAAATCAAACTCTTTCTTATTCAGCTTTACGTCATGGTACTCAGACTTTGAAAATGCAAACAACTCCTCCACAAGCTGGTCGAGCTGAGCTGATTTTTCCTTACAAACAGCTAGATACTTCGCCCGTTTTTCTGTAGTATCCGCAATTCCGCGCTCGAGGCCATCTAAATAACCTCGCAAGGCAAACAATGGGGTCCGCAAATCATGGGCTAATGCTGCAAGCATAAAACGCCTTTCATCCTCGAACTCCATTTGCTTTTGAAAGGAATCCTTCAACCCCCTTACCATCACATTAAAGCCTTCATGTACCTCCCTAATTTCGGCAATTCGGGACGTTGGCAATTGCACATCTAAATCACCTTCCGCAATTTTCCGTGCACCTTTGCTCATACTTTCTAACGGTTTAAGAATATATTTTCGCAGAAGAACGCCAACAAGCATAAAAGCAGTAAGTAAACCGACAAAAGCTGCGATGATCTGCACGGTTCTTGAATCCGTTTGGGAAATCGCAACCCGGCCTAGAACTTTCCCTTCCTCAAGGATAGAAAATTGTTCTGTTCTTAAAAAAGCTCGTTCTCGTTCCGTTCCTGTATGAAAAACTAATTGACCTGACCCCGACCATATAGAAACGTCCAATTGGGATGCCTCCACCTGCTCACTTAATTGCTCCTGCCATGAGGGCACTGTCCACATATCTACATTTTCTTCAATCATGTCCACGGCTGCTTCGATTTGCTCCAGCTGAGCATCGTCGAATCTGAAAGTAAGTGTACTCGTTACGAGAAAATGAGCAGCGACGTAAAACAGCCACGGAAGAGTGAGGATGAGTGCGAAGCAAAGCACTGTAAATTTTCGAATACGAATTTTTTTCATTTTATTCCCCTTTAAAACGGTAGCCTATTCCCCAAACATTCATTATAAATTGTGGCTCATTCGGATTAGGCTCAATTTTTTCACGAAGACGACTAAGCTGGACGCGGACGGTGTGTTTATCGCCAATTCCCTCCCAAAATCGCTCTAATAATTGCTCATAAGTAAAAACATGCTTAGGACGTTCGGCAAATAATCGCAGCAAATCGTACTCTTTTGGCGTTAAAGAAACAGACTGTCCATCTAGCCATACTTCTCTTGTCGATAAATCCAATGTGAGCCGATCATGATCGATAATTTTTCTTTTAGACTGAGAATGGGAACGCCTCAATACAGCCTTCACTCTCGCGACAATTTCTCCGGGTGAAGCTGTTTTAACAATGTAATCATCTCCTCCAAGCGCTAATCCGCGGATTTTATCCACATCATCGCTGCGAGCACTCAAAAAAAGAATGGGAATATCACTTTCTGCACGAATTTGTCTACAAAGTTCAAACCCATTTTGTCCCGGCATCATAATATCAAGGATAAGTGCGTGAACGATATTTTCCTCTAAAACAACTAATGCTCGATCGCCATCATGAGCAGTTTTTACAGAGAATCCCTCATTTTCCAAAAAGTCTCTCAAAAGTTCCACAATGCTTTTATCATCATCCACTACTAAAATAGTTTGTTTGGCCTCCACGCTTCCACCTTGCTTTCACTACAACTGAAATTCACCTTTAGTTTACCATTTTACCCCTACAGAACAAGTACGGCCGATATGTTGTGATCGTTTTGTGACTCTTTTGTCCATTTATTTGTGACATCTTATCGCTATGCTAATTTATAACAGCCTAACAAAAAATGGAGGTAAAGATTATGAACGTGCAAATTGTCTTATTTGATGGTTTTGATTTACTCGATGCTGTTGCTCCTTTTGAAGTATTCACTGCCGCTGCCATGTACAGCAGTGAAGATATCGTAGTCAAGCTCGTATCAGCGGAAGGAAAAAGACTGGTCACAAGCGGTGTTAATGATGTACAGCTTCAAGCCGTTGATAAACTGAATATACATGATCGAGGTATTATTATCGTCCCAGGAGCCTCTGGTTCTATTCATGGTCATGGCCCTGACGCCATCCCCATAAAATTAAAAGAAGCAGCCGAAACCGCGTTAGGAAGCATGCTCAAAAAAGCAATGGACAGCACGGAAATCCTTCTTTCTACTGTTTGTGGCGGCTCTCTTATTTTAGCCATGGCCGATTTAATAGAAGGCCGCCATGCGGTTACACATCATCTAGGAATGGAACTTTTAAAGGCCACCAATGCCATCGTTGTCAACGCACGGGTTGTAGACGACGGAGATCTGGTTACAAGCGGCGGCGTGACCTCTGGACTCGATCTTGCTCTCTATTTAGTTGAGCGCCAATGGGGACCTCGCATCGCACATGCAGTCGAGCAATTATTCGAATATGAACGCAGAGGAATCGTTTGGAAAAATGATGGAATCACCCCTCAAGAAGTTCATGATGAACATGTGATAGAAGCAGCCAGTCCCCACAATCTCACTTCCATAAAAGATAGCATCGATTTTGTGGGAAAATGGAATGCCACGATTACGACGCCTATTGGCAAGCTAACGGTCCTATTCGATATAAAAAATAGGGATGGTAAACTGTCCGGTACGGGCCAACACGGGGAAGACATCGTTCCCTTGGACGACGTTTCCATAGAAGGAAATATACTAAAATGGGCCATGAAAGTGTCCAAGCCGATGCGCCTTACACTAAAGTTCGCAGTCTCCGTTGAGGGTGATATTATATCTGGTGAGGCGAAAGCAGGTATGCTTCCTTCATCGAAATTAATCGGAACGAGAATTTCATAAAGGTGGTCATTTCATGTATTCAATTCTAGTATTCTTTCATGTAATAAGCGCATTATTTTTAGGTGTATTTCTTGCTTTTCCTTTTATTATGAAGCGTCTCTTCTCCCAGGCGGGCCATGAATTAAAAACTATCATTACGACTTTTTTAACCTTTACCCGCGGTGGCCATTATGCCTTAATCCTCCTCCTCATTACCGGAGGATGGATGACTATGGGCTATTCAACCTATCCTTCCATTGAATGGGTCGTCATTGCCACATTGCTACTTGTCCTCATTGGCGCCATGATTGGTATGATCAACACTCTTTTGAAAAAAATACTTTCATCAGAACAGCCTGAGGTAAATTTAATAAATAATCGCACAAAGCTGAAATGGTATGGGTGGTGTCTCTTTTTATTCATCATAGCAGCAAGCTTCATTATGACAAATCGAGGTTTATTTGCGTAAAGCCCATCGGAGGAATCGTTTATGAAAAAAACTATTAAAATTGCCGTCGTTATCATCCCGATCTTATGGATTTTCCATACTTTATCGAAGAACTTTATCGTTGATCCAAATTTCGAGACGTTTATATCTAGAAAAGAGGAAATATTAACAAACCGAGACTTATGGACATTCATGATACGAATCCATATTCTCCTGGCAGTGCTTTCTCTTCTTACAGGACCATTGGGAGTTCTCAAAAAAATAAGGATAAAGTCGTTGTCCTTCCACCGTTGGAATGGTCGGCTTTACGTCATTTCTATCATCCTTAACTTCATTCCAGGCGTCTACGTTTCATTTTTTGCAACCGGTGGATGGCTAAGCATCCTAGGGTTTCTTATCTTGAATATATTATGGCTCGGTACAACTGTCTTAGGCTATTGGTATATTAAAGGCAGAAAAGTCACCCTTCATCGACAATGGATGCTGCGAAGCTTCTTTCTTTCATTTGCCAATATGACGATCTATATAGTGGTCGCAATTGCACATCATGTCATCCACATTCCTTATGGAACTTCATATACTTTAGCCGTATGGCTATGTTGGCTCCTTAATCTTATCGCCGCAGAGCTTGTTATAAGAAAGAACGTTTTTCATTAACAACTGCTGCTCATTTTTATAGATTCGACAAACGCAGCGAGACCAAAAAAGCAAAATGCCTGCGGAGCCATTGTTGATTCCTGCACAGCTACAACTCAAAGGAGCTGTCCTTCACGTTCAGCTCCTCCCTTTCAGGCAAATTTTCCATTTCCATGACCGGATTTGATTTCAGTCTAATAGCCGTTCTATTCGGACATTTCTCTCGTTTTTCCTGCTCGTTCCAGTCCAAAAGAACCTCGTTTCGTACTTTCTCTTCGTACTCTCTGCTCATCCCGGTTCAATGAGGACACTTCCTCTAAATCCACTCTCTTCACAAACACTTCCTAGAGAGCTCGTTCACCCCCCGCCGTTCCATCTGAAACCAAATAAACCGGTTCGGCAATCTTTCGGTGTTTCTCTCATTAGCCGCATCATGTTCTCTTCAATCCAGTGAACTATCGGTTCCATCACTGAGGAAAAAAGAGACCACCGCCTTAGCGGTGGACAAATTTTCAAATAAAGTTTTTTCTTAATTAACGAGCGCACAGCTCAAATATTGACTTTATTTCTTATTCAAATTTTCCTCAATCATAATGCCTCTTTGAACCATTTCTTTTCTTAAAATTTCTATAAATTCTTGATCGAGCTTTAGCTTTACTGCATGCTGATATGTTTGCATAATGTCCTCATTCTTTAACTCTGTAAACATATTCCCCTCCTAATCTATTATTTTTACAACATAATAATCCGGCGGATGTGGAAGAAAGAATAAATTCATCAAGTTTAATAAACTATATGTACGCTTATGCGTACATGATGTACCTTTATTATATTGTACGCTTAAGTGTACAGTCAACTTATGAATGAAATGAGTGGAAGGGTGGAAAATAGTGAAGAAAGTAGTCGTCCGCGTTAATGATTTGCTCCATAAATACAATATGTCCATCAGCGAACTACATATTCGCACGGGGATTCGCAGAGCAGCCTTGAGTGAGCTCGCTAACGGGAAACGTGAACGGATTCAATTTGAACATATTGAAAAAATTGCGAATACACTTTCCATAGAAGATATTCGAGATATCATCACATTAGTTGAAGTTCCTGGTGACTTTGAAGAATTGGAAAACTAAACAAGCAGTACACTTTATTAAAAAGCATAGTGAAGCGCAATTCACTCGGAATTGCGCTTGTTTAATACGAACAGATCTATTCTTTTAAAAAAAATTGGAGATTTTCTACTATATAATCAGGATAAATTTGTTCCTTCTTTATATCTGCCAATGTGGAGGTACCTGTTAAAACTAAACAGGTTCGGATATCATTCTCTTTTCCAAGCAGAATATCTGTTTCAAGGCGGTCACCGATAATTAGGCAACGATTCGTATTGATCTGCAATTTTTCAAGCACCTTTTCTGCATAAAATGAGGACGGTTTGCCCACAATTTGCTCATTCGACTTCCCAGAAGCCACCTTTATCGCACTGGCAATGGCCATTGTATCTGAAATAAAGCCTCCTGGAACTGGACATGCCGGATCAGGATTGGTCAAAACAAGTTTCGCTCCATTTCTCAATGCATTCATCGCTAAGTTAAGCTTTTGATAGGAAAAGGAGCGATCGAGCCCTACTAAAACATGTGTGGCTTCAAGCGGATTGTTCGTCGTTTTCAATTTGAACAGCTTAAACTCCTCTTCTATGGCTTTTTCGCCAACTATGTAAACAAGTGCATCAGGATCCTGCTCTGTAAAATAAACCGCTGATAAAAAGGTCGCCGTGATCACCTCTTCAAGCTCGGCAGCCACCCCCATTTTTTTTAATCGCCTACAACACTCTGCTCTTGTCAGTGTTGGTGAATTCGTAATAAACATTATTTTTTTATTCGCTTTTCTTAATTGAGAAATTACGTTCTCTACCCCGGGAAGAAGTTCTTCACCAAGATAGATCGTCCCATCTAAATCAAAGCAAAATGCGTCAAATTCATCAATGTTAATCAACCTGCTACTCCACCTTTATTAAAGCAAAACCTCTTTTTGTAAAATTTCTTTTCCCATGCGTAATTTATCTAATGATGTCATCGGGGCATACTCTAAAATTAATTGGCAATCATTCGTTACCTCTCGCATTGCAGAGAAGACTTCTTTCCATTGAATCGTCCCTTTTCCAATAGGCAGATGATCATCGCCTGTGCCATGATTATCATGAATGTGAATAGCAAGTAATCTATCTTTTATATCTCTGATCAACTTTGGTATGTCCCATTGATTTAAGTGGGCATGACCAATATCGATTAAATATCCGGCCGTTTCATCGATTGAATCTAAAAATCTCGTAAACTCTTCTTGAGTAAATAGCGAGCTGCCGTTATAACCAACATTTTCGACGACAATCTTCACATTTAAAGGCTTAGCAATTTGACAAAGGCTTCGAATATATTCCGCTGCTCGAGCTTGTGCTTTCTTTTTATTGAATACTGGCGAAAAACAAAAACCTGGATGGATCACAACATGGTCCGCTTCGATCATACCGGCGAACTCAATCGCCTTTTTATATTCTAAAAATGAAGCTTCTCGAACGGCCTGATTTTCACTTGTTAGATTAATATCCCAAGCAGGGGGATGAATCGTATAACCAACTGGCAATGCCTTTAATTGTGGTGCTAGCTCTAAAAAGAGAGTCTCCATGTCATCCCATTTCTCTCCATCCATTAACAGCTCGATCTTATCTGCACCATTCTCAATTAATCCCTCCACATTTTTAATTATGTCGTTTGTAATTAACGGTAAATCGGAATAACAAATTTCCTTATTCATGAATCAACACCCTTTCTAATGTCGTTTCTTCTTGATCTAGTTCAGCCGGATAACCAATTGAATTCGTCGTTTCGCAATTAAAAAGATGAATATGGTTCATTAAAGGCTTTAAATACACCGTTTCACCTTTAGACCAATATTTACTCTCGCTTAGAGCGATCACTTCATCCCCTTGAAGGTCGACATACACACCGTAGCTATTGCCTTGATTTTCAACATATTTAACAGTACCTTTAAGCGCATTTTTATCGGCCGTTTTATCGATTTCCAGATGTTCCGGTCGAATTCCAAAGGCAATTTTGCTTGTTTTGCTTTGTTCAACTTGCTTGACCCACATCGGTGACAATTGGAAAGACTGATTACCGAACATTATTTTCCCATCCAAATAGATCACTTCTACCACGTTAGTCGGTGGTGAACCAATAAATTTAGCCGTAAAGATATTGGCCGGTCGATGATAAACGTTTTCCGGAGTATCCAGCATTTGCAATTTACCCTCGTTCATTAAGGCAATCCGATCGCCCACTGTCATCGCTTCAATTTGGTCATGGGTAACATAGACAATCGTTTGTCTATATAACTCGTGAATTTTAACCAATTCTTTTCTTGCTGAAACACGTAATTGTGCATCTAAATTCGATAATGGCTCGTCTAATAAAAAATAGTTCGATTTTTTTACAACAGCTCTGGCTAAAGCGACACGTTGTCTTTGCCCGCCTGACAAATCTTTAGGCAACCGGTTTTCATAGCCTTCGAGCTTTAACATTTTTAACGCTGCATCCAAACGATCCTTGATTTCGCTCTTGGGAACTTTTTGAACCCTTAATCCATAAGTAATGTTATCAACGACATTCATATGAAGATATAATGCATAATTCTGAAAGACCATTGCAACATCCCGCTTTCCACTTGGAACGTCATTTACTACTCTGCCATTCATATATAATACTCCAGAAGTAACCTCTTCCAGACCTGCAATCATTCGTAATGTGGTTGACTTCCCACAGCCGGAAGGGCCTAAAAGAATTAATCTTTCCCCTTCCTTTATGGTAAAATCTAAGCCTTTTACCACTTCTGTTTTTCCATATGATTTCCATACATTTACAAAGCGAATTTCCTTCATCTTCATCCCCCGCTATTTTATTCCTGAAGAAGTAAACGTCCCGACAATATATCTTTGAAAAGCCAAATACAATGCTAACGGAATGATCATTGTGATGACGGACACCGCCATCGCTACAGTAAAGTTCGTTCCTCCCTCTGAACTGATATACATTTGCAATGCTAAAGGTAGCGTGAAGTTGTCTGTCGTCTTTAAAATCAACACTGGCCAAACGTATTCATTCCACGAACTAATAAAGAACCAAATCCCTGTTGAAGTTACCGCAGGTTTAATGAGAGGAAGGACAATATCTCTCATAATTTGAACATGACTTAAATTGTCTAGCCGGGCCACCTCGATTAATGACATGGGGATTGTTTTCATCGACTGCCTCATTAAAAAAATCCCGAGTGCATCAGCAAGCTGCGGTAAAATGACTCCCCAGATACTATCCGTTAAACCAATCTTAGAAATAATTAAATAGTTTGGAATCATTGTCACTGTAAATGGGATAAAGATCGTACTAATTAACACAAAGTACAAAACCGTTTTGCCTCTAAATTGAAAATAAACAAAGGCATACGCTGCTAAAAACGATGTAATGACTTTAAAAATTGTGACAACTGCAGCAATGATAAAAGTGTTTACCGTGATCTGAATCGCTGGTAAGCTATCAAAAAAGGTTTGATAGTTTTCTAATGTAGGTTGAATAGGAATGATATTTAAAACGTTATTATAAGCATCCTGTAATGATTTAAATGAGGAGCCCACGGCAAAAATAATCGGGAATATCAAAATAAAAATCGTTGCGATAAAAATGAGATGCCAAGGTATCGACACGAAGCGTTTAATTTTCATAATAGATACCTCTTTCAACAAACTTAATTTCGATGAGTAAAAGAACAAGAAAGATCACCATTGTTAAAATAGACAATGCGGCTGAATGACCTGTGCGATACAGTACGAATGCTTCATGATAAGCATGGTAAATAGCATTTGAACTGGCATAATTCGGGCCGCCTTGGGTAATGACCTTTATCGGTGTAAATACATACTGGAGTCCTTGTACAATCGTAATAATAAACACATAAATCCCTGTTGCACTGCTCATTGGAAGCACGATTTGAAAAAAGATTCTCCATAAAGGCACCTGGTCCAAACGGGCCGCCTCAATTAACTCTCGGGAAATTCCATTGATGGAGGCGTATAGAACGATGAAATTGTAGCCAAATACCTTCCATGAAGTGATCAAGCTTAATACGAATATGACCCAGCCGTCCATCTTGCTCCAAATCGGCATTTCTAGCCCAAACCAGCCTAGAATAATAGCAACTGGCCCTGAAACAGGATTCAAAATCCATGTAAATAAAATCGAGCCTACTACCAATGAAATAAAAGCGGGCATAAACAGAGCCCCTTTATAGAAGCCTTTAAATCGCTTCAAAACCATATCAATAACAAAGGCAAAAACGTATGGGACGACACAATTTAAAACAAGCAAGATAGCAATGTAGATAAATGTGTTGCCAAAAATTTTATAAGACTTCGGATCAGTTAAGATATCTATATAGTTCTGAAAACCGACAAATTCTTTTGTAGGACTGATCATATTCCAATCAAAGAAGCTTAAATAAATCGTGTAAATAAAAGGCCAAAACATAAAGAAAGCAAATATTAGTAGGGACGGAAATAATAAAAAATAAGCTTTCCAATTCTCTTTATTGAATCTTTTGACACCTGCTGTAAGAGCACTCATTTTTCCTATCCTCCAACCTTTCATGATAAAGGAGCCCGAATAGGCCCCCTTACCATAACCTCAATCACTGTAATAATTTGTTGATTTGTTGTTCTGTTGCTTTTAAACCATCTTCAACTGAAATACTTCCCCCTAGAATCTGGTCGCGAACATCGAGCAACAGTTGTTCTGCTTGCAAGCCTGCATCCCCAGGGAATGATGTCCATGGAACAACGCCATCCATCTGTTCAATGGCTGCATTCATCATTTCATTTTCAGCCAAGAAGTCTTTCAATCCGTTTTCTGCTTCGGCAACATCTTTACGCGGTGGCACGTATCCCGTACCCTCAGTCCATTTAGCCACCGATTCTATACTGTAAAGAAACTTCATAAACTCCCAGCCAGCTTTCTTCTGCTCCTCATCCTTTGCCGTAATAGCTAACATCGCACCACCTGCTGGAAGTTTTGGAGATTTCCCTTCCCACGCCGGCGATTTTATCGCTGCCACATCAAATTGAGAGTTCGATTGGACATTTGAGCGCTGTGCAATAGTGGTATATAACATCGCTACATTTCCATCAATAAAGCTTTGAATTCCTTGATCCCATGGCAAGTTTGGTGCTGACTGATCCTCTAATACCATATCAGCCCATAATTGATAAGCCTTTATCCCTTCTTCAGAAGCGAACGTTGCCTTGCCATCTGTGATCATTTTTGCTCCATTACTTTCTAGCAAAGCCTGCGTAGCCCAGTTGTCTGCAGGCTGTTGGATGTATACTCCAAATTTTCCGGTTTGCTCTTTAATCGTTTTGGAGAACTCCTTCACTTCTTCCCACGTCTTTGGACCGTTCTCGTCCAATCCTGCTTCTTTTAAAAGATCCCTGTTGATGTAAAGGACCGGTGTGCTTAATGAATAAGGAATTCCTATTTGTTCACCATCTGGACCCTGTGCTAAAGCTAAAACATTACTCAAGAAATAATCTTCTAAAAACGTTTTGTCCTCCGGGAAATACTGATCAATAATCGCTTGAGGTGATGAATATTCAAAATTGTTGGCAAAGTAATTTAAAAATGACCATCCCACCTGAATGATAGCTGGCGCTTTTCCAGCAGCAGCTTCTGCCTGAAGATTTTGCATCAATCCCTTATACATATCTGGATTAAATTTAGCGATTACTTCCGTTGTCTCGCTTTGCGCATTGAACTCTTTTACCAATTCATCTACTGTTTTTCCACCTTGTGTCTCCGCATTAACATGCCAATACTCAATAACTGTTTTCCCACTTTCATTTGAAGTCGTGTTAGTTGTTGCTTCTTCCTTTTTTCCACAAGCGGAAACAGCAAGCAGTAAAGTCACAAAGGTGAATAAAATAACGAGTTTTTTCATCTTTTCCTTCTCCCTTTCATCTTGTCGATTTTTTATTCATTCAAACTAAAAGCTTGTTTACAACCACCTCACAAAAACGCACGCAAAAAAGACCTCAAATAAAATGTATATATGAATCTATACATTTTATAAGAGGTCTCTCTGTTCGCACCGATTATCTATTCACTTGATATATTCACTATAGAAAGAATTTATTAATAAAGTATTTATTAATCGTAAACTTTTTGTAAAATACTAAAATGATTTATCTTTAAAATTAAATTCCCACATTTCCGCATTAGAGGTTGTAATCGCCAAGGCTCCATTATTTAACGCCTCCTCTGCATGTTCAAACTGATTTAATAGACCACCTGTAATAATGGGCACAGGTGATACTTTTGCTAGTCTTCTTAAAAAATCCGGCGCCCTGCATGGCATAATCTCAATCATATCCGAAATGATTTGCTTTTGATTGGCGTCCTCTTCCAAATTTTTAAAAACTTCTGTATCGATCAGAAAGACTCGTTGAATCACGAATAGTCCACTCAACTTTGCTTTTTTAATGACTGCTGATTTAGTTGTCACAATAGCAGTCGGCTTTACGTTTCTCTTAATGAACTCAATACCATCTCGATCCATTTGTAATCCTCCAATTTTGTCTACATGGAGAATGACTGGAAGACCATGGGATTGAATAAAATCGACATATCTTTTTACCGTTAATATCGTCCCCGTCATTAACAGAACTGCGCTTAAATGCTCCTTGTTTGCTAGCGCTCGCTCGATGAATTTTGGTTCCTTGACAGCAGCCACCATTTTGTATTCTTCTAGTCTGCTTCGTAATACCGTTCCTTCTCTTTTCTCTCCCATTCTTCCCCTGTTCCTTTCTTCTTTTACTAAACCTACTTGAACCAATGGTAGCATAAATTTCAGCTGCGACACATAGTAAGAGACTGGAGAAAGGCCAGTCTCCTCACGAAAAATTCATACAAATGCGTTTTGTTTTATTTTTCTGAAAAAATAATTGATGCTTCTAGCTTTTTTTGATAGTATAGGATATATTTTCTGACAATTTGAAAAATATTCATCAGGAGGATTCTCACATGCTTACATTTCTTTCATCCATCGCACTCTTAATTTTAGGCTATATTGTCTATGCAAAGGTCGTTGAACGGATCTTTAGCATTGATCCCAGTCAAAAAACTCCCGCCTATACGAAAGAGGATGGTCTTGACTATGTTCCCATGCCATGGTGGAAAGGCTGGCTCATCCAATTATTGAATATCGCTGGTCTTGGGCCAATATTTGGAGCGCTAATGGGGGCTTTATATGGACCCGTTGCTTTCATTTGGATTGTGATCGGTTGCATTTTTGCTGGGGCAGTGCATGACTACTTTTCAGGAATGATGTCCCTTCGCCATAACGGTGCCCAATACCCAGAACTTGTTGGCCGGTATTTAGGGAAAAATATGAAATTTATCATTAATATTGTCTCACTCGTTTTAATGATTCTTGTAGCGGCTGCTTTCACAGCCGGGCCTGCTCAATTGATTGCCCAGCTAACTCCACTTTCATTCAGTACAGTATTAATCCTAATTTTTACTTACTTTTTAATCGCAACAATACTACCGGTAAATCAGGTGATTGGTAAAATTTATCCCCTTTTTGGAGCGATACTGATTTTCATGGCTGTAGCTATCGGTGGGGCCTTACTATTTATCGATACACCTATTCCAAATCTGACATTCGCTAATCTACATCCACAAGAGCTGCCGATTTGGCCGTTGTTAATGGTGACTGTATCATGCGGGGCGATTTCTGGATTCCATTGTACCCAAAGCCCCATTGTTGCTCGAACGCTAAAAAATGAGCGTGACGGCCGCAAAGTGTTTTACGGAGCCATGATTGGTGAGGGTGTGATTGCGCTAATCTGGGCGGCAGCGGGGATGACGTTCTTTAACGGAACAGAGGGCTTGCAAGCAGCCATTGCCGCAGGTGGACCAGCCGGTGCTGTAAATGAAATATCCACTTCCCTTTTAGGCACATTAGGTGGTATTTTAGCTGTGCTCGGTGTGATTATCCTGCCGATCACAACAGGTGATACAGCCCTTCGTTCATCGAGGATGATTTTAAAAGAGATGGTTCACATTAAAGGCACTAAGCAGACAGATTGGAAACAAGCGCTTGCCTTTTCTATTCCTGTTGCACTTCCAGCATTCTATTTATCGACCATTGACTATTCCTTCCTATGGAGGTATGTCGGCTGGTCCAATCAACTGGTTGCAACCGTAACCCTTTGGGCAGCAACGATCTACTGCTTACGCCATGGCAAATTCCATTGGATTTGCGGAATCCCTGCGCTCTTCATGACAGGAGTTGTTGGAAGCTATATATTTTATGCCCCAGAAGGATTCAATCTTAATTATCAGTTATCCATGATGATTGGAGCGTTCATCACCATCGCCGTTACGATCTGGTATATATACAAAATTCGCAGTAAAATTACAAAACAGTTAACTGAAACTGCAGCATAATCATTAAAACAAGGCAGAGTCCTAATGAAACTGGACTCTGCCTTTCTTTTTAAAAGCTACACTATCATCGGTTTCATTTTGCTATTAGCGTTTATTTAAAATAAATATGGCTCCTCCATATCCTAAAATACACCATATTAATAAATTAATGTAATTACCTAAACTTGCATCAAAAGTAGAAGCTGCCAAGGATGCCCGCATCACTTCTGCCATTGAGTAAATCGGCAAAAACTCATGCAGCACTTGAAGCCATTCTGGAAGTCTATCCATCGGATAATTAACCGGGGAGAACATCAATGAAAAAAATACAACGATTTGCGACACACTCAGCGACGCTACCGGCGATAACAAATATGAAAACCCATAGCCAACACCAATGGAGGTTAAAGCAATCATTAATAAAGCGGGAACAACTGTCCAAGAAAGATCGTATCCTGGATTAAACATAAGATGAGCAACAATCGTCGAAACAACAATGCCTGGAATGGTTATCAATAATCCGAGAATCGTATCAGCCCCAAGAATAACAGAGCGGTTCACTGGCCACGTGCGCATAAAGTTCAAGTATCCATCAGATTTAGCAGTGCCAACTTGCTGAGGTAAAATAACTAATCCTGAAAAGATAAGAATAATGGTTGGAGCTCCTGTTGTGAGAAAAAGAATGGTATCTGTATCGGGGCTTGGAATCATGTAAGTGAAGCCAATCACGATCCCTATTGAGATTAGTATTTGAATTAATGTCATAAAGATGAGAAAGCCAGCATTTCTGAAGAACTGAATTTGAAAGACGTACTTGTAGGCACTTAATACACTCATGACGCTCCCTCCGTCTTTTTGGAGTTTAAAGCTATATAAGCATCCTCAATCGTTGTTGGTGAGATTGAATAATCCACAACACGCCCCCCGGCCACCTGTTCAGTGATCCAATCAATCGTTGGCGATATACTGGATGGATCCATCGAAAACAGTAAACGTGAACCATTTCGGCGTAAAGAATGAGCCCCATCTGGGACGCTAACTTCTTCTATTTCATCAACTAAACTTAACTCGATCCGCACTTTATTACTTACGGCCCCTTTTACCTCTCTCGGAGTTCCCTGCGCTAGAAACTTTCCGTTACTTATAATCGCTAAACGATCAACTGCTTTTTCTGCCTCAAGGACATTATGAGTTACGAGAATAACTGACGCTCCTTGATCAGCTATACTGCGTACCACTTGCCATAGATAACGTCTGCGTACAGGATCCACATCATTCGTCGGTTCATCCAATATGACTAATCTTCCTGGAACAACAACCGCCATGCAAAAAGCTGTAAGTCTTTGGGCGCCTCCTGATAGTTTCGTTCCTTCTACATTTGCCCAATCCGCCATATCTAACGCTTCGAATAATTCATCGACTCGTTTCGGATTGAAACCTTTTCCCGCTCTCATTTTCCCCATTAAAGTAACAGCCTGCTTTGGCGTTAATGAACCAAGAGGAACTTGGGATTGCGGCTGTACTGAACAAATAGAACGAGCAAGAGCCGGTGCTTTTAGTACAGATTTCCCTAAAAGGAGTATCTCTCCATGATCCGGGGTTAATAAACCAAGAATTTGATTGACTAATGTCGTTTTCCCGGCCCCATTTTGTCCAAGAAGCCCAAACACTTCGCCCTCACTGATCGTAAAAGACAAGTGATCATTTGCTATTTTCTCCTTGCCTCTACTAGAGAAAACTTTAGTTACGTTCTCCACATTAAGAATCATCGTTTCTCTCCCTTTGCTGATTGTTGATGGTAAAAACACGTTCGATAAAGTGGACCACATCTTTATCCATAGGATAAAACACAATCCCCTCTCCCATGTTTTGCAACGCTTCCCACATACTCCCAAGCAAATTTTCATCACAATCAAACATTTTTTCTGCTTGATTTAGCCATCTTTCAGCTAATACCCGTGCTTTATCTGAAGTTGGGTCAAGATCAAGATGATTCTTAATATCCTTGATGCACTCAACCCACTCTTGAATATCTGCTTTGCTCATATTCGTTGCATTCATTTTCATCACTTTTTCCATTTCTTCTATATTTAAATATTCCTTATACTGCTCTAATGCCTTTTCCGGGTCTTGTTGGTACAGTTGAATAATACTAAAAACAATGGGCCAGCTAACTTCCCCTTCGAGTTCAATAGAATACAATATGCCATTAAGAGTATGCTCTAACATCTTTAATCGCTCTTGTTCCTTTTTCACCAAATCTAATTGCTGTTGGATTGATTGTTCCCAAGTCGGATTTGAATTCTCCATAATGACTTTGATTTTATCTAGCGAAAATCCCATGTATTTTAGTGCTAAAACACGTTCTAGTTTCATTAAATCATCGTCATTATATAGGCGATGACCCCCACTCGTTTTAGCTGATGGTTTGATCAGACCAATTTCATCATAATAATCAAGCGTTCTCACCGTCACCCCCGTGTTCTTTGACAATTTTCCTATCGTATACATGATCCCCACCTCCAATTGTTTCCTTAAGTATAAAACCACACGTAACGTTGTGTTCAAGTGTAAATTTTAAAAAATGACTTTGTTATATGTCAGTGTTGATTTTTAGCTTATTTTCCCTCTGATTCATGAAATAAAAAACTTTCAGCATAACTGAAAGTCGTGTGAACCAAAGTTTCACACGACAAGATCCTTTTGAGATTCAATATATTAGCAATCAATTAAAATAAATTTAATATCAAATACGCAGCCATCATCCAAATAATAATTGCAGAAACTTGATTCATGCGCTTTAAAAGCACTTTATTATTCCTTAGTTGTCCAATCCCTCGACCTAATAAAGCCAAGGAAAAAAACCAAGCCCAAGATACAAAAATACAAGCCATCGTAAAAAGCCACTTGTCCTGACCTGAATAAGCAAGAGAACTCGTACCAATCACCCCGATCGTATCCATAATCGCATGGGGATTGAGCAATGAAACGGATGCTGCAAAAGCAATTTGCCTTCGGGCGGAGAACTGTTTTTGACTGTCCCCCTTCTCTTCAGGAGCACTTCTCCACATAACAAATCCCATATATATTAAAAAGAAGAAGCCAATAATAAACAGTAAACTTCTTAACCACTCAAAATTTAGCACAACCACCGAAACACCTTGCACGGCTAAAAGAATAAGAATAGAATCACAGATTCCAGCTGTTATGATGGCTGGAGAAGCATGGATCAGTTTCTTATGAGCAGCCCCTTGATTAAATATAAAAATATTTTGAACTCCTAAAGGTAAAATTAGCCCGAACGCTAAAAGAGTACCGTGAATAATTGCTTGCACGCTATCGTTACCTCCTCTTTTTTCTCTAGAGTACTTCAACAATAGCTTTCTGTCTGCAACCAATTGGATGGTCTATAACCCAACCAATTTGTTAAAATGAAAGAAAGCAAGAGCGGAGGTTGCGTATGCGGGACATTCATTGGAAGCCAGACAAAAACTCTATTATACCGTTGCATCAGCAAATCTATGATTATTTAAAAGGAAAAATTATAAATGGGGAATGGACAGTCGGTACAAAAATCCCAACCCAAAGAAGCTTGGCACAACAGTTCGAAGTGAATCGAAGTACGATCGTTTACGTGCTTGAGGGATTGATTGCTGATGGTCTGTTGCAATCAAAGGTAGGAAGTGGAACGGAGGTCATTAATAACACTTGGAGTCTCCTTACTTCAATGCCGCCTCCCGATTGGAAAAGCTATGTTAATTCAGGAATCTACAAGCCGAATATTGATATTATCCAAGAGATTAATCGCTCTGAGGCTGATCCAGCTGTCATCCGATTAGGAACTGGCGAGCTGTCTCCTGAGCTATTACCGAATGGGCAAATGCTAAAAATATTTCAAGATGCCCAAAATGACAATCTATCACTTGGCTATGTTGAACCTAAAGGCCGCTTTCCATTACGGCAAAAAGTGAGTGAATATTTAAGAACTAAAGGAATTATCGCCTCCCCTGAATCCATTCTGATCGTTTCAGGTGGGCTACAAGCATTGCAATTAATCTCAATCGGGCTGCTAGAAAGGGGCGCTACGATTCTGCACGAGTCCCCCTCCTATTTAAACTCCGTGCACTTATTCCAATCGGCGGGAATGAATTTGCTAGGAGTACCGTTAGACCAAGAAGGGGTAAAATTTGAGAAAATTGATCAGCTGAAACGACAGCATCGCGCTGCTCTCTTATATACCATCCCAACCTTCCACAATCCAACAGGTATTGTTATGTCTGAACAAAGGCGGCAGGAATTATTAAAGGTCTGCCAAAAAGCAGCTCTTCCCATCATTGAGGATGACGTGTACAGTGATTTATGGTTCGATAGCCCGCCGCCACTGCCTTTAAAGTCACAGGATACTCAAGGAAATGTTTTATATATTGGTAGTGTCTCAAAGATATTGAGCCCTGGGCTGCGAATAGGCTGGATCGTCGGACCTGAACCTGTTATCGACCGTTTGGCTGATATTAAAATGCAAACTGATTACGGCTCAAGCTCCCTTTCCCAATACGCAGTAGAAAAATGGCTAAGCAATGGTTTGTTTACTGATTATGCAAAAAGAATAAGAACAGAGCTAAGAAAAAGAAGAGACTTTACTGTACAGATTCTAGAAAAATATTTTTCGAATTTCGCAACCTGGTCTATTCCAAAAGGGGGTTTTTACATCTGGCTCAAACTGACAACAAACTCATCCACTCGAAAACTATTCGAACTAGCACTTCAAGAGAAAATATTACTGAATCCCGGACTAATCTACGATAAACATGACGATGATCATCTGCGCATATCCTACTCATATGCTTCCTTTGAACAACTTGAAAGAGGACTCATTCGTTTATCAGAGCTTATTGCTCATGACACTCCAAATTTACGGTAACTTCAGTAACTTTGGAGTGTTTCATCCTGCATCGCCGCAGTGCAAAGGAGAAATCGCCTTTTTAATAAGGTTGGACAATGTCCTACTTCAAACTAAGTTGAGTAAACTTTATCCCCCTTCTCATGCTTGAGAAGCCACTCTTTTCTCCATAAACCACCAGCGTAACCAGTCAAGTTGCCATTTGAACCAACAATACGATGACAAGGGACGACAATGCTTAATTTATTTTGTCCGTTGGCATGTCCAATGGCTCTAACAGCGGTTTCCTTTCCAATTGAAACTGCGATATCTTTATAGGAAGCCGTTTCTCCGTATGGAATTTTCGTCAAAGCGGTCCACACTGTTTTTTGAAAATCAGTCCCTTTGCAAAGATAGGGAAAGGTAAAGTCTTGCCGGCTTCCGCTAAAATATTGCTCAAGCTGGTGAAAACAATCAATGAAAGGATTTGGAAGGTTACCGTCGACAAAATGTTCAGGTGTATCTTTTTCAGAAAACAAGATCGAGTAAATTCCTTCTTCATTGCCAAAAATCTCAATAATTCCAATTGGTGATTCGTAATCTAATTGATATCGTTTACTCATATAAGGACCTCCACAAATAAAAAGTTGCATAGGCTTGCCAACCTTTCCAGTTCATTGCCATTTCCTCTATTTCCTCTATCGTCGGTTTTCTCTCCAGCGCCAATTGTTTCTTTAATGCTTGATGAAGACCCACATCAGCAAGAGGAAAAGCAGATGAATGATGAAAACACTTCATCATGACATAGTCTGCTGTCCATGCTCCCACACCGCGAATATCCAACAAACGCTCATAAATTTCTTGGGAATCCTCCGTCTGAAGCAAACTTTCTTTTGACAATTGACCCGCTGCTATCAATTTCGCAATCCCAATGACATATTCAGCTTTCCTAGCTGTAAATTGAAGAGCTCTCAAATCTTCCACTTGCAATAATGCGACCGCCGAAACGTCAGGAAAAAGCCAGTACGTATATCCATTGATCTCATAGCTTTCTCCAAAATGTTCAACGAAACGTTTCTTTAATGTGTAAGCAAAGGTTAAGTTAATCTGTTGACCAATAATTGCCCAAGTCAATGCCTCAAATAGCTCTGGAATCCCTATGATTCGCAAACCATTATATCTATCAATGAGCGGCAGCAAAATTTTATCCGTTCTTGCCATTTTATAAAATTCCTCTAGCGGTTTATCCAAATCAAACCACTCCCATATATATGAGACTGCGCCTTTAAGCTTACTGTTCGAAGGTGTCCCCATAGGGAACTCAACTTTAATGACATGCGGAAAATAGCTGATGTTTAACAAAATGACCTCTTCATCCACTTTTATCAGCTTATACAGATGATCATCTTTTATTTGATGCGTCACTTCTTTATCCGATCTCCCTAGGAAAAGCAAACACTCCTGAAAGTTAAAATTAGATGGTGGATAAATCTCTATAAATGAGCCTTTAACGATCCAGTTCATGATGACCATCCATAACTGCGAGTGTTCGAAATTCACTTGGCGAAAATTTCTTTAAACTGCGAAATGCTTTATAAAATGATGAAGAGCTTTGGAAGCCAACTTCATAGCAAATTTCAAGATTTGTTCGATCGGTTGTGGCGAGAAGATAAGCCGCCTTATCCACCCTAATTTTTTCTAAATAAGTTCTCGGAGTTTCCTGCGTTTCCTGTTTAAACACTCTTTCAAGATAATAAGCACTTAAGCCAACATGCGCCGCTATATCTTGCAGCTCTAACTTTTGCTTATAATGATTAAGTAAAAACGCTTTAACGTTTTTTACTAATTCCACTTGTGGAGAATGGGCTGCTTCAGGCTGACATCTCTTACATGGCCGATAACCCGCCTTTTCTGCTTCCTTCATATCGTAAAAAAACTCCACATTTATTTTTTTCGGTTTTCTGGAACGGCAGGATGGACGACAATAGATTTTCGTCGTTTTTACCGCCGTAAAAAAGAGACCATCATATTTCCGATCACACGCCATGATCTTTTCCCACATCTCTTCAAAAGTAAGGTTGAGGCCTGACGTCAATATTTACACCACCTTTTAAGTACGATCTAAGAAAAGAACGGACTATTGTCCTTTTCACTTTTGTGTGAAGCTTGCATGCTCGAACTGTTGAACTTTATTTTAACAAGAGCAGACGCATCTTCTCGTCCTTATTCTTGCTCTTATGGTCTGAAAATGAGCCATTATTTTCATTTCTTAACTTAAGTCAATGAACTAAAATCACTCCTCATGATATACTCTCTTCAGCATCTACAGGAGAGTGATACAATAACAAAAAAATGTCCCTTCGGAAGCAACAAAGTAATTTCTAACACAGCCTTGTAGGACAGAATAACATTTATTCGCAACTTCTCCTTGCTTCAGAAGGATTGTATTTTTCTCATATGTCACTATAACCAGTTCCTGCAAGATCGCCTGTATTTCTTCCTCGTTTAAGGAGCAACTTACTCATTTTCATTACCTGACTCTAGTTTATCCTAGTCAATAAATAGATGAAATCAATTTCATACCAACGCACCTTTATTTGTAAGAATATGTTAAAATAAAGATTATTGGTTTAGGAGTGCTGGTCCATGTTGAGACGTATCATTGAATTACTTTTAACCTGCCTTATATTCTATCTCTATTTCAAAATTTTAGGCTTCATTTTTAATAGTTTTGTACCCTTTACCCCCAACTACAGATTTCATTGCTCTCGTTTTAATCATTCTCCTTTTTCCTTTGTCCATTCTAACGGTATATGGAATGGCAAGAGTACTTCAAAAAAATAAATTGGCACCTATACAAACTCTGCCATTTTTAAGAAAGCGAGATGAGAGAGATGCTTAAAAATCTTCTATTTGCGCCAATTATTTTAGTTATTCTATTATCGGGCTGCGGGAGTAATGAAACGGTTCAAACTGAGAATCGAGAGGCTTTTTCAAATCACATTGAGACCAATACGGTCGAGGAAAGAAAGCTTGAGGGGTTGAAGAATGTAGAAAGAAAACTAGTAAACTTTCTCGTTGAACAATTAGATACGACAACAGATTCAGTTTCATTAGTCGCCTCTGAACTAGGTGAGGGAAAGTTATCTCTCTCTATCATTTTGGATTTAGAACAAAATGTTGATGAAGCGTCGATGCAAACATTACAAGAAATGATGATCAATATCATTGAAGAGGAGAAAAATGTAACTATTAATCAAAACGATATTGTCATTGTGGACGGTAATAACCAACCACTTAATTAGAAGGAGACACTATATTTCAATAATTTTCTGTATCGGTGATGACAAGCTGAGGACTGGGATCAGTGTGTAGGCTGATAAACTATGCACTCCTTTACCTATTTCCCAGCACATCAGCAAGCGCATGTAAGGAGGCATAGTCTTTAATATGATAAACCCTTCCATCCTTTTGCATGTAACCTTTCTCACAAAATTGCGTGAGGACATGCAATAAATGACGGTAAGAAACACCTAAATAATCACAGACGGCTACATGCTTTTCTTTATATACTCCTTCATCAGCTGTTTGCAGGATAAAATCAGCAAGTCGGTTCTCAAGTGGAAAAGCGAGGCTTTGCGAATACTTCGCAGCCATTATCGAGGCCTTGACACTGAGAAACTTCGTTAATTCACGTAAAAATTTTGCATCCTCCAACAATTGCCCCCGATAACGATGGATCGGAAGCGCAAAACAAATGGTCTTCGTTGAGGCCTGAATCCCCTTTGTATAATAAACATCATTCAGTAATTCCATTTCGCCAATATACTCATTGGCATTGATAAAATTAATCAATGATACCTTTCCATTTTGATGGGTGATATATATTTTCGCCTTTCCTTCCATAACATAAAAAAGAAAATCCGGTCTCATTCCTTCTTGAATGATCCATTCGTCCCGCTTATACTCACGTATTTCGATAAACTCTTCAACAGGAAAAGAGAATAAATGAGCGATAGAGTGTTGTTCCATAAAGTTGTGTTTTTTCTTCCCTTTGTATATTTCCATTTTCCACCTCAAAAATATGAGATATCTCATATTATTACATCTTTATTCCATGATATCATGCAATCATGAGGAGGATATACATGAATACACAACGCTGGATGAGTACACAATTTTTTACCTTTTTTATGACTTGGGGAGTTTTTCTACCCTACTGGTCAGGATGGATGATTTATACAAAAGGAATTACTGTTTCCGAGGCAAGCTTAATCATGAGCTTTGGATTGCTGGCAAGAGGCCTTTCTACCTTATTTGCGTTCCCTTATTTATCAGAAAGAGTTAGCAGCAAAACTTTATTGAATATCGCTGGTATTGGTACGTTTGTAGCGATACTCTGTTATATTCCGGCAGACTCCTTCACAAGCTTGCTTATGATAACAATTATTTTGCATGTTTTTTATCCAACATTGATGCCTGCCCTAGATACAGCTGCTGGAATTCTTGTTCAAAGTAAACAGTTGAAACATTACGGCAGAAGTCGCCAGTGGGGCTCGATCGGGTTTATCTCCATCGGAATGGTATTAACGATATTTACAGGAATTCTTGGCGATGAAGTGATTTATTGGGCATTATTGCTTGGAATAATGGGATTTGTCGCTCTCGGTTTTTTGAATGCACCCGTCATTTTAACCTCAAAGCCTAAAATCGAGCAGTCGCAAAAAGTTGGCCTGATCCAACTATTTCGGATTAAACACTTTAGCTTAGTTCTCACGATTGTGATTTTATTACAGGCCGCCCATGCTACCTATTACAACTATGGCTATATTTTCCTTCAAGACATTCAGGCGCCTGTATACTTAATTGGCCTTATTCTAAATATTGCCGTCATTGCGGAAATCATCTTTTTTTCTATGGCAGACCGAAGCTTTGAAAAGTTTTCAGTCGGCTCCTTACTAACTCTTTCAGCCATCGGTTCAACCTTGCGCTGGATATTAGTCTTTACATTTCCAAATGTCCTTGTCTTCTGTCTCGCCCAAACTTTGCATGCCTTCTCATTTGCAATGGGACATTATGCCTTTATGAAATACCTAATCAAGAATATTCCCCATGCTCAGATTCCAAAAGCACAGGGTGTCTATTCCGCGCTTGCTCTAAGCTGGAGTACAGCTGTTTTCACTGTATTCGGCGGCTTTTTATACGAGATCGAACCACGATATGCTTTTATCGGAATGATTGCTTGTACCATACCTGGACTGCTCATTGCACTTGTGTACAGGAAGTTGGAGCATAAAAAAGAAGTATTAGCATCCACATAATATTAAACAATACAGTTGATTATGCATTTGAGGCTTATTTTGGCTCTGACTCGACGAAACGAGGGAGAGGACAAGCTTTCTCCCAGCATTTCATCAAAGTCAGAGCTATCTTTTTTGCATAGCTTTAATGACGTGAGAAACTAAGATTCTTACGAAAAGAGCCAAAAATCAACAGAATCAAGAAGCATAGCATACTTTAGAAACTGAAGATTCCTTTCTTTAAACAAAGAAATAGCCATAACCTCATAATCCAATCTCAAGACCACCTTGAATATTCTTATAAATTATATACCCTCTCATTATTACAGCAATTCTTTGATATATTATAAAAAATAATAACATCCAAGTTTATGAAGATTTCGTAATAATTTTAGATATTACTGGAAATTAATTGACAATCGTCTAAATATAATGGTAAAAATAACTAAACATACCAAATAAAAGAAGTGTTATAATGCTTTAGAAAACCTATCTTTTTTTAATTTCTCTCACCCTCATAATTAGCTTACTGGCCCTTACAGCAAGTTTTGCTTACTATTAACATATTAACACTCAAAAAAACAAATTTAATGCCCATATCAAACCAATACTGAAGGCATCCAAATTATGGATATTGTTAAAAAAATTTTGATTGGGAATTTACATGGTAAGTCCTTAAGGTATATTGCTCACATACCTTTGTACAAAAACTAAAAAGGAATCTAGCTATCCATGGTGATAGAGTAGTTGCTTTAAATGCGACTGTAGCATACTTTTTGAGTCCTCCCAGATGGGTAACTAGCTTATTGCTGCAGTAACTGGAATTGGTGTTTGGATTTTCGTTAGTAGAGATAAAAACAGAGGCATGATTTTAACTATTAACTATTTGTTCCGACTGCATGGTATTCTGCATGCTAAACAAAATTAAAAACAGAGGTCTTTTTAATATGGTACCTGTAGTTAAGACACTCAAAAAAAGAGTGTTTTATCTACAGGTATTTTTTA
>NZ_VTQX01000010.1 GCF_008764295.1 Bacillus methanolicus | reverse complement strand
ACTTGCATGTATTAGGCACGCCGCCAGCGTTCGTCCTGAGCCAGGATCAAACTCTCCAAAAAAGAGTAAGATTAGCTCTTATGTTTATAATAAACGTTGGCTAGCTTCGGCTCTCATAAAGAGTGCCTCCACTATGATTTGTTGACGTATGATTTGTTTAGTTTTCAAAGTGCAATCATGATTAAAACAAAAAGTTCAATCACAGTGCCGCTTCAGAAGCGACTTTCTTAATATAACATGTAGTGATGTTGATGTCAACATCTTTTTTAAAAGCAATCCGTCAAAGGAAAAACATTTTTCAATGCGTTTCGCAGCGACGGATATTAATATAACAAGTATTTTAAAAGAAAGCAACCCTTTTTTATATTTTTTTAAGATAATTTTTTGGCTACAAAGTAACAACGATGAAAAACACCCTGTCCTTTTGTTTCCACATTTTTAACGTCAATATACCCTCTTTCAATCAAATACTCGAGTAAAATGGATAAATCAACTGAATACTCCACTAACTCTTCGTGACGAATCATATCGTTAAAAGTCCAAAATTCCCGTTCACCCAGAACCTCTAATAAATGATTAATACCGACTTTTGTACGTGAATGAATGAGAAACTCACTTGCAAGAAAGAGAAGCTCCAAGCGTTTTTCCATCGTTTCATCACTATTCACTAATTCCACATAAAGTTTGTAAATCTCAGGCTCCATTTGTTTCACTTGATTCCAAACTGTTACTTCAGGATGGAATCCATTTTCAATAATCGATAATCTTGCCAAATGGTGCAAAGAGTGAATGACATGATTATACGCATCCAAATAATGGTGGTTTTCAAAAAATGCTTTCCCATCCATGTATCTACGAATGAGCTTAGCAAACTCCAAGCCCATTTTGATTTTTCGTCCATAGAACGGAAATTCCTTCATCTCTTCTTTTAATTTTGCAACATATTCATTTCGGTCAAAAACAATTTTACCATTATAGAGCCAATCAAATATTCTCTTATTAGAACCTAATAGTATCCAATTATTGAGCTTTTTTTCAGTAACTATATAAAGCGCGGCTTTTTTACCTTCATAAGAATAGTGCTTTACAAATATAGGCTGTTCTGCCTCTTTAACAACCATTAAAAGAATCGTATCAAACGTATCGGTTGTTGGTATTGAATATTGGATTTTTTCTATTGTTAATACTCCAAGAGTATTCGGGTCACTTGCCCTTTCCTGATAAATCGGACGAAGAATGTCTTCCATCATCATTCCCCCATTATATTGTTAGCCTATATCTTCGACAATTCTAAACGATCTCCTGCTAATTTTCTAGACAAACTTCGACACCAACGCTTGTTAACCATTTATTTCACCCTCATTTATGTGATATAGTTAAGTCTTAGGAGGGTACAATAATGGCTAAATATTCAAGTAAAATAAATAAAATCCGCACGTTTGCGCTCAGCTTGATTTTTGTCGGATTTTTCATCATGTATCTCGGGATATTTTTCAGGCAGTCTGTAATCTTAATGTCTATTTTTATGTTTTTAGGTTTGCTGTCTATTATTGCAAGTACAGTTGTTTATTTTTGGATTGGCATGCTTTCCACAAAAACTGTTCAAGTGAAATGCCCAAACTGTGAAAAACCAACAAAGATATTAGGTCGAGTCGACATATGTATGCATTGCAATGAACCGCTCACTCTTGATCCTAACCTTGAAGGTTTAGAATTTAATGAGAAATATAACAGCAAAAAAGCAGACTCCTAAAAAATGAAACTCTTTAAAGAGCTAATGGGTACCGGAGAAGGATAACAAGCTATGAATGCTAATTCATCACATCTTTACATAGTCCACTACCAACTCGGCGAAATTGCCGAGTTTTTTCATTTTTGAACGTCCTCTATAACTTGAATTTTGCACGAATAGAACAAAAAAAATAACTGATAGCAAGTACTATCAGTTAATGAGCTTCTTTGGCTGAACAGTCAGGACAGGTACCGTATACTTCCATCCGATGATGACTGACCTTGAAGCCCGTTACGTGTGAAGCAAGATGTTCAACCTCATCCAAACCTGGATAATGGAAGTCGACAATTTTCCCACAAGCTTCACAAATAACATGATAATGATTAGTTGTAATAAAATCAAAGCGGCTAGATGCATCCCCATAGGTTAATTCTTTTACAAGACCAACCTCACGAAATACTCTTAGATTGTTGTAAACCGTTGCCACACTCATATTTGGAAACTTGCCTTCCAATGCTTTATAAATATCATCAGCTGTAGGATGTGACATTGAGTTTATTAAATACTCAAGTATCGCATGACGTTGTGGAGTTATTCTAACCCCAGTTCCTTTTAAGGTATCAAGTGCTTCTTTTAATTCACTATGTGACACCGCCATGCACCTCTTTTCTAGTATAAATTCTTACTTTATAATATTTATAATTAGTGTACTCGTAAAGTTCCCTATTTGTCAATATATCTACTAATACCCTCGCGTTAAATCAATCTGATTTATCATGTTATTACCTTTATTATTATATGTATGTAAGTTTTTTTCAAATATTTCAAATGATCTTGGTAAATAATTCTTTGTCAGGCTCGAAAGATGCGGTGTAACGGTTACTTGTTCCATTTGCCAAAACGGATGTCCCTCTGGCAAAGGTTCGACTGCAAATACATCTAAAAATAAGTGGGCGATCTCTTTATTCTTCATAACCTCAAAAAGAGTGTCTTCTTCAACCAAGTCACCACGCCCAATATTGATAAAGACAGACGTATTTTTCATCAGCTTAAAGTGCTCATATGTTAGTAAATGAGTGGTTTCCGGTGTACTTGGCAATACAGAAACAATGAAGTCCGCTTTTCCCACTACTGTAGAGATGTCATCTAATTGACACAATTCATCTACAAATTCAACCGGATTTCCCGTACGATTTACACCGATTGTATTCATTCTGAATGCTTTAGCAAGACGCGCGATCTCTCCTCCAATCGCACCTACTCCTAAAATAAGAATCGTTTTTCCACAAAGCTCTTCCATCGGAACGCGGCGTTCCCATTTTTCTTCTTGTTCGTTGCTCCACAATACTCTAGCTTGTTTTACATATTGAAGCATCATTCCCAGCGCATACTCTGCCATCGGTATCTTATGTACTCCGCGCGCGTTCGTGATGATAATCCCCTTTTTATGGCAAGCCGCCAGCGGCATTTTATCAAGGCCTGCGGACATGACCATAATCCAGTTTAAATTCTGAGCCTTCGTAATATCCTCTTCAGTCAAGTCTTCGCCATAAGTAATGAAGATTTCTGCATCTTGAAAGCTCGTTTGAGCATGTTTCATCCCTTTATAAAATTCAAATTGAACGTTTGGAAACTTGGCACGGATCATTTCTTGAATCGATTCGTCAGGTAAAATAGATGATACTACCTTCACTCGATCACTCTCCTCTTTTTTCTTCTATTATAATCTTTTTTAACAATATCATGGTCGATAAATATACAAAAAAAGCAGGCCAACGAAGTGACCTGTCAAATAAAACATTTGTCTGAGGAGGTATGCCCTAATACAATCATATTCAGCACTTCAATAGATGCGTGGACACCCGCACAGACTGTAAAAATAAATTTTACGAGCAACTCTTTACGTTATAAATGGCATATCCTGACTTTTTCTCAAGGAACTGCTTGCCCTGTTCCGCACAAATTTATTCACCTATACTTAAGAATAGCCGCCCCAAAGGAAGCAGCCTGAAATTAAATGATAAAGATATAAGTTCATTAAACACCGATAACATTTCTTACTGGGAAAGGAGCTGGTTGAATATAATTTTGATATTCATGAAGTTTTCCTTCATATATTAATTCTAATGTTGGAATAAGAGCAAAATCATCCGGTCTCATGAGTTCAGGACTTTTTTTCATCAGCTTCAAACCACTCATTCCCAAAACGGTTGCGACAAATTGTGAGCAGGTAAAGGCATTATCTCGTTTTAATTTCATATTAAGGGCAATCGCGAAAATCCCCAATAAATTGTATCGATAATTTGCTGAGAACCGTTCAAATTGATAAATTATTTGGATAATCTCATTAAATTGCTCTTCATTGACTGTTAATTTATAGAGCACACATTTCGTTTCTTTTTTATGAAAAAACACACCTTGATCCATACGTTCTTTCACGAAGCCACCTGAAAACGGATTGGTATAAACTTTTCGCCCAAAACTGTAAATATTTTGTAATCCTTGATCTAAGGCAATGGAAACATGATTATACGGAAACCTCGTATACATTTTAATCATTTTTGAAAACCAAGTGCCTGTATCTGTAAGAAGTATATAAATCTCTTTTTCTGTCAAAATCCATCACCTACTTTGACTAAGTTTTGTTATTGGGCTGCATCTTCTATGACATCTTTTTTCCAGTCTCATAATTATTAGACGTATTTGAAACGGTTATTACTTCATTTTTCTCAAAAAAAATAAAAAAATTGGCCCCAACTTATTTGGTAGCCAATCAAGTACATCCTCTTTCCGAGGATTCATGACCAATATTTAAGTAAATGATTCAAACGCTGCATGCGTTATATCGAAATCATACTATGAATCCTTTGGTCTGATCCACAACTTATTTATAGATTTTCTTCCACAAATTGTAATGTTTCCTCCACATGTCCTTTAACTTTAACCTTCAACCATGATTTAGCAATTTTTCCCTCTTTGTTAATAATAAAAGTGGACCGCTCAATTCCCATATATTCTTTACCAAAATTCTTTTTTAATTTCCAAACTCCATATTTTTCGGCAACTTCATGGTCTTCATCTGCCAAAAGAAGAAAAGGAAGCCCATGCTTTTCAATAAATTTCTCATGCCGTTCGATCGGATCAGGACTTACCCCTAAGATGACCGCATCGACGTCAGTAAAATTTTGATGGTGATCGCGGAAATCACACGCCTCTGTCGTACAACCTGGCGTCATATCCTTCGGGTAAAAATATAAAACAACATTTTTTCCTCTTAAATCCGAAAGTTTGACCATACTACCATCACTTGCAGGTAATTGAAAATCTGGTGCTAATTGACCTTGTTCAATAGACATTGCTATCCCTCCGTTTCATTATTACCATTAGCGTAACGAATCCGCGGAGTAAAGACAAGCATTAGACTATTTATCTAGATCAAGCACAGTTCTGGCAACAAAAGCAGCTGGAATCGTATAGCCGATCAACGCTTCGATAACAGCAATAATTCTCCCCACTCCGATCGGCGCAATATCGCCGTAGCCCACGGAAAATAATGTAATCGCGCTAAAGTAAAGGCCTGTTTCTAAGCGAGTTAAAAAACGATTGGCTACCGGAATATAACCATCATCCAAGACAGCAAAATCGTGTAGTTCTAGCAAAACATATAGAAGTCCAAAGCTAACCATAACGGTAGCATAGATAGCTCCAAGGAATAAAAAATTCTCAAGAGACACCCTTTTTCCCTTTATTTTATAGGGGGTAAACAGAAGTCGGATACTACTCACAACACAAATCACAATGATCAAAATCGATATGTAAAAGATCAACCGGTCCACCCCCTCTTTTCTTGCAAAGAATCTAACTATCTGTCGGTATTGATGTTTCCCCCATTTGCTTCATGCACCGATCATCACTAAATGGCGAGTAAAATCGCCGCTTCACACAAGTTAAGTCAAAAATCTTTTACCTTTACAAAAATAAAGCATGTTTCTTTCATATATACGTCAAATCACTGTTTTATAGAACAGCTTGTCTACACACTGCAAATGAAGGGAAACTGCTTCTATTGAACGTTTCCAATTGTACGCAAAAGTCGAGCACTCGTGTTAAAATGAAAATAAGAAATTTCGGGAGGTTTAAAATGAAAACAGTATATGATTTTCATGTCAAAATGACAGACGGAACAGAAAAGTCGTTAAAAGATTACTCAGGCAAAGTATTGCTCATTGTAAACACGGCAAGTAAATGCGGATTAACTCCTCAGTTTAAAGGGCTGCAAGAGCTATACGATAAATTTGCCGACCAAGACTTCGTGATTTTGGGCTTCCCTTGCGACCAATTTAACAATCAGGAATTTGCTCAGATCGATGAAACCCTCCAATTTTGCCAAAAAAATTATGGTGTTACCTTCCCAATGTTCGCAAAAATCGATGTAAATGGTGAAAATGCAGACCCTCTTTTCACATTTTTAAAAGAAGAGAAAAAAGGAGTGTTATCGAAGAATATTAAATGGAATTTCACTAAATTTCTCGTTGATCAAACTGGTCAAGTCGTTGAACGCTACGCTCCTACAACTGAGCCAAGCCAAATTGAAAAAGATTTAGCAAAGCTGTTCGCTTAAACTTTCGAAGACTGCCTAGCAGGCAAACTTTAAATAAAAGTGCTCCCCTTAAGGCAAACACTCTGTCTGCCTTAAGGGGAGTTTTTCGATGAAAAATTTCACCGTGGAAACTCCCCCTTTAGCGCTCACGGCAGAAACGAATGCTATCTATCTCACTCCTAACTGGAAAGGATAAAAGGCGACCAGTTTTTTTCGCTTGCTTCCATTAATAGCAACACAAGTGCTAAAATATATTAGGTAGTTTTAATGAAAGGATTAGGAGGATTTTTATGAAGTTTACAAATTCAGAACGTCTTCATGAGGAAGCGTTGGAATACATAGTAGGTGGAGTTAATAGCCCTTCCCGCTCCTACAAAGCGGTTGGCGGCGGGTCTCCAATCGCAATGGAACGGGCAAGCGGTGCCTATTTTTGGGATGTCGACGGCAATCAATATATCGACTATTTAGCTGCATACGGTCCAATCATAACAGGTCATGCTCATCCACATATAACAGAAGCGATTAAAAGAGCAGCCGAAACTGGAGTGTTATATGGAACACCCACACCACACGAAGTCAAGTTTGCCAAAATGCTTCGTGAAGCAATGCCTAATCTTGAGAAAGTTCGTTTTGTTAATTCTGGCACCGAAGCGGTTATGACCACAATCCGTGTTGCTCGCGCCTATACAGGCAGGGATAAAATCATTAAATTCACTGGATGCTATCATGGACATTCCGATCTTGTTCTTGTCGCAGCAGGTTCGGGCCCTTCTACACTAGGCACACCAGATTCTGCTGGTGTCCCGCAAAGCATTGCACAAGAAGTAATAACCGTTCCTTTCAATGATATCGAACCATTTAAAGAAGCATTGAATAAATGGGGCGACCAAATTGCTGGGGTTCTCGTTGAGCCAATTGTTGGCAACTTCGGCATTGTCGAGCCCAAAGATGGATTTTTACAACAAGTGAATGACCTTGCCCATAAAGCCGGGGCCCTTGTGATTTACGATGAAGTGATTACTGCTTTCCGCTTTATGTACGGAGGAGCACAGGATATGTTGGGAATTCAGCCTGATTTAACAGCGATGGGAAAAATTATTGGCGGCGGACTTCCAATCGGTGCCTATGGCGGAAAGAAAGAAATAATGGAAAGTGTGGCTCCCCTTGGTCCAGCCTACCAAGCAGGAACTATGGCTGGAAACCCCGCCTCGATCTTATCTGGCATCGCTTGCCTAGAAGTTTTAAAACAAGACGGGGTTTACGATTATTTGGACAAGCTTGGTGCCATGCTTGAAGAGGGTATCACAAAATCAGCACGAGAACACCGAATTCCGATAACAATAAATCGCCTAAAAGGGGCTCTAACAGTTTATTTCACAGATGTGAAAGTTGAAAACTATGAGCAAGCCGAAAACACAGACGGTGAAATGTTTGCCAAGTTCTTTAAGCTCATGCTTCAGCAAGGCATTAATCTTGCACCATCCAAGTATGAAGCATGGTTTGTCACGATCGCTCATACGACAGAAGATATTGAAGCCACTCTCCATGCTGTCGATCAAGCTTTTCAGGAACTGTCTGCTAACGCTTAAAAAACGAGCATAAATATTCATATTTTATGCATCAAGGAGCCCAATAAGGCTCCTTTTTTATAGATCATATTCATTGTAAACGGTTACATTATAAGGTTTTGTGGTAATTTCTTCCCATTTATTTCAAAAAACATATCCATGTTTATGTATAAATAATTGATTTCTGAAAATTCTTATGATACACTGGTATTACTATTTGGCTTCTTTAAGTGTGGTTATTTTTTGTCAAATAATCTCACATAATTAAGAGATAGAGTTTCATCTTTCGAGCTCTTCCCCAATAGTTTTCTATAAAGCCGACTTTATCTTCTATTATTCTAGAATGATAGGGAAGCTACCTTCAATTTTCCACTCAATATTAAAGCCATTGGATTGACGAATATTTTTCCAGATTGGTAAAACGTATGTCCCATACATAAGATCCCAATCGCTGGCTTGTCCAGCTCGTCAATCTAATTATGAAATTTTAGGAGGTGAACGGCTTTAAGGCAGAGCCTTTTTAAAGCCTAAGTTATGACAAATCAACACTGGAGCCCCTCACAATTTAATGAATTTTACCGCCAAGAACATGATGCTTGCGGAATTGTGGCCTCAATGGAAAAAACCAATACCCCTACCCGTGAAAATATATTTAATTGTATTAATGCCCTCGTGACAATGAATCACCGTGCTGGTTTCATTAATGGCGAAGGTGATGGGGTAGGAATTCACATCGACATTCCACGTACACTTTGGAAAGAAAAATTAGAAAAGGTTGGTCTAAACACAGAAGTGGTTGATCAAGCTGGATTTGTAGTCGGACATATCTTTATTAATAGAAAAGAACAGCCGCAAGCTCTAAAAGAAGATTTGATTTCAAAATTGGAAAAAGCTCACTTGGAAATTTTATTTGAGTCAACTGAAGAAAGTAATTCTTCTGCTTTAGGGCCCATTGCAATCCAAGAAAATCCTGTGTTTTGGCAAGTTGCCCTCAAAAGTGATGTAACGGGACAAGAGCTTTCAAAAAAACTATTTGAACTAACTGTAGAAATAGAAAAGAACGATCACATCCATGTTGCTTCATTAAGCCAATATCATGCCGTTTATAAAGTAATGGGTGCCGGTGATATTTTACCAAAGTATTATAACGATCTTGCAAACCCACTCGTTGCTTCAACAATGACATTAGGGCATAATCGCTACTCTACGAACACATTGTCCAGCTTTAATCGTGTTCAGCCGTTTAGTGTACTTGGTCACAACGGTGAAATTAATACCATTGCTAAACTTCGTGATGAAGCAAAAATGATCGGTGTTCCTCTTGTTAAGGATGGCAGTGATTCACAAGATTTAAGCAGAACGATTGAGACGCTTATTTGTCGTGATGGCTACTCTTTATTTGAAGCATTAGATTTACTTTTTCCACCGATTATTAATGAAATTAAAGCATATCCAAAGCATCTTCAAGATTTATATAGTTACATGCGTGAAGCATGGGGACATTTCGCTCAAGGTCCGGCAGGCATTATCTCCCGCTTTGGTGACGAAGCTGTCTTCAGTGTCGATGCATTAGGTTTGCGCCCGCTTTGGATGCTTGAGACAGAAAGTTCCTATCTGTTCTCTTCTGAACCAGGAATTATTCCTTCAAGTGAATATGTAAATGAGCCAAAGCCACTTGCACCAGGAGAAAAGGTTGGACTGAAGTGGGATGGCGATCTATTAAAAGTCTATGAGCATGATCAATATCAGGCTACTGTTTACGAGAGATTTTCAACAAGAGCGGACATCACAGATGCAAGAAAACGCCTCACTGTTCCAAAACTTGATAAAACCGTAAGCGTAACCTATCCGACGAAGATTCATAACGGTCAGTATAAAGCATTCGGCTGGGAAAGGGATCATATTCAATTAATTGAGCAAATGGCGGAAAAGGGTGTTGAACCGATCCGTTCACTTGGACATGATTCACCTTTGGCCGCGATCAATCCAAATCGTAAAAACGTTGCTGATTTTATTAAAGAAAGTGTCGCTGTTGTAACGAACCCAGCAATTGACCGCGATCGGGAGTCTGAGCATTTTTCAACAAGAACGATTATTGGCGAGCGACCTTCCCTTTTTGCGAAAAAATTGCCAGGTACACTTGTAGAATTGCCTACGCCATTGCTCATTGAAGGTGCGGCTGGCTACGAATGTTCATTGGAAATAAATCAACCTAGCTATGATCAAGTAACAGCTTTATTCCAAAAGGAAAATCTCGTCTCTTACTTATCTATGACCATGGATAAGAATGAAACGGTTGAAGCAGCAATAACTCGTCTTCAAGCGGAAGCTGTAACTGCAGTAAAGGATGGCAAAACACTAATTGTGCTTGACGACAGTCAGGCTCATATAAATGATTCATTATGGCTTGATCCACATCTTGTTACATCAGCCGTCGATCAAGCGCTTGTGAAAGAGGAACTGCGCAGAAATTGCTCCATTCTATTACGCTCTGCTTCCATTCGCTCTTTACACGATATTATTGTCGCCTTCGGATTAGGCTCTGACTTAATCAGTCCTTACTATATGTTTATGACCGTGTTTGATGAGTCTATTAAGCCTATCGTTAATCTTTACTCTGCCCTTACGAAAGGTTTGGAAAAGGTCATCTCTACGATCGGTATTCATGAACTTCGAGGCTACGGAAGATTGTTTTCGGCCATTGGTTTAAATGAAGAAGTTGCTAACGTCCTTAACATCGTTAACTTTTTCGGTTCTCGTGAGCTCGCCTATAATTTTGAGTCCATGAAAAATGATGCCCTTGAAAGAGCGGCAGATTATCAAAATGAAAAAGAGCGTGTCGGAAAGTCATTCAACCTCTTCCCTCGCATTTGGAAAGCTATCGGTGATGTGGCATCAACCGGTGACTACAGTGCATATAAGGAAAAAATCAGCGAGCAAGAAGAACAGAATCCAACAACGATCCGCCATTTAACTGATTTGAAAACATCTGCTTCAGGTATTTCAGCAAGTGATGTTGACATTAGTGTAGGCGAGCATAGTTTACCATTCGTGATTTCCTCTATGTCTTTCGGATCTCAAAATGAAATTGCCTTCCGCGCTTACGCCGAAGGGGCAGACCGATTAAATATGATTAGCCTTAACGGTGAAGGTGGGGAAATTAAGGATATGCTTGGTAAATATCCAAAAACGCGCGGCCAGCAAGTTGCCTCAGGTCGTTTTGGTGTCAATGCTGAGCTACTAAACTCTTCAAACCTCCTTGAAATTAAAATTGGGCAAGGAGCAAAACCGGGTGAAGGTGGACATCTACCAGGCTCAAAGGTTACAGAAAAAATTGCCGAAGCTAGAAATGCGACAATAGGTTCCGACTTGATATCACCGTCTAACAATCATGATATCTACTCGATTGAAGATCTAGCACAGATGATTCATGAACTCAAAACCGCAAACGACAAGGCGAAAGTTTCTGTCAAAGTTCCGGTCGTTCCAAACATCGGCACAATCGCTGTTGGAATTGCCAAGGCCGGCGCCGACATTATCACGTTAAGCGGATTCGATGGTGGTACTGGTGCTGCAAGAATTCACGCTCTTCAATATGTCGGGCTTCCAGTTGAAATCGGTGTTAAAGCAGCTCATAATGCCTTGTTGGAAGCTGGAATCCGTGACCAAGTAGAGCTTTGGGCAGATGGCGGTATTAAGAGCGCCAAAGATGTCATTAAAGTGATGCTTCTTGGAGCTAATCGTGTCGGATTCGGTACTTTATCAATGATTGCCATCGGCTGTACAACTTGCCGTGGCTGTCACTTAGATACTTGTCATGTTGGAATTGCTACACAAATCGAATCTGAAGCGCAGGCGAAGGATCATGGTTTAAGAAGATTTGTTCCAAGACAATTTGACCTAGCTGTTCAAGGAATTATCAACCTTTTCACTGCTTTTGGAAATGAGCTAAAGGAGCTCACAGCGTCATTAGGCTTTAAAAATCTTCAGGACATCGTCGGTCGCTCCGACCTTCTGCAACAAGCAAAAGGCACCGAGCAATTAGATTTAACTTACTTGTTAAAAACACTTGATATTGGTCAATTTGGGCAAAAAGAAGCAGCTGCCGCAACGGAAGCTGCCCAGCTTCAAATGGCAGTCGGCGCAGAGTTTTTAGATAGCAATGTTGGCGAGCTCCAGCAATCTCGCGAATATCATAGCATTACGTCGGAGCAGCGCGTATTGGGAAGCCGCGTTTCTTGCCACCGTGTTCGCGGCCGTTTAGATGGCTCCTATAAAGCTCTTCCTGCTGTTGAGCTCAAGTACAAGAACGGTTCCATTCCAGGTAATGGACTCGGAGCATACAACAGTGAAGGCATTAAAATTGAAGTATCAGGTGGTTCCCAAGACGGAACTGGTAAGACATCCTTTGGCGGCCAAATCCTCATCTTTAAATCAAAGGGGAAAAACGGACAATATTACAACGGTTCGGTCGGAAAAGGCTTCGGTTATGGAGCGCAGCAAGGCTTGCTCGTTGCTCAAGGCAATGCCGATGCACGCGCAGGTATTCGCTTATCTGGCGCTGATATGATTATCGGTGGCCAAGTAAAGAATGCCATCCCTGCAAAAGAAAATGGCAATATCGGTTCAAGAGCGAACATTAAAGGTTTTGCCTTTGAATACATGACCAATGGTCGCGGCTTAGTGCTGGGCGATCCAGGTCCATGGATTTGTGCTGGTATGACCGGCGGTGTCGTCTACTTAAGACATCAGCCTGAGCTAGGTTTAACGAAGGAAGCCATCCAAAGAAGGATCGCCAAAGGGGCGAAAGTAACCGTATCAGCTTTATCTGAAAAAGGTGTTTCAGATGTCGTTGAACTTCTTAGCCAGTACATTGATATGCTTAAAGCTCAAGGTCAAGACGAAGAAGCAAACAAACTAACCCTTCTCCTTCAAGACCCTGAAGAACATTTCGTTCAAGTAGTACCAGTAAAAGAACAAGCAGATCCATCTGTTTCAACTGAATGATGTTAGACGCCCGCCTTTGAGCGGGCGTTTTTTAGTTTGTGTAAGAGCTTACTGCTCCTTTCTTTGTTTTGTTCGTTTGACGGCGATTTAAAGCTTAATTTTGTCAGTCAATTTCCAGCCTTTTCTTCACAGCTTCTTCTTTTCTATCTGATTTTTCGATCGCACATTTGATTCGGGCTCTTCTCTCTGGTTTCTTCACTTGGCAGCCCGATTGCACTACCTATTCGGACTCTGCTTCTCCTTCGCCTCGCTTGGTTGTCCATGGACTCCCCTCTCTTAGCCTCGTTTGCTTGTTCAAATGCACTTTCTCTTCTATTTATCCATTTATATCCGTGCTGCTTAATCGAAAAAAATTCTTTATCTTCAAAACGACATTCGTCGCCTCTCCTTGACTGCAATTGTTTCATTATAGTCCAATTAAGAAGCAATTTTGCCCGTATAGCCACTCGTAAGAGCATGAACTCACGCCTAATTCATATACTCTTCACATATTATGAATTTTTGTCTATTGTGAAATAAAATAAAATAGTTTAAAGTATGTATACACATCTCATATAATGAGAAGTGTTATTTTTGTTGAAAAGAAAGGAAAAATCTACTTATGAAGCTTGGTGCCCGCATATTAAAGACGGGAATTGCAATTGTTCTTGCCCTCTTACTGTCAGAGCTATTTCAGTTACCTTCCCCAATTTTTGCTGGGATAGCGGCGATCTTTGCTGTTCAGCCGACCATTTATCGCTCCTATTTATCTATTATTGAGCAGGTACAGGGGAATATCATCGGAGCAATTGTTGCAGTTTTGTTTGTTGTCACTTTAGGGAATAATGTTGCTGTGATCGGGCTTGCTGCCATCATTGTGATCACGATAAATCTAAAATTAAATATTTCTAATACCATCAGCCTATCCCTTGTCACATTAATTGCGATAATGGAAAGTCCTGGTGATGAATTTATTGAGTTTGCTCTCATTCGCTTTTTAACCATTTTACTAGGGATTTTATCAGCATTTATTGTTAATCTTGTCTTCTTGCCTCCAAAATATGAGAAGAAGCTTTATTTTCGGATTGCCAGTTTGACAGAAGAAGCAACAAGATGGATTCGCATGAATACTCGGCATGCATCAGAACATACCTTTTTAAAAAAAGATATTGAAAAAATCAAAGATGATTTATTAAAGGTTAATCAGCTTTATCTAATGTACAAAGAAGAAAGAAGTTATTTTAAGAAAAACACAGCAACGAAGGCGAGAAAGCTCGTGATTTATCGGCAAATGATTTCCACGACGAAAAAAGCAATTGAAATCCTGAAAAGGTTGCATCGCTTTGAAAATGACGTGATTCACTTGCCTGATGACTTCCATTTAGAGATTCAGCACCAGCTCGATTTCTTAATTGAACGGCATGAGCAAATCATGCTGAAGTTTATTGGCAAGGTCAAACGGGAGAAATCTATCGAGGAAGATAAGCTGTGCCTAAATCGCCAAGAACTATTTAGCCTCTTTATCGCAAAGCAAAAAGAAATTGATTATGAAAATGAAGTGACCTTCTTTCATATTATGCAGTTAATTTCCTTTATCATCGAATATGATGAGCATTTAAATCATTTAGACGTGCTGGTAACGAGCTTTAAATCATATCATACAAAGGAAAACGAGCTTAATATGGAGGAAACTATCCAAGAATAAAGCAGCTGATCTTTTCAGCTGCTTTTTTTGGTTAATTTTTCATTTTTGGATCCAGTGCGTCTCTCAGTCCATCTCCCATTAAGTTAAAGCCAAGAACAGTGAGCATGATCGCCAAACCAGGAAAAATCATAGTCCATGGGGCCTGTACAAGAAATGCTCTGGAATCAGTGAGCATCTTTCCCCATTCTGGATTTGGTGCTTCAGCCCCCAATCCAAGAAACCCTAAAGCGGCAGCTTCAATGATCGCTGTTGCAATCGCTAATGTTCCTTGAACGATAATCGGCGCAATACTATTTGGCATCACATGATGGAATAGAATGCGACTATTTTTCATTCCAACAGCCTTAGCTGCTAAAATATATTCCTCTTGCTTGACACTTAAGACCCGAGAGCGAATGAGACGGCCAAAGTTAGGAATATTAATGATCGCAATCGCAATCAGTGCATTTTTCAACGATGGGCCTAATACGGCAACAATGGCGATCGCAAGCAAAATACTTGGAAATGCCAACAAAATATCAAAGAAACGGGAAATGATCGTATCAACCCATTTTCCATAATAACCTGCCAAAATCCCTAATAAGCAGCCGACTACAATAGAGCCTGTTACCGCTAAAAAGCCGACCCAGAGGGAAATTCTTGCCCCGTGTACCACCCTAGAAAAAATATCGCGGCCAAAATCATCCGTGCCAAACCAATGTTCACTTGAAGGCGCTAACAGGCGTTTTTCAAAATTTTGCTCATTAATTCCTTGAGGTGCAATAAGTGGTGCAAAAATCGCTAATAAAATAAAAAATAATACAATCAATGTTCCAAGCACTGCTAATTTATTTTTACGAAAGCTTCTCCACGCTTCTAGCCAAGGGGAGACTGCTTTTTCTTCAACCGGTTCTAATGGTCTCTGGAGTTGATTATTTGTTGAAAGCTCCAATTTCTCTCCCCCTCACTAATTGTATTTAATTCTTGGATCAATGACCGCATACAACAGGTCAACGATTAAATTTATCAAAACGAAAATGACCGCGATAACTAAAATTCCCGATTGGATAACAGGATAATCTCTGTAGTTAATCGCTTCATAAATATAGCGTCCAATGCCCGGCCAGCTAAAAATCGTTTCTGTTAATATCGCTCCCCCCAAAAGCAGCCCCGTTTGCAAACCAATAATTGTCAATACAGGAATAACAGCATTTTTTAAGGAATGCTTGTACACCACCCAAAACATTCTTAACCCTTTTGCTCGCGCCGTCCGGATAAAATCAGATTTCATCACTTCAAGCATTGTTGAACGGGTAATACGGGCAATAATCGCCATCGGTATGGTAGCAAGAGCAGCACTTGGTAAAATTAAATGCTTAATCACAATCCATAATTGGTCAAATCGCCCTTGAATAATCGTATCAATAATATAAAAATTTGTTATCGCGTCTATCGGGGCTCTTACATTTTCTCTGCCAGAAGTCGGAAGCCACTCTAAATTTATCGCAAAAATCCACTGCTCCATCAATCCTAACCAAAATATCGGCATCGATACTCCAACTAAAGCTAGAATCATTGCTACATAATCAAACCATGAGTTTTGAAACCAAGCACTGATAATTCCCGCATTCACCCCGATCACAATTGCAATCAGCATCGCACAAAGAGCTAGCTCTGCAGTGGCGGCTAAAAATGGCCAAATCTCTTCATTAATCGGTGACTTCGTTCTTAATGATTGTCCTAAATCTCCTGAAAATAAACCCCCTAAATAAAGAAAGAATTGGGTATACCAAGGTTGATCTAATCCGAGCTGCTTCGTTAATTCTGCAACTGCCTCCTCTGTTGCTAATTGTCCTAAAATAATTTGCGCTGGGTTACCAGGAATAGCTCGAATCATGAAAAAAACAATTAAAGTAAGACCGAGTAAAACTGGAATGAGCGATAAAAGCCGTTTTATCGTATAGGAAAGCATGATTGCACCTCACTTGCATGTGAAATATAGCGCTTATTGAGAACCATTTTTGTATCGCTTTGTTAATGTCGATGTTGCTTTTTAACTCATTTTCTTGCTGATCCATGAAGCAATATTGCTCATATCGTTTCATGAACATAACGGAAATCTTGGTTTTACACGAAAAAAGTTTTTGCTCAACCATATTGTTTAACAAAGCTATTGAAATAAAAATCGTTCTGAATAAGAACAAGATAAAGAAAAGGGAGCCACCCATATGCCCCCCTTTCCCTCAACCTTAATTTTTGATTTCGACAGATGACAATAGATCGGAACCAGTTGGATGAGCTAAGAAGTTAGAAATATTAGCACTTCCCGCTAATAACGGTGTAGAGTGTACTAAAGGAATCCACGGTGCGTCATCCTTGATAATCAATTGTGCTTTTTTATAGAGCTCATCGCGTTCAGCTTGATCAGAGCTAGCTTGTGCCTTTAGTAAGAGCTCATGAACTTCATCATTTTTGTAATACGAATAGTTGTTTGAGCCAATGGAATCTTCATCTAATAATACGTATAAGAAATTATCCGCATCCCCATTATCGCCGGTCCAACCTAATAAGAATGTGTCCGCCTCACCAGCATTAGCCTTCTCTAAGTAAGTACCCCATTCATAAGTGACAATTTTTGCTTTAACTCCGATTTCCTCAAACATTTTTTGAAGAGCTTCCGCGACTTTTTGTCCTTCAGGCATATATGGTCTCGGAACAGGCATTGCCCAAAGCTCCATTTCAAAGCCATCTGGGTATCCAGCTTCAGCCAATAATTCCTTGGCCTTCTCCGGATCATACTCATAATCCTCTACATCAGGATTGTAACCAGCCACTACAGGAGGCATCGGATTAATGGCAGGATCTGCGGCACCTGCATAGAATGCATCAATGATCTCTTGCTTATTAACAGCATGATTTAACGCTTGACGGACAAGTTTATTATCCAATGGTTTCCGAGTAGAAGTTAAACCTAAGTAACCGATGTTTAACGATGGTCGCTCAAAGACTTGAAGCTCTGGATTGGACTCGATCGTTTCTTTATCACTGAAGTTAACACCGTCAATTAAATCGACTTCTCCTGTCGCTAAGGCGTTTAATCGAGCAGAGTTTTCAGGAATTACGCGGAAAATAACTTCATCCAGCTTAGGAAGCCCTTCTTGCCAATAATCTTCATTTTTCACAATCGTGATGCGATCATTTTCTCTCCACTCTTTAAATTTGAATGGACCTGTACCAACCGGGTTTTTAAAGAAATTATCACCATGCTCCTCAATGGCAGTCGGACTTGCTATTCCAAATGGTGACATCGCTAAGTTTTTGTAAAATGGTGCAATTGGAGTTGTTAATTTGAATTCTACAGTGTGCTCATCAACCGCTGTTACAGATTCAATTTTGTCTCCAAATTGCGAATTGTAATAATAAAATTGTTCCTTGTCTCCACCTTTCCAACGCTCGAAGTTATACACTACAGCATCAGCATTGAAGTCTGTTCCATCGTGGAATTTGACGCCTTCACGGAGCTTAAGTGTGTGCGTTAAACCGTCTTCACTCGTACTCCACTCTGTTGCAAGTCCTGGATGAATTTCCGTATCTTGCTCTCCAAAATTAATAAGAGTTTCATAGAGGTTAACTGTAACCTTGAAAGCTTCACCTTCTGTTGTTGCTGCTGGGTCAAGAGAAGTAGAATCTCCGCCACGGCCAAATACAAGCTGACCACCAGCTGCCGTTTCTTCTGTACCATTATCATCAGTGCTATCGTCTGGCTCTCCCTCATTGCTAGTTGAACTGCTATTACATCCAACTAACGCCAATGAAAGTAACAACATCAATACTAACGCCCAAATACCTTTACGTTTCTTCATTCTTTTCCCCCTTTGTTTTTTTCGAGATTAGCTCTCCTATTTCTATATCATTTAATGCAGCTTTTCACTTGGTATACAAATGGCACGCTGCATAATGACCTGGTTCAACTTCTACCAATTCTGGTCTAGTTACTTTACAAATTTCCATACAATCGCCGCACCGGGTATGGAAAGCACAGCCTTGAGGTGGATCAGAAGGGCTTGGTAAATCCCCTTTTAGCAGCTCTCTTTCCTGTTTCAAGTCCGGATCCGGAATTGGGATCGATGCTAGTAATGCTTTCGTATAGGGGTGCAAAGGCTTTTCATATAACTTTTCCGATTCAGTTATTTCTACTAATCTGCCTAAATACATAACCCCTACTCTATCACTTATATGCTTGACAACACCGAGGTCATGCGCAATAAATATGTAGGTTAATTGAAATTCTTTTTGCAAATCCTCGAGCAAATTCAGCACTTGCGATTGAATGGACACATCCAATGCTGACACTGGCTCATCAGCAATAATTAATTTAGGCTTCGTCATTAAAGCGCGGGCAATTCCGATGCGCTGTCTTTGCCCACCGCTGAATTGATGGGGATAGCGCTTAGCATGGTAGCTGTTTAACCCGACGACTTCAAGCATTTCTTTCACTCTTCTTTTGCGCTCATCCTTATCCTTGATCCCGTGGACAATGAGTGGTTCCTCAAGAATTTTTTCAACGGTGTGACGCGGATTTAATGATGCAAATGGATCCTGAAACACCATTTGTATTTCTTTCCTCATTTGCCTCATTTCTTCCGCTTTGAGCTTGGTCAAATCTTTTCCGTCAAATTCTACAGTTCCTGCTGTTGGTTCCAACAATCGCATCAGTACGCGCCCAGTTGTCGACTTTCCGCACCCTGATTCTCCAACAAGACCAAGGGTTTCGCCCTTATTCACATAAAAACTGACATCATCAACCGCTTTGACATCGCCAATTTTCTTGCCAAAAATACCTCCCGTAAGCGGAAAATATTTCTTCAAGTTATCTACCTTAAGCAATACTTCTGCCATTAAATTTCACCTCCCGAGGCATGCAGGAAACAGCGGACATAATGGCCGTCGCCCTGTTTATATAGTTCAGGATCCTCTGTTAAACAGCGTTCTTGCACTTTGTCACATCGTGCAGCAAAACGGCATCCTGTCGTAATCGTTCCTGGCCTTGGCACATTACCTGGGATTGAATAAAGCCTTTCTTTCTTTTCACGAACATCAGGCACTGACTGCAATAAACCGATCGTATAGGGATGCTTTGGGTTTTTAAAAATCTCGCTCACACTTGCCTCTTCAACTACTTTTCCTGCATACATCACGAGCACTCTTTGACAAACCTCTGCTACCACCCCTAGATCATGGGTAATCATGATAATCGCTGTATCTAATTTTTTGTTTAAATCTTTCATTAAAGATAAAATTTGTGCTTGGATCGTTACATCCAAAGCGGTTGTAGGTTCATCCGCAATCAGCAGCTTTGGATCACAGGATAAAGCCATCGCTATCATTACCCTCTGTCTCATTCCACCTGAAAGCTGATGGGGAAATTCCTTCATAATCTGTTCTGCTCTAGGCAAGCCGACGAGCTTTAGCATTTCGACACCAATTTTAAAGGCTGCCTTCTTGCTTACCTTTTTATGTAAAATAATCCCTTCAACTAATTGATTTCCAATCGTAAACAGAGGGTTTAAAGACGTCATTGGCTCTTGAAAAATCATTGCAATGTCATTGCCTCTTATTTGCCGCATCCTTTTTTCTGTGGCCGGGACAAGATCCTCACCGTTCAAAAGAATCTCTCCACCTACTATTTTTCCTGGTGGCTGAGGAATAAGCTTCATAATCGATAATGAAGTAACGCTTTTTCCGCATCCTGATTCCCCAACGATTCCTAGAATTTCTCCTTTATTAACCGCAAAACTAATATTATCGACTGCTGGAATTTCACCATCAGACGAAATGAATGATGTTCTCAATTCTTTTACATCTAAAACGGGAGCCTGAGTCACACTTTTACTCCTTTCAAAGTTGCATTTTTAAAATGATTCCCTTCTAAAACAAAGCTCTCTTCATGGTGTTTTATTAAAAATGATCTTGCAGGATAAAATTTAAACATTACGTAAATCTTCCTAATATTCTACATTTTATAAAAAAAATAACACTTCGTCTACTATTTAACAGAATTATTTATATATAACGAATTTTCCATTAAATTCTTTCGAAGTATAAACCCAGTAATACCAATAGATAATATAAGTTATATTCTGAAATTATTTTTCAAAAATATAACGCGAAAAGTGGTCATCTATTTGACAAAAACCTTTTTACCTCCTCCACTTCATTTAGTGCTGTTAGACTATTTCGATAAATCAGTACGATTTTGCACAAAAGCAATGGATGGTACTTGGTCTTTTAATATCAGTAAGGAAGATGTACGATCAAATTAAGCAATTGCCCTTGATCTTTCTGCACAATCTTTTAGTGCAAGGAGGAATATGACATGTCATTAGATAAACGCAGTACTGCCATTTTAATGCAACTAATCAATGCTGACTCTTATCTTTCTGCGGAGGAATTAACAGAGAAAATAAATGTTTCACGGCGAACCATCTATTATGATATGGAAAAAATCAATGATTGGCTCGCCAGCCTTGGAATCGATAAGATTGAAAACATTCGTTCTGCTGGCTTTATTTTAACGGACCGTGCAAAAAAATTAGTTCCCAGCAAAATAGAGAAAATGAAAGCTTGGCACTATGAATACTCGCAGGATGAACGCAAGGCGTGGATTGCTCTCTATATCTTAATGGGTGTGAAAAGCTATTTCCTAGAGGATTTAATGGAAAAAAGCAGAGTTAGTAGAACTACTACGATAGAGGATATTAAATCATTAAAGGCAGATATTCGTTCCTTCCATCTTCATCTCGGGTTTGAGCGTAAAAAAGGGTACATCATTGCTGGTGACGAAGCTGAAATTCGCAGAGCGATTGGATATTATTTATCGATTGCGATCCCAATCCAAAATCATCATTCGTTAGTAGCTGCTATTCAACTGCAAGTAAATGACCCTAATAGCAGTGAACAATTTTTACATTTAATAAAACAGGTTTATCAATTTCTCTTTCAAAGTGAAGAAGAATTAAATATTAAGTTTACAGATGATATGCTGTATAGCTTAAGTTTACGCTTGGTGCTATTTAGCATGAGGATTGCGCAAAAGAAATATATAAAAATGGATTTAGTTGAGAAAGATGTTTTAAGAAAAACGAAAGCGTTTTTAGTGACAAAACAAATTTGTAGAAAACTCGAACGTATTTTTGATACCTCCTTTCCTGAGGATGAAAAATTTTATTTTACAACCTACTTATTGGGAGCGCGCGTAAATTATTCTGAGGAAGATAGAAATGACAATATACTTTCAGAAGAATTAACGAATGTTGCTAAAAAGATGACCCATCAATTTCAGATACTCGCATGTACACTATTTGATGATCAGGAAATGCTGGTGAAAAATCTTGTTCTACATTTGAAACCTGCTTTTTATCGAGTCAAATATGGACTCGACGTCGAAAAAAACATCGTCGACTCTGTTAAATCTAAGTTTGAGGAGGTGTACTCGCTTACACAAAAGGTGATCGAGCCCTTCGAAAAGTTAATTGGAAAACCGCTACCGGAAAATGAAATAGCTTACATTTCATTTCATTTCGGCGGCTGTCTACGGAGAGCCGGTACTACGCTGATTTCTAGAAAAAAAGCTCTAGTCGTTTGTGCAAATGGAATTGGAACTTCACAAATATTAAAACAGCAATTAGAAGGCTTATTTTCGACAATCGATATTATCGATTCTGTTTCCGTTAGAGATTATGAAGAAAAAGACTATGACATTGATCTCGTCTTTTCAACAACAGCGATTCAAAAAAATGATATTCCCATATTCGTCGTAAATCCGATTTTATCTGATGCAGAAAAAGAAGGCTTGTTAAAAAAAGTAAACGCCATCTTTAATAGCTCACAAAAACAAAACTTGGCAACAGACAGAATTGTTGATGTGATTGAAAGATATGCAACGATACATCAAAAGGACGAACTAATCAAGGAATTGCGCCAGCATTTAAATCGATCCGAAGTTTCTCTAACTGCAGTATATAAGCCAAACTTAATTGATATTTTAAAAGAAGAGCATATTCATACAATGCCAAGCGTGCCAGATTGGAAATCGGCTATTAAATTGGCTGCAAACTCACTTATAGAAGGTGAATATATTACGAAAGAATATAGGGACGCAATGATTTCAAATGTTGAAAAACATGGACCTTATATCGTCATTTCGCCAAAGGTAGCCATCCCCCATGCAAAACCTGAGGATGGTGTCAAAAAACTTGGCATAAGTCTGTTGAAGCTAGAGGAAGCTGTCTCCTTTTCAAATGATTCTAAACATGATGTCTTCTTAATCATTACATTAGCTCCATTTGATCAAGAATCACATCTCAGGGCATTATCCCAATTAACAGGATTATTTTCTAAGAAAGAAACAGTTAACAGATTAATCAAACTTCACTCAGCACGGGAAATCCATCAATACATTAAAAAATCCTTAATTGAACAGCATTAGCTTAACAAACATGGAGGTGTGATACATGAAATTTTTGGAGGAATCTTTGATTGCTTTAGACGTAGAAGCTAATTCACCTGAAGAAGCTATTATTAGCACAGGTACGCTCCTCAAGAATAACAAACTTGTTGAAGAAACATATGTAAATGCAATGGTGCATTCATTTAAAACAAACGGTCCCTACTTTGTTCTTGCACCAAATATTGCTCTTCCTCATGCTCGTCCAGAAGATGGCGTCAACGAGGCATGTGTTTCATTTGTAAGATTAAAGACCCCTGTTAAATTTGGTCATTCTTATAACGACCCAGTAAGGTTGGTTTTCGGCTTAGGTGCTTCATCTAGTATCGAGCATGTAACCGTGCTGCAAAAATTGATGGCGCTTCTATCTGATCAAGAAAATGTAGAAAAACTATTAACTGCTCAAAGCTATGAAGAAATTAAACCACTATTAGGAGGACAAGAATGATGAAAATTTTATGTGTCTGCGGTCTAGGACAAGGAACAAGTTTAATTTTAAGAATTAATGTGGAGAATGTGCTACGTGAGATGGGAATTGAAGCAGATGTAGAAAATACGGATGTTTCCAGCGCTTCTGCAGAGCATCCTGACTATATCATTACAAGCAACGAATTAGCACAATCATTAGAAGGACATTCATCTAAGATCATTATTGTCAATAACTACTTTGATACCAATGAGATAAAAACAGCTCTTGAAGCAAATTTAGCGTAGTAAATTCTAGATAAAAAGGGAGGATTAATAATGGAGGTTATTCAATGGTTAGCATCTAACTTCTTTGGAATACCAGCAATTTTATTAGGTTTTATCGTGTTGCTCGGTTTGATATTACAGAAAAAAAATAGCAGTCAAATTATCAGCGGCACTTTTAAAGCAATGATTGGATTCTTAATCATTAATGCTGGTGCCGGAGTCATCACAGGTGCCCTCGGTGTGTTTGAACCAATGTGGAGTGAGGTATTTGGAATTGAAGGCGCAGAATTTAGTTCCTTCATGGGACAAGAAGCATTCAATGCAAAATACGGTTCCGCAGTTACATTAGCAATGTTTATCGGATTTGTCATAAACGTGCTTTTGGCAAGATTTACTCGCTTTAAATATATTTACTTGACTGGACATATGATGTTCTGGACAACGATGATTTTTGCCGGCGTTCTCATCGACTCAGCAACAAATATTCCATTCGCGGCATTAGTTCTCATATTATCCGTATTTATGGGGATTTATTGGACATTACAGCCAGCGATCGTTCAACCATATATGCGAAAAGTAACTGGAAATGATCAAATTGCTTTAGGTCACACGTCTGCGATTGTTGCTTTACTTGCATCATGGTTTGGGAAATGGTTTGGCAATAAAGAAAATGATTCTGAAAAGATTAAATTGCCTAAAGGATTGGAATTCCTTAGAGATTCCAATGTCATTACGGCCTTAACGATGAGTATTCTATTCGTGGTAGGCGCTGTCATTCTTTCAATGAAAGATACTCCGGCTGCAGATGCATTAATTGCCCAAGCTGGAGAGCAAAATTTCATAATGTATGCCATCATTCAATCCTTTACCTTTGCAGCTGGTATCGCGGTCGTCCTTTTCGGGGTAAAAATGTTTATTGGTGAAATCGTTCCTGCCTTCAATGGTATTGCGACAAAGCTTGTACCAGGAGCAAGACCGGCATTAGACGCACCTGTTGTATTCCCTTATGCTCCAAATGCCGTTATTCTTGGTTTCCTCGGAGCCTTTGCAGGTGGACTTATTTGGCTGATTGTTTTAGGTCAAACAGTAGGCTATGTCTTTGTACCAACAATGATCGTCCTTTTCTTCCATGGGGCAACAGCTGGAGTTTTTGGAAACGCAACCGGCGGTGTGCGTGGCGCACTAATGGGCGGTTTCATTACTGCAACGATCGTCGCTTGGGGTCAGTATCTCATGGTAAAAACACTGATCTCTTCCACAATTCCAGATACTGCCATGTGGGCAGCGGATTCAGATATGTTTATCCTAGGACCACTATTCAAATTAATCGGAATGCTCTTTAATTAACAACAAAATGAAAACCGACATCCATCTGTCTTCAGGTTGAATGACAACGTTTGGTTCACCTTGCTAAATCTTGAAAAATGCGGAGTTTCCTATGAAGGGAACAGCACGAGAAAAAGGGAAAGAAAGCAAACGTTTACGATAACCGCCTGAGCCGACATGAAACTATGTCGGTTTTCATTTAGTCAATCAGGAGGGATCGATATGAGCTTTATTCGTACATTAAGAGGAGATATTCAACCGAAAGAGTTAGGCTTTACTTATTCGCATGAACATATTGTTTGCCGTCCAGCCTATTGGGCTGAAAGAGACGCAAATGATTTACTGTTAGATGATAAAGAGAAATCTAAAAAAGATGTAGCTGATTTTAAGCGTCATGGTGGAAAGGCTATTGTTGATGCTACCGCTGTAGACTATGGTCGAGATGTTCAAGCTGTAAAAGAAATTTCCGACGAGCTTGATCTACACATTGTCGGAACAGCTGGTTTTAACAAAAGCTTTCTTTGGGATGGAAAGATAAAGGACGAGCTCAAGCCCCTTATCGGAAATTACCAAACGTACGCAGAATGGATCGAGAACACAAGCATTAATAAGCTAACTGACTTTGTAATAAGGGAAGTTGAAGAAGGACTCGAAGGTACTCCCTTTAAAGCAGGACAAGTAAAATTCGGAACAGGCTATAACCGCATCACACCGTTAGAGGAGAAAACTTTACGTGCAGTAGCAAGAGCTCATCATGAAACAAAAGCTCCCATCCACTCACATACAGAAGCTGGTACAATGGCATTGGAACAAATTGAACTATTGAAATCAGAAAATGTGAACCTAGAATACTTAAGCATCGGACATATGGACCGCAATCCGGATCCGTACTATCATGAAAAAATTGCCAAAACCGGCGCCTTGTTAAGCTTCGATGGCATTGCGAAAATCAAATACGCACCAGAATCGCTGAGAATTGAATGTATCTTAAATTTAGTAGAAAAAGGCTTTGAAAACCAAATCTTAATATCTGGTGATACAGCCCGCAAAAGCTATTATAAACATTACGATTATGGCTTAGGCCTAGAATATATTATTGCCAAATGGGTTCCAAGATTTATAGATGAGGCGAATCAGAAGGGCTTTAATGGAGAACAATTGATTCATAAATTTTTCGTCGAAAACCCAGCAAGATGCTTTACATTTAAAAAATAGACAGCGAGGTGCAAGCATGCAATTCCAATATGAGAACTCCTTTGAAGTAAAAGAAAAAATCATGGCTAAAAAGGTTGCGATTTTGCCAATAGGTGCTGTCGAAGCACATGGTCCCCATTTGCCATTAGGTACTGATAATCTATTAGCAGAACGACTAAGTGCAAAGCTTGCAGAGCGCATCAATGGATTTGTTTTGCCAACCTTACCTTATGGACAAGTTTGGAGTTTAAAAAACTTCCCTGGGAGCATCAATGTTTCGAATGAGTCATTGATTAGTATGTTATACGATATTGGTGAAAGCTTATATCGTCAAGGATTCCAAATTTTCGCGATGGTCAATGGACATCTAGGAAATGCGGTTGCCATGAAAGAAGCTGCGCGCAAGCTTTATGAAAAATATCCAGGCTTAACAGTCCTGTACTTGTTTTATCCGGGAACCGGCAAGATCATCAGTGAAGTGAGAGAAACTCCTGCAAGTCACGGAACATACTTTCATGCTGACGAAATCGAAACATCGTATATGTTATATTTAGCTCCCGAATTCGTGCAGATGGAAAAAGCGTTGAATGATATGCCAACGATTCCGATGAGTGCTGATGTAACACCGACACCATGGGAAGAGTTCACCGAAACAGCTGTCTTAAGTGATGCGACATTAGCTCGAGTGGATAAAGGTGAAAAAATAATTAAAGTTGCCCTTGATAACATGGTCCAACTTATTGAACAGATGAAAGAAGGCCGTTAATATGTTAAAACAAAAACTTTATGATTTTGTCCTATTCAATTTTTTAGCAAAAGATAAAGCAAATGCCGAGGAAGTCATGGAAGCTGGTAAAGGGTTCGTCGTACCTGGAATCGTAGCATCCGATTTTTCCAACATTGAAGATGGCGCAAGCAAAGTGAAAGAGCTGAAAGAAGTGGTGGACATCGTCTCCATTGGCCTTGGTGGCGGCGGAGACCCCGTGTTCGCAAAACGGGTTCTCGACATTGCCGCCCTCTCCAACCCGGGCCACATTAATCAACCCTTTGAGAATGCTGTATATGCAAAAGGGTTTATAGACGGAAAGGCGGCTTCACCACAACTCATTAATGCATTAGTGAATCCAAGTGGAACCATTGGAACAGTGAAATTACCAACTGGTTCTGAAGTAAAAGTGGAGGAATTCGTGGAAATTGCCCATGCACTTGGAGTGGAATCTATTAAATTTATGCCTCTATCCGGTGAAGTTCATCTAGAGGAGCTTGTTTATTTAACGAAAGTAGCAGCTCAAAAAGGAATTCGTGGCATTGAACCTGCTGGTGGCATTAGCGCAGCAAATATTCGCACCATTATTAATGCTATAAAGAGTATTGAAATAGAATTTTTCATGCCGCATATTTTTGGCTCTACCATCGATAAGGTAACAGGAAAAACAATTCCAACAGAAGTTGCACAAGTATTACATGCACTGGAGGGGTAACATATGCTATCGAATTATTTTCAAAAAGTCAGCCATTTACTAGAGCACGTTTTAGAAAATGAAAAAGAGCATTTACAATTAGCAGCAGAAAAAGTCGCAAATAGTATCGAAAAAGGCGGCATTATTCAATTGTTTGGCTGCGGCCATTCACATATATTAACCGAAGAGGTTTTCTATCGCGCTGGTGGGTTAGTGCCCATTAAACCAATTTTGTTCGAGCCGCTAATGCTTCATGAAGGGGCTATGCGTTCTTCCCAACTCGAGCGAAAAAATGATTATGCTGAAAACTTTATTAAAGAGCATGAGATCAAGGCAAATGATATTGTTTTTGTTTTATCGACTTCCGGACGAAATCCTGTTCCCGTTGATGTTGCCAACTATGCAAGAGAAAAAGGCGCCTTTGTAATCGGCATTACCTCTCTAGAATATGCTAAAAGCCAACCTTCTCGCCATAAAAGCGGCAAACATCTATTTAACTCGGTTGACTTAGTCATCGATAATCACTCTGCTAAAGGGGATGCCATCTTAGCTTACGAAAAAGTGAAAATTAAGTTTGGCCCGACCTCAACGGTGATCGGTGCAACGATTCTAAACAGTATTTTTGCTGAAGCTATAAAAATCATGGCTGATCGAGGTTTTGAACCACCCATTTTCCTCAGTGGAAACATGGAAGATTCCGATGCTCATAATGAAGCATTAGTAAAAAAATATCAAGAACGAATTCCTTTACTAACTTTAAACGTGGAATAGAGAAGTGAACAAAAAACAAACGAAAGAGAACAAGTGCTTGCGCTTGTTCTCTTTCGTGCATCGTTTTTCAAAGCGATCTTTATCGCTTCTATTTCTAATGCTCTAATTGTTGAATTTGAAAAAGCTTATAATAATGACCTTGTGCTTCCATCAATTGTTCATGACGACCGATTTCGACGATTTCTCCATTTTCAATTAAGACGATGCGATCTGCATGGGTAATTGTTGACAGTCGATGGGCAACGATAAAAGTTGTACGCTCCTTAGCCAACTTCTCCAACGCCTCCTGAATTAAATGCTCGCTTTCTAAATCTAAAGCAGAAGTAGCTTCGTCTAAGACTAATATAGGTGGATTCTTAATAAAGACTCTCGCTATCGCAACCCTTTGTTTTTGCCCGCCTGACAGCTTCACTCCACGTTCGCCTACCTTCGTATCATAGCCTTCAGGCAGATTCATAATAAAGTCGTGGGCATTAGCTGCTTTCGCTGCCTCAATTACTTCTTCGTCCGTGGCATCAGGCTTGCCAATTAAAATATTTGATTTCACCGATTCGCTGAAGAGAATATTATCCTGTAACACCATCCCAATTTTATCGCGCAGCGAACGGACCTCAAACTCGCGAATATCGATGCCATCAAGAAGGATGCGCCCTTCTGTCACATCGTAAAACCTCGGCAGCAAACTAACCAATGAGGACTTGCCTCCGCCGCTCATACCAACGAGGGCAATCGTTTCTCCTTCTTTCACATCAAGGGAGATATTCTTCAGTACTTTCTCTTCATCTTTGTCATAAGCAAAACTCACATTTTCTAATTGAATATGGCCGGAGACCTTATTACAGGGAATCGCATTTGGTTTGTCAGCAATATCATATTTTTCATCGATAAATTCAAAGACCCGATCCATGGAAGCGATCGACTGGGTTAATGTCGTTGATGAGTTTACCAGCCTTCGTAGCGGGTTATAAAGACGATCAATATAAGCAATAAAAGCAGCCATTTCTCCAATCGATAAATGACCTTGAATCACTTGATAACCAGAGTAACCGATCACTAAAAGCGGGGCAATATCTGTAATCGTATTGACTACTGCGAATGCCTTCGCATTCCATTTTGTATGCTCAATCGCTTTACTTAAAAAATTGCTATTTTGTGAATCGAAGCGCTTTTGCTCTTCATCCTCAATAGCAAAGCTTTTTATAACAGGCATTCCCTGTACCCGTTCATGTAAATAGCTTTGAACCTCAGCAAGGGCCTGAGAGCGCCTCCTCGTCAGCTTTCGTAGATTCCCGAAAAAATATTTGATTGAAAATGCATAAAAAGGGAATAAAACAAGCGAAACAAATGTTAATGACACATCCATCGTCAGCATGATGACAACTGCGATCACAATCGTAGCAAGGTCCAACCATAAATTCATCAAGCCGGTAACGACAAATGTTTTCGTTTGCTCGACGTCATTAATCACACGAGAAATGACTTCCCCCGCCTTCGTGTTGGAATAATACTTAAAACTCAATTTTTGTATATGGGTAAAAAGTTTGTCCCGTATATCGTAAAGGATTTTACTCGCTGTCCACTGGGCAAAGTATTGACGATAATATTCAATCGGCGGCCGCACAACAAGAAAAATAACAATCATAATTCCCATGATTAATATGAGCTTGCTTACCTTTTCATCTCCGCTAAGTCCATCATTACCAACAATATCATCAAGAACATATTTAATCAGCAAAGGAATCAGCAATGGTATGGCAAATTTAATAATCCCAATCACAATCGTTCCCATGATTTGGAATCGATATGGCTTTACGAAACGCATGTACCTCCGTATACTATCCAACCTGTTCCCCCCTAGTTGAAAACAGCCATTAGAAAAATATTCAGATCAATGCTTAACACCAGCTAGACCTGACTTTTCAAAACAGACCTTTCCAATCTTCCTTCTCCTACCTTAATCACAACATAAACACCAAACGTTAGCAACGCTTCTAACTAACAACATTATTCACATATAAAAACCTGTTGAATCCATGTCAACAGGCGATCTCATCATACATTTCCTTGTTAGCGTCTGTAGGTTAAATATCGCTCATACCAAATATCAATAAAATCCGCGGCAAAAGGACCTTTTCTTTGACGTATCCAACGCATGAGCTTATCCACATGGGTTTTTAAAATTTGATCAATCACTTCAGGATATTTCATTTCCTTTCGGTGCCGTTCATACTCGTCCTCATCAAGCAAATTAAAGGTCATGTCGGGAAAAACCTTAATATCTAAATCATAATCTATGTACTTCAAAGCTTCTCCGTCAAAAATAAACGGTGAGCTTAAATTACAATAATAGTAAATCCCATCCTCGCGAATCATCCCAATCACGTTGAACCAAAGCTGTGCATGAAAATAGCAGATTGCTGGCTCCCGTGTTACCCATGTTCTGCCATCCGATTCAGTTACTATAGTCCGATCATTTCCACCAATAACTAAATTTCGCGAGCCTTTTAAAACGGTTGTTTCATCCCATACTCGATGAATATGTCCATTATGCTTATAGCTATGAATTTGTATCGGTTCACCTTCCATAGGTACTTCCATTTTAGTCTCCCTACTTTCATTTTCCGAACACCTTGAATATATTTGACAATGACTTCCAAGTTAACAGCCATTGTGACAATTGTTGAATTCGTTAAACTTATTCAAAAATAACAAAGCCTGTCCAGTTTCTCTTTTTATTATTATAACGGTAAAAGGGAGAATTTAAAACAAAGAGCCATTGAAATATTTCAATGACTTCACTTATTTCAAAGATTCGATTGTTTTTTAAAACCATTAAACTAAAGCACGTGCATCCTGATAAGACTGAATTAACTCTTCAGTTTGCTCCTCAAAGATCTTATGGATTTCCTGTAATTCTGCTTTCTTTACTGCTATATCCCTGCGAACACTTTCTAATTTAGCTTGCTCTTGAAGTTCTTTAAGTACCCTTTCAATATCCTGACAACGCTCAATTTCAGACTGAAGAAATAACAGCTTTTCCATCGTTTCCATCTGTTCACTTACTAAACGGTTAAATTTATTCATGTTTATACACCGTCCTATAGCTGATTTAATTCCACGTTTTAATATATTCGTTCCACCTAGAGGTATTCCTTTGACTAGTTATGTAAGCTTACAGGAAGTTTTGTCGAAAAAACACCGGAGCATGTCAAAATCAAAATAGCGATTTTTACTAGCACTGGACTTTGCCAGACCTTGCTGTTTACGCTTGAAAAAAGCATTCTTACTGCACAAAAGAACACCCCTTCTGCGCATAAGAAGGAGTGTTCTTTTTTAAGTATATACTGTTATGATTGACCAAATTGGCCAGAGTTTTGAGATTTTTTAGATTCTGCTTGTTGGTTTTGTTTTCTAACCTCTTGTGCGTTCGTTTCGCTACCAAATTCTGTACCGAATTGCCCTTGAGAACCAGCAGATTGAGCGTTTTGCTGGCGCACTTGTTGAATGTTAGTTCCAGCTTGAGATTTGTTTGGCTTTGCCACTGATATCACCTCCACGCCTATTAATTTATCCAGACGTGGAGATAAATATCCATTTATTTTCTGGAAATAAATGACTTATTTATACTAATAATGATATGCCGCCGTCAACAATAATTGTTTGTCCTCTAATCATGCTGGCTTGATCACTGACGAGAAACATTACAGTGTTCACGATATCATCAATTTCTACCATTTTTCCTGCCGGGGTTTTCGCTCTAGCTTCAGCAAGAAGCTCCTCGCGATTTGGAAAAGATTTCAACGCTTCTGTATCTACCGCTCCACCTGAGACAGCATTTACCACGATATTCTTCGCCGATAATTCAACAGCCAAGTAACGAGTAAGTGCTTCGACTGCCGCCTTTGATACTCCCACTGTCGTGTAATTTTCTAAATAGCGAATGGCCCCTAAAGAACTGATACTGACAATTTTGCCTCCACCATTCTTTTCCATTCGTTTCGCTGCTTCCTGGGCACAAAATAAAAGTGCTTTACTATTGATGTTCATCGTCCAATTCCAATGGGATTCTTCCAATTCCATAACTGGCCTTTGCACACCTGATGCTGCATTGCTGATGAATACATCCAAACGACCAAATACTTGATCGATTTCTTCAAACATGGCTTTTATTTTTTCCACGTCCCCAACATTGGCTTTAACGACCAATACTTTTCTTCCTAACGCTTCAATTTCAGCAGCCGTTTCCAAAGCAGCTTTTTTGCTTCTCGCGTAATTGAGCACAATATCATAGCCTTCCTGTGCTAAACGCAAGGCTGTCGCTTTGCCAATTCCTCGACTACTTCCAGTAACTAATGCAACCTTTGTCATAAAAATCGAAATCCTTTCTTATCCCCGTTCTTCCGAGTTTCTTCTTCAATTTTAGTCATTCTTTGTATAGATAGCAATTGAGAATATAAGACTATTCGTATACAAAAGATGAAGGAGTGTTTCAAATGTACGATGGAAGAGACATGACGGAACTGTCCATGCTCCCTATTACGAACTGGAATGATAAAGAACTTGCTTATTTTCACCACTCTTTACAACAAATGACGCCTTACTTAAACGCACAAGGCCAAACCATTCACCAGGAAATCATTACAGAAATCGAAAATCGCGGTGGACTTCGAAAAAGATTTTAATGTTACAACTCTTTCCAGCATTTCGAAGCGAATGTGCCGATTGTGATGCATTTGGACAGAAAAATATACGCTTAGGCTTCGCAGCACCGACAAAAAATGATGCACGTGCTCTTTCTATGTCCGATTAGAAAACCTATTCAGTCAGAAATGGCTGAGAGCCGCTTTCGCAAGTTCGAACGAAAGTCGAGATTGGACAGAAAATGGAGAGTCAGACTTGCCGCTCGATTAGAAGGCCTATTTGGACATAAAGACAGTACACCAACATTCTAAGTCCAAATCCTCTAAATTACCTTTCGGGAAACTAGCTCAAACAAAAAAAAGCTCAATTGCCCACGCCATTGAATTCATACTTCATATGATGTGAAAAAACGCCGTTTTTCTCGGCGCTTTTTCATGAAAATTTGTAGTATTGTTTGATAATTTTTTGGTGCGAGACGGGAAATGGATACGCATCAATACTTTCAAGAGTTGCATATTTTAAATCATCGGCTTCCTTTATCGGGGCAAGGAGCTTGCCTTCAAATACTTGAATATCCCACTTTAGATGCGAGAACACATGCTCAATGTGCCCAACATTTTGCCCAAGCTTTACTTCGATTCCAAGCTGCTCCAACAATAAGCCTTGAATATGACTCTTTTCTCGAGAAAATGGCAAAGATATTTCCACATTAGGGAATTCCCACATATTTGCCAATAGACCACTGCTTGGACGTTTATGAATCACCGTTTTTCCATCGCTATCTTTTATTACGACTGCTGCAAGGCGTATAAGCCTTTGCTTTTTGGCCTTTGTTTTAATGGGAAGCTCTTTCTCAACACCCTCATGAAAGGCATGGCAATGGTCACGCACAGGGCATAGTAAACACGAAGGAGTCGTTGGTGTGCAGATGAGAGCACCGAGTTCCATTAATGCTTGATTAAAATAAGATGGATTGTCATGAGAAATCAGTTGTTCAATCGCCTTGTCAAAGATCTTTCTCGTAGAAGGCTTTGCAATGTCATCCCAAATCGATAAAATACGTGATATAACTCTCATCACATTGCCATCAACAGCAGGCTCTGGAATTCCGTAAGCGATCGATAAAATGGCTCCTGCCGTATAGGGACCGACTCCTTTCAATGTGGAAATTTCATCCTTAGTATTGGGAACGGTTCCGCCATATTTTTCTTTTACTTCTTTCACAGCCGACTGGAGATTTCTGACCCTTGAATAGTAGCCCAATCCTTCCCATGCCTTTAATACTTTTTCTTCATCAGCATCAGCTAAGTCCTCCAATGTGGGGAACTGTTCAATGAAACGATTGAAGTAAGGGATGACCGTGTCTACCCTTGTTTGTTGAAGCATGATTTCGGAAACCCAAACCTTATATGGGTCCTGATCCTTCCTCCAAGGAAGAATCCGTTGTTCTTTCGCAAACCACTCAATTAAATCATTCTGGAAGGCATCTTTTTCAATTAATTTAAGGTTTTTTAAGGAATCTGTCATGAATGTGCCTCCTGGTGTCAAACATATTAATAATAAATATTTGTGAATTTTGTTTTAAACAATTTATAAAAATACCGGAAAAAACTATATTTACAGCGCACATGTTGTTAAAATTATTATATATTATTTAGCCTTTAAGGCAGAGCATTTTGCCTATACTGGATCACTTCACTCTATCCTACAAGGAGGTTCATCCTTTTGGACACTGGCACACACCTAGTTATGGGGCTTGCCCTTGGAGGGCTTGCTACACTTGATCCGGTTGTTGCAGGAAGTGCTGCTACTGCAACGAGCGTTATGGTAGGAACCATCGTCGGATCACAGGCTCCTGATGTTGATACTGTTCTTAAACTTAAAAATAATGCTGTATATCTTCGAAATCACCGTGGAATAACGCACTCTATTCCAGCTGTGTTATTATGGCCTATTGCGATCACAGCGGTTATATATCCTTTTTTTCCAGAAGCGAACCTTCTGCATTTATGGCTTTGGACATTCCTTGCTGTTTTCTTACACGTTTTTGTCGATATTTTTAATGCTTATGGTACTCAAGCATTGCGGCCCTTCTCATCGAAATGGATTGCACTCGGCGTGATCAATACATTCGATCCCTACATTTTTGGATTGCATGTGCTTGGAATCATCATTTGGATGTTAGGTGGAAATCCTGGTTACACTTTCTTAACTCTATATATAATTCTTGTCTTTTATTATTTTGTTCGCTTTTTCACGCAGCGCAAAGTAATGAAGGAGGTTCGGGCTCTCATTCCCGATGCTACCGACATCATCATTTCACCAACAATGAAATTTCATCAATGGCGCATCGCCGTTATGAATAACAACCAATTTTTTGTCGGCCGCGCCCACAACAATGATGTCACCATTATCGATCAATTTAATCGAGTAAAAGTCCCATCGTCTCCAGTCATTGCCGCTGCGAAAAAGGATGAAAATTTATCTGCTTTCCTCTCTTTTTCTCCTGTCTATCGCTGGGAAGTTGACGAATATGACAGTTACTATGAAGTCAAGTTTATCGATTTACGCTATCGCAGTAAAGATCATTATCCATTTGTCGCTGTCGTTCAACTTGATCGAGAGCTAAATATTGTTACTTCTTATACAGGCTGGATATTTAGCGAAGAAAAACTTAGAAAAAAACTTGAAGTCATTCCGAACTAATTTCCTTGTACAAAGGGGTAAACGCCTTTCAACTGAAAAGAGTATCCAAGAGGGTACTCTTTTTTTACACCTGAATGTTTCCGTAAAACATGTATCAGCTTTAGCTCGAGTCCCACAGCTCCAGTCAGCCATGTTAATGACCCTTTTGTTCATCAAACAAATGACTATATTTAGGGTTTGTTGCGAAAAATTCATGCAGCTTCTCGCCATAATTTTCAATCCACTGCCGGACAATTTTTTCAGTCATCTCGCTACCTTTATATTCCCGTCCTGCTTTCGCTCGTGTTGTTTCAAAGTCATCCCATAAAAGCTCTACCCACGTTTGCGCTTGATGGACGGATAATTTTGTATTTTTTTCAAGTAAAAGCTCCACTAATTTTTGCTGGTATTCCTGCATTTCTTTCACCTCACTGGCAACTTTTTGTTTGTTGTAATGATGATACTTCCATAGCAATGCGCTCATACTATGAATACGTGGTTAGCATTTATGCTCCTCACGTATTTAACACTCTTTTAGGGGGTAACTATTTTGCGCAATAAGGCTAAAGGTTTCCCGTATGAAAATCAAAATAAGTTCGAGGGCGAACCTCGAGCAAAAGCAGAATACGCCTCGAAAAGGGCCAATGGCACCACAAATACTCATCCACAAGAACGGATGAGGGCATCGAATAATCGAAATTCTGACACATCTGAGCTTTTCGAATAGAGGCTGTTCCTTGCACCTGTGTATTCTCTGAATTCATTTTTCTGGGAGGCTTGCATAAAATGGGAAATTCGAAAAAGTTTTTTGATCATAATCCGTATTCTAGCCCATTTACTTCGCCGCATTATCGTTCGAAGCATGCTCATTCTCAAGTTAACGGAGAAACTAAGGAAACGCAAGATATTATTATCCTCCACCGTCAAATTCGAAAAAACTCTTAATTCAATGACACACCTTCGTCAAGCAAATAACCAGAGCTTTGCTCTGGTTATTTTAGCTCTCTTAACATCGATATTGGCAATGCTTCCTTTTCCTTGCTCTCTCCAAGGCGGTATCCCCATGCAAATACTCCATTCAAATACGAGACTTGAAAATATTTCCCAGGATCCCCCTCTATTTCATAAATCTCTTCTTTTTTAATATCATTTGGATTCATTAAATATGCCTTAGCCATAATCGCTTTGCGCTCAAGAACCGCAAACTCATTAACCATTCCCATTTGTTCCGCTTTGCGCGCTTGTTCCTTTAGTCTGGCAATTTCTTGCTGAAGTTCATATTCGCTTAGTTCACTATATCTTTTATCTTCCATGTCGTTGCCACTCCTTATTATCGGTTCTTCATTTCTTCTAAAAACTGGGCAATCATGTCGAGTGAAAAGCCTTTGCGATATAAAGCTTGTTTCATTTTTTGCTCATATTCATAGCCATCATACTGGGCATACTTCCTGTGAGCTTTTTCTCCTTGGAATCTTAACGCATTCATTTCCTCATCAACATCTTTCAACTCATCATGCGCCTCTGCTGCTACTGTAATCACCTCAAAAGGATAGCCTTTACGGATTAAATGCTGTTCCGCTTTCTGCTTTGCCATTCTTTCGGATTCATGTGAACCTTTCTTAAGCACCTTTGTCCAAAGCTCTGTTGCTTTTTCCACTTGCCGTTCAAACGGGTACTCCTTTAAGGCTTGTTCCATTAAAGCGGGAGCTATTCCCTTCTCCTTCAGTTCTCGGCGAATTACCTCAATTCCCTTATCAGTTGTATTCATTTGCGTTCGGACGAAAGCTAAAGCATACTCTTCATCGTTTAAAAATTGGTACTCATCCAATTTATAAATGACTTCTTGTATAACAGGTGCTTCAACTTCTTTCTCAGCTAAATATTTTCGAACCTCCTGCTCCGATCTCATTTTTCTTGATAAAAAATGAATAGCTAAATTGTACGCTTTCCTAATATCATCATGGTAGTTTATTTCCATGAGTGCAAAGTCATCAAGCTCGAGACCTTTTTTTAAATTAAATTTTATCAACACATCTTCATCGACACTAAAAGCATATTCTTCACCTTTTCCATGGTCCAAGAAGATATTATATCGCTCGGTGTTCTTTTTTTGGACGGTGATTTTTGTAATGATAGCCATAACTCTCACCTCCCTATAAATGTACCACATGCTTTCCAATTATGTCTTTATGAAAACTATTTCTTTATCCTTAGGTTTTGTTATGATAACAGGATTGATTTTTGGCTCCTTTTCTCTCTTGCCTTTCAGTATAAGTGAAAGGCAAGTAACAATTCTGTTTAACGCAAAAACGCAAGCCAGTGCCACCATTTTTAAAACAGCTTCAGAAATAAAGGATTTCTATTATATAAAAGCAAATTAATTAATAATGAGCGAAAGGAGGACAATTCACATGAGAATTGCCATAGCAGGCGGAAGCGGCTTTGTTGGAAATGCCTTGACGAAACGTCTCATTGAGCGAGGTCATGAAGTATTTATTCTTACCCGCAGTCCAGCAAAGAACGGAGATATTAAGTACATACAATGGTTAACAGAAGGAAGCGACCCCGCTGAACAGTTAAAAGAAATCGATGTGATGATTAATTTAGCCGGTGAATCAATCGGAGCTGGACGCTGGACGTCAACACGTAAACAGCTTATCGTCCAGAGTCGTCTTCAAACAGTGGCAGAAGTACTGCAAATAATGAAACAGCTTCCCACAAAACCAAAAGTATTCCTAAACGCAAGTGCAATTGGCTTTTATGGGACTTCATTCCATGATCGTTTTACTGAAGCAGACACGTCAGCGGGTAGCGATTTTCTTGCTTCCACCGTTAAACAATGGGAAGAAAAAGCATTGGAGGCGACCCAACTCGATGTTCGCACGGTTTTATGTCGATTCGGTATAATTTTAGACAAAAAAGAAAGTGCTTTGCCGAGAATGGCTCTTCCGTATAAATTATTCGCAGGTGGAAACCTAGGTACTGGGCAGCAATGGATGTCTTGGATCCATCTTGATGATGTTGTAAATGGAATCATTTTTGCAATCGAGAATGAAAATCTTTCAGGCCCTGTTAATTTCACTGCACCTGTTCCAGTAAAAATGGAGCAATTGGGCAAGTCATTAGCAAAAGCGCTCAATAGACCTCATTGGTTCCCAACACCAGCGTTCATGTTAAAAGCGCTCCTCGGTGAGATGAGCCTATTAGTTTTAGAGGGACAGCATGTCCTTCCGACTAAATTACAAGAAGCAGGCTACCATTTTCAATATAAAGAAATTGCTTCTGCCTTAGCGGACATTTATCAAAATTAACGTATCATCCCCTCTTAATAAGGGAAAAATAGGAAGTGTATTGAATAAGGAGGGATGATTACGTTGTCTGATAAGAAAAGGAAAGATAAGTCAAAAAGCACATTATCCAGTATGCAGGAAGTCATCTATTCCCATGAATTTAAGCTCGCTGACCAAGCAGGTGGTTTTAGCAAAAAGAAAGCAAGACATTAACATATTTTTTAGCTTGAGAGTGAAAAATAAGTATGGAAACATTCGTGTTTTCCGTACTTTTTTCTTGGAAAGGGGTTTTTCGAGTGGGTCGAGCACAAGGACATAAAACAAGAGATAAAAACAAGGCGAAATTGCCGCAAGTACCAAAAAACATGAAATCTGACGGGCTTGATGTTGAATTTGACCGTGATTTAGCCGATCATGATGATTTAGAAGCGATGGCTCGCTCAAATGCTGCTGACAAGAGAGCCAAAAAGAACAAATAGCGCTATTTTCAGTGGGGAGATGCTCCCCACTGAGCTAAATTTGCAAAAGATCGCGAATATCTTCGTCTGTTAAAGCCCATGCATTATGATCTGATGACTGAATAAGTTCATCAATTAGATGACGTTTTTTATCCTGAAGTTCATCAATCTTCTCTTCAATCGTCCCTTTCGATATCAATTTAATGACTTTAACCGCGTTCTTCTGTCCAATCCGATGAGCCCGATCTGCTGCCTGCTCCTCCACTGCTGGATTCCACCAAAGATCGTATAAAATAACCGTATCTGCTCCAGTTAAATTTAGTCCTGTCCCACCAGCTTTTAGGGAAATAAGAAAGAAGTTATGCTCTCCTTGATTAAATCGATTGCAAATCTCTATTCGTTCCTCTGCCGGGGTTTTCCCATCAAGGTAAAAAAAGGATTCACCCTGTTCAGCTAGTTCTCTGCCAATTAAATCAAGCATTTTCGTAAATTGGGAAAAAATCAAAACTCTCCTGCCAGATAGCTTAGCTTCCGCAACAATATTCATTAATTTGGCAAACTTTGCCGAGTTCCCTTTATAGCCATCAACAAACAGAGCAGGATGACAACAAATTTGCCTTAATCTCGTTAAACCAGCCAAAATTCTAATCCGGTTTTTTCGGATTGTATTCTTGTCCAAATGCTTAAGCGTATCATTTTTAAGCTTTGCCAAATAGGCAGCATACAGTTTCTTTTGTTCGCTAAAAAGCTCAACCGATTCTTGAAGCGCAATTTTCTCTGGTAATTCACCAAGGACATCTTCCTTCATACGGCGGAGGAGAAACGGACGCGTTCTTCTTGCAATTTGCTTTGAAGTTAAATTGGCATATTGCTTCAATCCTCTAAAAAGCTCTGGAAAAACAACATGGAAAATGGACCAAAGCTCCTCACTAGAATTCTCGACTGGTGTCCCTGTTAATGCAAAACGATGATCGGCATGAAGCTTCTTGGCAGCTTTTGCCGTTTGCGTCATTGGGTTTTTAAATGCCTGCGCTTCATCAAAGAAAATGGTATGAAATTTTTCCCGTTCGAGCAGACTTACATCCTTTCGAAGCAATGTATAAGAAATGATCCAGACATCCTTCTCCTGCAAATGTTGATAGAATCTCGCCCTATCTTTTCTATCCCCATCAATGACAGCTACGTCAGTTTCTGGTGTGAATTTCCCTAATTCATTTAGCCAATTATATGTGACAGAAGATGGGCAGACAATTAGGACTGGTAGTGTATGTTTGCGAATATCTTCCATCACCGACTCGATATAGGCGATGCTTTGAACTGTTTTCCCCAATCCCATATCATCTGCCAAAACTCCGCCAAATCCATAGCTAGCGAGGGTTTTCATCCATTGATAGCCGCGCTTTTGATAGTCGCGCAGCACATGTGCCAAATTGGCAGGAACGTTGGTACGACTAGCTTCCGGTTCAGTCATTTCTTTTAAAAATTCACGAAAAGACTCTTCGAGGCTAAAGAGGTCATTTTCCATAATGGCATCAAGAAATGCGATGCCTTTAACCAGTGGCAGCTCAAATGAATCATCTATTTCTTCTTGAATGGGAACCGCCTTTAAAAAACGCTTAATCTCTTCAAACTCTCTCGTCTCTAACGAAAGTAATGAACCGTTGCGCAAACGGTAATATTTCCGTTTTTCTTCTAATGCTTGCAAAAGCTCGCGAATTTGCGCCTCCGGAATCCCATCCATTTCAAATTTAAATTCAAGCCAATTTGTTCGTTCCTTTTTGAACTTCACCTTTATTTTTGGTGGGGCATGCCCTTTAATAATTCGATTTCGAACGGCTGTTGTCGCATACACTTCAGTCAGTTTTTGCAGCTTAGGAACTGTATATGTTAAAAACTCATATTCAAGCTCCTCATGATGGAGAAAATAGCCTTCATCCGTTTTTGTCAATTCACTTTCTTCGATTAATGATAAAATCGCTTCTTCCTTTCTTGTATCCCTGACGATCATCACACTCATATTCGAGTTTTCTACCGGATTAATGACCAATTTTCCGTAATGAAATTCAAGCCCTACAAGCAAACGATTTTTCACACGATCTAAAAACAGCTTGGCAATAAGCGGTGTCCGAATCAACCTGTTCTCTAATTCCTTGGCAATTGTTACCGTCCCAAGCTTTTTTAAACCTGGCAATATTTTTTCTAAAAAGAAATGAACTTGTTCTTTTGGAATTGGAATGTGATTCGTGTTGGAAGAAAAGAGCATCTCTTGTAAATTAGCTAATCTTACACAATCATCATAATCCAAGTGAAAAACTAGACCGTCACAAAATATGCACTCATAGGTCGGCAAAAGGATGTGGCGATCTAATCCGGTTACGACTAATTGGTATGCAGCACCCACTGCTGCTTGAAATTCAAAATGTAAATCTAAAGATTTGTTTGAAAGTTGTAGTCGTTGAAATACCGTACTGCCGTATTTAAGCTTTGCTTGCGGAATTTTTGTAAGCAGCGGCAGAACTCTTTTCCACGAAGTGGGTGGCACAATCAAAAGGTTCTTCTTTTCAGAAGCAACATGTTCAAACAAAAGTTCTTTATCGCGATTCACTTGGATTAATTCATGAATCACTTGATCGGCTTCTCTTTGAAAACAGTGCACGCTCGGATCATAGGTAAATGCTAGAGACAGTATGCTTCTTTCTCCACTCGCAACACATTCTAAAAACTCACGAATGTGTAATATCGGGTTGCTTTCCACTTGTAGTTCTATGGCAACCATCATTTGCCCATTTTCCCCAGCGATCGGCATGCAAGTAAAACTCGTTTCCATAACCTGTCTATCCTCAAAATGAAGCTGCTGACCACTTGAACGCTTCGGGCTATTTTGAAAAATAGACAGCAATCCTTCAGCTAACTCAGAATGCTGTGGAGCAGTCTGCTTATGATAGAGGGCAATTAAGACTGCGGCAGTATGCTGGCACTCTTTTTCAAACGAAGCAAGGGTTGGACAGCTACAACTCGTTTGCATCTTCCCTCGACTATTCACCTTTATCGTTACTCGAAAACCTTCACCTGTATTGACAACTGCATCACAGGAATCAGTTGTATTTTTTTGCAAAACGACCTTATTTCCAGAATAAAAAGCTTCGCCTCTTTTGAAGGAGATATCTCCACACATTTCTTTGATTTGTTTAAGTGTAAGGTTTGTATTCAAAATGCATGCCCCCTTCCCGTCTCATTCAATACTACTATATTATAGAGGAATCAATGATAAAACAAGAAAATGAAGCACGCAGGAGCGTTCACCTGTGTTTAAAGACGCAAACGTAAATTATTTATGGCGAAGCGCCATATAAGCAAGGAAAAAGGAAGTGTGGCCAAATCGAGTGGGCATTCGAACAAGCTAGTGAGGGAACCTGAGCGCGGTGTACGCTTAGAGCATATATTCGGACAAACGGGCGAGGAAACCGAGTCGCTTTGGCCGAATAGAGGACGCATTCGCACTTTCAAGCTAGAAAATCCGCGCGCTTTGGCCGAATAGAGGACGCATTCGAACAATCTAGCAAGAAACCGAGAAGCGAAGGCATAATACAACGACTACTCGGCCAAAAATAGAATAAATGACTATTCCAGCAAACAATCGTTTTTTACTGAAACTTGATATTTGCTAGACTTTCGCAGCTTGAGCTAACCATAGAAATGATTCACGCCATTTCTTTTTAATCGAAAGTAATGAATGACTTAAGAAACTATCAAACAGATTTAAATGAATTGTGCATAAATATTATCCACAGGTTGTTAGTAATGTGGATAGAGTTGAATATTGCAGATTTCATTTTATATAGAAAATGTTAATAAAACGAGCTAATATCGGGTCGAAATCTGTGGATAATGTTAATAACTTTGTGGACGACTGTTATATTAAGATTTCCTCTGTGGATATTTTATAACGATGTGCTATGCAGTCCATCTCCTGTGAAATCAAGCTCTCACATAAAATGGACCGAATATTATTTAACAAAGTCGAATTAAAAAAGACAAAAAAACAGTGCTCCATTTTAGAAACACTGTCAGTCTGAAGGGCAACTGCTATCTATCATTTTGGACTATAACACTCTAGCAGCACCCCTCAGTAAACGTATGGTTATATAGATGGTCACATTTCTATGATCGATTGGATATTGATCATATAGGGCTTGAGACGATACTCAGCTGACTTTTTAGCAACCAAATCTGCAATAGCTTTTTCTTGTGAATCCGCAGTGACTAAGCTTCGGCCTTCCAACACAGAACCCTCTTCAACAACGGCAAACCATGTGATTCGATATGACTTCATTCCCACACCCCATATTTAGTATACTTCCTGATGTAAAACTATCATACTACTTATTTCTTTTTAATGAAATCGATTTAAAAAAATTGAATAATTTTTACAATTGATCTGTACAACTTGGAAAATATTTAATTCAATATACAGAGAATCCTTCAAGTATTTAAACATAATATGACTAAGTTTTTTGAAAAGGAATATTATGCATGGAAAATAATTATGAAACAAAGCATATTTTTTTAGCAATTGCCCTTGTTATTGCTATATTTACACCGATTTTTTTTCCTTCCACAGACCATTGCAGACATTGTCCATAATAAGGACGATATTTTTTTCGTAGCGGTACCAGATGAAAATTTCACTGTTTTTGCTATTGGCTATGGATTTATTTGTTTAGCTTCTTTAATACTCTTTTTATTTAATATTCGTAAACTATCCATCGCCATTAGTATTTTGTGTTTAATCCTAGCTTTTTGCATCTTCTATATCGGCTCCCAATACTATCAGACTCTTGCAGCTAGCACCATTTCATATAGCCCTCTATTCACTTTAAAAAAAGAAACGTATTCTTGGGATGAAGTCACGCAAATCATACATTATCGAAGCGAAAATGGGGAAATTTCTGAATATAAATTTGTATTTGCTGATGGCAATCAAATGAAGATTAACGACAATCCTTATTTTCAACATGTTTCCTACAAATTTTCAAAAAAGCTGCATGAGGAAGGTTTAACAGTGGAGCTTATTCTCATTGAATCAAAATAAGCCCCTATTGGTTTTCACCACAGGGGCAGCGTTTTTCTATGCTTTCGTCCAGATATTGCGTATTGGTACACCTGCATCCTTAATTGTTCTAAATAAAGGGCAGCGTAAGTCCACCATTTTTTGCAATTCATTAATCCTCGCTTGCGTTTCACTCGTCTGTAATGTTGCCTGAACCGTTACTTCCTGAAACTTTGGATCGACTTCTAAATCTCCCATCAATCCACTAATATCAATGCTTCCTTCTACATCAAATGAAATCTTTTGCAAATCAAAACTCATTTCTTTGGCGATAATTTGTGCCATCACATTTTCGCAAGCCAGTAAAGCTGCTAAAAAAGTTGATAATGGATCAGCAGCAGAGTCATTGCCTCCCATTGAAGCCGGTTCATCGACAGCAATTTCATGCTTTCCGGCAGTTGCATCTAATCGCATGCCTGAACCGGTTCCATCGACTTTTACTTGTAATATCTGCGTCATTCCTTCTCCTCCTAGACCATTTCTCGCAAAACTCTTGCAGCTTCTGCCATCGTTTTTAATTTTTCGAAGGCAACCTCATCACTATTCATCGGACGCTGGGCAAAAGTACCGAAGCCACAATCAGGGTTCAAAAAGATTAATTCATCACCTATGATTTCCCGAACTTCCTGAACACGGCGCACCACTTCTTCCACCGGCTCAATTTCATCCGTTCTTGGATTGATCACTCCAAAGCCCAATTCTTTTCCAGCAAATTCTTTTATAACGTCTATTTCTCCAGCACGTGGTGTAGAGTATTCCAGAACAAGCTGATTGACCTTGACATTTGCTAAATAAGGAACTAACGGATCATAGGGTCCTCTAAGAAGGACATCTTCTTCTGTACTCCAATTTCCGCGGCAAACATGGACCCCTATCTTTGTTCCTCGCTCCGTCATCCCTTCAACCACTTGATTCATTAAACCCAATGCAAAGGCGATCTCTTCTTTTGCATCAGCTTTAGCAGCTAGCGCGCCGCACATAAAAGTACGATTGGCATTTTTCTTCGTAAAAACAACCTCTGTTAAAACCGGCTCATCAAATTGAACAAAATCAGCTCCTGCGTGAATTAAGTCTTCTAGCTCTTCCCGTAGCACTCTAATGATATCTACCGCCAAATCTTCCTTTGTAGGATAATACTCCTTCGATAATCCTTCAACCCACATTGAGCGTGTTAAAAGGTACGGTCCTGGCAAGGTCACCTTTATGGATTTGTCTGTGTGCTTCTTAAGAAATAAATAATCATTTAAAGCTAACGGTTTTTTACGACTTATTTTTCCTGTTGCAGCTGGATTTGTCATTGAATAGGCAGGAACATCCAATGTTCCGAGAATTTCTTCAAAGCTCGCCTTATCTTCCACATAATCCAAAAGCTGAGCAACTGAAAGCATGCGGACATTATGCAAATGCTCAGCCACAAAGGAAATGTAATTATCTCTCCTTTGTTCACCATCTGATACATAATCAAGTCCCGCTTCTTCCTGCCATTTCACAATTTGCAAAATCGCCTTGTCAGCAATTTCCTGAAATTGCTCCTCTGTTATTCGGCCTACTTTTTTATCACGCATTGCTCTTTGAACTTCTTTCGTTCTTGGCCAGCTCCCAATCATACTTGTTAAAAATTTGCGATTACTCATTTCGAACTCATCCTTCATTGAAGTTACTTATTGATCATTTGCCTAGAAAACGACGGAAAGCTTAATGTCAATTTGAACTGTTTCTATTAACGTTTGGTAAATCGGTGACCTTTTTAATGTATCACGCCAAATTTCTTCGACTTGCTCTTCTTCATGTGGAGATGAAACATAAAAAGTTCCCAAAATTTTGCTGATTTTCGGACTGCCCTCATCCTCGATTTCCATATGGTATAAAATATTGTCCAAGCTTCCTTTTAATGTTAGCTCAGCATCGTCAATTTCCACGTTTCTCTTTGAAGCGAGCGCCTTAAAACCAACAACCAAACAGCTTGCTAGCGATGCAAGTAAGTAATCGATTGCGCTAGGAGCGTCCACCTTTGCACTAAAGTCAGCAGGCTGCCCTGCCACAAAGGTGTGATTTCGAGAATGCACCTTCGCCGTTAAATCTCTCCCACTTTGCGTACGTACACTCCAGTGATAACCCTTTGCAGCAGCTAAATCTTGTTTTAAATCGGACTGTGACTGACCTTTACGGATAAAATAACGGGTCGTGCCCTCGCCTGGCTCTGAGCCAAGAAAATCGTGTTCTACCATCCGACACCAGGCGGGCAAATCTTCAGCAACTGTTCTTTCCCTGCTTCTGACCTCCAAAATTTCGCCTGAGGCTATTGGATCGATCGCTTTCTTAATGATGAGGAGAAGACCTGAACCGCAATCCAAATCCCCTCCATCACAAATTGCTTGAGGTTCGTACACTTACCTCACCCTCTATCTCTTCTTTAGTAGACTATACGATTAATACGTAATAGATGCTGCTCCTTGACTGAGGAACTCTACTAATTTCGCCCCTCCGACAATGGTTGCCCCTTCAATCAAATCCTCTTCCTCTAAACCGCGTTTTTTATAGCAAGGGCTGCACACCCAAAGCGTTCCACCTGCTTCAACAAACTGATTCATTAACTCTTTTAACGGTGCAAATCCTTCCTCATTAATATCCTCAGCGTATCCCTTGGCAGCCAAATATGCGCCTTCAACATTTAAAAACACCACTGTTTCCTGCCCGGATGCCACAGCAGCATTAGCTACGACAAACCCAACTGTAGCTTTATCACCATCATTGCTTGCGTTTGTAATACTTACTAGAAATTTTCCTGACATGTCCATACCTCCATTTTTATCCTATAATTCATTTTTTTCGAATATAATATTGGCTTACTTTTCCTTCATCTTCCCGTTTCAATAGAAGATGATTCTGCAGCCTGCACCAGGCTGGAATATCCTCTCTAGCACCTGGATCATATGAAATAACTTTAATGACTTGCCCACTTCTCATTTTTTTCATAATTAAAAATAGATTCATAATCAGTTCGCCGCAGCCTGTTGGACCTGCGTCATACGTATGATCCGGCTCTATTTTGGCTGTCACTTAGCTACCTCCTAACATGAAAGCGCATACTACTAACTGACAATGAGTACACACTTGTCATAATCTCTTAATATTTACAGCCCTCTTTCATTATAAAAAAGTGATAAACTTATATAAATTCAAGTTATCGATAATTCCCATATAAATGAATCGTTTTAATAAATATGTTTGATTGGAGGGTTTTTAATATGGAATTACACCAACTATTCGTCTTCACAAAGGTCGTGGAACATAAAAGCTTTTCAAAGGCTGCTGAGGCAGTATACTTAAGCCAATCCACCGTTAGCTCTCATATACAATCATTGGAAAAAATGTTAAATGTCAGACTCTTCGATCGGGTTGGCAGAGATACGATTGTCACTCCATATGGGGAACGATTATATCAATGGGCATTAAGATTGCTTGAACTAAAGGATCAGGCTCTTTACGATATTAAGGAAAGTGTCACTGATTTAAGAGGAAAAATCCATATTGGTGTTAGCTCAGTTCCTGGACAATTTTTAGTGCCAAAAATGGTTAAAAAATTCCGGAAAGAATACCCAAATGTCACTTTTTTAATAAGTGAATTCCCTTCAAAAATCGTTGCTGAAAATGTAACGAGCGGAAAAGTAGATGTGGGGTTTCTCGGTGAAAAATACGAGGATGAACGCCTTCATTATCTTCCTCTCCAAAAGGAAAAGCTGGTCGTCATTTCATCTGATGAATATCAATTGGATGGCTGCTTATCAATTGAAAATATTGTCCAGTATCCATTTATAATGAGAAAGTCTGATTCAGGAACGAAGGCTATTTTAGAAAAATTTTTAAAGAAGAAAAACATTAAAGAAGAGCAGTTGAACATTGTCGCCCATACAGACAGCAGCCAAACATTAATTGAATTCGTGAAGCAGGGAATAGGAATCGCGATTATTTCCGAAATTGCTGCTAGAGAATACGCTCTAGCGAATAACCTTCATATTCACGAACTAAATGGGTTTGAAGATGAGCGCTATTTCTACCTTGTCTACAATGAGGCGAAAACATTATCTTTCGTTTCCAGACTGTTGATTGAGATGGTCAGTAAAAAGGTTCCCTGCTAAACAGGAGTGATCAAGAAAGACTATCCTCCTGTTCAGTTGCGGACGCTTCTTGAGCGTTAAGGCTATGTAAACCAAATTCTTGCTATTTGTAATGGATTAACAACAGACTTTAACCTGCCATCTTCATAATATAGTTTAATAGCTTCCATTTTAGCAAAATCATACGCTGCGTCTTCCAGGTTTTTCATCAATGTAAGCGTCTCTTTTTCGTCCAGTTTAAAAGTCAGAGATTGACCAGCCATTAAAATATCCGCCTTTATCCCTTTTGAGTTGCTCTTTCTCCCTATCATGATCTTCTTCCTTCCATTTTCTCATTATTATACTTTTTAAAACCTCCTATGAAAACACCTCTACTCGATATTCCATTCGTTCGAAATCTCATATTGAGATGATTTTCCAGATAAATAATCCCTTCCTCAACTTATTCAGATCCTTCAGTAAGCACTTTAACTGAAAAATCCTCGTTCTGATAAGCTGTCACTGCTTCATGCTTAAACTGACTGGAATAAAACCTATTAGACATTAAAAAACTCCCTCTATAGCAAAACAGATTTTTATTTTTTAATCTGTCTACCTAAAGAGAGAGCATATCAAGATGTAACTTTCGACTATAATATTTTTCTTTAATTACTGTTACTAATCAAATAGTACTTAAATAATTTTATTGTTCTTCAAAAACTTTCAAGATTAAAAATAACAACTTGTAACTTAAAATAGGAAAGGATTAACTGAACCCTCCTGTATCTTTATTATCCCCCATCATATAGTTTGAATCTTCACCAGATTTAACGTTTGGATTAGTTGGGATATGAGGATTATTGTTAATCTTTTTCCGTTTTATATCAATAAAAATAGAGAGTGCTAAAATGAAAATAACAAGGATAGAAATGATAACCATAAAATCACACCACCGCCTTATATTTCCATTTTATCATAAAATGATTTAAATTGGATAGCGATTAAGATTAATTTTTTTATGCATTTGTATGTATTAAGTACCGTTGGATAAATATAAGGAATTTAACGGAAAATATAATTAATTACACCCTTTATCATCATTAGTATTACTAAATATTGACATCATGTTCAGTATACTTAATTTCATTATTTAGCTCCTAAAAACTTAAAAAAATATTTGACAATGTATGCTAGACAACCAAAAAATGTAACGAATCTCAATTTTATTGAGATTCGTTACATTTATAAATTCCCCACTTGCCCTTTTATATATTTTGAACATATTGCTCGCTTGGGATTTTATTTAACATGACATATAAACTTGTATTTTCACCTGTGTCATTGACAAAGGCAAACTCTTCTTCTCCACCAGCAACGATTACATCATTGACCTTTGCCTTTACATCCTTCCCATCAATTGTGAAGGTGCCTCCGCCACTAAGAACGAGCAAATAAACATTCGTTCCAGGGTGTTTATGTTTTGGTAAAGATTGATTCGCTGTAAAATTAAGGACAAAAACGGTACTTTCTCCTTCTTTAAACACAATCCGCTTCGTAAAGTTATTTGGGCTATACTCAATATATTCTTGAAGATTAGCTTGTTTCACTGACATGCACACCTTTCTATTCCTTATGAGCTTTGACATCTTCATCATAACTGCTTTTAGATTTTTACGGTGTGATCGATATCATCCGTTCGTCAATTCGAGCAACAATAGATAAGATGTAGTTTTGAACAAAATTTTTTCTTTTTTCGGCAGCACGCTGGAAAAGTTTCAACTATAACAAAAAGTAGTATAATGAAAACAGATTTCACACTTTTATCACAATATTTTATAAATTGCACCGATCTGCAAAATAACGATTAGGGGTTGAAAAAATGAAACAAAAGTTAATGGAGAGGCTCATTCGATATGCAAAGGTGGATACTCAATCAAATGAAGATTCAACTACATGCCCTTCAACATCAGGACAGCTTGAGCTTGCCAATATGCTTGTCGAAGAGCTAAAGGCTATTGGCATGAGTGAGGTCACAATCGATGAAAACGGATATGTGATGGCGACACTACCAGCAAACACCGAAAAGAATGTGGCGACAATAGGCTTCTTAGCTCATGTAGATACAGCCACTGATTTTACTGGGGCAGGCGTAAATCCACAAATTGTCGAGAACTATGATGGCAATGAAATTATCCTGAATGAAGAATTGAACGTCATCCTATCACCTCAAGATTACCCAAATCTAAAAAAATACATAGGTCACACTTTAATTACCACAGATGGAACGACCCTTTTAGGAGCGGATAATAAAGCTGGCATCGCCGAAATAATGACAGCACTTGAATACCTATTAGCACATCCTGAGATTAAACATGGAAAAGTGCGGGTTGCCTTTACTCCTGACGAAGAGATTGGCAGAGGACCTCATAAATTTGATGTCAAGGCGTTTAACGCAAAATATGCCTATACGATGGATGGCGGACCACTCGGACAGCTTCAATACGAAAGCTTCAGTGCTGCTTATGCGAAGATCACCTTTAAAGGCAACAACATCCATCCAGGAACTGCAAAAGGTAAGATGATCAACTCCGGAAAAATGGCGATGGAATTTAACGGCAAGCTTCCTGCAAATGAAGCTCCGGAGTATACAGAAGGCTACGAAGGCTTCTACCACCTGCTCTCTGTCAATGGTGATGTTGAACAAACAACTCTTTATTACATCATTCGTGATTTCGATCGGGACAATTTTAACCAGCGGAAAAAAACGATCGTAAACATTGTTGAGGAATTGCGGGGAAAATACGGTCAAGATAAAGTCATTCTTGATATGAACGACCAATATTACAATATGCGGGAAAAAATTGAACCGGTCATGGAGATTGTCGATATTGCCCACGAAGCGATGACCAATCTCGGTATTGAACCTGTCATTGAACCTGTTCGCGGCGGAACAGACGGGTCGCAACTTTCTTATATGGGCTTGCCAACTCCTAATATTTTTACAGGTGGAGAAAATTATCACGGGAAGTTTGAGTATATTTCCGTTGATAACATGGAAAAGGCAACAAAAGTCATGATTGAAATTCTCCGGTTATTTGAAGAAAAAGCATGATCATCGATTAATAGCGAAGCTTAAAAGCTTCGCTATTGATCCGCTGTTGCTGTATAAGTAACATCATGATTTTTTAATAATCAGAATTATTATAAAATATCTATAACTTATATACGGGAGTGCTTTTACATGGAAAAGGCTCATGCACTATCATCTAAAGTTCATGCTGCAAAAAATCCCCTTCTCATTGCAGGGATTATTTTTGTCGCTTTTAACTTAAGGCCTGCTATTACGTCAGTCGGACCACTGATCAGTTTCATTCGCGAAGATACCGGAATGTCTAATAGTCTAGCTGGATTCATCACAACACTCCCCCTGCTCGCATTTGCCTTCCTTTCGCCATTAGCGCCTAAGATTTCGCAAAAGATTGGCAAAGAAGCTACCATTCTGACTGCTCTCATTTTTTTAGGTATTGGCTTATTTATCCGCTCAAGCGGAATGGTGTTCACCTTATTTTTAGGCACCGCTATTATCGGGCTTGGAGTAGCCATTTGCAACGTCATTTTACCTGGAATTGTAAAGCAAAGCTTCCCCACCAAGATTGGCCTGATGACGGGGATGTATACCGTTTCTATGGGAGCAATGGCTGGCATTGCCCCTGGAATCAGCGTCCCATTAGCTGACAGTTTCTATTTAGGCTGGCAAGGCTCCTTGCGCATTTGGCTGATTTTAGTCATTCCAGCATTATTTATTTGGACGTTGCAAAGCAAGCGTAAAGAAAATCATTTGAACTCCTCATTCCATATGAAAGCACCACATTCTTCCATGCTCCGCTCCGGACTTGCTTGGCAAGTAACATTATTTATGGGCTTACAGTCGACGATATACTTTTGTTTCATCACTTGGCTTCCGGAGATGCTCTATAGTCATGGAATAAGTATCTCTACAGCAGGCTGGATGGTTTCAATTCTACAGTTTTCTGGAATTCCGGCTAATTTCATCATTCCGATTATCGCCGACCGTGTTGCCACGCAAAAAGGAATTGTCATTGCGATCGGCGTCCTTTGCATGAGCGGCCTAGTTGGTCTCATTATTGGCGGCCATATTCTGCTCCTCACCCTTGCGATCATTTCGATTGGAATAGGAACAGGCGCTGCTATAAGCCTTGCCTTGACATTGATGGTTTTACGAGCTGCTAATGCAGAACAGGCCGCGAACTTATCTGCCATGTCGCAGTCGATCGGCTACTTATTAGCAGCGATAGGTCCCATTCTCCTAGGGTTTATTTTTGACATCTTTCACTCATGGAGCGCTGCCCTGTTATTGTTAATGGCCATTACGGTTATCATGACGTTAGCAGGAATTGGAGCTGGGCGAAATCAGTATGTTTTAGATGAAGACAGTAATGAGCAATAAAGAATATCTTTCTTGGCTGCAGCTCACTCTAATTCAATAAAGGAAGAATATTTTCTCCCAGAGGTTGAAACCATTCAAACGTATTTTCACTTTTCGCCGAAACAACTGCCCATCGACATCAACGATGACGGAAGGCAAAATATATGTTATGTATATAATTAGAATCGAGGTGCTAATGATGAAGAAAAAAGAGATTGAATATAAAATTCAAGAATTAAAGTATGAATATACTCGCTTGCAAAACGATCTGGAAAAATTGGAGTTTGTGCAAGGAAAGCTTTCCCCACTTGAAAAGCAAATTAGTGAAATTGAAGAAGAATTGAAGGCCCTTCATAAACAGCTAGCAACTCTTTAAAATAGCCATTGGTTTTTTTGATATCCGGTTTGACATGAAACGCGTTTCATCATTTACGCTCTTATTATAAAGGATAAGGAGGCGTAGATGTGATGCTAGGATTAATCATTCTTTGTATTATTATTTTATCTTCTTCGTATTATTGTTTGAAGGCCTCTGGCCAATCGCTGGGTGTTCATCCATTTGAGAATTTTGATGATTATTTTAATGATAAGAAATGATTACTCAAAAACGACAACTTTAAAGGTGAAGTTTATGACAAATATTAAAGACTTAGCTAAAATGGCCAATGTTTCTGTTTCAACTGTCTCTCGGGTATTGAATAACCATCCCTACGTAAAGGAAGAAAAAAGACTGGCCGTCTTAGAAGCAATTAAAAAATGCAATTATCAACAAAATATCAATGCAGTTCACTTAAGCAAAGGGAAAACACAGCTCGTCGGCGTCGTTCTTCCTTTTACCGATCTTCCCTATTTTGGACAGTTGTTAAAAGGCATTGCCAATCAGGCCCTTGAACATAACTATAAGCTCATCATATTCCAAACCAATTATATCGAAAGCCGGGAGCTAGAAGCGCTGCAAATGCTTAAACAAAAACAAATCGACTCATTAATTATCTGCTCCAGAACCTGCAACTTAGCGCTTATTCAAGAGTATCTCTCCTATGGTCCGATTGTTCTTTGCGAAAAGGTCGAGGATACTCATCTTGCAGCCACTTTCGTTAACCACTATCAAACATTTATGAAAGCATTAGATTATTTATATGAGAAAGGGCATCGACGGATAGGTTATACACTTGGGAGAAAAACAGGAACAAATAGCCACGAACGACAATCTGCATACGCCGATTTCATAAAAAAATATCAGCTCCCTAATAATCCAGACTATATTATTACTGGCTGCTACCACTTAGAGGACGGTGCACAAGTGGTGCAAAGCATCCAAGCAATGTCAGATCCTCCGAGCGCATTGCTTGTTACCTCAGATCAAGTCGCCGCAGGAATCGTTGCTTATTGTCAAAACCAGCAAATTGCAATCCCTGACGAACTAGCCCTTATTGGCTTTGATAATCAACCAATTGCTAAAATGTTAGGAATTACAACGATTGAAATCCCAATTGAAGAGATAGGAAAAAGCCTATTTCTGCAAGCAATCAATGAAGAAATATCTTCAATAGAAATGGAAGCAAAGCTGATAGAAAGAGGAACAGTGTAGCAAACGTTCCTCTTTCATTTTTAATCGAAAAGCTTTGTTATATGTCGGTATTGATTTTTGGCTCATTTTCTCTCTGATTCCATGAAGCGATAGAGAAAACTTGTTTTCTCACATCGCTTCATGGAATCAGAAGACCTTTCAGTATAACTGAAAGGTGTGTGAAACTAAAGTTTCACACAAAATGAGCCAAAAATCGTTTAATCAACCATATTGTTTAACAAAGCTAATCGAAAAGATAAATATCATCACCTACGGCAATATTTCCTGTTTTTATGACAGAAGCATACACACCAAAATAGTTATTTCTTCCTTTATAAACTGTCTTTAATAAGGATGAATCCAAATTACCGTTATTTGGATCAATATTGATAATCTGACACCGCTCGCAATGTCGTTTCACAATGATTTCAACCTCACCAATTTTTAACCTCTTGCCAAACCATGTCTCTTCAATAAATGCTTCATTCTCATCTAAGGAAAACACTAAATTAGGACGAAACCTTCGATAGTCGACGTGCTTGCCCCATACTTCAGATATCCTTGTCAACGATGCTTCTGTTGTGATGAGCAGATGCTCTTCCTCAATAGCTCCAATTGGCACAGATAAAGGAGAATATTGAACTGGAGTTATTTCCCGATTAGACACTCTCTCTAATTCTTCTTTTAGTTCTTCCTCTCCCCAATTGTAAACATGGCCTGTCGGGGATTTTATTGATAATGTTGGAAAACTCTCGAAACTTTCTTCTCCGGTAAATGAAGCATGATAGTTTGCAAGCTGTGGAATTTGAGTAAGAGTTAAGTATTTTCCCGGCCTCGAATGATCTAAAAAAGCATGGCTTCGATCCCCATATAGTCCATAAGATAAAACCTTTGTTTTTGAAACATTTTCACCACGAAAGGACTTTACAGGATGTCGTACAATTTCCTTTACTTCGCCAACTCTCATTTTCTCTCCTCCTCATGATTCTTTTTTCATTTTACATTTATCGATTGAATTTTAATACTGCCAGCCAAGGAAATGGAAAAACAATTATTACTATTACTTGATAATTATTATTTTAAAATATAATAAATATCCCTTTTTATTACAATTATACCATTGAAAACCCTTTAAAAATAGGAATTTACTCCTAATCCAACAAATTATTTTGACAATACAAAACTATTAAAAGTATCATAGAATAATGTTAAGGAGGATTCAATATGAGTAATGAAATAAAACAGAAAATTGTGGAGAGCGTTCCTCAAAAGGGCTTTTTTGGTCACCCTAAAGGTTTGTTTACCCTCTTTTTTACAGAATTTTGGGAGAGATTTTCTTACTACGGCATGAGAGCAATCCTTGTTTATTATATGTATTATGAGGTTTCCAAAGGCGGCCTCGGGCTCGATCAGACAACAGCACTGTCGATTATGTCTATCTATGGATCACTCGTTTATATGTCTGGCATCATCGGTGGTTGGCTAGCTGACCGCATATTGGGAACATCTAAGGCGGTTTTTTACGGCGGAATTTTGATTATGCTCGGTCATATTGCTCTCGCTGTACCTGGAAATCTAACTTTATTCTTTATTTCTATGGTCTTAATTGTACTCGGTACAGGATTATTGAAACCAAATGTTTCTAGTGTTGTCGGGGACATTTACAGCGAACAAGACAATCGTCGGGATTCTGGCTTTAGTATTTTCTATATGGGAATTAACCTTGGTGGATTCCTTTCACCACTTATTGTCGGTGAAATCGGAATGAAGCATGACTTCCATTTAGGTTTTGCCATCGCAGCGATCGGAATGTTTATTGGACTTCTTCTGTTTGTTTTTACAAAGAAAAAGAATCTTGGGCTTGCTGGTACAATCGTTCCTAATCCAATGACAGCTACGGAAAAGAGAAAGACATTTACGATTGTCGGATTATCGGCAATCATTCTTGCCATCGCTATTGCTGTAGCGATTCCAATGGGACTACTTACGTTCGATAGCTTTGTTGCATTGATTGGAATATTAGGGATTGGCTTACCAATTCTATATTTTACAGTGATGTACCGAAGCAAGAAAACGTCATCAGTAGAGCGTTCTAGATTATTGGCTTATATTCCGTTATTTATTGCCTCTGTTATGTTTTGGGCCATTCAAGAACAAGGCTCTACCATTTTAGCTAATTATGCGGACAAACGTACACAACTTGAAATAGCTGGATTTTCGATTTCACCAGCATGGTTTCAATCTTTAAATCCATTATTCATCATTACTTTAGCTCCTATTTTTGCTTGGATGTGGGTCAAGCTTGGGAAACGACAGCCAACCATTCCTCAAAAATTTTCATTTGGGCTATTATTTGCCGGTCTATCATTCATCGTCATTCTTATACCTGGTTATTTCGCAGGTACGGATGCACTCGTTAATCCATTATGGCTAGTGCTTAGTTATTTCATTGTTGTATTAGGAGAATTATGCCTATCACCGGTTGGACTTTCAGCAACGACAAAGCTTGCACCTGCCGCTTTCTCAGCACAAACGATGAGCCTGTGGTTCCTATCCAACGCAGCAGCACAGGCCATTAACGCGCAAGTTGTAAAATTCTATACACCGGAAACAGAAATGGTCTACTTTGGTGTAATTGGCGGAGTCTCCATCGTTTTAGCCGTCATCCTCTTCTTATTTGCTCCAAAAATCCAAGGATTTATGAAGGGGATAAAATAGAATACTGTGTTCTTTTGAACCGATGAAAAACAAATTACTCAAAAGAAATTTGAAAAAGCTCGTCGTCTTACAACAAGATGAGCTCTGACCAAAACAATGAAATAGCAATGTGCTATCAATTTTTGATTTGATTAGCATAAACGGAAAAATCTTAAAGTTGACTGTAAGGCTGGATATAGATCTTTTACCATCGTCAATTTTTAATTTCCTTTGTTTAAATATTCGAGTGTCAACAATTCAGTATTGTGCAAGGCTAATAAAACTCCGTACTTATAAAAAAGACGACTCCCATTTAAATCCTTTAAATGTAAGTCGTTTTTTCTTTTTTACTTGCGATTTCATCCTATGTTTTAATCCATTCAAATTTCGCCTTTAGTACTGTACTCTCTCCTTTAGAAGGAACGATGTCTTTTTTTATAAATAATATAAGAAGCTAAAACGATGACAAAAAAAGAACCGAGCTGCCATTGGTTAAAATCTCCATCTATTACTATGGCAATAAAACTAATAACACATAAAATTACTGCTATTTTTATATTCATACTCCTACCTCCATTCATCTAGTTTGAAAAGTTGATAAATTTAATTGTCAGCTCAAATTAGCTCACTTTTTCATAAAACGAGTTACATTTCCACTTCTACTTCTTCTAGAACAATGTCTGCACTCCACTTTAATCTTCGTCATGAGAGATAGTAATATACGATTTATTCCATTTCTTGGTCTTCATCAAAAATTGGAATTACTGCGTTCTTTGCAAAAGCACGTAGGATTTGCCCCTCTATAGATTATTTCCTTTCCTCTAATTATTACGGAATTATTGGATATTTCAACCAGTCTACTATAACTTTCACATATTATACAAATTTACCATTTGTTTTCATTTTGGGAAATATTGTTAACTTAGTAATAAGATAATTATTTTCTCTTTTATACCTCGATATACACGTAAAGAATCTATTTTGTGCATGTTTTCAAAAACACACTGGAGTATGGTTATTCTTAGGGAGCAGGCATACGATTACGGGAAGAGGTAAAAGAAAACAAATGCGCTCATACTCTGTGTCTGCTTTGGTTATCAACGGTTACAGTGAAAAAAACGTACAAAAAAGACAAGCTAATTAAACTTTAGACTTGTCTTTTCATGCAGAACATATGATTGAAATCTATTATTTCTTCTCATCTTTTTTTCGATGATTCAGATCGATAACCAGCTCTCCAATCCCCATTGCAATCAATCCATTCAGCAATGCGAATAATGGAACTACTGTTTCTCCACCATGTTTTGAAAAAATCGACATCACGACTAAAACGCTGCTAAATAATACAAACGCCAACCCTAATATATATAACGCACGACCAACGAACATTCTCTTCACCCTGCTTTACAATTTATACGGAGCTTTTGCCTCAACAATGTTGTTCAAGCCAAGTTACTTGTAAGCTATATGAAAGCCCTGCATTCTTATTTCTTGGCCTTGACTGTCTTAATTTTCGTTATAAAATAATAGTATTTATAAATGACAACTAAAATGAGAACTACTCTTACATACCATTTATCGACAGTAAAGAAAGCAATCGCAATCATACTGTCAGCAAACAAATTTAACGCTATTTTTTGCTTAAGAGTCATCGTTTTATTGGTCACAAACTCCTCTAAATGCTTCTTATATATCGTCGTTCCTTTAAACCATACCGCAAATTTTTTCGATCCTTTTACAAAACAATAGGACGCTAATAGCAGCAAAGGTGTCGTCGGGATAACTGGTAAAATGATCCCTAACAGCCCAATTCCTAAACTTACAAACCCTGCACAGATCAATAAAAAATTAGTTACTTTTTTGATATAATCACCTTCAAGACAAGTTTACTGATCTTTATTATAAACGAAAAATCGATCAGGCGTCCCCAATCGATTGTTTCAGTCATTATTTTTGCCCAGTATAAATATGAATGGCATCTCTTAGAAACGCTGCCATACCAGGCTGTTCCTTATCATAGTATGCTGTGAATCTTTCATCATCGACGTACATTTGAGCAAGCCCTGCATGTGCCTCCTTACTGTACTCTGTCCAGTAATAGGTGAGCCAGCGCTTATGCAGTTCCGCTGCCTTTTGAGCCTGTTCACCTGCAGGATCTCCTGTTGCAAATGCTTCCGCCAGAGCTTCCCTTACTTCCGCTTCAAGCTTTGTCACAGCCTCATAATCCTCTTGACTCATATTCATCAATTTTGCATTTGATTGATTCACCGTTTCTTGCCCATATTTTTCACGAATTTCTTTCCCGTATTTACGCTGATTCTCATCAATCATTTTCTTCTTAAAGCCTTCAAATTTTTCTTGATCGCTCATATCCATTCTCCCTTCTGTTGAAGCAATGGTTTTCTCAACATTTGTGATGAGTAAATCCAACTGCTTTCTTTTTTCAAGAAGCTGTTCTCGATGCTCTTTTAATGCTTTTTCAGCATCGAAAGAAGGTGCAGTCATGATTTCCTTAATCGTCTCTAACGCTATGCCCAATTCACGATAAAACAGGATTTGCTGTAATCGATCTACTTCCTTTTGACCATAGATGCGATATCCCGATGAATTAACTCTTGCCGGTGTCAATATCCCGATTTGATCATAATAACGTAGTGTCCGAGAACTGACTCCAGCCAATTGAGCCAATTTCTGCACCGTATATTCCACAATCGTTCACCTCCTTCTGTTTACACGATAAACCTTGACGTAACGTAAAGGTCAATAGATTTTCTTTAAAATTTTTCTTCATCTATAAAAACAGGAATTTCAATCAGGACTACCGAATAATCAATGAAGTGAAAGGAGCTGAAATCACTTGTATATTCCCTCATATTTCAAAATTGACGATAAAGCTACTATGATTTCCATAATAAAAGATTATAGCTTTGCAACACTCTTTTCAATCCATGATGGCATCCCGGTAGCTACTCATTTACCACTCATATTGAACAGGGATAACACCTATTTATATGGACATTTTGCCCGACCTAATCCACAATGGAAGGACATCAAAGCTCAGACAGTCTTAGCTATTTTCCATGGTCCCCATTGCTATATTTCACCGTCCTGGTACGAAACGAACCGAGCTGTTCCAACATGGAATTACGTAGCGGTTCACGTATACGGAGAGGTTGAACTCATTGAACATGAAGCGGAATTAAACCATTCTCTCTATGAAATGGTGTCAAAATACGAACCTTCTAATAGCTCGTATCATTTAGAAGAAATAGATGACGCTTTTCTTTCTAGCATGAATAAAGGAATTCAAGGATTTAAAATAAAAATCAATAAAATGAAAGGAAAAGCAAAATTAAGTCAGAATCATCCGGAAGAGAGACAACGTCTTGTCGCAGCTAACCTGGAACAAAGTTTACGGACAGATGAACAGGAGATTGCAAAATTAATGAAAGAAAACTTAAAGAAACGATATTAAAAAGCCGTGACTGCTTTGCCACGGCTTTGATTTATTTAATCCTGATTTTCTCTTCTCCATGAATCCATTCTGGAAAGAAGGAGAGTTCTAACGTTAGCGGATTAGGTTGGCTTTTTAAATGGGGAATTTGCACCCCAATTACTGCATATCCTTCATCACGATATCCAGACCAAAAGCTTGAGTCAATATCGATTTTCTTTCCTTCTCCATTAACTACTTCATTAAAAACTCCGTAGGGAAATTCTTTCTCCGTATATAAGTTAACCCTGATCTCATTTGTGGATACAGTGAGATCTCTCAATTTATTTCCCTTTGGCTGTTCGATGATTTCTTCCTTTTCCGCATCAATAACAAGCGAACTATTTTCTTTATCAAGAGCTTGAATTTTATTGAAAGCAAGATAAAGATCTGACGGCTCCTTAAAATAATTGCTTTGCAAATAGATAATCCATTCATCTTCCGACAGTATTTTTCTAGTAGCTCCATTTTTGATTTTTGACCACGTTTCTCCATTCCCATCGACTAGGCGGAGATCCTCAAACTCCAATAGCTTCTTCGTGTTGTTCGGATCCAGTTTGACATGGACACCAACCCTTAACGGATAAACAGTCGCCTCTACTAAATGAATTTTCTGTCCTTCGATTGTTACTGTTTGATTAATCTCATACGTCTTTTTCGCTTTAATCTCTTCTTTTAAAGTAAAAGGAAGGATGTACGTATCACCTTTCAATTCTATCTCGAGTTGCAACTCTCTTTCAGCAAATGGTTTTTCGAAGAAATATTCAATCGTGCCATTAAAGACTTTCTCCCCTTTTTCGGAATAATGAGGGGCGCCAAAGGAGGCTGAGCCATACTCCATTTCTTCCCCTTTCCTATTTTTCAATACGACATTTTCCATCATGATTTCCGTCTGCTTCTGTTCAGAATTTATCGTATAAAAAAGGACCAATCCATGCTCATCCACAATTGCCCCATCGATGACTATCTCCATGCCATTCTTTTTCTCCGAAACTTCAATCGGCTCGTAATAGTCATGTTCAATCGCCGTCATTATCCCTTTATCATGGCGGATCAATTCGACAATCTTTTCCATTCCAGGAATCTCAGCAATATAGTTCGCAAATGCAGGTGACACGCGAATAGACGTGAAAAAAAGGAAAACTAAAGCAGCAACCACCGCAGCATTCAACCACCATTTTTTTCGCTTTTTCTTATCAAATTTTGCTTTGCGGAAACCAGCTACAATGGCTTCATCAAGCTTATCCTCACTCAAGGCTAATTGCTCCAACTTTTGATTGTATTTCATGAGCTTTTCCTCTTCATTCGAAAACATGCTAGTTCTCTCCCTCCTCGGAAAATTTCGTTCTCATCTCTTGCAACGCTTTGTGAAGCCACGTCTTAATCGTCCCTTCTGGACAATCCATGGCATAGGCAATCTCCTTTATTTTCAATCCATGTAGATATTTAAGAGTAAGCAGCTCTCGAGACCGTGAATCTAAGCTTTGCAACACGTCCTCTACTTCCAAAGCTGCATGAGACTCTGACACTCCTTGTGCTTGTATATAATCCTCATTCAAGACTTCTCGCTTCTTTTTCTTCAGTTGATCTTGACAATGATTGATCATAATTCGCATCAACCATGTCTTAAAATAAGCTGGTTCTCTTATTTTTCTAATATTTTTGTAGGCCCGATACGTAACTTCCTGAATAGCCTCAAGTGCTTCTTCTTCATTTTTTAAAAAGGATAGTCCGGTTTTATATAAATCTATTTTGTACATTTTCATCAGCTCTATAAAAGCAGCTTCATTTCCTGCAATCGCTTTTGTGACAAGCTGTTCATTCGTCTCCAACTCATTCCCCCCTACTCTGTACATATTAGACCATCAAAACCAAAAAAAGGTTTTAACATTTTTCGCGAAAAATATGGCATATAGTTGCATTTCATGTATAATTATTCCGAATCGGAATTAATTCTCATTAATAGATTCAAAGTCAATCGTATCATAGGCTTTATAAATTTTTGCCAGAGGGAGGTTGCCATGTTTTGAAAAACGAAACGATTATTCAATTTCAACATGTAACAAAACAATATGATGACGATCCACCAGTCCTTAATGATGTAAGTTTTGAGATCGAACGCGGGAAATTTTACACACTACTTGGTCCGTCAGGTTGTGGAAAAACAACGATTTTGCGTTTAATCGCTGGATTTACTGAAGCATCAAAGGGCGAGATTTACTTTAATGGAAAAAAGATCAATGATGTCCCTGCCAACAAAAGACAGGTGAACACGGTTTTTCAAGATTATGCTCTTTTCCCTCATCTAAATGTGTACGAAAATGTTGCATTTGGATTACGGATAAAAAAGATGAACCAAATTGACATAGATCAAAAGGTAAAGGAAGCTCTTAGCTTTGTGAACCTCAAGGGCTATGAGAATCGAGAAATTAAAGAAATGTCAGGTGGTCAAAGACAGCGTGTCGCCATTGCTAGAGCGATTGTGAATGAACCAGAGGTTATTCTCTTAGACGAACCGCTCTCAGCACTTGATTTAAAGCTCCGTTATGAAATGCAGTATGAGCTGCGCGAGCTGCAACAACGACTCGGAATCACCTTTATTTTTGTTACCCATGATCAAGAAGAAGCACTTGCCATGTCAGATGAAATATTTGTCATTAACGAAGGAAAAATTCAACAAAGCGGCACACCAAAAGATATTTATGATGAGCCCATTAACCGTTTTGTTGCCGACTTCATCGGAGAGTCTAATATTTTGAAAGGACGAATGCTCGATGACTATCTTGTCGAATTTGTCGGCAAACAGTTCGAGTGTGTAGACCAAGGATTGGACAAAAATGAAACAGTTGAAATTGTCATCCGTCCTGAAGATTTAGAAATTACCAGCTTCGATAAAGGAAAACTGCAAGTGCGTGTCGATTCGCAGTTATTCCGCGGCGTTCATTATGAGATTAGCTGCTATGATAAGGACGGCAATGAATGGCTTGTCCATTCTACAAAGGCAGCAAATGTTGGCGATGAAATCGGCCTTTACTTTGACCCTGAGGCCATTCACGTTATGCGTTTAGGAGAAACAGAAGAGGAATTTGATAAACGATTAGAAGCTTATGGCGATGGAGACGATAGCGATGGAGAATAAGCTCACCCGCAATCTATATATGGTCCCTTACGCATTGTGGATTGCCTTATTTGTTATTGCGCCGATTATTCTTGTCCTTTATTATTCCTTTTTTGATATTGAAGGTAATTTTTCGCTTATAAACTACCAGAATTTTTTCACACCTGTGTATTTGAAGATGACATTAAGTTCCTTTTGGTATGCCTTCTTAATCACCCTATTTTCGTTATTGGTCGCATATCCAACGGCTTACTTACTAACGAAAACAAAGCATAAGCAATTATGGCTCTTATTAATTATCGTTCCTTCTTGGATCAACTTACTATTAAAGGCTTACGCATTTCTTGGCATCTTTGGTACTTACGGTGTGACAAATAACTTTTTAGAAGCAGTTGGAATCGGGACACAGCAAATATTATTTACGGATTTTAGCTTTATTTTTGTATCGGTTTATATCTTTATTCCATTTATGATCTTACCGATCTTTAATGCTTTAAATGAATTAAATCCAACATTAATTGATGCTGCGAACGATTTAGGGGCATCAAGATGGACAACATTTCGCCGCGTCATTTTCCCTTTAACACTCGATGGCGTAAAAGCGGGCTGTCAGGTTGTCTTTATTCCTGCGTTATCTCTATTTATGCTTACACGTTTAATCGCTGGAAACCGCGTGATTACATTAGGTACAGCAATTGAACAGCATTTTCTTGTCACACAGGATTGGGGCATGGGTTCAACGATTGCGGTTTTCTTAATTATTATTATGTTTCTGTTTATGACGATAACAGGTACTAGAAAGCGGGGTATATAAGTTGGAGAGAAACATATCCCCTTTAGCAAAAATCTTTTTATTTATCATCTTTTTCATTCTCTATGCACCGATTTTTTTCTTGGTGTTCTACTCTTTTAACAGCGGTGGAACAATGTACAACTTCGAAGGCTTTACATTGGATTGGTATCGAGAATTGTTTCAGGATACAAGACTATTAATTATAGTCTTAAACACGCTTGTGATCGCGCTTTTATCCGCATTAATTTCAACGATCATTGGTGTTTTAGGAGCGCTAAGCATTTATCAAGTTAAAAAACGCCGGGCGAAAAACACAATTCTTTCATTAAATAATGTCTTGATCGTCAGCCCAGATGTTATTATCGGAGCGTCCTTCCTTATCCTATTTACAATGGCTGGAATTAGGCTCGGCTTTTATTCCGTTTTGCTTTCCCATATTGCCTTTAGCATTCCCATTGTCGTGTTAATGGTTCTGCCAAAATTAATGGAGATGAGCCCTACATTAATTGATGCCGCACGGGATCTTGGTGCAAGTAGATGGAACGTGCTGACGAAGGTCATTTTGCCTTTTATAACACCAGGGATATTTGCTGGTTTTTTTATGGCATTAACGTATTCACTCGACGATTTCGCCGTAACATTTTTCGTAACTGGAAATGGATTCTCCACTCTTTCCGTGGAAATTTATTCTTTAGCGCGCAGAGGTATATCATTAAACATTAACGCTCTCTCTACATTACTGTTCTTGTTTACCATTCTCCTTGTCGTGATTTATTACTTTATTACGCAACGTAACAAGGCTCAGGTTGGAGGGATTCGCAAATGAACAAACTAATCCGTGTTTTTGCAGCAGTCGTGATTGCATCCCTGCTGTTGCTATTTGCAATCAATCGTTTAAATTCAGCGGTAGGCTTCTCAAGCGGCAATACATTAACCATTTATAATTGGGGAGACTATATTGACGATGACTTAATTGACCGTTTCGAAGAAGAAACAGGGATGAAAGTCATTTATGAAACCTTTGATTCAAATGAAGCAATGTTAACAAAGATTCAACAAGGTGGTACAACGTATGACATCGCTGTCCCATCTGAATATATGATCGCAAAAATGCTGGAGGAAGACTTGTTGCTACCATTGGATCATTCGAAGCTACCAAATTTCAAAAATATTGACGAGCGCTTCATCGATCTACCATTTGATCCAGACAATAAATATTCTGTTCCTTATTTTTGGGGAACCGTCGGTATTGTTTTTAATCGGGAAATGCTTGGTGACATGGAGATTACAAGTTGGAATGACTTATGGGATCCAGCATTTGAAAATGAGATTTTGTTAATTGATGGCGCCCGAGAAATTATCGGCATGGGCTTAAATAGTTTAGGCTATTCCTTAAATGATACAAATGTCGACCATTTAGAGGAAGCAAAAGCAAAGCTTGATACGCTCACTCCGAATATTAAAGCCATCGTTGGCGATGAAATTAAAATGCTCATCGCTAATGAAGAAGCAGCTATTGGCCTAGTCTGGTCTGGCGACGCAGCAGATATGATGTGGGAAAATGAAAACCTTGATTATGTCGTTCCGTCTGAAGGTTCAAATCTTTGGTTTGATAATATGGTTATTCCTAAAACAGCGAAAAACATTGAAGGTGCCCATCAGTTCATTAATTTTATGCTTGATGCAGAGGTTGCTGCCCAAAACACTGAATGGGTAAGCTACTCCACACCAAATAAAGAAGCTCTTCAATATATGCCAGAAGATATGGTTGAGGATGAACGCTTTTATCCATCACCAGAACTAACAGAAAAGCTTGAGGTCTATGAAAATCTTGGCAAGAAGAACTTAGCCTTATACAACGATTTATTTTTACAATTTAAAATGCATAGAAAATAGACAAACAGCACCCTATTAAAAAGATTAGTGAGTGCCTTGTTCACTTTACTATTTTCTGAGTCAATTTTCATCCATTCCACATTTACAAAAATAGGTCTTAAGTGACAAAAATCACACTTAAGGCCTATTTTCGACAAAAAAGCACTGATTTCAAAAAAAATTTCAAAAAACCCCCAAAAAATAGTCAATATCTGTCGAAATATATAAGTTTATAGGTTATAATAGTTCAATAAATGATTCTATTTCAGCAGGAATATAGGTTGTTGACTTTTCCAAAAATAATCATATAGACCTATATATACCAAGTTGAAATTGATTCGACAATTAAATAAGGTTAATTTGGCAAAGCCATTGAAAAATGGGGACGCAAAGCTATAGGGGCTAAAGTATTCACATACCATGCCAGCCAGTTGCATGAAGAAAGACATAGTTGTTTTTATGATCCCTCATGCGTTGAGGGATTTTTTATGTTGAACATCATTTGCTTCCTTGATTACGGTCCGCTTTGCAAATAACTTAATAATTTCGTTAAAGGGGAATGTATCTTGAAAGTATTGACTCAATCGACACGATACGATTTATTACGTGCTCAATTTAACTTGGATTCACAATCCGCTATGAATGATGAAATGAGAAACTCACTTAATCGAATTTTTTCGTATGTGTTTAACCACACAAAAATCATGTATCTTGAATTTATCGACGAGAAGGTTTGCTGCAACTACATTAAATTTCATCATGCTAACCAGTTCGAAGAAGTCAGTTACATGGAAACATTAAAAGATATTAAAAACTTTAACAATTTTATTCAAAACATAAAGTCAATAAAAAATGCACCAAATATAAAACCTTCAATTATTAATTATTCCTTCTGGATGAAGTTAAATAAATAATGACTAAAAAAAGTGACCTCAACGGTTGCTTTTTTAAATAAGGAGAGACAAGCGGCTAATTACGTTGTAAAAAATGTAATCAGCTGCTTGTCTTCAAAACAAAAAGGATAGGTAATTTTGAATTTCTTTATATCAATTTGTCTGTCCTGTTGCTCATCCCGAGGTTGATTTTCCTCTGAATCCCAGCAAGAATAAACTTCAATTGTTTCTCCCACTTGCAATTGCTCCTTTAAATAAGCAAATAATTCTCTCAAACATTTTTCATTGCATTGATACTGAATACGATTTTGAAAATAATCCTCCCCAGTCAGCTGAAAAGAACCGTCTAATTCATATATATAACTCTTATTGATGGGGAAATTCTTTGCTAAAGTTGTATCCCGTAACTCGCTAACTGTAATAAAGGCAAAATCGATTTCAGTTTCGTATACCTTGACCCACTCGTTTTCCAGATCGGATAAATCAAAAGCATTCCTCAAATCATGTTTATTTTTTGGCTTTGGAATGTCTCTCATCTTTTTTAAAGTATAATTTTCCCCAAAACTCCCTAAAAGGAGCGGTTTATCCGCCCCTAAATAATGATATAGTGTCATAAAATCAGCTCCAGTAAATTAGTTCATCACCCATTTATCCTTTAAGAAAAGAATTCGACCAATGATGAAAAAGACAATAATACATAAAACATTACTTCCCACTACTAAAAGAATATGTCCTAAATCAATTACACCAAACATTAACTCCTTTATTAAACTATATAAGTTTAAAATTGGAATAACAAAATGCTGCATCGTCAATTCATTAACTCCTGTACTAGTTAAAAGCATCATTGGTAAAATACTTAACATCATGATGGGTGAAGCATAGCTTCCCGCCTCTTTAATTGTTTTTCCTACAATACTCGTAATCATTAAGATTGAAGCATTAAACATCGCATATAAAATCGTAATCAAAAAGGCAACTAATATAATTAAATAAATATTTTCATCAAAAGTAAGTGCCTGTTTCAAATTTTCGGTTAAAAAAGTAATTTCTAAGACGACAACTAAAAGGGTAATAAGTCCGGTGACAGCTCCTATCGTGGTAATCGTCAACCATTTTGAGACAAGCAATGTTGAACGACGTACTGGTGTCATCAACAACGCTTCCATCGTCTTTCTTTCCTTTTCCCCAGCAAAAAGATCTGCCGCTGCTGGAGAAGCGCCAACTCCGATGGCAACTACTAAAATCATCGGCAATAATAATCCTAAAATTTGAATCATTGAATTTTCTTCAGAAAGTTCCTTTTGTTCCACCGTAAACGGGTGAACAAGGTTCGAATCGACTCCGGATTCCTGTAGCCTTGTATCAATAACAGCTTTCTCGTAAATATTTAAGGCATTGGTTACCAAGCTGATAAGATTAGCCGAGTTTTGGCTAAATGAATCACCAACGATCGTTGCCGTCGCAGCTTCTCCAGCTTGTACCTTCGATACAAAACCTTCCGTTAACAATAATGCCGCTTGTGCTTCACCATCTTGGACGGCAGCTTCTGGATCCGCAGTTTTCATCAGTTCAATATTTTCATAGACAGCAAAAATATTTTCTTCTTCGGCTAAAATTGTTGAACTCACGGCAAGTGTTAGTGAATCATCTGCCCCATCCGAGCTCAGTTTCTCATAAAATAGCGTTAAACCACTCATCATAATAATTGGTAAAAATACAGTTAATAGTAATGTACGACGGTCACGGAAACAATCCTTTAATTCCTTTAAATAAGTATTAAGAAGCATAATGCTCATTCCCCCTTACAAGTTTGCTCATGAAAATATAATTCAAATCAGTGCTTCCTTCTTCCTTATAAAGCTCTTGCAAACCACCATGATAGACAAGCTCGCCTTTATGCATCATCGCAACAGAGTCGCAGAGCAATGACACTTCCTCCATAATATGGCTGGAGAAGACGATTGTTTTCCCTTCCTGTTTAAGCTGATGGACTAGCTGGCGAAAAACATTTGAAGATGTAATATCCAAACCGGTCGTCGGCTCATCAAAAAGGATAATCTCAGGATTATGAATCAACGCTCTTGCAATCGCCACCTTTTGCCGCATTCCTTTTGAAAATCCTCCAACCTTACGATTTAAGTAATCCCGCATACCAAACATTCGCGAAAGTTCATCAATGCGCACCTTCGTTTCATGCTTGCTTAAGCCGTATAATGTCGCAAAATACTCTAAATTTTCTCGAGCCGTTAAGCGATCATACAATCCTGTTTCTCCTCCGAAAAGGACGCCTATCCGCTTTTTGATTGCTTCCGGATTTTTGGTCGTGTCATATCCTGCTACTTTGACTGAACCATCGGTTGGTGTAAGCAATGTTGCAATCGTTCTTAGCAGCGTTGTTTTCCCTGCTCCATTCTCTCCAAGAAGCCCAAGTACTTGCCCTTCTTCCACCTTAAACGAAACATGTTTTAGTGCAGTAAAAAATACTTTTTTATCTTGAAACTGCTTTGTTACTTTTTGAATTTCTATCATCACGTTTCCACCTCGTTCTCATTTCTTGTGTTTATCATACAAACAAAAAGAAATGAAATCTTCACTTATGTCGTGAATATTCCATTTCATGTCGTAAAAAGGTCATTTTTTCATCTTTTGATGGTAAAATGGAAAGAAACGATTCATAAATTGTCATTTCAAGAAATTTGCAGCGAGGCGAAATAAATGAGAATTGGTCTTGTAGATGATCGTCCAATTGATTTGGATAAATTAAAGGGCATTATAGAGGGAATAGCAGGAGTAGAAATTGTTTTTGCCACCCTTTCAGCAGAAGAGGCCTATGAACAAATAAAAAAAGAAACGATTGACTTATTAATTGCTGATATTGAAATGCCTAGTCTTTCCGGCTACGAGTTAGCAGATATTATCCATTCACATGCACTTAATATAGCGGTTATTTTTGTAACGGGGAACAGCGGCTATGCTGTTCATGCATTTGAATTAAATGTCCATGACTATATTATGAAGCCGTATTCGAAAGAACGCCTTGTCCATTCAGTTGAACGTTTATTAGAAAAGTCAAAATCAACGGATATTGCTGGAAGGCTTTATATAAAGAGGAAAAATGACATCCATATCATCCAAAAGAAAGATATCGTTTTTATCGAGCGTTCTGGACGTGCTACGACGATTTTTACAAATTCAGGTCCAATTAAAACGTATCAAACATTAAATGAATTAGAAGGAGAATTACGGGAAAGAGACTTTATTCGTTCTCATCGCTCTTTCATCATTAATATTCATTACGTTAAAAACTTTTCCTTATATGCAAAAAACTCCTATATTGTAACTTTCGAAGGAATAGAGGAACAAGCTATGATCACAAAGGAAAAAGTTGACTTTTTACAAGAGAATTATTTTTAGAGGTGAAACAGTTGAAAATCAAGCTTTATTGGGGGATGCTCTTTTTATTTGCAGGACTTCATCTCTTCATTGTAACAGGAGCACCTATCCCTGCATTCATCATAGCTGCCCTCTTTACTTACATATTACAGAAGAAGATGATCATCCGTATTTTCTCTCTCGACAACACAGTGAACAGCCTTTTACTAATCATCCAAGTCGTGCTTCTTTTATTGCAATTCCATGAAGCCTCTATTTGGGTACATATTATCTTACTGCTTAGCTTTATAATCATCGAGTTTATTCGGCTTAAGCTATCACATATATTCTTTTTCATGAAAAAGGAAATTTCTGATTTTGAGGAATATCGGCACCAATTAAACGAAACCTTTCGCATCGTTAGGAGCGAACGCCATGACTTTTTAAAACATATTTCTGCCCTCCATTATTTGCTAGAGAAAGAACAAAATACCGAAGCGAGAGTTTATTTAACAAACTTGGTAGACGGCTATGAAGAAACAAATCTTTCTATTAAAGGCGAACAAGGCAGCGTCGCAGGAATTCTGCATCAAATGTATCAAAGAGCAAAATCTGCCAATATTGAAGTTGTTTATGACCTTGAAGTTCCGCTATCTTCCCTTCCTTTCGCCGACAAAGAAATTGTCACATTAGTGGGGAATCTGTTAGCAAATAGCATTGAGGCCTGTGAAGAATGGCAAACAGCACGCGGAAAGCAAGCCAATATAACACTACAATTATATAAAAAAAGCGGTCTATTCCTTTTAATTTGCAAAAATAATAGCTTGCCAATTCCTGTCTCCATCCTCGATCAGCTCTACGATTCTTACGGGCATACGACAAAAGAGGATGGGCATGAAGGACTCGGCACAAAGCTTATCCATAACATTGTTCAAGACCATCAAGGCTTTCTCGATTTCACCCATAAGAATGAAGAATTTCATGTAAAAATTAAAATCCCAGCAATTCGATAAAAGAACAGTTACTCACATGCATTTCCGATGGGAGTAACTGTTCTTTTCGTGAGGCCATACTCTTTCGACCGCTCGAATAAAAGAACTTTTTTGATTTGTTTTTTTCTCTCGGATCGCTATCCTCTTTCTTGTGGAGTTGCCCATGAGGACAGAACTTGCTCTTGTCTGGCTGTGCTTTGTCCTTTATGAAGACAGGATTTGCTTTATTTTAAGCTTTTCTTATCCTCATCGACCCTTCATGAGAACACACTGTGCTTGCTTTTGACGATCTCTGTCCTCATGGAACCTTCATGCGGACACGAAGTGCTCTTTTTTGGTGGTCTTTGTTCTCATGAGCCCTTCTTGCGGTCACGGGGTGCTTGCTTTTGACGATCTCTGTCCTTATCGACTCTTTATGAGCACAAAACTGCTCTGAGCTGAGCATTCTTTGTTCCTATGACACCCACGATAAAAACACACTTACTCCGTTCTGAACCTCCATCAATCCACGATAGTAACGTTGCGCTAAATAAAAGGAGGGGGTGCACCTTTTTATGGCTTTTTCATGTAATCAATTGTTCGCCTTAGTCCTTCTTGATAGGACGTGCGTGGAACTTCACCAAGCATTTGCTCATATTTAGAGCCATCAAGCACAACTGGTTCTTCATTTAAGTAAAACATTTCCACTACTTCACGCATAAATCGATTAAAGAGACCGAGGAATTTAATCATATTCTTTGAAACTGTGGAAACACCTTTTGCATAGCCTGTTAATTCCCGCAAAATCGCAATGATTTCTTTTCCAGATATCGTTCCGCAGCCTGGAATATTCCAATTTTGACCATAGCTTCTCTCATCAAAAGCTAGATTCACAATTGCTTTAGCGCCGTCAGGGGTAAAAATAAACTCCCTCTTAATATTTTGATCACCGAGATAGAGGGCTTTTTTCCCTTTTACAACACTATCAAGCGTATAATGCAACAGCGTATTATGTGCGTTAGGGCCATAAAAATCGGGAAAGTGTGCAATTAGGGCATCCACTTCTGATTGTTTAATTAACTTTTCCACATTTAAGCGCACACGTCCTTTTTTCGTATGAGGGTTTTTCGGAAAATTTTCATTAACCTTCTCTCCAGCACTGCGCCCATATGCATATATATTATCGACACAAGCAAGCTTTGCCCCACAATCCTTGGCTGCCAGGACAATATTTTTCATAAATAGCTCCAGCTTTTCTTCCCATTCAGGATATGGAATATTAGCCGATTGGAAAATAACATCCACATCCTTCGCTGCCCTCTTTATATCTTCAACTTCAAAAATATCGCCTGTAAAAAAATGCAAATTTGGAACGTCACCAAAAAGGGATTCGAGTTTACTCTTTGTTCTCGCAAATGCGGTGACCTCCACTCCGCGAGCCATTAATTCGTTAACAATCGAAAACCCCATCCCACCTGATGCTCCTAAAACAAGTGCCTTTTTCATTCTTCTTCCTCCTTTTATTGACCACTGGTTAAATATATCTAAAAAAAATTAGAGAATGGCTCTTAATAGAAAATTTGCATGGGCCTCAGCCAAGCCCTTCACATCTTCATACCCGACTACATGACGGCAATAATGTGTGACAAAACCATGTAATGAAAGGAAAATGGACCACACATCTTGGATTGAAACATTCTTTTCACATAAAGAATAAACACTTTTTGCAAATTTTTCATACGTATGGTTCGGTTCCTCATTCATAAAATTTCTCACCTCTTCATCTTTGATCAAAAACATGATTTCATAATGGCTTTGATAGGTTAATCCAAATTGGATAAAGCCGGTAAAAATCTCCCTTAATTTCTCGCGGGGCTCCATCTCTTTTTTCATGATTTGATCTAATACTGTATTTAACATGGAAAAATGATTTTCTACTAGCGCATAAAACAGCTCTGCCTTATTTTTAAAATGGTAATAAAGCGCTCCATGACTGTACCCTAATTCCTTCGCAATTTGTCGCATTGATACATGCTGGTATCCTTTTTCAGAAAAGAGGTCTCTTGCTGCATCCATTATCATTTCTTTTGTTAATTCTTGTTGTACAGTCTTTCTCGGTGTCATATTATCCTCCTCACAACTTTTTTAATACTAACAGTTTAAAACATATTTAACCACTGGTCAATAAAAAGTAAAAAAAGCAGGAATTTTCCTCCGCTATTCCTGCTCTTCTCCTTCTAATACGATAACCTTCACTTTCACAATTCGCCGTTCGTTAATTTCCTCGACTACAAAAAGATGGTTTTCGTATTCAATTGTTGGCCTTTCTTCACGATCCGGTATATAACCGAGCTGTCCAATAATAAAGCCACTTAAAGTATCAAATTCTTCAGTCGGAAAATCGACCTTTAGCATATCTTCTACATCATCTAAATCGACTGTTCCGATCATCATGTACTCTTGCTCGGCAATTTTCTCAATTTCCTCCCGATCCAATTCAGGATCGTCATATTCGTCAAAAATATTCCCGACTATTTCTTCTAATATATCTTCCATTGTCACGATTCCGTCTGTACCACCATATTCATCAATGGCAATTGCCATATGGACCTTATTTTTTTGCATATCTCTAAACAAATGATCAATTCGGAGAGATTCTAAAGCATAAAAAGGCTCCCGAATAAGCTCCTGTAGATTAAATTGCTTCTGACTACCATTTTCTATAAAAGTAAAAAGATCCTTCACATGGAGTATTCCCACGATATGATCAATATTTTCTTCATAGACTGGGATTCTCGTGTACTTTTCAACATTTGCAACATGAACAGCTTCTTGAAAGCTTAAATCAAGAGGAATGGCAACAATATTAGTGCGGTGTGTCATAATATCTGAAACCGTTTTATTGTCAAACTCAAAAATATTATTAATCATTTCCTTTTCCGCTGCCTGAATAGTTCCTCTTTCCTGACCGACATCGACCATCATGCGTATCTCTTCTTCCGTCACTTCTTCTTCCTCCACATTTGGATCAACGCCAAATACCCGTACAATCAAATTAGTGGAAAAGGTTAAAAGTTGAACAAACGGTGAAATGACTTTTGACAAAATTGCCAAAGGCGCTGTAGCTAAAAAAGCAATCTGTTCTGCTTTGTGCACGGCCAGTCTTTTCGGTACTAATTCACCCAAAACAAGAGTGAAATAAGACAAAACTAATGTAATGATGATCGTTGCCACCACTTCGAGAAGTTGTCTATCAATGGCAGGCGCAAAATATTTATTTAACGAAATTGACATCATTCCCACAAAATTCCGAGTTGCAAAGGCGCTAGCCATTAAGGTTGATAAAGTAATGCCAATTTGGATGGTAGCTAAAAATCGGCTCGGTTCAGATAGAAGCCACTGAACCGATTTTGCCTTTTTATCCCCATCTTCAGCTAATTGTTTGAGGCGACTATCACTTAAAGAAACTAGCGCCATTTCAGAACCTGCAAAAAATGCATTTAAAATTATAAGTATAGCAAGAATAAAAATTTCAACACCCAAGAAAGTCACCTACCAAATTGGATAGCCTTTAAGAGCACAAGTACCTTCAATAATCAATTAGTACATTTGAAGGAACTTTTTCTCGCCTTCTTTTTTTAAACAGTTCCTTCATGAACTTCTTAGCACTGCTGTTGGGAAGGCTTGCGTTCAAGATTTTAACTCCGTCACCTCTTATTACTATACCCTGACCTTCAAGGGGTTATTATGTGACATTGCCCTAAAGATATTTACGCTCTTGTTGTTTGCTTCTCGACATCCTCATGATCCTTAGATAAAAACCATCCTGCTGCTGCAATTCCAATTAAAACAGTATAGAAAATCAACTTCCATAATGTTGAGTGAGCAAACTCATACGGGATGACCGCAATATCCGGATGCGCTAATGTTAATACAACCAGTTTTACCCCAACCCAGCCTACAATGGCAAAAGCAGCTAGCTCAAGACCTGGCCTTGCATGGAGGAGCTTCACAAATAAATTGGCTGCATATCTCATAATGATGACTCCGATTAAACCTCCAGCAAAAATAACTAAAAACTTTCCTCCATCCATTCCACCAATATGAGGAAGATTAGTGTTCGGCAACGTCATTGCCAAGGCAAAAGCTGCTAAAATAGAATCAATTGCAAAAGCAATATCCGCAAGCTCTACTTTGAGAACAGTCATCCAAAAACCAGACTGCTTTTTTGGCTGTTTTTCCTCTTTCTCTTCTTCAAAATTTTTCTTCACTAACTTTCGAACGATGTGATTAATCGAGATGAATAATAAGTAGAGGGCACCGATCGCCTGAACTTGCCAAACATCGACAAGAAAAGAAATGACAAACAAAGAAATAAAACGAAAAACAAACGCACCCGCTAACCCATAAAATAAAGCTTTTCTTCTTTCATCTTCAGGGAGATGCTTTACCATTATCGCTAACACAAGCGCATTATCTGCTGCTAATAGCCCTTCTAAAGCAATAAGTAAAAGTAACACCCAACCATATTCTAATAAAATTGAAATATCCATGTTCATTCTCCTCCTCGTTCGTATCATTAACTTTTATCTTTTCCAGAAATCATTTAAATCACATTTCCATCACCTTCCTTATTCTCTCTAAATAGAAAAGGCCTTTACCAATATTGGTAAAGGCCTAAAAACAAACAAAAAGACCTTTACCAGTGCAGTGGTAAAGGTCTTGCTAACTGTCGGTTTAAACGATTATGACAAACCATTCGCCAACAAAGCCGAGAGACAAATATCTCCGAAATGACGACTTTGCTGTTAAAGCTACTCCCCTTTAGGAGAACACTATTTGATTATATATTTACTATAATCGATCACTTAAACATTCGTCAATCATTTTTTAGTTGTGCGAAAAAAATAAGGCAATTGTCCCCCATAAAATAGTTTCAAGAAGCTTGGTGATACTATTCTTTAAAGGAGGAGTTGCAATGGAAAACAACCGCGATCGCCGAGTGAAACAACGGTCGAAAAGCAATCAAATTGCTGATTTTAGCAGTGCTACCTATCGAAGACTCGCCCTTTCTCGCATTGGAAGAATAAAGAAATAGAGTTCACCTTATTCTTTCAGTGCCTTATTGAGAGCTTCAGTGAAAACATGAATAATATCAGCCGGATGCTCAATACCAACGGATATTCTTACCAATTCCATCGTAATTCCTAGTGCTTCACTCCGTTCTATTGGCAAGGCTCGGTGGGACGTCTTTAATGGATGAGAGACTGTCGTTTCTACTCCCGCTAGAGTTGGGGCAATTTTTATCCATGCTAGCGATTTGAAAAAAGTATCTACATCCACCATCTTGCCCAGCTTTATTGTGACAATAGCACCAAAGCCGTCATCGGTTTGTTCAAACGGGTAATAGACCTTTTCAATCTTTTGATTATTGAGCAATGCCTCGGCTAATCGTCTTGCATTTTCTGATTGGCATTTCATCCTCAGCGCTAACGTTTTAAGGCCGCGACTTGTCAACCATGCCTCAAAAGGACTGACATTTGCGCCAAGATTCACAACCTTAGCTCTTGCCTTGTCAATTAAATCCTCTCTCCCTACTAACACTCCCGCCGTCACATCGCTATGTCCGCCGATGTACTTTGTTGCACTATGAACAACTAAATCAACCCCGATTGTATAAGGATTGCTGTGAAATGGAGTCGCAAAAGTGTTATCTACAAGTGTTTGTAAGTTATGTTTTTTGGCAAGTGCCACCACTCTATGCAAATTTTCTACTCTCAACAAGGGATTGGTAATGGACTCGGTATATAAAAGCTTTGTATTTGGTTGAATGGCACGCTCCACTTCTCGCCTCTCTGAGAAGGAAACGAATGTTGTCTCAATCCCAAGGTTTTGAAGCTCCTCTTTTAACAAAAAGAAGCTTCCACCATATAGATCGTCTGCAGCAACGATATGATCCCCACTTTTCACAACAGCAAGAACCCCAGCTAAAATCGCTGATAACCCAGATGAAGTGGCAATTCCGGCAGGAGCACTTTCAATTGCGGCAACCGCTGCCCCAAGTTCATCAGGATTCGGGTTGCCTGTGCGTGAATACAAGTAATTCCCTTCACCTTGATAATAGCCTTCAAGCTCCTCCAAATCTGTAAACACAAAGGCAGAAGTTTGATAAATAGGCGTTACTTTACTCTTTATCGGTTTCTGATTCTGTCGAATTGGATGCAATAAAATCGTTTCCAACTTCTTTTTCAAAACATTCACCTTCTCCTTTAATTTCCATAGATTGATCATTAGATCAAACCGGTTGGAATTGCAAGCGAATAATTTGGAGAAGATTAAGCCTTTATAGTTTCGCGAACGTCTTTATTTTGAATCTTCTTTTTAAAAATTTGTCGTAAAACCAGAATAAAAAGTGGTAGACTAACGGTAACTCCTAAGGCAATCCAAACCCAATAAGTTTCGAGTAAATGTATCGCTCGAGCATGATCAAAAACAAACCAGTATCCAAACGATCCTAATATGAGAGCAGTTGGGGTAATAATCTTTTACTTCCAATTATTTTTATCATGATTGCATTAAACTTTTTAGGTCCGGTAATCATTTGGTTTATTATGAACAGCAAACCGATGCCCATCCTGCGCCATTTTAAAAAGAAGAAAGAGAGTAGCAAAGCGGAAAGTAAATAACATCGTCACCATAATAAGGCTAACTTGTGACAACGGCAATTCTCGCCCCTCGAGATGCTTTTGGCTCCTCAACAAAAATAAGACTGCAGACAAACCTGATCTTCAAGTTTATCTACAGCCTTATCTCTTTGTTAAGTTTACTTAGTTTCCAACAAGTTTTGATTTTACTTGCGGTTTTGCTGTTTCTTGCTGGGGATCTTCTGATTCTGTTGAACGTTTAATAAAGAATGCAAGGATAAATGCCAGTATCGTGATGATAGATGCTACGAAAAAGGCATCATTAATCCCTTCTAACATCGCTTGCGCTTCAATTTGTAATTTCATTGCCTCTGTTGGCTGTGTTGTTAATGATTTCGCAATTTCTGTTGCATGTGTTTCAGTGCGGGTTGACATAACCGTTACTAAAAGAGCCGTACCGATCGCACCAGACACTTGATTAAGGGTATTGTTCATTGCCGTACCGTGCGGATAGAAACGTTTAGGCAATTGATTTAATCCATTAGTGGAAACAGGCATCATGACCATCGACATTCCTAACATGCGAATCGCATGCAAAATCATGAGATGAGTATAACCTGTTTCAAACGTAAGTTTACTAAACAAAAAGGTTGTTACGATCATAATGCCCAACCCAATTATTGCTAAAACCTTTCCGCCAAACTTATCAAAAAGTCTTCCTGTAACCGGGGACATCAAAGCCATTGCTAACGCCCCCGGGAGCATTAGTAAGCCGGCATCCATCGGTGATATTCCACGCAACGTTTGGACATAAATGGGAAGCAAGAGCATTCCTGAAAACATTGCCATGTTGACAACCATCGTAATTGATGAAGAAAGGGCAAACATCGGGAATTTAAAGACATGGAAGTTCAACATTGGCCGCTCTAATTTTGCTTGACGAAGAATAAACCATACTAATGTAACGACCCCTATTGCAATCGCCCCATATACATGGACACTGTCCCAGCCTTTATTTCCTGCTGAACTAAATCCATACAATACTCCACCGAAGCCTAAACTTGATAAAATTAATGAAAATAGGTCAAGATGAAGATTTGATTTTTCCTTTTTATCCTTCAATAAGAAGAAACCAAGAATGAAAACAGCGGCAGCTATTGGCGTAATAAAATGGAAGAGCATTCTCCAATCATAATGCTCAATAATCCACCCTGATAGTGTTGGACCAATTGCAGGTGCAGCCATAAGGATCAAACCAAACATCCCCATTGCGGTCCCCCTTTTTTCAACAGGGAAGCTTACCAGCATCACATTCATCAAGAGCGGCATCATCACTGCTGAACCTGAAGCTTGCAGCATCCGTCCTGCCAGCAAGAGCGGAAATGCATGAGCCATACCTGCTACCACTGTACCAATAGTAAATAAACTCATCGCCACTAAAAACAAACGGCGGACACTGTATTTCTCAATTAAAAAAGCGGAAGCTGGGATTAATACTCCGTTAACGAGCATAAACCCTGTCGTCAACCACTGTACAGTTGACGGACCCACTTTCAATTCTTCCATAATGGATGGCAATGCGATATTTAATAAAGTATTATTTAAAAACGCAATAAATGCACCAATCATTAGTATCGCAATGATGCCATATGGTGGACGACTAGACGTTCCAATCGTGTTATCCATTGTGTTTCCCCCTTAGACGTATAGTACATTATATTATACTCGGATTTCACATAAGACTTATCATATACCAGCAGTTCAAAAAAAGCAATTGAAAAAAACCAGATTTTTTACCACATTGAGGAATTAATCAAAATCATGTACTATCAAATTAGACAATCGGTACAATCTCTCTATTAAAGGTGATGAATATGAAAGACAGAAAACAGCATGTGATTAAAATGGCTCATCAACTATTTATCGATAAAGGCTTTCAAGCAACCTCTATTCAAGACATCCTCGATTACAGCGGCATTGCTAAAGGAACCTTTTATAACTATTTTTCATCTAAAAACGAATTATTAATCGCTCTTTTCACAACCCTCTATAAACAGATGGAAAAAGAACGTAATGAATTGTTAATCGGACAAGATCCTTCAGATATAGAAATTTTTATAAAACAAATGGAACTGCAGCTCGAAATGAATCGTTCCAATAATTTAACAGCCCTTTTTGAAGAAGTTTATGTTTCTAATGATGAGGAGCTTAAACAATTTATTAAAATAGGCTCCTTTAAAAGTTTACGCTGGTTATATGAACGATTTGTAGCGATTTTTGGAGAAGATAAAAAACCCTATTTATTAGACTGTGCCAGCATGTTTATGGGCATTTTAAGCCATATGCTGAAAAACTATTCGATTGCGGTAAAGTCTCCACATGCGATCCATCTTGTTGTCCGCTACAGCGTCAACAGAATTGCTAAAATTATTGAAGAGGTCTCCCAATCTGGCGAACAGCTCCTTGAACCAGAACTACTAGATGCGTGGAGCCCGAACGGAAAAAAGAATAACCAAGCTTTTCAACAAGCACTGCATCGCATTATTCTTAACTTAAAAAAGCCATTTACTCAAAATATTGGTTCAAAGAAACAGGTCGAGTTATTGGACTTCATTTATGAAGAATTAATCAATAGACAAGAGCCACGCCTTTATTTAATTGATAGTGTCCTTGATACGCTAAAAAAGGAACCGCAATTAAAAAGGACAGCGGGTATGCAAAAGCTAGAAAAGTTCATTAATGAATATGTAAAAAATGAGAAATAAAAATTTTTTCATTGATTTCTTGTCGAGACATTGTTATATTTTAAAAATAATTTCATATTGAATCGTTTTTTCAAAATGATTCACTTTAGCGATGAATGTTATGGGTAACACTATAACAGGAGCAGCTTCTGGAGAGACCCTTGCGGCGCCGAAGGATTCACAATCTCAGGCAAAAGGACAGAAGAGTAACATTTGTTATTCTACGTCTTATGGAGATTGGGAAACCAGTCTCCTTTTTTAATACTATTTTTTGAGGTGATTTAATTGGAACAAAAAAGAGCCATAGTTAGTGTAATCGGAAAGGATCAGGTAGGAATAATCGCAAAAGTTACGACGATCCTAGCTGAAGAAAAAATTAATATTCTCGATATTAGTCAAACTATTTTACAAGACTTTTTCACCATGATGATGATCATTGATGTGACAAAATATGAGGATTTGGAAGCTTTACAACAAAAGCTTGCCGATTTAGGAGAAGCTCTTGGATTAACGATCAATGTCCAACTCGAGGACATTTTTCAGGCCATGCACCGAGTGTAAGAGAGGAGAACGAACATGAACTTTGCTGTTAATGAAATGATGGAAACAATCAGAATGGTGCAAATGGAAAACCTTGATATCCGCACAGTAACGATGGGCATCAGCTTACGAGATTGCGCAGATTCTGATTTTGAGCAAATGAATAAAAAGGTCTATGAGAAAATTACCTACTATGCAAAGGATTTAAAAGCCACGGCAGAAAAGGTAGAGCGAGAATTCGGTATTCCGATTATCAATAAACGGATTTCGATTACGCCAATTGCTGAAATTCTTGGACATGCTTCCGTTGAACAAGCTGTTGAGCTTGCAAAAACGTTAGATAAAGCAGCAATTGCCCTTGGTGTTGACTTTATTGGAGGGTATTCAGCTCTCATTCATAAAGGCATTTCCGTTGGTGAACAAACATTGCTTGATGCCCTGCCAGAAGCCTTAAGTGTTACTGAAAGAGTATGCGCCTCCGTTTCTGTGGGTACGACACGCGCTGGCATCAATATGGACGCTGTTCGTAAAATGGGAGAAATTATTAAAGAGGCAGCGGAAAAAAGCAAGGAGCAAAATGGTCTTGCCTGTGCAAAGCTCGTTGTGTTTTGTAACCCTGTTGAGGACAATCCTTTTATGGCTGGCGCCTTTCATGGTGCAGGGGAAGGCGAAGTTGTCTTGAATGTGGGAGTGAGTGGTCCAGGTGTTGTATTAAGTGCGTTGAAACGATACCCTCATGCAGACCTTGGTGAAGTAAGTGATATCATTAAGAAAACGGCCTTCAAAATAACTCGTGCAGGGGAACTTATTGGTCGTGTCGTTGCCGAAAGGCTTGGCGTTCCATTTGGAATTATGGATCTCTCCCTCGCCCCAACCAATGCGATGAATGATAGTGTTGCGGAAATTTTGGAGGAGATTGGCTTAGAACGAGTTGGTACCCACGGAACGATCGCAGCCCTTGCATTAATGAACGACGCCGTTAAAAAAGGGGGAGCGATGGCCAGTTCCTATGTTGGCGGCTTAAGTGGCGCATTTATCCCCGTTAGTGAGGATAACGGAATGATTCGCGGGATTCTAGATGAGGCCTTATCGTTATCAAAGCTCGAAGCAATGACTTGTGTCTGCTCTGTGGGCCTCGATATGATTGCGTTAACGGGAGATGCTACTCCGGCTACATTGGCAGGGATTATTGCAGATGAGGCGGCAATCGGAATGATAAATAAAAAGACCACGGCGGTTCGAATCATCCCTGTTCCTGGCATGAAAGAAGGAGATATGGTCGAATTTGGTGGCTTACTAGGTCGAGCCCCTGTCATGGGGGTAAACCCTTATAGTTCTGAAAAAATGATCAAGCGTGGCGGACGCATTCCTGCTCCGTTACAGTCGTTAATTAATTAGTGAATGAGGCGGATTTTATCCGCCTCATTTTTAACGAGTATATGCGTTTCGCCGATATACGAAAATTTTCGCCGATATATAGATTTTTTCGCCGATATACGAAAATTTTCGCCGATATATAGATTTTTTCGCCGATATTTACAAATTTTCGCCGATATCGTCTTTTTGGTCAGCTTATTTTACATAAAAACTAATGTAGATCCCCATCAACATACTTTCCATAGTCCGGAAGAGCTATTTGCTCAAATTCTTGCACCAATTTCGTTAGACTTTCAGTTAAAAGTTCTCCAGACATCGGTAGTCCATGCCCTGTCAACGCAACAGTTGGATTTAATCCATGCAACCGTGTCACTGATTCCTTCGCTGCTTTCCAGTCATTCGTAAAATATCGTGGTGGTCCGCTAATTTCTTGCTCTTGCGTCATGACTTTATATAAATATTCCTGCTTCACCGTGACAAAGGCATCACCAACAATTAATGCCCGATCCGATTCACGAAAAAAGGAGACGTGCCCTGGTGTATGTCCAGGTGTGTGTATCCATTTAAAGCCTGGCATAAACGGCACTGTACCATCATTAGGTAGCTTTTGGACATGCTTCCCTAAATTTACGGGCTCATTTGGAAAAAACTTCGACATCTTCGCTACCATTCCACCTTCCACCGTTGGATCTGGTTCAGGGTAACTCCTTTCTCCAGATAAAAATGGCAATTCTAGTTCATGCCCATAGACGGGAACATTCCAATGTTCAATTAGTTCAATAATACTTCCAACATGATCAAAATGCCCATGGGTTAATAGTATTGCTTTTGGGCGGCTCCCCATTCCGAAGCGCTTCTCAATGATTGAAATGATCTCCTCCGACGCTCCCGGCATTCCTGCATCTACTAAAACAAACTCACCAGCAGTGCCGACTAGAATGATGTTTACAATTTGAATTGTATGTGAATACAAATCGGGTAATACCTCTATTCCAATTCCGCTTCCTATTGAAGTAGCGGGAATAAATGTGTAATCACTACCGTAATTCATTTCTTTGTCCACTAAAATACCTCCTAGTATGTTTCAATTAGCATTATTTTCCCCCTCCAATTAAAAATGATGCCCAGAGATTTCTGAGCATCATTTTTATTCTTATAAATCTTCAATTGAATCTGCCTCAACATAGGTAGGTACGACAAGACCAATTGCTGCACCTTCAAGGTTTGGACCTAAGTCTACTAGCTTATCTCCGTACTCTTCCATGTACGATGCATGCGTTCCTGGTAACCATGCTGCTACCATTCCGTCTGCATCACCTTCAGCAACTGCCGCAAACATTGGACCTGCATCTAATTGAAGAAGATCGACATCATATCCAATGCTTTCTAATACATTCCCAACAACATTTGTACTTGCGATTTCAGAATCCCAAGCGACATAAGCAAGCTTAATTGACTCTCCATCGACTTCTTCTGCCCCATTTGTCCATTCAGCAACTTTATCTGAATTTTCTTCTACCCAAGCAGCCGCCGCTTCAGCAGGATCAGCGCCTTCCTGAATCTCTACCATTACCTCGGCCATATCATCAGGAGTCCAGAAAAATTGGTCTAACACCGTATACGCACTTGGTTGCTCCTCTTGTAATCCTTCACGTACTAACGTTTGAATTACTTCAGCTTCACCATACACACCTTTTGGATCCTCTAAATATTTCAAATCAAACTTCGCGAATTTCCAGTGTGGTGTCCAACCAGTAACAATAATTGGTTCTTGCTTATCATAAGCTTTTTGAAGCTCAGAAGCCATAGCAGCCGAAGAAGACTCGACAAGAGACCATTCAGCTAAATTTTCATATTCATCTAAAGCTGTTTGCGTTGCTTGCATGATGCCTGCACCAGGCTCAATTCCAATAATTTTATAATCTACTTGTTCGCCGACTCCCTCGCTACCGCCGTCAGATGACTCTCCATCTCCACTGTTACTACCTTCATCATTACCACCACAAGCCGCAAGCAACATTGTGAACAAGAGCGCAATTGCTAATAAAAACTTTTTCTTAAACATCAAAATGTCTCCCCCTATTTTTGTTTTTTCATTCCTATATTTTGAGAAATCCGGTCTAATACAATCGCTAAAATGACGATCGCTAGACCAGCTTCAAAACCAATTCCTACCTTGATTTGTGTAACAGCTCGATACACATCGGCACCTAAACCTGGTGCTCCAACTAGGGACGCAATGACAACCATTGAAAGTGACAGCATCACACTTTGGTTGACTCCTGCCATAATGGTTGGTGTCGCTAAAGGAAGCTGTACTTTAAATAATTTTTGTTTCGTAGTTGAACCAAATGCATTTGCTGCCTCAATTAAATCCTCTGGCACTTGACGAATCCCTAAGTTCGTTAAGCGGATCGTCGGAGGCATCGCAAAAATAACCGACGCAATAATTCCTGGAACCATCCCAATGCCAAAGAAAAGAATGGCTGGAATTAAATATACAAACGCAGGCATCGTCTGCATGAAATCTAGTATTGGTGTAATAATATTTCGGGCTGTATCATTTTGGGAAATCCAAATGCCGATTGGAACCCCAATTATAATGGAAATAACGACTGAGGTTAGCACAAGCGCTAAAGTGTCGATGGTCCCATCCCAGTATCCCAAGTTATAGATTAATAAAAGTCCAACTGCTGTAAATACAGCATTTGTCCACTTGCTGACCCATAACATAAGTGCTGTAAATAGGATAATAAGAATAGCAGCAGGAACAGATGATAATATCCAAACAATAAATTCAACAAAACCGCCGATTCCATCTCTTATTAAATCAAATAGGGGCTCTAATTGAACTTGTAAAAAATCAACAAATGTATCGACCCAATCGCCGAGTGGTATTTTTGGTAAGGTCACTTATTTCACCTCATTTCCGTTTAATTGAATATCGTCTCCAGCAAGTGCAGCCAAAATAGCACCGCGAACGATGATTCCTTTTAAACGCTCTTCTTCATCAATTACCGCAACGGGCAATGAGGCGGTAGCCACCTGTTCAAACATCTCAGAAATTAATGTATCAGGTGTGACTGTTTGTAAATCGCGAATCATAATATCTTCGATTTTTTGATTTTTTTTCAATGCATCGGCTGCATCTTGAGCCGTAATCGCTCCAACAAGCTTTTGCTTTTTATCAACAATGTATAAACTAGAAATTCCCGCATCCTTCATAATTTGCAAAGCGACTCTTAATCCTCGATCAGCAAGGATTTTCTCTGGACGTTTCATGACGTGCGCTGCTGTTAATACTTTGGATAAGTCAACATCCTCAACAAATCGTTCTACATAATCGTTTGCTGGATTCATCAGAATTTCTTCAGGTGTTCCTACTTGAACAATGGAACCGTCTTTCATTAATGCAATTCTATCTCCGATGCGCAATGCTTCGTCTAAATCATGGGTAATAAAAATAATGGTCTTTTCCATTTTCTCTTGAAGTTCGAGCAGCTCATTTTGCATATCTTTGCGAATTAACGGATCGAGAGCACTAAATGCCTCATCCATAAGCAAAACATCAGGATCATTCGCAAGAGCACGGGCCAAACCTACCCGCTGCTGCATTCCTCCACTTAGCTCACTAGGATAACTATTTTCATAGCCTTCGAGACCTACAAGTTTCAAAGCTTCCAACGCCTTTTCCCTTTGCTGCTTTCGATCTGAGCCTTTAATTTCCAAACCATATTCTGTATTGCTCAAAACCGTACGATGTGGAAATAGGGCAAATCGCTGAAAGACCATACTTATTTTTGAACGTCGCACTTCTCTTAATTCGTTTGGTTTCATCTTGACAATATCTTGTCCATCTATAAGTACTTGGCCATCGGTAGGATCAATTAATCGATTGAACATTCGGACTAATGTTGATTTCCCACTTCCCGACAGGCCCATTATCACAAATATCTCTCCGCTTCTCACTTCGAAGCTCGCCTTATTGACCCCCACAGTCATTCCGGTTTTTTCAAGTATTTGCTTTTTACTTAGACCTTCATTTAGCATTTTTACTCCTTGCTGAGGAGACTTTCCGAAGACCTTCGTCACATTCCGGACTTCTATTTTCGCATCACTCATTATTTCACCTCTATTAACTTTCTAAGGCAACAGCACGACATTTTTAGAAATTTTATCCATGGTTATTAATTATACTCTTCTATAAATCTATGAACAAACTCGAAAAATAGCTTTATTCTGTTAAAAAAGTATGTTCAGAAATAACTGTACAAAGTTAAGTGGAGTATCCTTATAAATCATCCATATTCCTCCCAGATACTCCCGGATGCTAGAAGTTCATAGAGAAAAAGCCCGTCACATCAAGCATTTAGATGCACGGACTTTTACATTAGGTTTGTTAAACAAGCTTGTTGCTAAAAAATTATTGTGTAATCCACTCCTTCAGCTATGCTGAAAGGTCCGATAATGCCAAAAACAAAGCTTTATTTTAAAATACTTCGAGCTGTTGCTCTTTATTAAATAAGCTAGGATAGATTAAAAAACCTAGAATGATCGCTGTTAAAGTTGCTGCCGACATAATCAAGAAGACAATTAATAATTGAAATTTCACTGCCTGTATCGGGTCAGCTCCTGCAATAATTTGACCGGTCATCATTCCTGGAAGCTGGACAAGACCGATCGTTTTTTGCCCTTCAATTGTCGGGATTAAGCTCGCACGAATCGATTGCTTCAAAATTGGGAAGATCGATTGTTTGACGCTCCCTCCTAACGATAGGACTAATTCGATCTCCTCTCTTCTCATTTCTATTTCTGCCTTTAGCCGATTTAGAAAAAGATTCGCTATAATCATTGAATTACCAATGATCATGCCACTGATAGAAATAATATATTGCGGTTCGGCAGGAACAATTTTTAATCCCAGTAAAAAGCCTTGCGTTATGATCTCCACAACAGCGATCGTCAAGAATATCTTCCAAAATGCATATGGGATTTCCTTTCCACGCTGAGCGGCATTTTTAGCGGCGACTAGAATCATGATTAAAAGCATTAGAATGATGACAAAAGGATGGTCAAAGCCGAAGACAAATTTTAGAATATAGCCGACGATAAATAATTGAATAGTCGCACGAATGCAAGTAATGATAATATCTTTTCCTAAGCCTAGCCTAAAAGCATTAGATAAAAAAAGCGCGAGAATAACAAAGACAAAACTAAAAATAATAGCTGTTAAATTCATAAGCTACTCCTCAATAAATTTAAAAAGTCCTTTGTACGCTCATCCTTTGGCTCAGAAAAAAATTGCTTTGTTGGTGCACCTTCAACAAGTTGACCATCCTTAATCAGCCACGTTTCATCTCCGACTCTTTCTGCCTGGGACAAATCATGCGTAACCCAAAGAATCGTAACAGATCGCTCTTTGTTTATCCGTTGAATAAGCTCCTCTATCCCTTGAGAAGCTTTAGTATCAAGGGCGGAAGTTACTTCATCTAATAGTAGAACAGAGGGGTTGTTCACCAATGTTCGTGCAAGCGATAACCGTTGCCTTTGCCCTCCTGAAAGCTCCTTTGCCTCTCTCGATAACAGTTCCGCTGATAAACCCACATATTCCAAATAAGTTTCCGGATTTTCTAACGCCTTCCCGCGAAGCTTCAATGGCAATGATAAGTTCTCAAGAACAGTTCCTTTTGTCATAGGAGCCGACTGGAAAGCGATGCCCACATAACGCCGAAGTTCCTGAACATCCCATTTTCTAACCTCCAGCTTATTCACATAAATCTCGCCATCATCCGGAGTTTGTAATAAATTACATAGAGACAATATCGTACTTTTTCCTGATCCTGATGGCCCGACTATCGTAAGCAGAGTGCCTTTTCCAACCTTGGCACTGATCCCGTTTAAGACCTGAACTTTTTTGGAGCCATCTGCAAATGCCTTTTTTATATTATGTAGCTCGATTTCCGTGTTTTCCATACCCACTTCTCTCTCTTTATCTTTGACCTTGAAATAAACGATTCTTGGCTCATTTCGTGTAAAAACTTTGTTTCATCCGTCTATTCGTTATGTTGAAAAATGAATCATTATAAATCAAAGCCCTATTTTCAGATGGATCTATCATTCATTTTACCATTTCATCTCCAAGCATAGCATATCTCTTCTATAATATATTAGGCGATTGAATGACATTCCATTTCCGTTTTAAGCTCAATTTCCTAAAACATGCTCAAGCGATAATTTTCTGATAAAAGCTCAAGCAACTTGATTCCAGCAATACTATTTCCCGTTTCATCAAGAGCTGGCCCGAATATGCCAATCCCATATTTTCCAGGCACTGCCCCCATAATGCCACCAGCTACGCCGCTTTTTGCCGGTATTCCGATCTTTATGGCAAATTCTCCTGAAGCGTTGTACATTCCACAAGTAACCATAAACGTTTTGCAAATTCGTGCAACAGCAGATGGCATTAACTGTTTGCCACTATCTGGATCTTTCCCATCCATCGCAAAAATAAGACCAATCCTCGCCAAGTCAAGGCAATTCATTTCAATTGCGCATTGTTTCGTATACAAATCAATCAATGGTTCAACCTCTTCTTGAATAACTCCGTGTTCTTTCAAAAAATAACATAAAGCACGATTTAAATGAGCGGTTTCATATTCAGACTTTGCTACTTCCTTGCAATAATTCACTTCTGAATCAGCGGATAAAGTTTGGATAAATGATATTAGACGATTTAATCTCACATTGACAGAGTTTCCTTCGATCATATGAGTAACAACCAATGCCCCTGCATTAATCATCGGATTAAGGGGTTTAGCAACAGCCATCGTTTCCAGCTTCGCAATCGAATTAAATGGATCTCCTGTCGGCTCCATCCCCACCCTTTCAAAGACATATTCTTTTCCCTGTTCCATTAATACGAGGGCAAGACTAATAACCTTTGAAATGCTTTGTAGCGTAAATTTCTTCTCTATATCTCCTGCTGAAAAGCATCCTCCATTAGGAGAATGGATTGCAATCGATAAATCATGTGGATTCGCAAGACCAAGGGCAGGTATATAATCGGCCACTTTTCCTGCCTTTGTCCATTTCCGCGCTTCTTCTACCATCAACTGTAACTGTTCATTAGATTTGCATATCATTGACATCACCAATTTTAGTATGAGCCCATTAGCATAGCTGTATGTGGGATAATTTGACTAAAATTGTATTTTCATGAGAAAATCAACTAAACTGAATTTTCTAAAATAAAATAGTTTTCAAATACTTTATCAAGTCTTCCTCATTATCATATGTAGAAGATAATGACATTTTAAAAAGGAGGTTCTTATGGTTTGGGAATTCATTAAGAGCTCACTCGTGTTTCTAATTATTGTTCTTGCGTTTGTACTTCTCTTATTGCTGCCAAGAGAGATGGAAATCATCCACCACGGTGGACTCGTATTCACTGCAGATTTTCCGTTCACATTCGATTTATATAAGGAGAAGATCGCTGCTTTCATTGAGCATTTTCGTACAGAAAAAGGCTTTGGAAATAACAGCATGGGGGTACCGATATTAGAAGAAGTGCCAAAGCTATTATTACGCGATTTTACAATTATCGCACCAGCATTGCTTTTAAGCATGGGGGCTGGCACTTTACTAGGCATCGTACAATTTTATTTTCGCGATAAAGTCATCGGGAAAGTCCAGGCTTTTTTTTCATGGATCTTTTCTTCCATTCCTGATTTTTTTCTTTTTATTGCCCTCCAATATTTATTAATTAAGTTATTTTACATAGGTGTTCCAAAATTTAGTTTATATGGCAATGATCATTGGTATAACTTTCTTATTCCGATGATTGCCATTACCGTATTTCCATTGGTCCATATGGTGAAATTCACCTCTGCTGCACTTGAGAATGAAATGGGCCAAGATTATTTGCGAACAGCTCGTTCCAAAGGCTTAACATCATTAAAAATCCTCAAACATATGATTTGGAATTGCCTTTATTCGATTTTAAATCAAACTCAATTTATCATGCTTTACCTATTAACTAGCTTACCAATTATGCAAAAATTGGCTAGTTTCCAAGGAGCAGGCTACCATCTCTTAACTAGTATTCAAGAATTTGACGAACCTCGAGCCCTAGCCTTAATGCTGCCTTACCTCTTGATGATGTTTGCAACAATTGTCTTATCTAAGCTATTGAAATATAAACTTTTACCACAAAAAGCGGGAGCGTTACAATGACTGTTCTGAACTTTTGCAAAAAAAATTTGATATTAACCATTGGAAGCATTATGCTAGGCATTCTCCTTTTTATGACTTTTTTCGGAGAACATTTATCATTTATTGATGCTGAACTGCAGGAAATTGATTATCTTTGGGACGAAAACAAAATTCCAATCGCACCCCCTTATGAACCTTCAGCACAATTTCCATTTGGGACAGACCGTGACGGACGAGATATGCTGAGCTTAATTGTCATGGGAGCGAAAGAAACGCTACTAATTATTCTTTCAATCACTTTGATTCGATATCTATTAGCCATTCCTCTTGCCTATTTTGCTCATAGACAATGGCTTGGTACGAATGCTTTGCTTAACTGGCTCAATGGCTTCCTCTCGTATGTTCCGACCATTATTGTAGTCATTTTGCTCGTTACCATTCCACCTCTTATTATGTCACCATTACGACCATATTTCGTTGTGCTAATTATTGCAATTATGGAGATTGGCAGGGTGGCAGACATGATCAAGATGGAATTCCAACAAATTTCTAAAAGGGAATTTGTAACAAGTGGAAATTCTGTTGGGGTGTCCTCTTTTAGGCTTTTAAGAAGATATTATCTGCCTTTTATTTATAATAAATTACTGATTAGCATTGTGGGAGATCTAGGGAAAGTTATGTTTTTACTTGGTCAATTAGGCTTCTTAGGAGTTTTTGTCGCGCAATTCTTTGTTCAAGTAGATGCCGGAATGTTTACTTTTGAAAACACATCAAATTCTTGGCCTACATTCTTAGCCAATTCATTTAAAGACATTCGCGGCCCTGTGTGGATCGTTTTTTACCCTGCTCTGGCTATGACCTATGTTATTTTCACCTTTAATATGTTGGGACATGGTCTGCAAAAAATCTTCCGTTAATATCATGTCTCCTTTTTTCACAGCTGTGCTAAAACATCTCATTTAACACTGCCCCGATGAAACGTAGGGAAAACAAGCTTTCTCCTAGCATTTCATCGGGGCTGTTCCACCTTACTACACAGCTTTAAAGACATGAATTTCACGAAATGCGAAAAAATCATAGAACATGGCCTCTTCAAAGATCTTTTGATAGTGTAAACAAAAATGACTGAATACACTTGACAAGGCGCAGCGAGTTGAAGTTACTATTTTGCTAGAATTTCTATACGGATGTAGTATTCTTTGCTAAGATGGAGAGACTATTATAGAGAGAATTAAGCGAAAAGAGGCAGGAAGTATGAAATATACTGGAGAAAGAGTCATCCCAGAATTAATGAAGCAAATGAATGGTCTTTTGTTGGAGCATTTAGCAAGATACCATTTTTCGATTCATTATGCCAAGGGGCGCATTTTAGATTTCGCTTGTGGAAGCGGGTTTGGCAGCAACATCATGGCTGTGGCAGCAAAAAAGGCCATTGCAGAAGTAATCGCCGTCGATATTGACCCAGAAGCTATTGCCTATGCAAAGGGAAAATATTATCACCCGCTGATTTCCTTTCAAGTGGAAAATTGCGTAGATCCCTCTATCCCAGAAAGATTTGGACAATTCGATTTGATCGTAAGCTTTGAAACTCTTGAACATGTGGATAACGAAGAAATATTCATGCGTAATATCTATCAAATGCTGAAACCTGGTGGGACAGCAGTTATTTCGACCCCTTTTGGCCAAGGACGGGGAATGCCGACAAGCGAACCCTTCCATGTCCATCAATTAACAGAAGGGGAATTTCAAGATCTCTTTGCTTTATACGAAGAAGTGCAATTTTACTATCAAAAAGGCGTGCTAATTGAACCAGCACCTGGCCGGGAAGGTCGCCACTATCCAATTGGAATCGCCGTATGTAAAAAAAGCACACAAGCGTAGAATCATTGAAGGTTTTTGAAAGGAAACTAGAATCATGAGCGGTAAATATAGATATGCATTTATTAAAACCAATAGCTATCTATATTTTCCGAAACCCATAAAAAAACTAGTCACTAAACCTCTGACTAGTTTCCATACAATTCTTTATAAGCAATAACCTTTAAGGCTAAAATCTCTTCTTCTGATAATTTGCTCTCCACTTCTTGAAGAATCTCTTCCTTGGAAGCAGATCCATCTTGCACTTTCACACGAATCTCATTAAGGTTCGTTAAACCAACCTTATTAACAAGAACTCTCGTTGCTTCTTCCTTCGTTGTGAAAGGCAGTTCATTGGCATCAGCAGTACTTGCTTCTTCAATAAAAGATTTCAGTTCCGGATCGCCCTCGATCATCTCTTTTATATTGTCTATCTCGCCACTGTTCTCCAGCTCTGTAGTCACAGCATCCATTAATTTTTCCGAGGCAATATTTGTACCTACATAATAGACAGCAAAACCAGCTATTCCAAGTAACACGAGCGGGATCAACAAATACTTAATTAGTTTCACTTACCAACACCCTTTCATAATCTCATCATACAACGAAATGACTCTATTTGTAAAAACTTATAATCAGCTGTTGAAGCAAATTCCGAACTTTCGTACTATTTTATACTATAGAAATAGTTTTAATTTACTAGTAAAATAGTATAAGATAAAGTTACTATCTTTCAATTTTGGCAAACAATGTTAATTTTCATTTCATTTATTCTTATAGCTGTTTACGAAAACAGATTGGAAACAGCATCATTTTACATAATTATAAAACAGAAAATACATAGGGGGCACTTGAATGAAAAAGCAAAAAATGAAAAAGACAAAATTAAAAATGCCAAAGGTAAAAAAAACAAAGCTAAACATGCCGGAAATGAAGCTACTCAATTTGAAGCTTTCAGTTTCTAAGAAGATGTATATCGGCTTTGCATCCCTCTTACTAATTATGGGAGTTTTAGGCTTCGTCGCAATCAGTTCAACAAATAACATCAGTAAGAGAAGCTCTGAAATTACCAATGTGTGGCTACCGAGTGTTGAAGCTATCAATACGATTAACTACTTAACGGAACATCTTGCTTCCCTCGAGTACAAATATGTTATTGAGCCCGATGAAAAGAAGCTTGAATTACTAGTAGAAAAAATGGATGAAACCTTTGCAGAAATTGATCATGTTTTTGCAGATTATGAAGCTACCATTACTTCTGAAGAAGAACGACAACTGTTCGATACTTTACTTGATAAATGGGAAAGATATCACACCATTCACGAAAAATTTATTGAGCTAGGTACCGATATGAATATTGTTAAAGGAACCGGCAACGTCAATGGTATCCGACTTCTTTCAACGATAGGTGAAGCGGACAACATGTTCTCAAGCATCCAGTTTACTCTTGAAGAACTTGTTGCCTATAACCATGATAACGCTCTGGCTGCCAGCGATGTAGCCAATCAAGAATCCAATCGCAGTATGTTTTTAATTATTGCTTTCTTAATCGGTGGCGTTATCGTCGGCTTGTCTATCGCTTATCTCACTTCGCGTATGATTTCAAAGCCATTGAAGTTTGTTACAGAAAATGTGAAAGAGGTCGCAAAAGGCAACTTAACAATGGATCCAATAAAGATTAAAAACAAGGATGAAATTGGTGATCTTGCAGAGGCATTTAATGAAATGGGAACTAGTCTAGCAAATTTAATTCGCCAAGTAACCGTAACATCCGAAACCGTTGCTGCCTCCTCTGAGCAGCTATTAGCAAGCTCTGAACAAACAACAAAAGCAACGGAACAAATCACCATTTCGATTCAAGAAGTTGCTGCCGGCTCTGAACATCAAGTTCAAAGTGCTGTCAATGGAAATCAATCGATGCAAGAAATTTCTAAAGGCATGGAGCAGGTCGCTGGAGCGATCCAAATTGTCTCCGATTTAAGTCTTACAACCAACGAAAAAGCTGAAGCTGGAAATGTAGTTGTTTCTGAAACAGTTACACAAATGAATACTGTTCAAGAACAAGTCTCAAAAATTGCAGACAATATCCAAGTTCTTGGCACTCGCTCCAAGGAAATTGGCAAAATTGTCGATTTAATCTCACAAGTATCCGAGCAGACAAACCTCCTTGCGTTAAATGCCGCTATTGAAGCAGCAAGAGCTGGGGAACATGGAAAAGGTTTTGCTGTTGTTGCAGATGAGGTCCGCAAATTAGCTGTGGAATCCAATAACGCAACAGACAATATTCGCGCTCTTATTGGTCAAATTCAAAAAGAAATCAATGAAGTTACCCTCTCCATGGAAGAAGGTAAAAAATCAGTAAAATCAGGGATCGATAAAGTCAATGAAACAGGCGTATCCTTCCATGAAATTACTGATATGATCTCAAGCATTAGCACTCAAGCACAAGAGGTATCTGCCATTGTTGAGGAAGTCAATGCAAGCACTGAAGAGATGGTGCAAAAAATGTCCGAAATTACAACTATCTCTCAGCAGGCCGCTGGAAACTCTCAACAAGTTGCAGCCTCTGCCGAAGAGCAAAACGCTTCTATGGAAGAAATTTCAGCATCTGCCCATACATTAAGCAGCATGGCACAAGAACTTCAAGAAAACGTCTCAAAATTTAAAGTGTAGCAAACAATTATTTTAAAACTGATAGACTCCTGAACATTTTATTCAAGGCAAGTGGCGTAGATTCGCTCCACTTGCTTTTTTTGATTTGGAATCGAAAAATTTGATTTCGATTGGAAAGTAGTTGATTCATGCGGACACTCTTCCCCGGTTTTCCTCTCGACCGTGTCCTCATGAACCCTTTATGAGGACATTCTTTACTTAGTTTAGGAAATCTTTGTTCTCATGAAGACAAACTTTAATCAGACTACTGTTCAATGTTGCTCTCTTATGCTAAAAGTCTAAATACTGTTTCAAAAATCCCCTCAAAGAGTCAACAAATCGCGTCTTTGAGGGGAAAGTTTTTCCTTTTACAACAACCAAAAAAAGATAAAGATCAATTTCTTTATCCTTTTTTATAACAATGCATCGGCATCGGTTATTTCTAACATTACATGTTCTTTTGCCGCTAGATCGATTTCATAAGGTTGAACCGTTTGATTTTCCTGATCTTTAATAATGCGAACGACCGGTCTACCGACTGCCTTAAAATTGTACTTTGCAACAATTCCCGTTCTGCCATCATTTAATAATACGGTTAACCCTGGTGGATAAATGGCGATGCATTCTTTAAATAAATCGACCTGCCTTGGTTCAAATTGTGTTCCTTTTCCGTTATGAAGAATTTCCATTGCTTTATGAGGGAGCATTGCCGGGCGATATGTTCGATGACTTGTGACAGCGTCAAAAACATCGGCAACACTTATAATTTTGGCATACTTATGAATTTCATGGTTTTTCAATCCTCGTGGATAGCCTTTTCCATCAACTCTTTCATGATGCTGGAGAGCGCAATGGGCAACTGGCAACGGAATTTCATGAATTTTTCGCAATTGGTTAAAGCCCAGCTCACAATGCGATTGAATTAATTCAAACTCCATTTCTGTCAGTTTGCCTGGTTTATTAAGAATCTCTTTCGGGATAAATAGTTTGCCAAGATCATGTAGCATGGCCCCAAGACCGATGTCTTCAATTTTTTTGATGGGTAAGCCATTCTCTATCGCCAACTGACAAGCATAAATCGAAACATTTAATGAATGAGTATAGACATGATCTTCGTGAACCTTTGCAGTAGCTAATAAATTTAATGCAGCCTTGTTTTCATTTAAACATGATAAAATATCCTTAAAGACTTTCTGTATACTGCGTACCACTCGTCCTGTCTTCATAATTCCATGAATATTTGGGCGCTTATGTATATTTACTAATTCATCTAGTCCTTCCGTTATTGCACTTGCCGCCTCTGCTCGAATCTCATTCGGAATCGTTTCAGTAATTTCAATTCCTTCAGACGCCTCGTCCTCGATATATACAGTAAAAATGTTTAATTCCTTCAGCCTTTTTATTAAATTATTGGTTAAATAAGTACCTCGGGCTAAAAGAATTGTCCCATTTTCACGAAATATTGATTTAGCTAACAGCGTTCCAGTTTCACAATGATCCAACTTCACTAAACGCATTCTACTTTCTCTCCGCTTCTTATCACTAAGTTCTAATACCTGATAGTTAAATGATACTATAAAATGTTATTTTTCTGTAAAATAAATACATACTATCTAATAGGCACAAAGACTCATATTGAAGGTAAAATGCATGGGGTTCACTGAAACTGCCTCAAATTAATTAAAATAAAATAAAAACCAGCACCGATTTATTCCCGTGAAAGTTCCAATCGATAAAAATGTCCCTTACTTGTTTGTGGAAAATTTCTTCAAAATCACCGTGACGGTGGAAATAGCTTTTTTCCAATTGATCCTTTGTATATCTCAATTCCTGTTCAAATCCTCTTTCAATCAATGCTTTTTCAATCTGAATAAGGATGCCGGTTCTTTCTACGCAGTAGATAGAAGGAGTAATCGGGCATGTGTAAATTTCATCAGGAACTTTTTGAACTAACTCACTAATTCGGGCAATCTCCTTTTCCAACTTTGGAATATCGACATCGTTTACAATATGTCCTTCCTCTTCTTTTTCTAACGTAAAAATAAAAATTCCTGTATTATTGGGAAAATTCCAGTCATGATAATACTCAATCACTTCTACATCAAGTGATACCTGCAGGACCCCTTTAATTTCTTCAATAAGAGAATTCATAATAAGCCTTCTTGCTCTGTCTACATCTTTGGCATGTCCCTCTTTTAAAAGCACTTCTTCCATCGGCGCTACAAATCCCCGTACATAGGCAATCACATATTTTTTACAAACACTTGTCTGACATGACTGCGGTCCTCTTCCAAAATTCTTTTTTAACAGCTTGCTAATGTAGCTACTAATATAATCCAGTTTTTTTTGCTCAACCACTCATAATCATCCTTTTTACAAGATAAAATAGCGATATTAGCATCCCACCACTTTCCAATTTAATACAAAAAAAACATGCTGATTAGAGGAGAGCCTATAACCAACATGCCTTTATCAAATTACCTTTTTCGAAAAAATAAGAAACAGTACATATCGATTTCTTTCATAATCGCACATCACAAATACATCATCAACAGAATAATTTAGTATGCTTTCCAGCTGTTTTTTATGTTTAAGATACCCTTGCTTAATATGTGTCAAGTGCTGCTGCAAAAAATGCGAGTTTCCATTTTTAAACAACAAAGTTTCAAGGTGGGTCTGAATGCCAATAATTTCGATTCCACACATATTATGTGTATTCATGAAAATCCGAATTTCTTCAGGCTTTTTATGTAATTGCAGCCCAATTTCTTCAACTACTTTTAGAAACCTATTAGATTGAGAATCTAAAATTACTTTCTCTTCATCCACATGTAGATGTTCTAAAAATACAAGTCCAGTATTTGAGCTATAGTTCCAATCATGAAAGAAATATTTAAAATCAATTTCTAAAACTTTAGAGGCTTTCGTAATAAACTCTTGAATGACAGAATCAAATACCGCAGAACGAAAATGGTTAGCCAACTCCCATTCTTCATTTTCTATCAGCACTTCCTCTGCGGGTGTAATGAAATTTCGAATAAAAATATAGAGTCTTCCTTTATTTAATACAGTTAAGCAGGATTCTGGCCCTTTCCCAAATCTCTTTTTTAGCATCTTACTGAAGTTGCTACTCAATTTCAGTAAGTCTGGTTGTGTTGAATTTAACATTTCATAACCCCTTCAAGACAAAATAAAAAAGGCCTAACTTCTTCAAAAAGAAGTTAGGCCATGGTTAAGACAACATATAGTTTCTTCCATTTACCGAACAATACGTTATTAATTTATAAGTTTAACAGTAAATTATATGCATTCTAATGACAGCTAGACATTAGACACTAATATTCTACCATCTTTTATGCAACTGAGCAAATAGTTGTGCTCTCTAATGATAACATGGAAAAATCACTTCGATTCGCGTTCCTTCGCAACTGCTTAAAATTCCAAGGTTTCCCCTATGCTCTTTAATAATTTGACTGCTGACAATCATACCTAGACCTGTTCCATTTTCCTTCGTTGTAAAAAAAGGTTCTCCCATTCGAGCTTGCACTTCTGGTGGGATTCCTCCCCCCTCATCAACAATTCTAATGCATACCTTCTGATCACATTGAATTCCCTCAATTAATAATTTTCCCCCGTGGGGCATTGCTTCAATGGCATTTTTTATATAATTAACAAACACTTGCTTTAATTGATTTTCATCACCTAAAATATCGATATTAGAAAATTGAAGATTGTGTTCAACCTCGATGTTGTTCAATAATGCTTGCGATTCCATTAATGTTAAAACTTTTTTAATAACCGAATCGATACATAAACGTTCATACTTTAAATCCGAAGGCTTTGCCAGAACCATCAATTCCCTTAAGATTACTTCGATCCTCTCGATTTCTGATTCGATAATTGAAAAATAGGAGCTCGGCTTCTCTTGTTCAACCCTGATTAATTTTAAGAATCCCTTTATTGCTGTAATCGGATTTCTAATTTCATGAGCAACTCCTGCTGCTAACTGTCCAGCTACAGCTTGTTTTTCCGAAATCTTCGTCAATTTTTTGTATTCACTTATATCTTTAATAATTAAATGAAATGCCCGTTCTCCATTAAAAATAGTAGGTAGAACTTTTATTTCAACATCTAATAATTGTCTATCAATTGTCAGCATCCTCTGCTCAAATAGATCCGGTATTCCTCCATCTTCTATTAGAACTAGTTTTTTATAAAAATTTTCTATTGAATCTGGATCTAAGAGCAAGTAAAAGCTCTCACCGACTAATTGTTTCTTATGACTAGCACCCACCATTGAAAGAGCAACATTGCTTACATCCACAATCGTTCTGCCTTTCACAATAAAAATGGACTCCGGAGAATGCTCCATAATCGTGCTGTAATTTTTATTTTGTTGGACGACTAAATCTTGTGCCTCTCTAAAAACCACATATGTTCCAATGACGATTTTATTTTGAAAAATAGGAAAACAGGTAACATCAATATCGATAAACTCTTTATTCCGCTTCATGATTTGTAAGTAAAAGCTGGTTAATTTTTCTCGATCATCTCTTAAGAAATACGTTTGTGTTCGATTTAATTCCGTATAGGAACAGATATCTTTCAATTCCAATTGCATCATTTCTTTTTTTGAATATCCTAAAAAGGTTTGGCAAGCATTATTTGTATAAACGATTTCACCTGACATATTAATGATGAAGTATGGATCTGAATTCTCTGAGAAAATGGAAAAATCACTGCCGATATTCATACTAATAAATTGAGCCAATGAATCTTTATATATTTGTGAAATTCCATTCCTCATTAAACCCATCCTTTCAAATGCTCAACTCTAAAAACATCGCGACTAACAATGACGACCGGGATAGCAAATAAATAAAAAAACCAAAATAAGGGTAGCAGGTAACTACCTCTTATTTCGGCCTAATTCCTTGCATTCCATATTCTAAGGAAACATTACCTCTATAATCAAAATCGCACATTCCATAATAATAGATCGGAGCAATTAACTCTATATCCATTACTATCATATACTTTATTTTTTGAATTTACAATCATCTCTTAAAATTATTTAGCCATTTTATGATAGAAAACAGCTGTTCAATACTGCCTATCGTCAAAACAACTTTCCTTGGATGAAAGATAATGATTTGTGAAAACTTATAAAGGACACATTTAATCAAAATTAAAGGAAGTGACGAAGGATGCGCAGCATTGTCTTAATTCCATATCTTATTTTCTTTGCGTTCACTGGAACTGCTCAATCCTTTACAGAGGAGCAGCAGAAAAAGGAATTGGCCATTGTGATTGATGATTTTGGCAATAATATGGAAGGTTCAAAAGAAATGCTTGAACTCCCCGTCCCATTGACGGTTGCCATTATGCCCTTTCTCTCGACAACAGAAAAGGATGCAAAGCGCGCGCATGAAAAAGGGCATGAAGTGATCATTCACTTACCAATGGAACCAAAGAAAGGAAAGAAAAGCTGGCTTGGTCCTGGTGCCATTACAACAGATTTGAGTGATAAGGAAATCAGAAAAAGAGTCGAAGAAGCAATTAAGGATGTTCCCTTTGCAGTTGGTATGAACCACCATATGGGCTCAAAGGCAACTGAAGATGAAAGGGTCATGCGGATCATTCTTGAAGTATGCAAAGAAAACAATCTTTACTATCTTGATAGCAAAACAGCAAAAAAAAGCGTTATTCCCAAAATCGCCGAAGAATTATCTGTGCCTTATCTTGAAAACGATATGTTCTTTGATCATATCTACTCAGAGAGACATATATATCGTCAAGCTTCAAAATTAGTCGAGAGGCTTGATCATCGTTCACAATTAATTGCGATCGGACATGTTGGCGTTACTGGAGAACGGGTCGTAAGCGCACTAAAAACATATTTACCAGAGTACGAAAAACAAGCGGAAATCGTCCCTTTGTCAGCATTGCTTCCTCCCGTTATTCCTTCACTTTAAGCAATAGCTAAAAGTGAAGGACGAACCTTCGAATAGTTCATCTGTGCTCATGATGGACAATCTTTTAAGCAAGGCAACCGCTCCTGTGCTAGACAACCAATAATACCCTAAAGTCCACACAAAAGAAGAAGCTGCAATCAAAAAGTCGTTTTTAACGTCCTTTTGATACAGCTTCTTTTTTGCAATCGGCATATATTAACATTTCCTGAAAAGTGCCATTTTAAACCGGTTATAATAATCCGACCATTTTCAGGCCGTGGACAATTCCGTCTTCTTCCACTGATTTTGTGACGTACTTAGCAACCGCTTTTACTTCTTCCTCACCATTCCCCATCGCAACACCATGATGAATCATCGAAAGCATTTCAATATCATTTAAGCCATCGCCAAAGGCATATTGTCGCTCCTTCGGAATGCCGAGCTTCTGCACAATTTTCTCAATGCCTCTCCATTTAGAACCACCTTTGGGCAGAACATCGCAAGAAACGGGGTGCCAGCGAATAAAATCAAAATCTTGAAATGCCTCTTCATATTGTTTTTCTTCCCCTTCTGGGCAGAATAAAAGGGTTTGGAAAATATCTCGCTCTTCATAATAGTGAGGATCATGGGCAGGAAAATAATCAATTTTCAATGATTTTATGCTTTCTTTAATATAAGAATGTTCTGGTACATTAGCCCTCATATCTTCATGATCCATATAGACAACCGGATGATCATTTACAAGTGCTGTTTCTGTTAATTTTAGCAGTGAAGGTATAGAAAGTGGATTCGTGTCCAGTACTTCCCCATTCAACACCACATATTGTCCGTTATAGCTTACATACGTATTGATGTCCAATTCCTTTCGCAATTCTTCGAACATAAATGGCGCACGCCCTGTTGCAATTGCCACTTCATGCCCTTGCTCCTTCAGTGTAAACACCGCCTCTTTTGTCGTCGCAGGCAGTTTCTTATCATGGTTTAAAAGTGTTCCATCAATATCAAAAAAAATAACGCTTCTTTCCATCATTTCAATACCAACTTTCTGTGCTGTTCTTCCCTTAAACTGGCTTTCTACTTATACTCCATATTCATCCATTTCCACTCTTATGTTATCCCATTACGTTACAGCTTTGCAATGATAAAAGATTTGCTCAGTAAGAAAAAGAAGCGCAGAACAGTTAGATTTCAATAATAATCGGCAATATCATCGGTCTTCTTTTTGTTCTGACATATAGAAAATCACTTATTGTTTTTTTAATTGTTTGTTTTACAGTACTCCATTGACTTTTACCCGCTTTCTTTAAATCTTTTAAGGTCTTGTCTATTAGACGATTCATTTCATTTAATAATTCCTCCGAATCCCTTACATAGACGAAACCTCTCGTAATCGTATCTGGTCCAGAAAGAAGCTTCTTATCCCCTTTGCTCATCGTTAAAACAATAACGAGCATGCCATCTTCTGATAATTGCTTCCGATCTCTTAATACAATATCTCCCACATCTCCCACTCCTACTCCGTCGACGTATGTATCGCCAGCATGAATCCTTCTTGTTTGACGGGCGAGTGAATGATCGATATCGACTACTTCTCCATTCTTTAAAATAAAAGTAGCACCCTGTTCAACACCGACTGATTACGCTAATAATCGATGTTGATGAAGCATCCGATATTCTCCATGGATCGGAATAAAGTATTTTGGTTTCATTAACGTAAGCATTAGTTTCAAATCCTCTTGATATCCATGGCCGGATACGTGCATGCCCTTTCCAGAGCCATAAATAACATGTGCACCTAAAGCAAACAAACGATCCACGATTTTTGATACAGCCTTCTCGTTCCCAGGGATCGGCCCTGCAGCTAAAATAACCGTGTCTCCAGCCAGTACTTCGACGCCTCTGAAGTTTCCCGTTGATAAGCGCGACAATGCCGCCAATGGCTCGCCTTGACTGCCTGTACATAATATAGCTACTTGTTCTGGCGGAAGTTCATTTATCTCATGTGCCTCGATTATCATTCCTTCCGGCACATGCAAATATCCCCTCTCAATCGCTACCTCAACGACATTGATCATACTTCTCCCAAGCAAAGCAAGCTTGCGATTCGTTCGTCTTGCAGCATCAACCACTTGCTGGACACGATTAATATTAGAGGCAAAAGTCGAGAGAATTACCTTTTGATCCGCCTTTATAAACGCCTCCATCACCTGCTCCCCGACCATTTTCTCCGACGGGGTACCGCCTGGTCGTTCAGCATTGGTACTTTCTGAAAGCAACAGCAGGACTCCTTCCGCACCGATCCTTGCCATCTTGTGAATATCCGAATATTGCTCATTAACCGGCGTTAAATCAAATTTAAAATCGCCGGTATGAACAATATTGCCTTGAGGGGTACGGAAAAGAACACCTAAGCAGTCGGGAATACTGTGGTTTACTTTAAAGAATTCAACAATGATTTCACCAATGGTTAACTTTGCATCAGAGTCGATTTCAATTAGCTTTGTCTCCCTTAAAAGTTTATGTTCTTCTAACTTTAATTCGATTAATCCAAGTGTAAAACGCGTTGCGAATACTGGGATATTCAATTTTTTTAAAAGATAAGGAATTCCACCAATATGATCCTCATGTCCATGGGTCACAATCAATGCCTTGACATTTTCTTTATTTTCCTCTAAAAACGTAACATCCGGAATAATCAAATCAATACCCAATAAACTTTCATCAGGAAATTTATTCCCACAGTCGATGACAATAATATCATTTGCATATTGTATACAGTACATATTTTTTCCTACTTCATTTAACCCGCCTAAGGCAAAAATTGATAATGTCTCATCCTTGCTGTTCATAAAGAACCCCACCTTTTTAAACGTATAGGGATAGTATTTGAGGATTGTATAGCTTTATATTCTCGGAAATGATCCATTCAGCCATTTTAGCGGAACCATTTAAGTGCGGAGGGGCTTTGTAACTTGTTCCTGCGAAGGGGTTCCTTGCCGTACAAACGATAAAAGGTATCGTACGTTTAATTGTTTGTTAAGCTTGCGAAGGACTATATACACTCATTAAATCCACAACAAACGAAAATGATCACGTTTTAACTAAAACAAAAAGGAACCTGTTTTTAAGGTTCCTCCACTACATTCATTTAGCGACCTATTTCCCAATCTTTTTCAACCTTCTTTTTATACGCCAACCTTTAAAAGCTTATTGTCCAAAAATTCTTTTGCACGTGGAATGTCGTCCTCATCTAAATGCTCAATAATAATAGGAATATTTGGATGCTTTTTTGCCAATAATTTTAAATATAAATCGTAGTTTAAAACACCTAGTCCCACAGCCGGAAGCTCAACATCTCCTGCTCCGCGGAAAGTATGGGATTCAACCGCATCGATCGCTGCATGCTTCTCGCTCTTGTCTTCTGCCAATTTAATATCCTTGGCATGTGCGATTTTAATTTTGTCTTCTAACGCATTAAAGATCCGATATAATTCATGATCTACATCATTTATATTTTCTCCGTTAAAGAAATTGGTCGGATCCATTAATAATCCTAATCCTGGATGATCGACTTCTCTAAACAATCTAAGTACTTGCTCAACGCTGCCGATTATATTATTAACGTAATTTTCAACTAAAAACACCGCGTTATGTTCATGAGCAAACTCCGCTAGATCTCTTATAACGGCAGTAATTTCACGCACGGCCTCTTCCGTACTATTCTTCTCATGATAAACCCAGTCGCTTTCCGTATTGTAAGTACCTGTCTCGCTTATTACGTAAGGCGTGCCCAGATCGCGGGCAAATTTTAATAACGTTTTAACATAAGCAATATTTTTTTCTCTCTTTTCTAAATCTGGACTGACGAGATTTGTATAAGCGGAAATAGCAACTATTTGGATATTCGCCTTGCGAAATGCGTCACGAATTTTATGTGCTTTTTCAACTGTAAGCTTCTCAGGTAATGTATAAGGGTCTTCTAAGTCCATATCTTTAAAACTCAAATCCAATTGTACTGAAGTAAAGCCAGCTTCCTTAATTCTCTTTATACTTTCTTCCAATGTATAAGGATAGTATCCATTAAAAATTCCGACTGAAATCATTTTCGTAGACCTCCTTTAAAGTTTCAGAAAATAACACGGTTCTCTCCTCTTCGATGGAAAGATAACAAGCTTCGATTGCAGCCATCGTATGCAAGTTGTCACGGCCGCTTATTTCAGGTTCAGTATCATTCTCCACCGCCCGCAGCAGCTGCGTCATCGTTCCTAAAAAAGCATCCGGAAACCATACTTCATCCCATGTAGGTTCAATCCATTGGTTAGGGTGTTTACGAGTTGTAAATTTGATCGTGCTCGGCTCTCTTGCCGGTGAAGCCGGCCATCCAATCGTCCCCCAAGCCATTCCATCCATTCCTTCGACGCGCCATTTTATATACATGTCTTTTTCCGTGCCTTCTCCTTGCCAAGCCCAGACATCGTCCAAGCTGGTTGCCATCAATTCATTGGCATATTGGAAGGTATATTGGCTTATTCCATCGATATGAGCAAATGTTGTTCTCGGATCGCGTCTTGTGACAGCGGTTACTTTTTCAGGGTCTCCAAAAAGATAGCGGAACACATCAACATGGTGGATTCCCATATTCAAAATCTCAATTCGGTCATACTTTTTCAAAAATTCCTGCCAATGTGGAATCGCTCTCATTTCTATTGTTGCTAATACAATATCACCAAAATATTGATGATCGAGTAATGTTTTCAACGCTCTCATCGATTGGTCGTAACGCATATTGCTGTTAACACCTAATTTGACCCCTGCCTTTTCACAAAGCCGCACAATTTCAACTGCTTCTTGTAAATTCATAGCAAGTGGTTTTTGACATAGAATCCCTTTAATATGCTTTTGCTTTACAGCTTCACGAATAATCTCTAACTGAACGTCTGGAGGAACCGCAATATCTAAAATCTCAATATTGACGTCCGCGATTAGCTCTCTCCAAGAATCAAAGACGTGGGGAATGTTGAAATCTTTTGCAGCCATTCTTGCGCCTACCCCATTAAGAGAAGTGATCCCATATGGTTTAAAACCGGCATTTTTGTAAGCAACTAAATGACAATCTCTGACGATCGCTCCTGCTCCAATTGAACCAATGCGAAAATCCTTTCTTTGCGGCAAAACGGCGTGTATATTCAAATCTAAATCAAAGGTTGACATCATAAATCTCCCTTCTTATAAATTCGGAACCTCATTTTCCTTTATTCTCCGTCTTCTCTCCACATATGCTGGCAAAATCTTAATCTCTTCCTCTGTAAACCATGCAAAAGGATCTGTGCTTGCAACCAACGCAAAATTTGCCCACGCATTTAATGAGCCTGAACGTATCACCACCTTTGCTTTAGGAGCGATATTTTCGACCAACTCCTCATGCGTTGTCCCCTTAAAAATCGCTCCTGAGCCCGTATAAATATCTTGAATGCTCTTATAAAGCTGCGGATGATGTGTTTTTACCTCACCCGCAAATGCAACCTCATCGACGAAAATTTCCTTTCTAAGCATTTTTAGAATATCTAAAACATCCACTTGCCCAGCGTAATAACCAAGATCAATACGGTTCGCATCTTTCGGAATCGGAAAGCCTGCATCTGTCACCAAGATGATATCTGTATGCCCACATTCTGCAAGCGCTTTCGAAAGTTCTGGATGTAGAATACGGCTAGGTCTCATCATAAATCCTCCTTTTGCTAATAAACTCTTCAACTTCTGATCTAGTGTGATAGGATGGTACTGTTTCCCATTTTGTACAACACAAGGCAGCGACAGCATTGGCAAACTGAACAGCATCTCTTAATTCCTTTCCTTCTCCAAATGCCACTGCAAGAGAGGCGTTAAAACTATCACCTGCCCCATTGCTATCGACAACTTCAATTGGGCAAGCACTTACGGCGGTGCAGTTTGTTGACGTATGAATTTCAACACCCGCTCCACCAAGGGTCATAATGACTGTTCCACAGCCTGATTTTAACAATTCAAGAGCGACTTCACGGTGTGACAGTTCCACTTCTGGCATCTCTCCAATTGTGACCCGGGCCTCAGTTTCATTTGGTGTAATGAAATCTACAAAACTTAAGTCATAGGATAATAAATTAATAGCTGGTGCCGGATTAAGGATCGTTGTTTTCCCTAGCTCTTTTGCCTTTTTCAGTGCATAAAGAGCCGTTTCAGTCGGAATTTCTAATTGAGCGAGGACAACATCTGCCTCTTCAATCAACTTTAAATGTCGCTCAATATCTCCTTTAGAGAATAATTGATTAGCTCCCATATCCACGACGATGACATTTCTAGCGTTCGTATCTTTAATGATAAATCCTACACCGGTCGGCTTCTCAGTCGTTTGCCTTATCCCCTCAAGCGTTACACCCTCTGATTTCATTAAATCGAGAAATTCAAGACCAAACGAATCGTTGCCTACCACTCCGATATAAGACACTTCGGCACCTAATCTTGCAGCTTGAACAGCCATATCAGAGCCTTTCCCGCCAAAGGTTTCACGATAATGATCACCTAGAAGAGTTTCACCGACGAGAGGGATGCGATCCGTCGTCATAACAAGGGCTTTTGCATAGCTTCCGATAATACATATCTTCATTCTATCACCTTCTTTCCGTTAAAGCTGAGTTTCCCATTGTCAGAAATTAGTAACTTAATAGGCATTCAGATCGCCTGCTAACCCCTCGCAAATCTCAGGTCCAGAGCTTGTTCCCACGAGTTCTGCTCCAGCTTCAAACATTGCCTTCATTTTCTCAAGTGTGTTTACTTTTCCAGAAACTTTAACTCGGCATGGTTCCTGAATATTTTCCTTTAAAATTTTGACGTCTTCTACTGTTGCTGCGCATCCGCCAATTCCCCAGCCGCTAGATTGTTTAACCCAGTCAATTCCAGCTTCATAAGCAAGCTTTGTAGCTTTTATTTTTTGTTCCTCATTTAAAAAACCAAATTCGAGCATGGCTTTAACTACGACGCCTGAAGCGTGAGACACTTCAACAATTTGCCGCATTTCTTCAAAATACTCCTGTTCTAGCCCACCGATTAATAATCCCGGATTTGGAGGAAAATCAAATTCATCTGGCCCAATTTTAATAAGCTCCCGTAATGATGCAAGCTTCATTTCTAATGTATCGTTCGCCTGTGGAAAATTTAATGTCGTTGCCACCTTAATTCCTGTCCCTTGCAGAAAATCCTTTGCTAAGGATACATAGCATGGAGCAACCATCGCTGCATTAAAACCATACTGTACACATGTCTCTAAATGCTTAATCATTCCTTCTCGCGTTAAGTTCGGATTTACATTCGTGTATTGTATTGCTTTTGCAACCTGCTTTTTGTCACTAAAGTCAATCATATAACCCCTCCTATGTATAATGTTACATGAAACGTTTCATATAAACATCTTATCATGATGATTTTCCTATTTCAATCCTATTTATAAAAAAATAGCTGTAGTCAAACCTATTATTTGACTACAGCTTCCGACTACTTGTTCTCATCCATTAAACGATTAATGGTTTGTTCAATGTTTAATAAGGCTTGCTCCTCTGAAATTTGACCACTAACTGCAGCGGTAATTTCTTTAGAGATGACATGACTATATATATAGTTACGCCCCTTATTGTTTATCTTTACATTTGGCAGTATCCTTTTTCTGCTTTTCCGATAACTATCCAAAACCTTATTCTTCCACGGGTAAGAATCCTCTAAATCATTGCTCTCATAATAGCTTTTTCTCAAGGTCGATCCACCTAATAGAGCCAGTGGGATCACAGCATGATCACTGCTCACCCATGTGAGAAACTTGATAACCTCTTCTATATTCGTACTATTTTTATTGACTCCTAAGCTCCAGCCACCCAATACTGGAGTCCCTCCCGGAATATAGCCAACTCCTAGGTTACCGGCCACCTTCGATTTCGTGTAATCATTTAGTTCATTAGCATAAGAGTCATATAAAATCGTCATGGCACTATGACCCTTCTTAAAGTCTTCCACTACCCCATCCCATGAATACAATTGTTGCGATGAAGAATATTTGCTGCTATTAACAAAATTCATCAATGCTGTAAGTGATGTACGATTATTGATGAGCACTTTACCATTATCGTCGAATACATCACTTCCGTATGACCATAGTCGATTCAAATAAGAGATGGTCGTATATATATTTTCACCAGAAACACTCGTAATACCATATGTTGTTGGTGATTTACTATTGTATGCCCTTGTGAAAAACTCAGCAATGATATTGAACTGTGACCATGTCTGTGGGACGGTTAACTCATTTCCATATGTTCTAGCAAACTGTCTTTTTAATGACTCATTTTCAAACAAGTCTTTTTGATAAAATAAAAGCTGTGTTCCAGACATGACCGGTACTGCGTGATATTTCCCATCAACCACACCACACTGCTGCTCAAGTCCAGGAATAAAACCTTGAAAATCAATATTAGACTGATCGAGTGGAGCCAACACATTATGGCGCACAAGCTCATCGATCCATGTAATATCCATCATCACCCCATCATATAAACTGCTGGAGCTGTCAGAGATACTATGTACACAATGCTCTAACTCGTCGTACTTATATAAATCAACCTCTATAATTGTTCCTGTTTGCTGTGCATATACTTCTGCAAGCATTTTTAAACTAATAGAAGTGGGACTTTCGTATAAAGCAAACTTAAGATTTGCCGTTGAACGATTCCGTTCCACACCATACAAGACTGTTCGCGTTTCTTTGTATTCAGCATGAATTCTTTCCACAACAGGTTCATGTGTTTTAGGATTCTCGATTGCATCGAGAGTTTTTTCAATCACACGTTCAGCAATTTTCTTTTGAGAGAAAGAGATTTGGACCGGAAATGTCGCCTCATCCTCTATCCAGTTCCCTTCCTTCAATACGGCAACCTCAATATCTTCAATTTTCAAAAGCTTAATCGCTTTTTCTACCCCTTCAGCAATGAGAAAATTGCCTGAAATGACTGCATCAATTTCAGGGTGTTGAAAGAAGAGCTCATAGGCAGCTTTAAATCCACGTTCTTTACTGTAATCTGAGATTTTTAGCAGCCCTTTTTCACCGTATCTCTTAATATATATTCCGATCACTTCTTCATTTTGGTAAAAAGATTCGTCAATTATCAGCGCGACATTTGTCTTCCCCTTCCGCTCATAATAATTTAAAATCTGTTCAAAAGCGCGGGAATAGTCCAAAATAATCGCATCACCCGTTATAGTACGCTCTTCGCTGTATGACACCATCACGATGGGTGTCCCTTCTTTTTCCGTTATTACTTCCTTCTTCCTTTTTAATGAGGAAAATAAGATGATGCCATCGACCCTTTTTTCAAGGCATTTTTCAATTGCCTTTTTCTCAAGCAGCTTGTTATTTTGTGAAAAAAACAAAAGAATGCTGTATCCTTTCTCACTTAACCTTGATTGGATATGCGAGAGCAATGAAGCATTTTCTGGATTCGTTGCATTCGGCAATACGAAGCCAATTAAACCACTTTTCTCACTTTTAAGACTTCTAGCATTTGCATCAGGACGATAACCCAATTCTTTCATGGCATGTTCAACTCGATCTATAAGTTCAATATTATTTGTTTTACCGTTCAAAACATTCGAAACGGTCCCAATTGAAACTCCTGCCATTTTTGCCACTTCTTTAATTGTAGTCAACGTATTTCCACCTCGTTAAACGTTTCATCTATGATAAATAGTAGCATATCATAAAAATGCAAATTCTGTATTAGAAAAACTTCTCTCCCTTTTCGTTTAAAGCTTCTGCAAAAATACCACCTTCAAATAATCACCTTCTTTAAATTCCTTAATTGTCTTAAAATCGACAGGTAGTCTGAACTCTTCAAGAATTTGATACTTGGAATCGGCTTGCTTGAATGCCTTTTCGATAAAACCTTTAAATTTGTCCATGCCAAATGTACTGCAATTCGTAGAAGCTACAATCACGCCCCCCTTTTCGGTGATATGGATTGCTTTTGCTAATAAATCTGGATAATCTTTTCCGGCACTGAATGTATTTTTTTTTGAACGAGCATAACTTGGCGGATCGAGGATTACTAAATCAAATGACAGATTTTTTCGACCTGCATACTTGAAATAATTGAAGACGTCCTCAACAATAATATCCTCTGTTTCAAAATCGATTCCGTTTACACTAAATTGCTCAATCGTTTTGCTTTTACTGCGATTCGCAACATCAACGCTCGTTGTTTTTATGGCACCACCTAATGAAGCCGCAACTGAAAAGGCACCCGTATATGAAAAAGTGTTTAATACCGTCTTCCCCTTCGCATACTTATCACGTATCGTTTTTCTTACCTCGCGCTGATCTAAGAAAATCCCTACCATTGCACTCTCATTTAAATAAACGGCAAAATTAATGCCATTCTCTTTTATAAGAAGCGGTACAGGCGCTTTTTCTCCGATAAGAAAATCATCATCTTCCATATATGTCCCTTGCAAATCGAAACGTTTCTTTTCATATATTCCTTTATAATCAATAATGTTGCCTAGGGCCTCAATGAACAAATCCTTAAAATGATAAATGCCTTCACTGTACCACTGAATAAGAAGATACCCATCGAAGTATTCAATCGTCGCACCTCCGATTCCGTCCCCTTCACCATTAAACAAGCGGAATGCTGTTGTTTCAGAATCATTAAAGAAAGACCTCCGCAGTTCAAAAGCTTTTTTTAATTTTTTCTCAAAAAAGCGCACATCAATTTGTTCATCCTTCCGGCGAGTTAAAACCCAACCGAGTCCCTTATTTTGCTTCCCATAATAACCTTTCGCCAGAAACAAACCACTATCATCTATTAATTCAAGAATCGTCCCTTCCGCACCTAATTGTTGTAAATTTTGAATGGCTTCCTTTTTGATAAGCGGAAACCCTGTCTTTATACTTTTCACATACGATGATTTTACTTTAACCTTTACAATTTGCTTCATAAAAACCGCCCTGTTCATTTAATTTTCCCTCTATTAGTAATGGCATTATAATCTCTTAAGCTTAAATGGCTCATTTGTGTAAAAGCGTTGTCTTTATCAACTTATTCCATCTAAGAAATAAAAAAGAAGCCTCATCCATTTATAGAATGGGCTTCTTCCAGCTTTTCTAATACCTCTTATTATACCTTTGTTTTCAAGCTCATACCATTTTTCATTGACCAATTGTCCATTTGAGCTTTTCGTTGCTGAAGAAACTTTTTTTATCGTTATACTTCGGTCACCCATAGCTCTAACCTCGGCTTATGCCAAAGGCTTTGGCACTGCTTTCAGTTCAGGTTTTAATATCCCTGCATTCATCGTTATACTGTAGCATAAAATTTTGTCACATGCATTCTTCTCGTAATTATATTTCAAGTAGCCAATGCAAAAGTAATTTCTATACTGAAATAAAATTTCAGTATTATATATTAAGTATTGAAATTTTATTTCTAAGGAGTTATACTAAATCTGGATAACCTATCATAACAACAAGTCATAAGCATGGAGGCATAGTATGCAGCACAATTTGAAAACGCTAACAACAGAATCTCGCAATGAACGTTCAATGGCGATTGATACTGCACAACCACTTGATATTCTCAAACTTATGAATGAGGAAGATCAAAAAATTGCCGAGGCAGTTGCACAAGAGCTTCCTCATATTGAAGCCGCAGTGAAATACACATTGGACTCATTTAAACAGGGAGGTAGACTCATTTATATCGGTGCTGGAACAAGTGGGAGATTAGGTGTTCTTGACGCGGTGGAGTGCCCTCCGACTTTCAGCACTGATCCCAATATGGTTCAAGGAATTATTGCAGGCGGAGAACAAGCATTTGTTAGAGCTGTTGAAGGGGTTGAGGACAAACCGGAAGCAGGGGAAGCCGACTTAAAGAAAATCAATCTTTCGTCTCAAGATACGGTTATTGGGATTGCGGCAAGCGGAAGAACCCCTTACGTTATTGGTGCCCTTCAATATGCGAAGAGCATTCAAGCAAAAACAGTCGCCCTCTCGTGCAACCGCAATGCTCTCATTAGCAAAGAGGCCGACCAAGCGATCGAAGTCGTCGTTGGACCTGAAGTATTAACAGGCTCAACAAGATTAAAGGCAGCGACTGCACATAAAATGGTTCTGAATATGATTTCGACAAGCTCGATGATATTGCTTGGGAAAGCCTATGAAAATTTAATGGTAGATGTTCATGTAAGCAATGAAAAATTAAAGGAACGCGCTCTGAACATTATTATCAAAATTACTGGGGTTACCTACGAAAAGGCAATGAAAGCACTCGAGGCGGCAGATCTTCAAGTGAAAACAGCGATTGTCATGATACAGAACGATGTCACGAAGGACGAAGCGCTCCAAATGCTAGAGGAAGCCGATGGATATGTTCGCAGAGCGATCAAAAAGGAGTAAATGGATTTTAAAAGGTGGTAATGAACGGTGATTTCAGGTGGATTAAAAATTATAGAAAATATGCTTATGCAGCTTCCAGAATCGGAAAGAAAAATTGCTCAGTATATCTTGGATGCTCCACATGAAGTTGTAAACTGCACAGTGAGTGAGTTAGCAGCCGTTACATCGTCGAGCGGCGCCGCTGTTATTCGACTTTGCAAATCATTAGGTTTCAAAGGCTTTCAAGATTTAAAGGTTCGTGTCATTAGCGACTTAGGAAAGCCGGTTGAACAAGGATATACAGATATCAAAAAGGATGAGACGAAAGAGAATATCGTTCAAAAAACATTAAGTAACAGCATTCAAAGCTTACGTGATTCTGCTGAGGTTATCCAGTATGAGGAACTTGAAATGGCTGTTCAAACTCTATTGGCTGCCAAAAATATTCATTTATTTGGAATTGGTGCTTCACAAATAATCGCAACGGATGTTCAGCAAAAGCTTTTGCGCATCAATAAACACGCCACCGCCTTCTCAGATACACATCTGGTTGCTACGTTAATCGCAAATGCTGAAAAGGATGATGTATTATTTGGAATCTCTTTCTCTGGAGAAACACCTGAAGTTATTAATGTGATGGCGTTAGCAAAAGAAAAAGGGATGAAAACGATTAGTTTAACGAAATATGGACATTCTTCAGTAGCAGAATTAGCAGATATGAAGCTGTTTACTTCCCATTCTACAGAAGCTCCGTTTCGGAGTGCTGCCACTTCCTCCCGATTGGCACAACTATTTATGATCGATGTCTTGTTTTTATGCATGGCAACAGAAACTTATGAGGAAACCGTTGATTATATTGAAAAAACAAGAAGTGCTATCAAATTTTTAAAAGAGCAATCAACCGGAAAGTGAGCACCAAATTATTTAGAGAAAAAGCTTGCCAAGTGATTTCATTATTACCGCTTGAGAAAAAAGCTTTATTACGATGATAGGGGGAGCAAAAATGGCTGAAAATAAAATTTTAGCTGAAAAAATATTAAAGCAATTAGGCGGCGCAAAGAATGTTGAGTCTTATACACACTGCATGACTCGGCTTCGGGTGACCCCAGTAGACGAATCTCTCGTCAATAAAGAAGAGATCAAGAAAATTGATGGTGTCATCGGATTTGTCGAAGAAGAAACGTTGCAAATCATTCTTGGACCAGGAAAAGTTAATAAAGTAACGGAGGAGTTTGGTAAATTAATAGAGCAATCAGGAGAAATCAATTTAAAAGAACGGGCAGCATCAGTAAAATCAGAGTTAAAAACGAAAAACGCTACTCCTTTTAAATTATTTTTAAGAAAAATTGCCAGCATCTTTATTCCATTAATTCCTGCTTTAGTAGCCTCAGGGTTAATTACAGGGATTTCAAAAGCGGTTATTCAAGCTGGATGGCTCTCAGCGGAATCACAGCTTGCGATGATTTTAACTGTTATTGGCGGCGGGCTATTTACGTATCTCGGCATTTTAGTGGGGATTAACGCAGCGAAGGAATTTGGCGGTTCGCCAGCTCTCGGTGGTCTGGCAGGGATTCTTATTATCAATCCTGCCTCCGCTTCGATCGTATTATTTGGAGAAGAGCTCGTTCCAGGACGGGGTGGACTTATCGGTGTCTTACTTGCGGCCATCTTTATCGCCATTGTAGAAAAAAGAGTTCGCAAATTTGTCCCACAATCACTTGATATTATAGTTACACCTACTATCGCATTATTGGTTACTGGAATTGTCACATATTTAGTTTTTATGCCAGTAGGTGGCTTCATATCAGACGTGATTACAAAAGGATTATTAGCTGTGTTAGATATGGGCGGAATTATAGCTGGATTTGTTCTTGGTTCAACCTTCCTTCCGCTCGTTGTAACAGGACTGCATCAAGGCTTAACGCCAGTGCACTTAGAATTAATTAATACGATTGGCGACGATCCATTACTCCCAATTTTGGCAATGGGCGGTGCCGGCCAAGTTGGAGCAGCTTTTGCCATCTACTTTAAAACAAAGAAACCACGCTTAAAAAGAGCGATTGGCGGGGGACTTCCTTCTGGGGTTTTAGGAATTGGCGAACCACTTATCTTTGGAGTTACCTTACCACTTGGACGACCATTTATCACTGCTTGTTTAGGGGCTGGTGTCGGTGGAGCGTTCCAAGCATACTTTAATATCGCTACAATTGCAGTTGGGGTGTCTGGTTTGCCACTCTCATTCCTTGTTCACACCCATCAAATTGTTCTTTATTTAGTAGGTGTACTCATTGCTTATGCTGCTGGTTTCATCTTTACTTACCTATTTGGGTTTAAGGATGAAATGGCAGGTGAATACGATTGATTGGAATCTCCTTTTATTTAAACGATCCAGCTGCCGCAGAACGAATTTCACTTGCTGGAAAAACAGGTGTGAAGCGGGCATTTACCTCGCTTCACCTCCCTGAGGAGCAAGGAGAATTAGCTGAGCGCGCCAAAAAGCTGTTACAATTAGCGAGCGAGAACGCAATTGAGGTTTTTGCTGATGTATCCTATAACACCCCGTCTCATCTTGGCATTGATGATCTTTTCCAACTAAAAGATTTAGGGGTAACAGGACTTCGCTTAGATGACTTTTTTGACAATGAGCTGATTTTAGCCCTCGCTGCTGAGTTTAAAATTGCCATTAATGCGAGTATTTTATTTGAGGATGATATTCTCGCTCTTACCTCTAAAGGATTAAAAACAGAGAGTCTTATTGGCTGGCATAATTTTTATCCACGGAAAGAGACCGGATTAAGCATAGAGTTCTTTCGCCAACAAAATGCATTGTTTAAACGTTACAATATACCAATAAGTGCCTATATCCCAGGAGCTGGCGAAAAAAGAGGGCCATTGTTCGATGGCTTGCCAACTTTAGAAGAACATCGCAAGCAAGACCCTTTCCTATCTGCACTCCAGCTTTTTCATGAAGGAGTGGAAGATGTCTATATCGGTGACCCTGCCCCAGGTGAACAATTGCTTGCAAAATTGCAATTATTCTCTGAGGAGAAAACAATCATCGTTCGTACAGAAGCCGGTTTTCTGCATCAAGGTACTTATAAATTGCGCCCCGATCTTTCCAGAGACGTGCTGCGCTTTATGGACACACGCTCAAAAACAGTAATTGCTCCTGCCAATACGGAGATGCGTCCAGTAGGAACGATTACAATGGACAATCATCTCTATGGCCGTTATCAAGGTGAAATTCAAATTGCGTTACGCGATTTGGTTGCTGATCAAAGGGTGAATGTCCTCGGTAAGGTGTTGAACGATGATCTTCCATTACTAGCTTGCCTTCCTCCGGGAGCAACTGTTCAACTGGTTTAATCTAGCTGGGACGCTTTGCTTTTGGGGTGAAGACCGATATTTTTCGGTGAAGACCGATATATCCTGATAAAGACCGATATTTTCTGGTGAAGACCGATATTTTTCGGTGAAGACCGATTTCCTTTCATCATCACTATTTTCACACACAAATATTTGAGGGTATCACCTTATTATGCGGTGATACCCTCTTTAAAATTATTCTCCAGTATATACCAACAACGCAACACATTCTACATGAACCGTGTGCGGGAATAAATCGACTGGCTGTACTTTCTCCAATCTATATCCGAACGGCTCGAGCTCTTTAATATCTGTAGCAAATGTATCAGGGTTACAGGATACATAAACAATGCGCTCAGGTTTAGAACGTCCGATTCTTCTCATCACTTTTCCACCGGCTCCTGAACGGGGCGGGTCTAATAATAATAATTCAGGATTACCGAAATTCGCTAATACCTCGTCAATGCCTTTACGAGCATCTTTTGCTAGAAAATACGTGTTCGTTAATCCATTATCCAAGGCATTTCGTTGCGCCGATTCAATCGAGCTTTCAACAATCTCAATACCGGCAAGCTTTTCCACTCTACTTGCAAACGGAAGTGAAAATGTTCCAACCCCACAGAATAAATCAATCATTTTTTCAGTTTGCTTTGGTTCACCCATCGCAACTGCCAGTTCAACCAACTTTTGTGCTTGTGTCGGGTTCGTTTGGAAAAATGTATCGAACCATAGACGGAAGCGGTATCCGTCCATTTCATCATAAATAAAGTCTCTCCCTGCAAGGATATGACTTTTTTCAGATTGGGTACGATCCGCCCAATCAGTATTCTCAAGCCACATTAAACTTTTCACTTGGGGGAACTTTGCTGTAATTCGTTTAACCAAATCGCTCGTTGCTCCATCAAGTTGTCCAGTTGGAGCCTCAGTTGCAAATAAAGCCAGCATCATTTCACCTGTTACGAATGACTGCCTCACCATAAGATGGCGTAATAAGCCTTCGTGCAGATCTTTATTATATCCTCTTAACTTCTGTTCTTCTGCCCATTTGGCAACCTCCATTGCAGCCTCAACCATTTCTTCCCCTGCAATAAGACATGTTTCCAAAGAAATAATTTTTCGGAAATTTCCTTGTTCATGCAACCCTAACTCACCTTCAGGCGAAAACGTAAACTCCATTTTATTGCGATAATGCCAAGGCTCATCCATTCCAATCGTATCTGCGACAAGCTCTGGATTAAAACCTTGCGTTTCGATCGCCTCTTTCACATGGGAAGTCTTTTGCTGCAGTTGTCCACGATATTGCCAATGCTGCCAAACACATCCTCCACATCGATCAAAATGAGGACAAGGTGGAGCAATGCGCTCTGAGTGCGTCTCTAAAATTTCTTCAGCAATCGCCCTTCTTCTTCGACGTTCTGGCTTGTCCACAATAACACGAACTTTTTCCCCAGGGAGTACTTGCGGAATCGTTAGCCTTAACTTTTTCTGATTTCCGTGCTCATTCTCACGCCAAACACTAGCTCGTCCTGCACCTTTATCATCCAAACTTTTTATCTCAACAATCATTTCTTCATTCGTAATGGTCATAATTAATTCCTCTCCATTAAATCTTTTACTCCAATTAGTATAAAGGACTAATGGACTTTTGGGAATGATACATCCTTAGTAGATATTACAAGCCTTGACATAAAACACCTAATCTTTCATTTCCGTTAAGAAAAATTGTTTAAAGTTCGTTTTCATCTCGGAGTTCTTGCCTCAGTATATGTATCCTATATCTTAAACAAAAAATTAACATTGTTATACTGATTGTTAATAAAACGATTTTGGCCACATTTCCCGTAAAACTTTGGTTTTGCACAAAATAACTGATTACTTATGAACAGTTCATTTCTCAGACTCCCACTCATTTAATAAGATTTAGCGAGCGCAAAACTGCACCTCCAAATGTTAGTACTCCCTAACAATTAAAGGTGCAGTATTTTATCCATTATTAATTCAACGCATTTGAAACGAACTCAAACATAGAGCTACTCATCTTTGGACCGCCATTTCTCACCGGATTACCATTCCGATCAGAATAACCACTGCTATGTACACCAATGACTTGATTGCTTGTATTTAACATAGCAGAGCCCGACTGTCCTGGAGCTGTATCAATTGTATAATAAGCAACTTGACTATCCTCACTTGCCACATTTCCACGCATCCCATATTGATTTATAGCTCCATCTCTTCTAATCAAATCACCAGGATAACCATAGATCCCGATGTTCTGATTAAGAATATTCGTTACCTGCCTAATTCCTGCATATCCAGCACGTTCTCCTGCATGGCGGCCATTCGATGGACTTAGTACAAGAACTGCATAATCTTGAGATATTGCCCCAGTATTGATCCAATGGGAAGTAACATAATAATCGATCGCATTATATGCTCCAAATAAAGCGGTACTACCACTTACACCCGGATAAACTGTGGCACTCATTATCCCTCTTTGCGTAGTAGGATTCACAACACAATGCCCATTTGTTAAAACTCTATCGATACCAATTAATGTCCCTGTACAAGATCCGCGGCTACCATCTGCCCACTCCAAGGAAATATAAGTAATGGCACTATATGGGAATACTGTTGTATTTTCTACTCTAGTTCTTCCATCTGGACCGATGACAACAAATGGTGCGACTTCATTTGTGGTCACATCTTTTACTAAAGGTTGTGTAGTCTCTAAAAAGCCTTTATTTAGCAAATCACCAACAAAAATAGGATTAAGCTCTCCTGAGCCTTGAAAACTTTTTGTTTCATTAATAAACGTTAAGTTCTTATTGCTGTAATCCTCATATTTTGTTACCTCACCCTTTGAATTAACTCTATCCAAGGGATGTGAAGATTCCTTTGCATTAAAATGAAAATCTCCTAGCGTTTCGTCTGCCAAAGCACTGATTGGAACGAATAAAAAGGTAAACAAAAAGATTGTTAGAAAAACACTTTTTTTCAAAATATTACCTCCTTTCAAAATATGATTATATTATAACGAATTTTCAGAAAACAAACAATTACAATTAGTAAAGAAGTGTAAATTTATTTGTTTTTATCAATTTTCCTTATTTGCATTAATTTAATTTGTGCCGGGTACGATTCAAGGACTTCTTCATACCAAATAGCGACCTGATCACCACTTTTAATTCCTGTCCCTAAAAGTTTCATTCCATCATCTAGTAATATCGCTATTTCCTCAAACTTTTTTGAAAACATCGTAACATCTTCATCAGAAAAATTTTCCAAATCAGAAGCTGTAATATTTTCTCCTTTAACGAAATATTTCGTACCATTGTGAAAAACAATATAGCCTTCATCAGTTGGCTCCTGCCCCTTCATGGAAAAACGATTGCTCATTTCGCTAAAAACCCATATGCCAATAAGCAAGAACAACAAGCCTCCAAGCACAGCCTTCTTTGATGTCAAAATTTTTTTCACAATCCACACCACCAGAAAAGTCATATTTTATTATATTACTATCTTCGCTACAATCATTGTCTTCTCCTGTGTTATTTTCTAGTTCCTTTGGTGTGAAATTTATGTAGGGTTCGACAGTCATTTCCATTTCGTCTTTAGGTAGACCGTCACGATTTCAATCCATATCTCTACATTAGTACCCAACTGTACAGTATTTCAATCCACGCACCTATTTAAGGTGCGACTTACAAGTTTCGAAAGACTATGACCGGACATTAATTTCAATCCACGCACCTATATAAGGTGCGACCGAATTTGCTTCTATGATGTTTGATGTCGTGCGAATTTCAATCCACGCACCTATATAAGGTGCGACGCCAGTTCTCCAAATTTCTCTCGAAGCTTTTTTGCTATTTCAATCCACGCACCTATATAAGGTGCGACATTAGATATCTTTTTGTTAGGTGATCGCATCACTATTTCAATCCACGCACCTATATAAGGTGCGACGGGATGGTTTACAAACTTTTACAATGATATCTAATAATTTCAATCCACGCACCTATATAAGGTGCGACAGCCATAAACCAAGGTGGGGATATAGCAATTTAAATTTCAATCCACGCACCTATATAAGGTGCGACATAACTTTCGTTTATTTGTTTTAATAAAGTTTTATTTCAATCCACGCACCTATATAAGGTGCGACTTTATTCTTCATCCACGTGGGGTAAAATTCACAATTTCAATCCACGCACCTATATAAGGTGCGACGGTATGACGATATTTTAGTTACTACTCCGGATCGAATTTCAATCCACGCACCTATATAAGGTGCGACATTGATTGGGTACTCGCTCACTGGAGAGATTACAATTTCAATCCACGCACCTATATAAGGTGCGACGCAATTTAAGGATCGCATGAAGCTGAGTGATGATATTTCAATCCACGCACCTATATAAGGTGCGACGGAAATAATGTTCTCGTTTAGCCGAAATAACGTAATTTCAATCCACGCACCTATATAAGGTGCGACCTAAGGGAGGGTTGTACTCCTTTATAGACACGTTGATTTCAATCCACGCACCTATATAAGGTGCGACTATTTTCTGCCTTCTCCCATATCCAGCTGGGGAATTTCAATCCACGCACCTATATAAGGTGCGACGCTCATCACTGCACCATCCTTATTACACGCAATATTTCAATCCACGCACCTATATAAGGTGCGACTTAATGTAGTTAATGAAAACCACCATAGAGCTATATTTCAATCCACGCACCTATATAAGGTGCGACGTTGTTTCAGCAGCTTGCATGCCGAAACCTGAAAATTTCAATCCACGCACCTATATAAGGTGCGACCTTGCCGAGGCGACCACTGCGGTAGTATTTAAACATTTCAATCCACGCACCTATATAAGGTGCGACCATCAGTTATACTCACTGCTTCATCACCCAAAAAATTTCAATCCACGCACCTATATAAGGTGCGACGATTGATGGCCATATATATTTCTTTGGATCGGCTACACTTAGTTAGACAGAAATTTTAAGGTCAAGTAGAATGAACTATACTAATCA
>NZ_VTQX01000047.1 GCF_008764295.1 Bacillus methanolicus | reverse complement strand
TACCACAGCCCTAATGACTGCGGTAGACCTTAAATTTTTATACTTTCTTATCTTTTAAAAAAGCGCAGTGTGCCTTCAGAAAAAACTGAAAAGTGACGTTATCTGCGAGAATGAACCCTTCATCCATACTGGAGGGTCTAGTTCTTTCGTTAAAAAACTTCCTCTCTTCAGTGCTCAAATAAAAAGGATCTTAAAGTTGAATAGATATTCATCCATTAAATTTTATTCACCATAGAAAAACAGTCACACCTTGTGACTGCTCCAGAATGTAGCCAAAGTTATAAATAATTGATAACAGTTATCTTTAGGCTATTTTGAAATCGTTTGGCTTTCGAGGAGCAAAGCCTTGGGAGGAGCCCAGTTACCACAGTAGGTAATGAGCACCGGACAAGGCGAAGCAACAAAGAAAGCAAGCATTTGTCAATAGCCTGAAACTGTCACAGCTTGTGACTGTTCCGACTCTTCGAAGAAGTTAATCGCTTCTTTCGCCATATTCTTCAAATGATACCATACCCATTCGAAGATCGCATTGATTTCCTTAATCTCTCCGGTTACATCTCCAGCAGAAGCCAGATATTTATCCCCGTTTATGACCGTTCCGTTTATAACCGTTACATTCCCATCAATTTGCCCGTCAATTCTAAGGCTGCCGTTTCGAACAACAACATCCCCTTTGACAACTTCACCTTCTGGTACAATAACCGTATCATTTTTAACAATTAGGTTTGGCTGTTTTGATACAGACAAATCATGGCCTGTGTTCCATGAGGAAAAAAGACTCCCCACCATCAAAACTAGAAATAAAGAGGCTGCCGTTAGCAATGGATGATGCCTCAACCATCTTTGGAAACCTACTTTTTTCTTTTCTTTCGGCAATCTATTCATCACGTTCAATGTAAAGTCATCCGGTGTTGTCACGTGGGCAATACTCTTTACTAACGCCAAGGATTTTTCTAGCTCATGAAAATGCTTTTGACATTCAGGACATTTTAAAAGATGTTCTTTCAGTTCCCTTTCATGCTCTATTGAGATCTCCTCATCTAAATATTCATGCATATAAGCAACATATTTTTCAGAACAACTCACTGTTCTCACCTCTCATTAAACATTCCGTAATTGGTGTCTCAACGCTTCTCGCCCTCTATGAATGCGAGTTTTCACTGTTCCTAAAGGCATATCCAGAATCTCACTGATTTCGTTTAACGAAAGTTCTTCGATATACTTTAAAACGATGACAGAGCGATACTTCTCAGGTAATTTTGCGATCTCTCTCTGGATCGTTTCATGTAGTTCAATACTTTCGACCTCTTCCTCTGGTAACGCTGAATCTGAAGGAACTTGCGAGTACATCGTTAACCCATCTGTGCCAGAGACCTCCGCATCCAGGTAAAAATCCGGTTTCTTCTTTCTAATCCGGTCAATACATAGATTAGTGGCAATTCGATATAGCCACGTTGAAAATTTTAAATCAATATTAAAGCTTGCGATGTTTACATATGCTCGGATAAATGCTTCCTGTGCCATGTCCTCTGCCTCATGGCGATTCCCCAGCATTCGAAAGCATAGTTGAAATACTTTATCTTTATAGATCTCAACTATTTCCGCATAGGCATTTTGATCGCCTTTCAGTACTTGCTTAATTCTTTTTTTTACTATTGCATCCATTTTTCTATTTACCTCCGCTCTATGCGGCTAGTCGATATACGAATCGATAGCAGAAAAAGTTTCATTTATTTACGAGATCAATTTATTATTTCTCTACTCTAAACGAATGTGTCAAAATTTCGTAAGCAAATGGAACCATGATTATTTATATATCTTCTATTTTAACAAAAAAAGACATATATGGTTTAAGAATTTGGACATCGGGAATAAAGAAATTAAAGGATGGTGTTATGAGGACAAAATTATTACAGGAAATTGAATCGTGTCGTAATCAAATGATCTCCATTGCCGCCTCGACTTCACTTACAGATGAAGAAGTACTTAAGCTTAGCAAAGAACTTGATGTTTTGTTAAATCAGTATCAAAAATACGAAGAAACCCTTAAATAATAGTAAACTGCACCCCCATATATAACGTTAGGGGTGCAGCCCTTACTATCAATCATGTCTCTACTAACTTCATTATAATAATTTCTCGCCAAATAAGGAACCCATTAAAGCCACTGCCACTGATGCTGTTTTGTTTTTCTCATCTAAGATCGGATTTACTTCGACAAATTCAGCCGAGGTAATTATTTCCGATTCAGCTAACATTTCCATCGCTAAATGGCTTTCACGATAGCTTATCCCTCCATTTACCGGAGTTCCGACTCCAGGCGCATCTGTTGGATCTAATCCATCTAAATCCAGTGACAAATGTACCCCATCTGTCCGTTCCTGTAAATATTCGATTGATTCTTCCATGACCTTTGTCATCCCTAAACGATCAATTTCATGCATTGTATAGACTCTGATTCCTTTTTCTTTTATAAGCGCTCTCTCTCCCTCATCTAATGAACGAGCACCAATAATCACGATATTTTCAGGTTTTACTTTTGGTTGATAACCACCTATCTTCGTTAACATCGGATGTCCTAAACCAATACTAACCGCTAAGGGCATCCCATGAATGTTACCAGACGGTGATGTTTCAGCCGTATTTAAATCACCGTGAGCATCGTACCAAATCACGCCCAAATTCTGATAGTGCCGGGATACACCTGCTAGAGTCCCTATGGCAATACTATGATCGCCACCCAACACTAAAGGAAAAGCACCGGATTGAATGACCTCATCTACTTTGTCTGCTAGGATGGCTGTTTTCTCAGCAATCAATTCAAGATTTCTTAGCTTTGACTCCTTATCAATCTGAACCTCCGGTCTCCCAATTGAAATATCACCAAGATCATTCACTTCATCAAATAACATTTGTAACCTTTCATTTACTCCCGCGTAGCGAATGGCACTTGGTCCCATATCTACACCACGCCTCATTTGCCCCAGATCCATCGGCATCCCGATAATAGATAACTTTCGCACCTGCTTTTCCCTCCCATCTTGTCTTACTCTTATTTTATACGCTTACATTCCTTTGACTCAACTCGACAAAATAATGTATATATATGCGTTTGAAAATTCATTCTAATATGAAAATGAATATCTTAAAATGAATCTTTACAAATAAAAGATATGATTAATTAGATCATTTGGTAATTTATTCCATAGTGCGAATAATCTCAATTCAAAAGTGTGATTTTCATTTGATAAATTTCTTCTATTTCGGCAAAAGAGCACATTTTACTATTAAAGGTTTCACTTAGCTTGATATTTTTTATTCCATATTCCTTTATTTCAGTCATCTAAAAATATAATGATGGTCTTTTTATTTATTACTTATTTGCATCAGATTCACGTCCTATTCATTGTGTTCAAATATAATAACATTTGGCTGAGTACACTTCAAAAATATTTTTATGCTACTTTTTAGTTAACGGCCTCTGTTTTCGACATTTTCAGCTTTAAAGATAAAAAAATGAGCGAGCGAAAATAAGAAGCTGGTCGACTGTTTATAGATCCTTTTATCCGTCTCGTGCTTTTATTAGCTCCTTTTATAGGAAACAAGTTTCTTTAATTTTTAAATATTTTTGAAACTTTTTCTGGTTTTTGACTATCTAATAGCTAGATGAAAGGAAGATGACAATGCAACATATAAAACTAATCATAAAAGCAAAATCTGGTGATTGATGCTTTTGAAGAACTCCTTATGTTATATAGCGATCAATTATATCGTACTGCCTTTTTATACGTAAGAAACCGCGAGGACGCTTTAGACATCGTCCAAGAAACTAGTTATAAAGCCTATATAGCAATTCGTACATTAAAGATAAACAAATACTTCTCCACTTGGTTAACAAAAATTCTTATCAATTCAGCATATGATTTCTTAAAAAAGAAAAAGAGAGAGAGCCCACTGGAAAATGTAGAGCTGTTTATTTCAAGAAATGAAAAGTCCAATATTGAACAAATCGATTTATTTATTGCCATTACTAACTTAAATGATAACTACCGAGATGCCATCATTCTATTTTATTTTCATGACCTTCCAATTAAAGATATTGCTACTATTATGGACATACCTGAGAATACTGTAAAAACTTATCTTCATAGAGGAAAACAATTAAGAATCGGATTGAAAGGGGGCCGGATATAATGAAAGAGAAACTCTTGCAGGAAATATATGAGCAAATAGAAGTGCCAAAAAAGGAAGTCCGAGACTCCATTCGTAAAGGAATACTCTCAACCAAAACAAAAAACAATAAGAAAGTTCCTTTAATTAAAACCTGATCTGTTGCAGCCCTTCTTTTTATTACAACTATTATTACACTCGGTTTTTCAATCCCATCTTTGACAGAAAAATTACCAGTACTTCATAATATTTTCAATTTGTTTGAAGATAACGTAAAAGAGTATATTTTTAACGATTACGATCGTTACACCACTAAATTGGATTTAGTACAGGAAAGTAACGGTGTCCGTATTACTTTAACTGATGCGGTATATGACGGGGAGAACATTACAATAGCCTATATAATTGATAGTGCTCACGACTTAGGAGAGGAGCCCTTAATATATAGCGAACCATACCTGTTTAAGGAACTTGATGTTTACTAAGCGAAAACCAGTTAATAAAGAAACTAGGTGATCATAAGTATGCTGGCTTATTCATGCTGAATATATTGAACGGTAATCGACCTGATACCATTGATTTTACTTGGGACGCAACTTCGATCTATTCACGATTTGACAATAATATTGAAACAAAAGGTAATTGGTCATTTGAATTTACCTTGGATAGAGTTGATAGTGAAGTACACCAGTTCAAAAATGTTGGAACTAAGGGAGATGGGTTCGAAGTAAAACTTAAAAATATCACAACCACACCAATTTCTACTAGCATTTATTTTATTGGAAAAGCAAATATACATGCAAAAGAATGGATAGAAGAGAATTGGATAACTGTCTTTTATGATTTTGAAATAACAGACAATCTAAGTAATAAATACACGGTTGTAAGTAGTAGTTTATACGGTGGTAACATAGGAGGACAGCATGGAAGAGTGATTACAACAGAATAGATGAAAATGCAACTTCTATTACTGTCACACCAATTGTGACTGTTTTCAAAGAAATGGAAAATCAAAATCCATCTGAGCCTGGAGTTGAATTAGAATCCGCTAAGCCACCATTTAAACTTGAGCCAATTAAAATACCTCTTAAATAGCCATAGAAGACTATAAGGATTTAAATAATCATTATAGTCTTTTTTTGAATATAAAAAACCTCTTAAGATAACTATCTTAAGAGGTATGAGCCATGAAGGACTCGAACCTTCGACCCTCTGATTAAAAGTCAGATGCTCTACCGACTGAGCTAATGGCTCTAAAATTGGCTGGGCTAGCAGGATTCGAACCTACGAATGACGGAGTCAAAGTCCGTTGCCTTACCACTTGGCTATAGCCCAATAATATGTAAAATTCAAAAATAAAAAGGACTACTTATAGCTTGTCCTGTTTTTATGTTTTTATGATACAACTCTTATTTCCACTAGTGTCCAATAATGAAAATTTGTTACTGTATTTTGTAATTAATAATGGTGCCTTATTTTCGCTATTGCGAAATAAGGTTGGTGGAGGGGGACGGATTCGAACCGCCGAACCCGAAGGAGCGGATTTACAGTCCGCCGCGTTTAGCCACTTCGCTACCCCTCCGAAACATAAAAATGGTGCCGGCCAGAGGACTCGAACCCCCAACCTACTGATTACAAGTCAGTTGCTCTACCAATTGAGCTAGGCCGGCCTATATATTAACACAAACAATTAAAAGGTACATTATTTTCGCTAACGCGAAAAAATGTTGGTGGAGGATGACGGGATCGAACCGCCGACCCCCTGCTTGTAAGGCAGGTGCTCTCCCAGCTGAGCTAATCCTCCAATGTTGCAGCAAGTGCAACTTTAATGACCCCTACGGGATTCGAACCCGTGTTACCGCCGTGAAAGGGCGGTGTCTTAACCGCTTGACCAAGGGGCCGTAATGTCATTTTCAAAGAGCTTCCAACCGGGCTCGAACCGGTGACCTCTTCCTTACCATGGAAGTGCTCTACCTGCTGAGCTATGGAAGCATGCATTCTAGCTCACAATTATACTACTAATAAAGTGACTAAAATGGCTCCGCGGGTAGGATTCGAACCTACGACCGATCGGTTAACAGCCGATTGCTCTACCACT